>NZ_BLZO01000092.1 GCF_014132355.1 Okeania sp. KiyG1
ATTTTTTCAATGAGGCTTGATTTAACTAGCACAACTCATTGGTAAATAAGGATAAGGAGGAGTAACATATTTGATATCTATTCCCGTCTGTGGATTCCATTTTTCGTTAGCAAATGGCAATTTTTCATCATCTGGTGATAAATCTTCTGCATTTACCCACTTTGTGATCATTTCTTCAGTAGGTAGTAATCCCTCTTTTTCTTCATCTTCTTTTTCAATATTAGGGCGTGGAGGATAAGGAATTGATACTTTGTAGTAAGGGGGATTAGGTTTATCTTGACCTGCCTTCTGAATCTCTTCTATAGTACCTATAAACTTATCCCAAACTATCTCAAAACTGTACAAACAAGATGCTTCATAAGTAGACAAAATAGGATTTAATACTCTTCTATAACTACCATCAACTAGAGAATAAGCTTGTCCACAGAACAAGAGATTCAAACAGATACTTCGCCAATTTTCTTGATATGGCATGATAATCGTCTGCTGTTCCAAAGTGCTAGATGCATGGTAATTTTGCCATTCCTGATGGTCTGGCAATCTATTAGGGCTAAGAAACAATTTTGTGATAATGTTATTTTGTAGATTTTCATTGAAGATGATGGCATTTCGTGCCACTGCTTGTACACTTTTGTCCTCATCCTCTAATATTGTCTTGTCTTGCCAAAATTTTTGTATGTCTTCTTCTGTTTGCCACGTCTTGGAAATCAATTGAGATAGTTTTCTTGATTGAAGAAGTCTTCGTATAGTAAAGTACTGATTCATAAAACTATCATTTGCTTTCGGAGATGTTGGCCAGGGCATTATTTCATCCATATCTACTCCCTCACTAGGCAAATAGTCTATATCTTCTCCTAGCTCTGGTAATTTTTCTTTTAAGAATTTTTGGGTACCTGTATATACTGTTGTCTTTATTTTTTGATTAACGTCATTACTTTTTGAACATTCAACATATTCAACTATAAGGATCTGATATTGCATATCTTCATTTTGATTTTGATATGCTTGATTTTGATTTTTATCCTTATTGGGGACGCAAGAAAATTTTTGATGATTAGTTAAAATGAAGGGAATCATAAATATTACTACCTGCTAAAATTTTTGTGGAATCATAAACTAAAAGTAAGTTGAAAACTTGGCATTGCACAATTACAAAATGATGCTTGAGTTCAATCTCCATCATTTAATTTCTGTACATAACTAAAAACAGAGTTAATTTAACTTACTTACTGTAAGTGATCAAAACATCTGGGATTATGTCAAACAATCTTGTTCACTATCTCCTGAGATAACTTTTCCTTAAGCTCCATAGCATTTTTAATAATATATGACTAACGATCCATGTCTGGATCATCTGAGCCAAATATTAAATTGTCAGAGCTGATAAACTGAATTATCTGAGTTAGATAAGCTTCAGAAGGGCTAACCATAATATAACATTGATAGTGACAAAATTATCGTCAGGCGATCGAGTTAAGTTTACCACTTTGCTTACTTATGGCTAATTTTTTTAAGGCTTAATTTAGCAAGTACAAGTCGGTGGTAAATAAGGATAGGGTGGTAAAACATATTCTATATGGATACCGTCTTTTGAGTTCCACTTTTTCTTTGCAAATGGGAATTCTGTTGATTTTGGTTTCCGTACTATATCTTGTGAATATGCCCAATTTTTGATTATATCGGCAGTTAGTATAGGTTGGAATACTCCATCCTCATCGCAATCTGCCTTTTCTGTTACATTAGGACGTTGAGGGTAAGGAATAAACACTCTGTAGAAAGGGGGTTCATTCTTTCCTACCTGCTTAATATCTTCCATAGTCCCTACAAAGCTGTTCCAAACTACCTGGAAACTGAATAAACAAGACGCTTCATAAGTAGACATAATGGGACTCTTTAATACTTCTATATATCGATCGCCTTTTTTGTAATAAGCTTGTCCACAAAACAACAAATTCAAACAGATATTTCGCCAACTTTCTTGATTTTTCTTGATAATCATTTGACGGTCAGATTTAGTTGCTGAAGATTCAGACTTAGTACGATCTGGCGGTCTATTAGCACTCAGAAATAGTTTCCTAATAATCTTTAATGTTAATACTTTCTCTTCCTTTATTTCAGTCTCTTGGTTACTACTAATTGTAGGGTCTACTAATGATTTTTTTTCATCAATGGTAGCCTCTATTTGATCGTCCCTGAGCCATGTCTCAGCAATCAATTGAGATAATTTTCTAGCTGCCAGAAGCCTCCGCAAAGCATGATATTGATTGATGAACATCTTATCATCTATGCTTTTTTTCTTAAACTTCATCACTGCCTTCATATCTAATCCCTCATGGGGAAAATTGTCTATTTTTTCATTTCCTATTCCTGGCAACTTTTCCTTTAAATATTTTTTAGTTCCTGTATATACTGTTGTTTTGATTCCGAGATGAGAGTTATCATCTTCTTCCACTAAAAGAATTTGGTATTGAAAATTTTCCCCCTGAGATAAATTTGGGGATAGAACTTCATATCCAGGTAATTTTTGATTATTGGTACTATCTAAATCGAAAGGCATCATAAATCTTACCGAATAATTAAGGTTTAAAGCCTCTCCTTTAAAGGAGAAACAAGAAAAAAATTTCCGTTTATTCAATCCTCTTCCTTTTAGGGAGAGGTAATTATTAATTATTAATTATTAATTATTAATTATTAATTGTTTAATACCTCCTCAAATTGTTATTTAATCATCAAAAAAGACCAGTCATTTCAGCGAACTGTTATAAGTTCTCGCTATCTCTAGCTTAAAACTTATAACTTTTCCTTAAACTCAACAACATTTTTTACCACATCTGGCTGATGATTAATATTATGATATAAGTTATATCATATTTTTGACTTTTTAATGTAAATTTTTGTATTCTTTGTCCAACCACCATAACCAATAGGGCAACCAACCACAACCAGATTCTAAAAATCCTACCTGCAGTTTTGACTGTAGTCCAGTAGGGTGCTTTAGACCGCTATCATAACGCACAATTAACCATTTTATCAATGTGTCAGTTCGCTACTACTTAAAAATTATTGGAATAAAGATTTAAGAGTTAAGATTTTTAATATTAGTTAAATTCACAAAATTGGAGAAGTATAAAGCTTACCAGAGAAGACGAAAATATTTATAATAGTATCAAATAATTGTCAAGTATTAATATATAATTATGCCCGCAAAAGACATTTTTCATGATGTTGTCAAAAACGCCTTAATCAAAGAAAGTTGGACGATAACTGATGACCCTCTTTTTTTAGAATTCGGAGGAGTTGATATGTATGTCGATTTGGGTGCAGAAAAACTTGTTGGTGCAGAAAAAGATGGAAAAAAAATTGCTGTTGAAATCAAAAGTTTTGTTCGACAATCCCTAATTTATGAATTTCATAATGCTTTGGGGCAATTTATTAACTACCGTACAGTATTAAGGAGAAGTCAACCAGAAAGAACTCTCTATCTAGCTGTGTCTGAAGATACTTATGAAAGTTTTTTCACTCTTATATTTGCTCAAATAGTTGTTGAAGAAAATCAAATAAAATTAATCATATACGATCCCAATAGGGAGGTAATTGTGCAATGGAAAAATTAGCTAAATATCGAGCAAATATCAAAAGTATTATTACCGACTATAGTCAATATAAACCATCTTATGGAGATATAGAAGTTCAAGTTGTTTTTGATGAAGAACGGGACCATTATCAACTTATAAATGTAGGTTGGCATGGTAATAGAAGAGTACGGGGTTGTGTTTTACAAATAGATATTAAAAATGAAAAAATCTGGATACAACATGATGGTACAAAAATTGGTATTGCTAGTGAATTGGTAGATTTGGGAGTGCCACCATCAGATATTGTTCTAGCTTTTCACGCACCCTATAAACGCAAATATACAGGTTTTGCTGTGTCTTAGAAACGTTTTGCTCCGCAAACAGCAGTTCAGCAATCAGCGTTCAGCTTTTTAGAGGATATCTGAAACGTTTTTGATACTGAATTTTGCCCCCTAGCCCCCAACTTTGGGGGAACAAGAGTCAATTTGCTTCTAAAAGTCCCCCAATTTTGGGGGATTTAGGGGGCTTAGATGTAGCAAATGGGACTTCTCAGACAACCTCTTAGAAGGGATCTTTTACCCCTCCTAAAATTAAACGACTTAAGTTAACGTGGGAATCTGCATCTATAATTTTGTATCCGTTCAGCTAGGTAAATCATACTTACAATCCTAAATCTGATTTTGCAACTTCAGCCATAGCTAATAATTTTTCCTCCCACTTTTTCCCTACATTATTTTGTTGTAAATATTCTGTCAAGGAACCGTTCTACTAAACTTACCCAAACTTACCCATGCGTGATTACATAAGCTTTGGAGTTAGCTTCCTGCTTCACAGAAGACCACTGACCGCAGTCTGCAACTTATCTTCTCCACAGGCTTAAATTCGCTTGGAACTCAAGCTACTGATACACATAGTTTTTCAGGTTGATAGCAGCATTCAAATCTCTATCAGTTTTAAAACTGCATTCACTACACTCATAAGTTCTCAAGTGTAACGGCATTTTCTGTTGATGCCCACAGTTTGAACATATTTGAGAACTTGGATAAAATCTATCAGCTATGACTAATTCACTGCCGTACCATTCACATTTGTATGTAAGTTGACGTTTAAATTCATAAAAACCACAGTCTGCTATGGCACTTGCTAGTTTATGGTTTTTGAGCATTCCACTTACATTCAAATCCTCAATTACTATGGTGCTGTGGTTTTTAGCTAACCATGAAGTGAGTTTATGTAGAGCGTCTACTCTGATATCGGCTACTTTTTTGTGGACTTTTGCTAGTTTTTTTACTGCTTTGCGTCTGTTTTTGGAGCCAATAACTTTTTTACTGACTGCACGTTGATGACGAACTAATTGTTTTTTTGCTTGTCTGTAGGCTTTGACATTGGCAAATTTACTACCATCAGAACAGGTTGCTAATGTATTTATGCCTATGTCTACACCAATAGTTTCTTCAACTTTTTCTGTTGGAGCTGGTTCAATATCATATTTAAAACTGATGTACCAACTATCTGCTTTTTTTGATATTCTGACATTTTTTACTCTGCAATTCGGTAAGATTTCGTATGTTTTTACTACTCCTATTCTGGGTAATTGTATGTAGTTCCCTTGAATAATCTTAATACTACCTTCTAAATAAAAATTGTCTTTTCTACCTTTTTCTTGAATTTTGGGAATCCACGGCTCGGAATAGTTAGAAAGTTTTTAAATGCCCTTTCTAAATCTCTTAATGCTTGTTGTGGGGCACATTTAGACACCTCATAATACCAAGGATTAACTGATTTGACTTCAGCTACTAAACGTTTATGGAGGGTGATGGCGCTTGGGCGTTTTTTAGTTTCTTCGTACTCTTTTATACAGGTTGCTAATCCCCAGTTATAAGCATGACGGGCTACACCTGCGTGTTTAGCAAGTATTGTTTTTTGGTAATTGTTAACTTTTAATTTGGTCTTGATTGATTGCATTTTAACTGGTAAGCCATAGAAAGAAAATAAAGTTTTTAGGTAGTTGTTTTAAGGAATATTATAATGTATTATAGCAGGTAATCAGCATATTTTTAATACTTCTTAACATTTGTCCAACTTTGTCCAATTATTCGGCTTCAGTAGTTAGCCCCATCCATTTGACTGTAGATGTAACTGAGTTGCAATTTGATGTTTGCAAATTGTGCGACGATAAATCATATCGGCACAAGTACAACCAGTATTATTCACTTCAGCAACGGTTCCTTTCATCGGATTTCTAACTACAGCACTAATACCAGTTAATTCGACTTCTAACTTTTCTAATGCTGCCCGATTATATCGTTCTAGAAAAGCATGAATTTCTGGATAAACAATCAAATACTTGCCATTTTCAGTATTAATATTTATGCCAGAATGCTGAAAATTATAACTTTTTATTTTACCTATATTACGCTGTTTAATTTGCAAAAAACAGAGTAAACAATTGAGAAATTGAGCTTTAGATAAAAAAGTGCTGCACCGTCCTTTTGATGTTCTATAAATTATTTGGGGAGTATTACTAACCCCAACAGTTTTTAGACATTCAATTTTAATTTCTAATGGTACTAATGGCTGAATTTCTGAAATTATTTCATTGGGAAAATGATTGGGTTGAATACCAACATAACTAACCATGATATAATCCTCTTATGACTTAATTTTTTGACCCAGGCACTCTATGAAATAGCTAATTCAGGTGAGTGCCTTTTATATTACAATTATACTTCAGTTTTTAGAAATCGACAACCTATATAAATCAATCCAGACAAAGAATAGAGGTATTACTACAAAGTTGGATAGTAAGGTTTTTTGAGGACACGGAGAGGGGGAGACACACCAGACGCGGGCGTTGCTGAATTGAAGTATGAATGCGCGATTGTTTGCTTCTGGTCCACGCCCCCTAAATCCCCCGTTCAACAAAAAGCGCAGCAACATCTGGCTTCCCCCTTTCCAAGGGGGACGGGAGGGGGATCGCGGGGGACTTTTAGAGTTTTATTCCCCCCAATTTTGGCTTGCTCGGCTAGCTCTGCATCATACCCATAATTAGCAACGCCCAGACGCGGAGAGGGGATGTCACCGTGTCACCGCGTTCCCGTGTCTCCGTTTCCTCATGGGGAGTACAGGAGTAGGGAAAATGGAACATTTTTGATACCTACAGGACTTCCGCAAATTGACTTTTAAACCACCATATGTAGGGGCGAATGGTATTCGCCCTCCCTATAACTAGAGTCTCTACGTAAGTCCTGACCTAATTAAGGGGATTTGATATAATTAGAAGTTACGCATAAGGTGCGAAAAGTTAGGATTTGAGATTGCTTTCTGTTCCGGAATGCTCCGCAAACCCTGTGGATCGCAATGACGGAAATATGTTGTACTGCGTAAGTCCTAATAATAACTACAGGAATTACGCATAATGTGAAAATATACGCTACTTGTAAGGGCGAATGCCATTTCCTAACGGAATGCTCCGCAAACGCCCCTACTGGATATGGTTATTTTGCGTAAGTCCTGAACTGATAACTGATAACTGTTAACTGATAACTGAAATGACCACAGCCATTAAACCAAATCTTCTTAGTGAAGACGAAGCTTTATCCTTATTAGAAACAACTGTAAAAAAATCTGAGGCAGAGGGTATTGTCGTCACTCTGAACAATGACGAATCATCCCTAAGTCGCTACTCAGAAAATCAAATTAGTCAGAATATTACTAAAACAAAATTTGAACTCAATATTACCAGTTATTTCGGAACTCGCAGCGCCACTGCCTCCACTACAGAATTAGACTCGGATGCCATTACAGCTACTATTCGCAGTTCGGAGGAACTCGCCCGCATTGCTCCACAAGACCCAGAATGGGTACCACTACTGGAACCTCAAGAATATGAAAAACGTACTCCCGCTTTTGATGAGTTGACTGCTACTATCTCCCCACTAGAGCGAGGAAAAATAGTACAACAAGTATGTGCTATGAGTGCCAATGCAGGAGTTGATGGCTCCGGAACTCTGAGTACAGATACATTTTTAGGGGCGATCGCTAACTCAGTTGGGTTACGCGCCTATAGTAAATATACAAGAGCAGATTTTAGTTTTACGGCAAGAATTGAAAATGGCTCTAGTTGGAGTCGTAGCACTGCCTGGGGAATAAACCAACTACCTACTGAAACTCTAACGGAGGAATTGATAAACCGTGCTTTTGCATCTCGCCAACCTAGAGAAATTAGTCCTGGTGTTTATCCTGTGATTTTCAGTGGGGCAGCTTTAGCCGATCTATTAATTTGGCTAATATTTAATTTAGATGCACGGGCGGCAGATGAGGGGCGATCGTTTATGTCGCGCACTGATGAAACAGGTAAACCAGTGGGCAACCGAGTTGGGGAAAAAATGTTTAGTCCTTTAGTGCAGATGCAGCGCTATCCAGGACATCCTTTGTTGCAGTTGGAGACTTTCTCTAATGATGGGTTGAGTAATCATTATCTGGAAGTGATTAAGGATGGTGTACCACAGACTTTATCTTATAGTCGTTATTGGGCAACACAAAAGGGTAAGCAACCCACGGGTTATATGTTTCCAGTGGTAATGGAGGGTTCTGAACAAAGTTTGGCTGATTTAATTGCCCAGACGGAAAGAGCTGTTTTGGTAAATCGTTCGTGGTATGTGCGTTATGTTAATCCTCGGACATTGGAGATGACTGGTATGACACGGGATGGTACTTTTTGGATTGAGGATGGTAAGATTGCTTATCCGATTAAAAATTTGCGGTTTAATCAGGTTTTGCCGGATATGTTGCGGGATGTGGATGCGGTTAGTCAAGTACAACGTTATGGTGATAGTGTTTTGCCTGGACTAAGAGTAAAGGCGTTTAATTTTAGTAGTGTGACTGATAGTGTTTGATTAGGAGTCAGGAGTCAGGAGGGAAGAGAATTTAGAGGTTGTCTGAGAAGTCTCATTTGCTACATCACTCGCCCCCGCGCATCCCCCAATTTTGGGGGACTTTTACCAGCTAATGGATTTTTTTTCCCCCCAGAATTGGGGGTTCGGGGGGCAAAATTCAGTATTACAGCGGTTTTCATTTGGGTAGACCACAGTAGGGACGTTCTATGGAACGTCTCTACAAGGTTTTGCTTGTGAAGATGTGGTTGATCAATTTGAAAAACGCTGTAAACAACTTTTCAGATATCCTCTTAGCTAAATCGCTCTTGAGCCTCACGTCATAATCTGTGATTTGACGTGAGATGAATCGGCGGTAAATTAATGGGAGGAGATGTCCCATTAATTTACAAATTTTTATGTTATCATCGAATTATGCTGGTTTGAGCTAATCGCCGTCAGTAATGAACCATGAAAATTTAATAGGATATGGGGTTGTTTGCCCGAATTCCTAGTCAACCGTGGGAAAACGTAAAATCTTATTGCGGAACTAGGTGAGCAGTTTTTTATGTGCAAAAAGAGCGGTGGGGCATCCCGTTTTTAAAGCTCGTGGAGTCCGACGGGATACCGGGACTGTGAAACGAGAAGCTCACACTATACCGTCAGGTTAGTGTGGGAGTATGTCACAAAGATGTCTGATAGACATCTCCAATAATACAAAATAAAATTAATTATTGTACAGAAATCATTAATTATTTCTGCCTACTACCCTACTTCCCTGCTCCTGAAAAAGACTTTTTCAGCAAACCCTAACTATGGAGACTTCTGGTGATATAGCAGATTTATGATTAAGATTAAGTAGGTAAGCATAAATAAACCCAACAAGTTTGGGGCGGGTTTTTAGGACTAAATTGAAAATATTAAAGCTTTCGGCTAAACCCGCCCCTACAATTTTTTTAACGTTTAATTAGAGCTACTTACTTATCATCTGTAAATCCTGTTTTACTTTTGTTATTTAATTACTTTTTATAGCCTTTAATTCTTGGCGAAATGCCTCTAATTTTTGTTTATCCTCAGCACTCATATTTTCCTTATTTTCCAACTCTAAAATCTTTTTAGCTAGGTCTAATTCCCGAACTGGATTCCAGATTTTATCATTTGCTTGAGCGAAGCCAGACCAACCATGAGGTTCGAGAACTTTTGCTTCTTTATAGTTATAGAAAAAGTTGCGAATTTTCTGTTTTAAATCTGCTGGTAAATCTTGACGATAAGCAATTGGGTCACTAGGAATTAAAGTAGAAGTCCAGATAGTTTCTATATTAGCTCTTGCTTTTGGATTTGTTTTTTGGAGTCGGTCTAAAGCTTCATTATTATTAGTAGCTACATCTACTTGATTATTGGCTATTGCTAAAGCTGTTGCTTCGTGACTGCCGGAAAAAATTAAGCGTTTAAATGCTTTTTTGGGGTCAACTCCGTTTTGAGCAAAAACATAGTAACTCGGTACTAAAAAACCGGATGTAGAGTTCGGGTCATTAAAAGCAAAAGTTAAATTACTTGCATTTTTAATCACATATTTATCGCCTCCCATTGCTTTAGCTTGAGCAACTATAGGATTATCTTTGTTAGTAATTAAATGAGAGTAATAACCTTTACCACCTTCTGTATCTACTACCTGGGCAAATGCTTCAGCTTTAGCACGTGCTGCTGCTTCAATATAGGATTTTCCTCCATACCAAGCTAGGTGGACATCCCCAGTTCGCATGGCTTCAATTACTGCTACATATTGAGTCACATAAAATGCTTTAACTGGTAAACCAATAGAATCAGAAAGTGCTTTGATAAATGGTTCCCAAATTGGTCTTTGATTACTTTGAGATTCAGTGGAAATAATGCCAAATTTTAGTACTTTTACCTGAGCTAATGTTTGGGGTGAGAAAGTTAAATTAGCTAATTTTGCTCCGGCTAAGGATAGAGCAAATAGAGATGAATTTTGAACAAATTTACGTCGGTCCATAGGGTTCTTTTCTCTGGAAGTATTAGTAGTTGTCAGTTATTTAAGCTATCAGCCATCAGCTATCAGCTATTAGTTTTGTGTTTTTTCAGAGACAGATTTGTCCGTTGATCGATTATCCTATATTAATGTTAAGTTTTGGTTAAGTTTATTTTAGAGAATTTTGGGTTAGAAATTAGCGATCGCTACGAGACAAATAATAGCCATGAAACAGCCCCCTAAATCCCCCAATCCTGGGGGACTTTTAGAGTTTTATTCCCCCCAAATTTGGGGTGCTAGGGGGGCTTGCATCATACCCGGAATCAGCCACGCCAGGTGATGGAGTTGCTCAATTGAAGTGTGAATATGCGTGGTAAAGCCCCCTAAATCCCCCAAGATTGGGGGACTTTTAGAATTTTATTCCCCCCAAAATTGGGGGCTAGGGGGCAAAATCATTTGAAGTATGAATGCGTGATTGTTTAGTTCTGGTAAAGCCCCCTAAATCCCCCAAGATTGGGGGACTTTTAGAGTTTTATTCCCCCAAAATTGGGGGGCTAGGGGGCAAAATCATTTGAAGTATGAATGCGTGATTGTTTAGTTCTGGTAAAGCCCCGAAATAGGATCATCTCAAGCCCCCTAAATCCCCCAAGATTGGGGGACTTTTAGAGTTTTATTCCCCCCAAAATTGGGGGGCTAGGGGGGCAAAATCATTTGAAGTATGAATGCGTGATTGTTTAGTTCTGGTCAAGCCCCCTAAATCCTCCAAAATTGAGGGACTTTTAGAGTTTTATTCCCCCCAAAATTGAGGGATTTTTAGAGTTTTATTCCCCCCCAAAATTGAGGAATTTTTAGAGTTTTATTCCCCCCAAAATTGGGGGGTTAGGGGGGCTTGCATCATACCCTACAGATGGTGTATAATTCAATAGTTTGCCTAATTCCAGATAATAGAAAATGCCATCCTACTCCCCTCTAGACTAAGGGGTAATTTAGATGAGTAATCAGGTAAGTACAAAACATCCGATCCTTGACTACATAATTACCATAAATATCTCTATCGATGAGCTTTCGTTGCAAAAGACTTTTCAATACTTCTTCAACTGAATACTTCATAGGAATCATCAAGTTTTCTACCTCAAAAGTAGCAGTTAGCTTTTCAAGTGTTACAGAATTATCATTTTCTGCAAGCACTCTCAGAACTTTTGCCTCATCAACACTGAGGTCAGAACACCACTTTTCAAAAATAGCATTTCCCACATCCCTGACAGTTGCTTGCAAAGCTTTCTCCCAAATGTCAATTTCTACATATCTTGACAGATGATTACTGAAAAGGTGATAGCAGAGTAATTGCATCTCGAATGGATGTCCGCCAGAATATTTTAATATATTCTGCATGACTTCTTGACTGAATGAAACTCCTGTTCCAGCAAGAGACTCTCGGATGGTTTCTTGAACTTCTTTTTCAGTTAAGGATGTCAGTTCGACTCTAGACAAAAAGTATCTAGAGACGGGATGGTGTTTTTGGACAGATGTTATCTCTACCCAATTTGTGGAAGTTGATGCCAAACCTACTAGAATTTTAGTTTCCATAAGTGAATCTGTTAGTGCTGATTTTAATGTCATCAAAATCTCTGGAACTGCTGCCAAATTTTCTAGGTCGTCAAGCAGGATAACAAATACATCGGTTTTTTCTTTAATGTCTTCCCATAGTTTGCTGAGAGTGTCTCGTAAAAAAGCTTTAGGTGATATTATGTTCTGGTTGTTCTTGTTGCGCTCAACTTTTAATCCAGTTCCTAGTATATTAATTTCCAGAGCGCTTAAGAATTCAAGCACTTTCTGAAACCGCTCAACAGGGTAAGGTAGATCGTGTAAAATACCTTCTACTATGATACGAGCAACATCTAGTAAATTTGAATCTGCTTGAATGGGTTCGATGGGAACAATACATGAAATATACCCACGACTTTGACATATTTTCTTATATTCCCTCAGTAATGTTGATTTACCTATTCCCCAATCACCAAGAATCAGGAAATGTTCTCGATATTTACTATAAATTGCTCTATTGAGTTTATCTTCAAAAAATTCGAGTTCCTGTGTTCTGCCGCCAAAAACAGTAGGTTCCAAACCTGTCATTGGTGTAAAAGGGTTTCCAACTCGCCTGATTTTCTCGTTACGAGTATCTATCGCTCTTTGAACTGCTGATACTAACTTATCTTCAACTGCTGTGGGAGATTTTTCTATAAAATCAAACACACCTTTGGTTAAAGTTCGCCTTGCTAATTCTACATTTCCATAAGCAGTGATCACAATAATAGGACGAAGTGGATCGAGGTCTACTGACTCATCTATTAATTCTAATCCTCCCATTTCTTCTCCAGATGAACCTGGTATTTTCAAATCAACAATTAGAATTTCAAACGGTTGAGTTCTTAGTTTTTTAAGTGCTGGGATAACTGAATCACATTCCTCTATTTCTATGGGCGATTTAGAGTCTAAATCCTGTGGTGTACTAAAATTCAAAGATTCTAATCTGATTCCACGTTTTAAAGACTTAACATATCTTTTGAGGGTATCTCTATTATCATCTACAATTAATATTCTCAATAGCATAATTAATAACTCCAAGAAAATAAAAATTTGTCAAAAAGTTAGATTTTAATTTATATATTTGTCTATATTTTATAGCATTTATCATCTTGATGAGGTAGATTTACGATCCCCCTAAATCCCCCTTAAAAAGGGGGACTTTGAAATCTCCCTTTAAGCAGTTCCCCCCTTACTAAGGGGGGTTAGGGGGGATCTAAAACTGTATCTCACAAATAGCATTTCTCATCAAGATGAGGTACATTTACGATCCCCCTAGCCCTTAAAAAGGGGGACTTTGAAACCTCCCTTTAAGCAGTTCCCCCCTTACTAAGGGGGGTTAGGGGGGATCTAAAACTGTATCTCACCAATTTGAGAAACGCTATATCAATTCAATTCTCATTAAAAAAGAGTAATAGTAGTTCCTTTTTCAGAAGATTCTAGTTTTAAATCACCTCCCATTTGATGTATGATTCGATTACTTAGATACAATCCTATGCCAGAACCATTTTTACTTTCTACAACTTCTTTAAAAGTTTATTTTTTAAATCATCGCTGATACCAGAGCCATTATCCTTAATAGATAAAGTAATTAATCCATCATTTTCATAACTGGCAAATATTTGGATTTTACTATCCGGTTTATATAATGCCTTTGTAGAATTTCCGATTAATTCAAACAAAATACTCTTGATTTGATCCGAATTTCCTAGAATAGTTTTACCCTTTATATTTTCTTGTATCTTGACTTCCATATCTATATTTGAAGGTAATCTGTTTCTAGACAAAGACTCAACTTCAACTATTAGTTTTTCAATCTCAATAGCTTCCATCTGTGGCTTACCTATATTAAGATAATCCATCAACTTTTGTAGACGAATTTGGCTATATTCAAGACTTCTTTGAATTAGTTCACATTCCTCTAAAATTTCCGGTGAGTTATTGGATAAGTAGCGAATTTCTTGGTTAGAACCTCCAATATTTAGAAATTCTCCTTTAAGACTATGAACTACATCAGCACAAATTATTTTATATATTTCATGTGTTTGGTCGCTAATATCTTGTTGGTTAGAGACCTCAACTGATAAAGAGTTTTCTTCTACTAAATCTAGTGCATCTGATTCACTATATTGGAGCCAATTTTTTGTATTTTTATCATCCTTTGTCTCTAATTCTTTAATTATATTTCCAGCCTTTTTAAGCTCATCTTTAAGTTCATCTTTTGTTTTACTATCATAATCTAGACGATTTACAAAATTATTTGTACGCTCCTCAGAATTATTTATTTTTTTAGCAGAATTAATAAATGTCCTAACTACATCCACAAATCCTTGATGATCTACTACTGGTTTACTAATATAACTATCAGCACCACTTTGCTTCAAAAAATATTCTCGATCGCCTGCCATTGCATGAGCAGTCACAAAAACCACAGGTATTAATGCAGTTTTAGGATTAGATTTCAACATTTGAGTAATTTGAATCCCATCAAAAGCTTTACCCTGATAAACACTACGAGCTAGAGAAACATCCATTAAGATAATATCAATTATACCTGACTCGGCTAAAAGTAGTACCTCCTCTACATTTTCTGTATGCAACGTACAATATCCACCGCGTTTCATCAGAGTTTTTAAAACCACACGAGCATTTACATAGTCATCTTCAACAGATAGAATAACCTCATTTTTCAAAATGCCTAATTTTTCACCCTCATTAATCAGGTGTGAGAAGTTTATTCCTAATCGTGCATTAATTCCTAATAGTGAATGAAGTTTTTTCAGACGGTTTATTTTTAAAATTGAATGCTCTTTAATTTTGCACAAATATTCTATACTGGCTTTCAATTTATTAAGATTAAATGGTTTGATCAAATAGTCATCTCCTCCCACACAAAACCCTCTTATTTTATCGAGTTTATCTGAGGGTGCAGCCACCATAATTATGATTAAATGTGGAACCTTTTTTTTTAGACTAACTGATAAATCATAAATATTATTATCCGGTAAATTTACATCTAAAATAATTAAATCGGGATTAAATATCTCTTGCAATGTTAGGCAAGTATCACCATCTTCTGCAACTTCAAGAATATATCCCATTTTTTTAAAAAACTAGCAAATTTACTTCGGATAGCAGGGTCATTTTCTACTAGCAATATTTTTTTTTATCTGTTTATTATTATCAGATTGCATAATAACAATAGTTTTATTGACGTGATTTTTGTTTATGTATTATTCCAACAATTTATAAGTACAAGACTTACGCAAATTGACTTTGAAACCACCATCTGTAGGGGCGAATGGTATTCGCCCTCCCTACAAGAGTTTTGATTTTAATTATGTGGTTAACTCATTTGAAACCACCATCTGTAGGGGCGAATGGCATTCGCCCTCCCTACAAGAGTTTTGATTTTAATTATGTGGTTAACTCATTTGAAACCACCATCTGTAGAGGCGAATGGTATTCGCCCTCCCTACAAAGGTTTTTGATTTTGATTATGTGGTTAACTCATTTGAAACCACCATCTGTAGAGGCGAATGGTATTCGCCCTCCCTACAAGAGTTTTGATTTTGATTATGTGGTTAACTCATTTGAAACCACCATCTGTAGGGGCGAATGGTATTCGCCCTCCCTACAAGAGTTTTGATTTTGATTATGCGGTTAACTCATTTGAAACCACCATCTGTAGGGGCGAATGGTATTCGCCCTCCCTACAAAGGTTTTTGATTTTGATTATGTGGTTAACTCATTTGAAAAGCGCTGTAAAATGTTTTTGCTCTAGGTATATCTAAAAGTTAGGTCGTATATAATAATTTAACACAAAAATATTTCCAACAACTAAACACTTTTAGAGAAGTACTATGAAACTTTCTTACATTGCTTTTCACGCCTATGTCTCATCAACGGGACTTACGCACGGACGCTAAATAAAGTGAGGGCGAATGCCATTCGCCCCTACATATAGCCTTTTCAAGGTTAATTTGCGTAAGTCCCGATAAAAAATAATGCAATTGCAACGGAAGAAAAACAACCTACGAAGCACTACCAATCACAATATCGCGCACCCGCACAGGTACACAACTATGAGTCATTTGCGCTAGCTGCATCGGTTCCCCTTTCCCACAAATATTCGTACCGCACTGCTCCCATTCAGAAGCACTTCCCACCGCATCAACACTATTCCAAAAATCTGTAGTCATCGAATGATAAGTCACATCTTTCAACATTCCCACAACCTTCCCTTTTTTCACCTGCCAAAACGCATCTCCACCAAATTGAAAATTCCGTCGCTGTTGGTCAATAGAAAAACTACCAGTACCATCAATTAAAATCCCATCTTCAGTATCAGCAATCATTTCGTCTAAAGTAGCAGTATGACTACCACCATCAGGACCCGCTTCTAACCCCAAATTCGGAATGCGTACCATGGGTACACTCGACCAACTGTCAGCAAAAGCACAACCATTACTACTACCACGTCCAAGTCGGTAAGCTGTTTCTCGGTCTGTGAGATAATCAACCAATATCCCATCCTTAACTACATACCATTCTTGTGACTTCACACCTTCATCATCATATCCCATTGTACTACGACCACCTGGTTGAGTGCGATCGCATTTAAAATTCACCCAGGGAGCAGCATATTGAAGTTTACCCATTTTATCGGTAGTGGCAAAACTGGTACCAGCAAAATTAGATTCATAACCATAAACCCGATCTAATTCGGTGGGGTGTCCAACAGATTCGTGGATGGTTAAAAATAGATTCGTTGGCTTTAAAATTAGAGTGGAGCGAATATCCGCAGGTCCTTTAGGAGCATAAACTTTTTCAATTGCTTCCTCAGCAACCCGTTCTACTTGACTCAATAGATCGGTGGGGTTAATATGCTCATAACCAATATTCAAAGGAGGTCGTTCGTAACTGCGACTTTGAGCATCATTATTAGCAATAGCTGTACAAGTAAACCCAGGATAACTACGGTAAATTGTTTGCTCAATTAGGGAATCATTTGTAGAAGCAAATATTTTCTCTTCTTTAGTCAACCGGAGAAAAGAAGCAGCTTTTTTAACTCCTCGCTCCTCATAACTCAATAACTTCTCATTCAAATTTAGAAGTAATTCTGCTTTTTCGCCAATAGGTACTGTAAAAGGGTCAATTTCAATCGGAGTAACATAACTATCGCGGTAGGTTTCCACAGGTACTAACTTTACTGGTGTCTGTTGACAGAGACGACTACCCTTAGCAATATCTACTGCTAGAGCAACAACTCTAACTACCTCTTCTAGACTTTGGCGATGACTGGCAGCAAAACCCCATGCACCATTGAGCAAAACTCTCACCCCAAAACCAGAATTAACCTTATCTTCTAATCTGTTGAGAGAGCGATCGCGAGCTGTTAAATTCTGAGAACGATAAATACATAAGCGAATATCCCCATATTCACATCCGGACTGACGAATTAGGTCTATTGCGAGGTTAGCTAATTCTGTAGTTTGAATCTTTGCTGGTGCTTGTACCATTGTATGTTAGTCTTAATTTTATCTAATTTATAGCAGGGAACAGGGAATAGGGAATAGGGAATAGGGAATAGGAAACAGGGAACAGTAACAAAAGCTTTTCTCTGTCTCAGGTTCATCATCAACATAAGTCCTAACCAACTCGTTCCTTGCTATATTTTATATGATGCGCTATTTTTGTCCAAAATTTGGCATCCTGTAACCGTAATGGTATTGATGGAATTTGGGATAAATTACCTAATAGACATCTCCTCCAAAAGAGGGAACAGGGAACAGGGATAAATAATTGATAATTTATGGATAAGAATTGATTTTATTTTTTATTATCGGAGATGTCTAATAATCAGGACTTACGCACGGACACTAAATAAAGTGAGGGCGAATGCCATTTGCTAACGCAAAGCTGCCGCTAACGCCCCTACATACCGACTCCCCCACTACCCAAAATGTGAGAAATTAGCTATGCCCAATCAATATTTATCTCCAAAAATCTGTTAAAATCAAAGTCTTTATTAAAGTTTATTGGATTAGTAGGAACACTGGTAATGAATTTCAGTGTTACTCGGCCAGTTTTTGCAGCCTTCTTAACAGACTGGTTTTTTGACTCAGATAATAATCAACTCCAGTTTACTCTCCCATCAGGTACAGCTCCTAGTTTTTCTTTGGAAAATAAACCAGCTCGTCTAATTGTATATATTCCGAATACGGAGGTTAGTGTAGATGTGACTGAGTTATATCCGGATGGTTTGGTGCGCCGAGTTAGTCTTTCTCAAGAGCAACCAGAACAAGCAAAAGTTATTATAGATTTTGCTCCTGAAGTGGTTATCTCTACTCAACAAGTACAATTAGAACAGGTCGAACCACAGGAAAATAGTTGGCAGTTAAGTTTGCTTATGGCTGAAGGGGAATTTTCAGAGCCATCAGAGACAATAATTTCAGACCGACAGGCAACTGAGCCAGAAACTACAGAGGTAGAAAATTCTCAAACTACTGAAGAAGAGGATAATCAAACTTCTACTCAACCAAAGCAAGATAGTGTAGGTTTGTTAGACACTGCTCCGGAAGAGGAATCTCCTTTACCCAACCCAGGGCCTTCTGCGGAGCCTTCTGTACCATTTTTGGTCATTCCCACTGACAGGCCAGGTAGGTTTAGGTCTCCAGTAGTAGATGCTTTGAATAATGAAAAGCCGGAAACGGAAAGTTCTGAGGTGATAGAAACACCCACACTTGAGACTAGAGAGGAAGAAGAGACGGCTATTTCACTTCCTCCAGAGTCCAGAGAAAAATCAAAATACAATACTACAGAATCAGTAGGTGTAATTACTTTTGGAGAACCTTTGCCTGGGTCATCGGGGCAAAAACAATCTGAAGATGATATTGCCATATTAATTGAGGAAGGAGAAGTTATAAGTTTAATTTATCCATCTCAAGATGTTACATTACCACGAGATATTGAGATACAGGAAGTTTTGCTGCTCAAAGAGGCGATCGTTGACGAATCTGGTAGAGTTATAGTACCAGCTAGAACCCCTGTAGTAGGTGGTTTTGATACTACCACTCAGGGAAGTAAATTTATCGCTAGGGCTATATATGTAGATGAGCGCTTAATACCTTTTTCTGCTGAATCAGAATTACTCCGAGGCCATCCTAATGTAAATGAAAAAGTTTTGGCTGCCAGTAGTGCTGGTGGGGGGTTAGGATTATTATTGTTGACGGGTTCAGGTTTTGGTTTTCTGGCAGGAGCTGCTCTTGGTGCTGGTAGTGTTGTTCTTGCTTCTCCTCGTTCTGTTACTCTAGAAGACAATAGTATCATAGAGGTTCGTGTAGTTAAGGATTTACCTCGTTCTAGGTTTTACGAGGATATTAGCAATTTTTAGGACATAGGGTGATGGGAGGATGGAGAGATGGGGTGATGGGGGAATGGGGTGATGGGGGGATGGGGATAAAAAAACACTAGAAACAAACATCTATTGCACAGTTTTAGGTGTGTCGCCCTACTAGACTGACACAGCTAATTTTATCTCAACGTTGGTTGAAGACCCGCGCTCTCCCGTTGGCGGAGGATGGTGGCGGCAGCTATTAGGGGAGTGTCGGGATGTTTGCGCAGCATTCCGGAGGAAAAACCAATCAATTTTGCGGTGTTGCCAATAGTGTGTTAACCTTAAATAAGGCTGCTGGGCTAGCAGTGTCAGTCTGTGGAGCGACCGTAAGACCAGAAAGAGGTTTGGCCTCGGAGGCAGGTGCTACGTTAGCGCAGCTCCTCTGTCAAGAGGAAACAGAAAGTCCTGAACCGTGAGGTTTAGGAATCCCGCGCTGTCTCGTGAGAGCAGCGTCGGGAGGATGTCAAGCAGAGCAATTATTGGTACGGGGGCGGGTTCACCAGGTCCTGGGTAAAACCGGGGCGGGTTCACCAGGTCCTGGGTAAAACCATTCAGTTAACGCGGAACCCGCCCCTACCGCGGAACCCGCCCCTACCCGATGCACCATTTTAGGTGTGTCACGCCACTACTACTGGATTAACTTCTCCCTCACTCCCCCACTCCCCACTCCCCTACTCCCTACTCCCCTACTCCCTACTCCCTTAGAAATTATTTTCAGGAGCATTTCCCCCTGGCCCTAATTGATCGGGTAAGAAGAGGTTTTGAGCACTATCGTTTTGATAGATACAATTAATCTCTGGATCGTCATTAATATTTCCGGTATAACCAAAGGTATTCATTCTATTTTTACAATCCCGTACTTGCTCATTGCTGAGTAAGTTTCTTTTCTCTAGAATTGACCAGTTATTTCTACGGATGACACACCCTGGTTTGATATTTGGTTGAGATACATATACGTTAAAAGGATTGAGAGTCAAGAAAACTCTCATATTCGTTACCATAGCACTAGCTCCAAACTGTACACAAAGTTCTGGGTTTGGTACGCTGCGATCGATAAATTCACGAGAGGCCACGTTTTGGGGAGTAAAATTAGCGGTGGAGCTAAAGGCAATGCCGATGCCAATACCTAAAACAAATACTCCTCCTAAAATTGCTATAGTGGCATAGTTGAATCTAGATGGTTCGGTGGTAGTTTGAGGTGTACGTTTCATTTCAATAATTTAGAATTTAGAATTTAGAATTTAGAATTACCTCTCCTTTAAAACGAAGAGGATTGACTAATCATGAAAATTTTTCTTCTCTTGGTCGAGGGATGGTGAGGAAACCTCGCCATCCCACCCTTCGGGAAGCTGCGCTACGACCACTTTTATCCTCTTAAAAGAGGAGGCTTTCAACCGCAATTTTTCGGTAAATTATAAATAAAGTTAAGTTATCGAGCTTCTTAGGCTATGAACAATAGTGGACGAACTAATTTAGAAATTTGTTGGTTAATACTATCATAATTCGCAAATTAGAGCGTTGGAGTCAAAATTTAAAAGTCAAAAGTCAGATAACCTCCTAATTTTGATTTTTTTGATTTACTTTGTTGAATAATGTTAAGTTTTATGTTATGATTATCTGAATGTATACTCATAATGTCTGAGTGTAGGCCAAAATATATATCAAATAATATTTAGCTATCTGTTGCCTGCTAAAGCTGAAAAAGATAGACTATCCATGACTTATATCTACAAAATGTCTGTCTATGTTTTTACAGCATTAATCTGTGTTATTATTACTTATGTCTGCTAAGACCAGAGGATTTTAGCAACGATTATGGAGTGTTTTGCACTCGACTTTTCATAAGGATGAAAACCCCAGAGGGAATCCTAAACTCAATGTACTTGAGGGGAACATTAACCTTCTTTGCCAGTAGACTTATGGACGGGTGAGTCGGAAAATTGCTTTTAGTCACCGATGAAGAGCGTGTCTAGGATTGTCTAGATTTTTAGAAGGTGAAAAGTGAAATAATAGGCAAATATTGTTCAACAAAGTTAAGTATATTTACTTTATGTCTAGCCTGAATATTGGTCTAGAGTAAGGTTATTATGTCGTATTAGTATTTTTTAAGCAGGATAGAGTAGTGTCTGTCGAGACTATAGAAAAGCGTTCCACTTCCACAGTCCGTAAACCTGCACCACGTTATCGTGTTTTACTCCATAATGATGATTTTAATAGTATGGAGTATGTAGTGCAGGCATTGATGAAGACAGTGCCGAGTCTAACTCAACCCCAAGCTGTCGATATTATGATGGAAGCTCACAGTAACGGTATTGCATTGGTGATTACCTGTGCTTTAGAACACGCTGAGTTTTATTGCCAAAATTTAAAAAATCAGGGACTAACTAGCACTATAGAACCTGATGATTGATTTGATTTTGACTTCTCTGTTGGTTAAAACACGAGAGATTTTAAGCGGATGTTCCGAATCGGGTTAAAACCACGATTCTCCAAGTTTCACACTTAACTGTCACCGACAATTAGTCAGTGGTGGCCGCTGATGAGCCACCTAGACGCTCTGACATACTGATGATTAATATCATATGCTTTGCGCTTACTTTTAATAATTAATCCTTTAAGAGTGGTTTTACTCAAAGAGCGAGCTATAAATCCCTATCTTTGCTGCCTGCTTGTCTGTTGCCTTGGTCTTGGTAGCGATTTATGTCCTACTAGTTTCCTTCCGACGGGAATTTCACCCCTACTAGCAAAGGTTCATCGGGACAAACCTTGTTCTTACTCCCATGAATATATTATCTCATATTTTGTGATATAGGAGATTAAAATTTCCAACTTGTTTTGATCCATCGGCTGAAGTCTGACGACATTTCAACTGCCAAATTCAAGGTAATATAGAAGCCGAGTTTCGACCTTAAGAAGCTCGGTTTCTCATTTCTGTAGGTGTTAGTAGTGCCTAATTTATCATTCGGCAAAATTGCAAAGTTTCCGGTTCCTATAAGAATAGGAATTTTTATTTTAACATTATTTCTGAGTTGGATACCACTGGCAGCACCAATATATTTTTTTGGACGAGATGCAAATTTGGCTAGTATATTGGCGATCGCTCTCTTATATATAGAGTTTATTATTTTGGTCCAGTTTTGGGGAAAGAAAGTTTATCAACAATCTCACCTACTACGTCGTTACGGTTTAGAAATAAGTAGGCGCAACTTTCAGAAATTTTTTCAAGGTTTAGGAATAGGTTTAGTTAGTCTGTTTGGTTTTTTTATTTTAGAAGCGCTCCTGGGATGGGTAATATGGCAGTCACCTTCAGCAAAGTTACCTCAATTTATTCTGGAAGGTTTCTTGGTATCTGTGGGTATTGGTTTTGCTGAGGAGTTACTATTTCGAGGTTGGTTATTGGATGAGTTGGAGCGAGATTACAAACCAAAAGTAGCTTTGTGGGTAAGTAGTGTTGTATATGCCTTACTACACTTTATTAAACCAGTCGCAGAAATTTTGCGGACTTGGTTTCAGTTTCCTGGTTTGGTGTTGTTGGGTTTAATTTTTGTTTGGGCAAAATGTGATGAAGAAGGAAGAAGGAAGAAGGAAGAAGGAAGAAGGAATAAGTGGATGGGGACTCAAACTCCAACCAATGAAGAAGAAAGAAGGAATAAGTGGATGGGGACTCAAACTCCAACTAATTATAAACACCGTTTAGATGGTGGGGTATTTAACCCAAAAGAAAAAGATAAATTGATTTATTATCAACAAGAATTATTGGGTTTGCCTATTGGTATTCATGCTGGTTTTGTGTGGGGTTATTACATTATTAATGTGGGTGGTTTAGTTAAGTATTCTAGTGTAGTTGGAGAGTGGATAGTTGGGATAAATGGTAATCCTTTAGCAGGTGTAATGGGGTGGTTTTTTTTAGGAGCGATCGCTTTATTTATTCAGCGAAAGTGAATTTGTATAACCTAGAATAAGGAGTCAGGAGTCAGGAGTCAGGAGTCGTATGGGAATAGTTTCAATAGCAGTTTTGAGCTAATAAATTCTATTTTTTTTCAAAGGGAGACCTCCTGCATTTGTCTTTTTTTCACGCTTATTATTCGTAACATTCTTTTTTCAAAATGGTATTAATCTAAAAATGGAACTAAAAGATAACTCTAATAATTCCGGAAAATCCAATCCACAAATCATAGCTTCTCGAACTTTTATTAACTGGTTAGAATCTGAAAAAATTAGTCTAGCATTTACAACATACCAAACTTCTAGATTACTTTTACTAGGAGTTAATTCCCAAAGTAACTTTTCTGGTTTTGAGCGTTTGTTCGATCGTGCCATGGGATTATATGCTACTCCAGAACGATTATATATGAGTTCAAAATATCAAGTTTGGCAGTTAGATAATGTTCTCCAAAAAGAGCAATTTTACAATGGTTATGATAAACTTTATATTCCCAGAATAGGTTATATAACTGGTGATTTAGATGTCCATGATCTTGTGGTTGATAATAATGATAGAATCATTTTTGTTAGTAGTTTATTGAACTGTTTAGCTACAGTTAGCCATAAAAATAGTTGTACTCCTTTATGGAAACCGCCCTTTATTTCTGAAGTTATTAATGAAGACCGTTGTCATCTGAATGGTTTAGCAATGGTAGAAGGAAAACCTACTTATGTTACTGCTGTTAGTTCTACAGATGTAATTGATGGTTGGCGAGATAAAAGAAGGGATGGTGGTTGTGTAATTGATATTGCATCAAACGAGATTATTCTGAGTGGTTTATCTATGCCTCATTCTCCGAGATTTTATCAAGGAAAATTGTGGTTATTGAACTCGGGAAGAGGTTTTTTTGGTGTAGTTGATTTAGACAAAGGTAAGTTTGAACAGATAACTTTTTGCCCTGGTTATTTGCGGGGTTTAGCCTTTTGGAAAAATTGGGCGATCGTGGGATTATCTAAACCAAGGGATATGACTTTTTTAGGTTTAGAATTAGATGAAAATTTATTGGCTAAAAATATAGAACCGCGTTGCGGTTTGATGGTAATTGATATTAATACAGGTTGTATAGTTGAATGGTTGCGCTTAGAAGGAGTAATTACAGAATTATACGATGTCCAGGTATTGCCAGGAATTCAACGACCAATGGCTTTAGGATTTCAAACAGATGAAATTAGTCGTCTATTGACTTTAGACCCAATGGAATTTCTTCTGGAAAAAGAATAAGTTAAATCTAATATAAACAGGACTTATACTAAATTAAAAAAGAATGTTACAAATAAACTGGCTAGTAAATAATTAATAATCCACCTAAAACCTAAAACCTAAAACCCAGCACCTAGTAGCTAAAACCTACCACCTACCACCTAACACCTAGAAAATTATTTGTAGCAAACATTTATCAAATTGGTATTAGGTCTTAGGTATTGGGTGTAATACCAAATTAAAAAAAGAATGTTACAAATAAACTGGCTAGTAAATAACTAATAATCCACCTAAAACCTAAAACCTAGCACCTAGTAGCTAAAACCTACCACCTACCACCTACCACCTAGAAAATTATTTGTAGCAAACATTTATCAAATTGGTATTAGTCATCAAAAATAGATTATGTATCAATTTCTACATCAATAAATTGTAGGAACAAACGGCAGTTTGCCCCTACGCACCGATCTAATCAAAGCCATAGATTAAAAAAAATCATAAATTCTTGCCAAAATATGGCCCAAATCTTGGCGATCGCCAGACAGAAAATATAAAATATTCGTAATTTCACTGAGCATAATAAATTATTTTTCGAGATTCTTATATGGTTTTTACGGATAAATGGCTTGGCCAATCAAAATCTACTTCGAGAACTAAATCCACTAAAAAAATGTTAGTTGTGATTGACCCCCGTGTGGAGAATAGCAGTCAGTTATTTGCGGGGGTTGGTTCTGATGCTCAAGTGGTTATGCTTGAACCCGACAAAAATGGTATTGAGCAAATAACTGTAGCGCTATGCAAATATTCAGCTCACAGTCTCCACATTGTTTGTCATGGTGCACCTGGAGTTTTGTTTTTGGGTAATATTCCTGTGAGTCGGGAAAATATTGATACATATCGTGGGTTGCTCCAAGAATGGGCGGTTGAGGAAATTTTGCTGTATGGGTGTAATGTGGCAGCAGATATGGTTTTTCCTGGTGTCTCATTGCTCGAAAGTCTCCACCAACTCACGGGTGCAAATATTGCTGCGTCAACCCATCGGGTGGGAAATTCTGCTCTAGGAGGCAAATGGGAATTAGAAACTCAGATAGGTGAAGTGACTTCTGGGTTGGCGTTTTTGCCGTCAGTTGTCCAAAAATATTCCGGGGTATTTGCCGTTTCCTTCGGTAATGCAACTAACTTTCCTGTAGGCGATCAACCAGCTGGTGCTGCGGTAGGAGACTTTGATGGGGATGGCAACCAAGATATTGTGGTGGTGAACTATCAATCAGATAACATCTCAGTGTTATTTGGTGATGGGAAAGGAGGAGTTACGGCAGCACCTTTGTTTGGAGTGGGAGATAGACCTGTTGATGTTACTGTGGGAGATTTTGATCGAGACCGCAACCAGGATATTGTAGTCACTAACTCAAGTAATGATACAGTTTCCGTGTTATTTGGAGATGGCAATGGTAACTTTAGTCCAGCTAGCAACTTCTTTGTTGGCGATCGTCCATTCGGTATTGCTGTGGCAGACTTGAATGGAGACCGTATATTAGATATAGTTACAGCAAATACAGAGTCTGATGATGTCACAGTATTGTTGAGTAATGGCGATGGCAGTTTTGCTAGTGCCCTAAATTTTGATGTTGCAGCAGATAATCCCTCCAGGTTAGCAATAGAAGACTTTAATGGAGATAGCAAGTTAGACATTGTAACAACGAATTACCTATCAGATAACATCTCTATACTTTTGGGCAATGGAGATGGTACGTTTGGCTTTCCTACTAACTTTGGAACGGGGGGAAATGCAGCTAATGGAGTTGCTGTGGGAGACTTTAACAGAGATGGCAACGCCGATGTGGTTGTAACTAATCGTGACTCTGCTAACATCTCTGTGCTACTAGGAAATGGAGATGGACGTTTTGGTTTACCTACCAATTTTCAAGTTGGAGATAATCCTGAATCAATTGTTGTAGCAGATTTTGATGGTGATGGTAAACAGGATATTGTAGTAGCTAATTTTGGCTCTGATAACATCTCGGTGCTATTGGGAAATGGAGATGGACGTTTTGGTTTACCTACCAATTTTCAAGTTGGAGATAATCCAGACTGGTTAGCTGTAAGAGACCTAAATAAAGATGGTAAACAAGACATTGTAGTAACGAACGATAATTCTGATGATGTCTCAGTCTTGCTCAATACCACTAGCCAAGCAAATCCTGGTACAGGAACTTCCCGCAACGACAACCTCACAGGTAACAACCGCAACAACAGAATCAATGGCAAAGGTGGCAACGATACTATCAACGGTGCAGGCGGTAATGACACCCTCATTGGTGGCAATGGTAACGACCGACTCAACGGTGGTGGCGGCAACGATAATCTCAATGGAGGAAGGGGGAAAGATACCTTGAGTGGAGGTAGTGGCCGTGATACTCTCATAGGAGGAGGGGGTAACGACCGACTTCAGGGTAACAGCGGTAATGACCGACTTAACGGTGGCGGTGGCAACGATAATCTCAATGGAGGAAGGGGGAAAGATACCCTGAGTGGAGGTAGTGGCCGTGATACTCTCATAGGAGGAGGGGGTAACGACCGACTTCAGGGTAACAGCGGTAATGACCGACTCAACGGTGGCGGTGGCAACGATAAATTAGAAGGAGGTAATGGCAAAGACACCCTAAACGGAAATCAAAATAATGACACTCTTGACGGTGGAGCAGGTGACGATATTTTAATTGGTGGTGGTGGTCGCGATCGCTTCTTATATAATACTAAGCGTAGCTTCCGACAACGGGATATAGGTGTAGATGAAATAAATGATTTTCTAGTAGGTCAAGACAAAATAGTCCTGGATAAAACCACTTTTACCCAACTCAATAGTCGCAGAGGAACAGGTTTTAGTGTGAGTAGGGAGTTTGAAGTGGTGGATAGTCAAAGGGATGCTGCCAATAGTAGAGCATTCATTGTCTACGATGAAAGCACAGGTAATTTATTCTATAACCAGAATGGCAACCAATCTGGTTTTGGTAGTGGTGGTTTATTTGCCACTTTGGATGATGTTCCACTAACTGCGTCAGATTTTCTGATTCAAAATTAAGGAATGAAATTGTAGAGGCAATCACCCTGTGGTGGCCATGACTAATAGGGGCAAATATTGGGACTTAAACAAAATAAAGCCTGAAAATAAGCCCAAATATATATAGGCAAAGGCTTTTACGTCACAAAGGCATAAATCCTGAATTACTAGGGGTTCTAGCCATTTTTAGGGCATCGACGTAATTCCTTTGTCTAGCGTGACTTTGACTCATTTTTTCGACCAGAAAATCTTTAAGTACCACTATTACCTGGAGCGCACTTTTTTAAACCCTAAAAATTATAAAACCTTTTATTATAGGTTTTTTATTCCCCTTGTTACCTGTTGCCTGTTGCCTGTTGCTTTTTGCCTGTGCACAGCGCTATATCTTGTCTATTTCTGGCATCTAAAAATTTTAATTGTTGATACAACGTCCCAATTTTATTTAACTGAATACCTGCTGCACCTGCCATTCGTAAGGGGTTGCCAATAATACTTTCTATTTCTAAAGGTCGTCGTCGCTCATAGTCAATTTTCATGCTAGTTAAATAAGGGTTTAATTTGTCAGTATGGTCTAACATATTTTGAATATAACTATCTGAAATTTCGCACTGACAACTTTTTGCACCTTCCAATACTTCTTGCATTATTTCTGTGATTAAGTTTCTAGTATTAGTATCTCCCATCATTTCATCAGTTCGAGCATCTAGAATTACTGACAAGCTATTATAAGGAATATTCCAAACTAATTTTTTCCATCTTTCTCGGAATAAATCTTCACTCAAATTAACTTGTATTCCAGCACTTTCAAAATCCTGGGAAATTTCACGCATTTTATTTGTAATACTAGCAGGTTGATAATTTTTGGCATATTTTCCGATTCTAATTAGACCATAATCTATATGGCGAATATGACCGTAACCTATTTTATTAGAAGCAAGATTACATACTCCTCCAATTACTCTTTCTTCTCCAATAATTTTGGCTATTTCAGGTTCTGCACCCAATCCATTTTGTAAGAGTAAGACAATGTTATTGTCTTGGCATAAAGGTGGGAGTAATTCTGGTAATAAATGGTTTTGTGTTGTTTTTAATGCTACGAGAATTACATCACATTTTGGCATTTTATTAGTATTGTTATAGGCGTTAATTTTAGGGAGGGTAAAGTCGCCATCTTTGGATTCTATGATTAAGCCATTTTTGAGAACGTGCTGATAATCACTATGCAGTAAAAAATGAACTTCTAATCCTGATTTTTGTAGTTTTGCACCGTAAAAACCTCCTAGTGCGCCACTGCCAATAATAGCGTAAGTATTTTTTGACATTTTATTGATCTTAAATTCGACTCTGTTTCTATTTTATTGTAAGCATTTACTATCGTAAACTAAAAGCAATAGCTAATAGCTGATAGCTGACCGCTGAATGCTTAGATTTTATTAAATTAGGAAGAATAAAGAAGGCTGTATAAATCAATTTTTTACTGGTAAAAATATTGTGTTATTATCAGGTCAATGAAAGTCTGCTTCAATATTATGGATAATACTTTTCAAGCTCTAGAGTGCGATACTGATATTTTGATGATTGGAAAAGATACTTTTACTGTTGAACGATTTAAGGAGTTGACAGTAGAAAAAATTCAAATTTCTTTTAAGGAACAGTTTATAGTACATAAGGCAAATAATAATTTTAACCAAAACATACATAGTTATAGTATGTTTAATCTTTTCAGCAGGAATATTATTAAAATAGTTGACAAATCTGTGGAATTTAAACTAGAAAATATAGAATTAATTTTTCCTCCTGAAGGTATGGAATGTAAGGTTTTAAAATTAGGTAATTCAGAATGGCAAACAGGTAAAATGAGAATTCATGTTATGGTTGCAGAGAGTTCAGTAAGAGTTATTAAATTAGAATTTTGTTATGACGAACCACCACAACAAGAATCACCATTAGACGATATTCGACAAAGAGAAAATTATCAACAACTTTTAAATAATCAATAAACTTATTACCAGCAAACTGGAAAACTGAAAAATTAAAAAAAGTATCTAGTACGACACTACTAATGATGCTGTAAGTATTATTTAAAATTTATTGATACAGTAGATTTCATCTACAGCAGTTTTCATTTGAATAGACCGCAGTAGAAATTTTTCATGGAACATCCCTACAAGTATTATTGTTTTTAATATGTGGTTCACCAATCTGAAAAGTGCTGTAAGTTAGGTACACCAGTAGCGGATAAAATATCTGCACCACAAAAGTTTTATTTAAACCCTATTATACCATTTTCAAAAAATATTGCTACATTGGCGATTCAAAGTATTAGGTGTTAGGTGTTAGGTGGTAGGTGGTAGGTATAAGAAATAAACAGTGAAGATTTTTCAATTCCGTTAAGCATCTATATTTTACTGTAACAATCTTTCTTTGATTTGGTATTATTAATGGCGAAGTATTAAATTTTTGTACTTCATATACTTGCATTTTGCTGTATTAAACTCAGCTCTATAATTATTTTATTTTTTCAAATTTTTCAACTTTAATTTTGCTATATGAATAGTCTTTCCATTATCCACTTTTAGATTTTTCCTAAAGCAAATCTTCCTGCCAATGCTTACGAAAATATAATACAGTAGATTCCACTTTACAGCACTTTTTAGGATAGTGAGGTACAGTTTATTAATTCTCTGTTGCCTGTTGCCTAAAGCCATAAAGTTTTGTACCTCATCAACTCCAAAACTGCTGTATACGAGGAATCTACTGTAATTTATATTTATCATTCCAGCTTCAGTTTCTAGAATGTTCTGAACAAAGAAAGATAGAAAAAAATAACAGGCAAAAACAGTACTAAAACTAAAGTTATAGTGTTGATAAAAGTTATAGCAGTCGAAGGAAAGGTTAGGACAGATAAAAAATTTAAAACTCAGACAAAGCAATATTTTTCCTTCTTCCCTCTTCCTTCTGCTGTATACCAATTCCTAAAAATAATGCTCTACTTATATTCATTGTTAATTTTTGAAGAACTAGGAAAACTAAATAACCATCTCCTCATTTCATCAGATAATTTTTGCCTACTTCTACTTTGAGGATGAATACAAACGTGCTTCGTAATAGCTCTGGCAACCCACTTTTCCTCTGTTTCTTTTAAAAATACTTGATAGGAAATTTCAAACTCATCATCTCCCCAACTTTTAGGTATTAATTCAATAGTTAACTCATCTCCACAAAACATCGGGCGACGAAAATCAACATTAGCATGAATAATAGGAATAGCAATTTCCTGATTACTAAAAAAGATTTTCAGATTAATACCAAATTCTACTAAAGATGCTTCATAAGCTTCATGGCAAATTGCTAAAACATTAGCAAAATAAACTACCCCAGCAGCATCGGTATCTTGAAAATGAACTATTCTTGTATAGTAAAAAGACATTTTATAGATATAGATTTAATAGTAATACCATTTCTCTCTGAAGTTACGCTTAATAAAAGATGATAATTATCAGAAAAATCAGGTCAGGGCAAAAATTATTAAGTGCATCGTTACAAAGAAATTATATTAGGTTGAATAAAGTTTTAGGTAATAGGTATTAGGTTCAATTGAAAATTCAACTCTAATCAGTTATAGAAACCGTAAATAAAGTCATATTTTCTACACTGATAACCTGACACCTACAACTAAAGTCCCGGTAGGGAGGATAAATCATATATTTAGGAATTAGGCATTTTTGAGTTCTAGAGACTAAATATTATCTATAACGTTATAGTTTTTCTCCCTATATGTTGATTTACCTAAATTCCGAATATCTATAACGTTATAGTTGTAAACACTACATATCTATAACGTTATAGTTTTTCTCCCTATATCTATAGTTGATTTACCTAAATTCCGAGTCGCCTACCACCTACAACTAAAGTCCCGGTAGAGAGGATAAATCATATATTTAGGAATTAGGGATTTTTGAGTTGTAAACACTACATATCTATAACGTTATAGTTTTTCTCCCTATATCTATATCTATAGTTGATTTACCTAAATTCCGAGTCCCCTGCCACCTAATACTAAAGTCCCAGTAGAGAGGATAAATCATATATTTAGGAATTAAGGATTTTTGAGTTGTAAACACTACATATCTATAACGTTATAGTTTTTCTCCCTATATATATAGTTGATTTACCTAAATTCCGAGTCCCCTGCCACCTACAACTAAAGTCCCGGTACAGAGGATAAATCATATATTTAGGAATTAGGGATTTTTGAGTTGTAAACACTACATATCTATAACGTTATAGTTTTTCTCCCTATATCTATATCTATATATATAGTTGATTTACCTAAATTCCGATCGCCTACCACCTGCAACTAAAGTCCCGGTAGAGAGGATAAATCATATATTTAGGAATTAGGGATTTTTGAGTTGTAAACACTACATATCTATAACGTTATAGTTTTTCTCGCTATATATATAGTTTATTTACCTAAATTCCGAGTCGCCTACCACCTACAACTAAAGTCCCGGTAGAGAGGATAAATCATATATTTAGGAATTAGGGATTTTTGAGTTGTAAACACTACATATCTATAACGTTATAGTTTTTCTCCCTATATCTATATCTATATATATAGTTGATTTACCTAAATTCCGATCGCCTACCACCTGCAACTAAAGTCCCGGTAGAGAGGATAAATCATATATTTAGGAATTAGGGATTTTTGAGTTCTAGAGACGACATATCTATAACGTTATAGTTTTTCTCCCTATATATATAGTTGATTTACCTAAATTCCGAGTCCCCTACCACCTACAACTAAAGTCCCGGTAGAGAGGATAAATCATATATTTAGGAATTAGGGATTTTTGAGTTCTAGAGACGACATATCTATAACGTTATAGTTTTTCTCCCTATATATATAGTTGATTTACCTAAATTCCGAGTCCCCTACCACCTACAACTAAAGTCCCGGTAGAGAGGATAAATCATATATTTAGGAATTAGGGATTTTTGAGTTCTAGAGACGACATATCTATAACGTTATAGTTTTTCTCCCTATATATAGTTGATTTACCTAAATTCCGATCGCCTACCACCTGCAACTAAAGTCCCGGTACAGAGGATAAATCATATATTTAGGAATTAGGGATTTTTGAGTTCTAGAGACGACATATCTATAACGTTATAGTTTTTCTCGCTATATATAATAGTTGAAGCAAAGGGTACGGACATATCAAAAGCTTAAAACTCAGACAACACAAAATTTTTCAGTCCTTCGCTCCTTTCTTCTTCCTTTTCTGAACAATGAACAATCACTACAATAAAATTGAGTATTGTTCATTGAACATTCATCAGAATTAATTTTGTAATTAAATTAACCCTTATTTTTAATCATCATTACATCAATAATATTAGTAGCAACTGCTTCAGAAATTTCCAAAGCATTATATAACTCATTCAAAAGTTGTTCCTCTTCTTCAGCAAGGTCTCCATCTACTAAAACCAAGTCTGTACTAACAGCAAAAACTGTTTCTCTTAACTCCTTTGGAAGTTTAGCAACTGCCGCATCAAACAAAGGCTTTATTTCTTTATTTTTAATCATACCAAGGAGACGGTCTTGCATTTCTGTTTTACGTTCTTTTGAATAATCACTAAACAGTTGCATACGAGAGAAAATATTATTAATACCTTGAGATTCACTCCTAGTAATAACACCATCAGCAGCAACAGCAATTAAGGCGATAGCTGCAAAAGCTTCTGCTGGTTCTAATTGAATATCAGTAGCTTGTATTGTTGTTGTTCCTTGATCGAAAAGACCCATTTTAGTTACCTCTTTAGTGATTTTTTGACCATCTCTATGTTGGGAAAATATTAGGTGTTATCAAGTAAGTTTTAGATTTAATCTAAAACTTAAAATTTACCGAATAATTAAGGTTTAAAACCTCTCCTTTAAAGGAGAAAAAAGCGGTGGAGGGATGGATGGGTTTCCTAACCATATCCAATCGACCAAGAGAACAAAAAATTATCCTTTTAGTCAATCCTCTTCTTTTCAAGGAGGGGTAATTATTAATTATTAATTATTAATTATTCATTGTTGAACACCTACTACCTTCTTCAATACTTCTCAAAAACTGCTAAATTAGCTTTGAGAAAATCAATAAATTGTCGTGCCGTTCGCCCAGAGCGACCATTATGTCTAGTAGCCCATTGTAAGGCTTGATAATCTAAATCTTCAGAATTTAGATTGATTTTTGCCTGTTTTGCCAGATGTCTAACAATTGTTAAATAAGTATCCTGGTTAGCAGGTTCAAAAGTTAAAGTTAAGCCAAAGCGATCGCTAAAAGAAAGCTTTTCTTGAACTGTATCCCAATTATGAACCTCATCACTATCTTTTGGGCGAGGGCGATCGTTAAAAAATTCTCTAATTAAATGCCTTCTATTTGATGTAGCATAGACTACCACATTTGTTGGTCTAGCAGTTAAATTACCTTCTAAAACTACTTTGAGAGCTTTAAAAGTATCATCGTCTTCTTCAAAGGAAAGGTCATCGACAAAGATAATAAATTTTTGTGGAACATCGCGTAATTTTTCTGTAATTAATGGTAAGTCTTTTAAGTTTGATTTAGCTACTTCGACTAAACGAAGATTGCGTTGACTATACTCATTTAATAAGGCTTTTATTAAAGAGGATTTGCCAGAACCACGACTACCATATAGTAATATATTCAGGGCTGAATATCCTGCTAGGAGAAATTCTGTATTTTTGATTAAGGTATCTTTTTGAAATTCATATCCGACTAATTCTTTTAATTCAACTGGGTCGGGGTAAGTAATAGTAAGTAGTTGACCGTTACGCCATTCAAAAGCAATTGATTGGGCAAATAAACCTGTGCCATTCTGATGATAATGAGTGGCTAAGGTTTCAATGGCATCTGCCCAATTTTCTAAGTTTATTAACTTGTCGTAGATAGCTTCTTTTTGTTTTGATTGTATTTCCCAAACAATGGGAGGTTTTTCTAATTTAGCTATTGTTTGTATCCACTGACTAATTTTTTTGCCACTACATTTAGAAAGGTTTTGTAAATTTTGCAAATCGTGTTTTGCTGCTGCGATTAAAGTGGGAGAAAGGTCAGTCAGTTTTCTTTGTTGAACTTGTTTACTAAAGGGATTATCATCGTTAATAATCTGATAAATTATATATTCTTGCCAGGAAATATTTATACTAGTAATAGCTCTAAACCAGTTACTATAAGCTTGAATACATTCAAGGTCATTGACATTATTTTTAGATAGAGATTGTAATAGTTGAATAAATGTTTCACCTACTGGGTTTTTCAGAACAGACTGATATAACAACAGAGATGCTATTTGCTTTTGTAAGTTGTGAATTTCGGCGATCGCTTGATAATCTAAACAAGACATAAAAAAAGGCAAGATAAAATAAGCAGTAGAAAACAGTGATGAAAGGTTCCGTTTTTTCTATTTCGGAATTTCTTGATAAATAATTTTTGAGTGATATATCTATTACTAATTTTATAAGTTTTTTTACAAATAGTAGAAGTAAGAAAGAAGGAATAAGGAAGAAGGAATAAATATTCAAACAAGGCAAAAAAGATAGATATAACTATCTAAAATTAACGATAGCCACTATTTTTAAGTATGTCTGATCGAGAGGCACTTTGTAAGCATTCAGCCGTCAGCTATTAGTTAGCCTCCTATGGTCGGAACTGCGAACTTCAGCTATTAATTTTGGGGAAGGTAAAAATAATTGAGAAATTGAGACAGAATAAAAGTTACTGTTCAAGTCCCCTTCCTAAACCTGAGAAGTAATGAATAATTACTAATTGCTGAAGAGCGTAGTTCCTCCGGAGGAGGCTAGCAGACTGCTAATAGCTGAATGCTTACGGTACTTTTTATAGCATTCTTTTTTTAAGCTGGTATATAATCTGGTAACTATAGAAATAATTTTACTCTCTGTAGTTACCAACAACTATTTTTTTACATTTACTTAAGTTCTGACTTTGGACGGAGAAATATTTCCTAAACTACTATAGTAATTGTATTTTTGTTGTGAAAAAAACTCTGGGAATTAGGGAAGAGGGAAAAGGAATCAGAGTTTTAGAGTTTTGATAATGTCATATTGCTATATAAAGTTTACAAAAGAAACCTATCTGGAAATATCGTATTAGGTTGAATGGTTGAAACGACTATCTTTAATCCTCATTTGAGCTTCGTTAAGCAATATTAAGTTTTGATAATTTTTCTGTCTATTTTAACAAGTAGTTACATTAATCGCTGTATAAATTAATTTGAGTTTTTAGAAGTTAGTAATAATGACTATGAATATAGCAATAATAGCAGCGATCGCCTATGGTATTTTAGCCATTGTTGGAGGTATTATCGGATATCAAAAAGCAGGCAGCAAAATTTCTTTAATATCTGGTAGTGTAAGTGGTTTTCTACTAATTTTGAGTGGAATTATCCAACTAATGGGTATGAATTGGGGTTTAATATTTTCTACAGTTATTGCAACTATTTTAGTAATTACATTCATTATTCGTTTAGTGAAAACTCGTAAAATGATGCCTGCTGGATTAATGATTTTTACTGGTATTGCTGCTGTAGCACTCATGGTTTATCAAATTAGTCTCAACAATTCAGCCACAATTTAATAGGGAAGAGGGAAGAAGGAAGAGGGAGGAAGGCTGAAAAGTCTAAAAAAAACTTAAATTTCCTCTATAGCACTACAATAATTGGTTAAGACATTTTTCAATCCTAAAATCCTTTTACAGTTTGCTATTCCCCGTTCCCTATTCCCTATTCCCTAGCGCGTAGCGCTATAGATATTCAATCTTAGGTTTACAGATACATCAAGTCCGGCAATTCCCGGCCAAAGTCGGGAAAACCATTCATAGCAACGTGACGACCACAACAATAAAGTGAGGACATGATATTGAATCCTACTAAAAATATTCATTGGACTCTTACCATCAGTAATTAATGCACTCTGAATATCAAGCTCCTGAAAATAACCTGACCTACATTTCTGGGCTAAACTGAGCGATCGCCGGAATGGTAAAATCTCTCAAAGTCTCAACTTTTTCCTGAAACTAAATCGCAATAATTTCAGCCATAAGTGAAAGGAGGTTAAATGAGAAAACAAAAAATTAGTTGAAAAACCCGAACATTAAACTTAAGAGGAAAATAGTTATTATTTCTGATGGAATTTTATTGCTGTACAGCTCAATGTTTCCTACTTCTTACTTCTTCGTTGTTACCGAAAAATTCAGGTATAAATCTTCTCCATTCATGGAGAAAAAGCGGTGGAGGGATGGCGAGGAAACCTGCGCCATATCCATCAGACCAAGAAAAGAAAAAAATCCTTTTATTTACAATGAAGAGGTAATTCTAAATTCGCGCATTCTAAATTCGCGCATTCTTTAATTACTATAGCTATTATTTCTGATGGAATTTTATTGCTGTACAGCTCAATGTTTCCTACTTCTTACTTCTTCGTTGTTACCGAAAAATCAGGTATAAATCTTCTCTATTCATGGAGAAAAAAGCGGTGGAGGGATGGCGAGGAAACCTGCGCCATATCCATAAGACCAAGAGAAGAAAAAAATCCTTTTATTTACAATGAAGAGGTAATTCTAAATTCGCGCATTCTAAATTCGCGCATTCTTTAATTACTATAGCTATTATTTCTGATGGAATTTTATTGCTGTACAGCTCAATGTTTCCTACTTCTTACTTCTTCCTTGTTACCGAAAAATTCAGGTATAAATCTTCTCCATTCATGGAGAAAAAAGCGGTGGAGGGATGGCGAGGAAACCTGGGCCATATCCATCAGACCAAGAGAAGAAAAAAATCCTTTTATTTACAAGAAGAGGTAATTCTAAATTCGCGCATTCTAAATTCGCGCATTCTTTAATTACTATAGCTATTATTTCTGATGGAATTTTATTGCTGTACAGCTCAATGTTTCCTACTTCTTACTTCTTCCTTGTTACCGAAAAATTCAGGTATAAATCTTCTCCATTCATGGAGAAAAAAGCGGTGGAGGGATGGCGAGGAAACCTGGGCCATATCCATCAGACCAAGAGAAGAAAAAAATCCTTTTATTTACAAGAAGAGGTAATTCTAAATTCGCGCATTCTAAATTCGCGCATTCTTTAATTACTATCGTCGCCAAAGCTTAATAGTTCTGTCTTTACTGCCACTAGCAATACTATTACCATCAGGACTAAAAGTAACCGTATAAATTTCATCTTCATGTCCGGTCAAGGTATTAACTAAAGCTCCTGTTTCTAAATCCCATATCTTAATATTATTATCCTTACTGCCACTAGCAATATATCGACCATCTTGACTAATATCAACAGACACAACTTCATCAGTATGACCAACAATAGTTTTGATTAATTCTCCTGTTTCTAAGCTCCAAATCTTAATAGTATTATCGTAACTCCCACTAACTATTTTTTTCCCATCTGGACTAATATCAACAGACCTAATTACTCCTTCATGTCCAGTCAATGTATTAATTAATTCTCCAGTATTTAAATCTTCAATTTTTATAGTTTTATCTGCACTACCACTAACCAATTTTCTGCCGTCTGGACTAATAGCAATAGAATAAACTACGTCTGAATGATCGGGGAAGCTAAAAATTAAAAAACCCGTTTCTAAATCCCAAACTTTAACTGTTTTATCCCCACTAGCACTAGCAATTGTTTGATTATCAGAACTCATAGCAACTGACCAAACGGGCGCCCAATGTTCAAATATGCGAAATAATTCTCCTGTTTCCAAATCCCAGATAATTACTCTCCAATCATAAGTACCTGCCACTAATTTAGTACCATTATTATTCACAGCAACTGACCAAATTGGAGAATCATCTCCAGCTAATGTGTTGATAACTTTTCCTGTAGGAACTTCTAAAATTTTTACCGTTGTGTCTCTACTTCCAGTAACTAAAGTTTTGCCATTATTACTAAATTCAAGAGCGCCTATAGAAGCATTAAACCTAGACAAATCTTCAACTTGATAATTCTGCCAATTTATACCTTGTTGACAATTTTTTAAAAGAGATTGAGCTTCAGAAAAAATGCTAGATTTTTCAGTAATTAGAGTTCCTTGATTGATACATTCTTCATAGTTGCGCTCTATGTATAAGTTTTTGACAAAATTTAATTTTGCCGATTCTTGTTCTTGCTGTTGTAATACTTGTTGTTGACGTAGTTGTAAATAGTTTTGGAATTTAAGATATCTATATATAGCAAAAATTATTACAATTAAGGTGGCGATAAATCCTAAAATCAACTGCCAGTTAAAAGATGATTGTTTGTTGTTACTGCTAAATATTTTTTAAATTTAGTAAGTAGAGATTTCGGCAAGACTCTGTTTTCTATTAATTCTATATCTTCTTGAGTTAGCCCTAAAATTTGCTGTAGACGTTCTAAATTCTGGCGAGTTTCTTGATTAAAAGGATATTCTTCCTGAATGGCAGTTTTTAATGCTTGTTCATATGTTTCTCCTTTCACTCGATATTTACGGTAAGGATTTAATACTTCATCCTCAATTATTTCCGTTTCTTCCCGCGAGAGTTCTAAACTTTCTCTAAGTTCATCTAAAATTATTCTCCCGATACTAGAAATATCTCCTCGATCGCTAGCCAGACGAATAACCTCTTGCCGATAAATTTCTTGATTATCTATAGCTAAACTGGGAAACTCATTAATTTTTTTAAATCTGCTATAACTTCTGCTGCTGACTGGTAACGTTCGTGAAAATCATAGCGCACCATCTTATCTAAAATATCTGCTAGAGGGGTAGAACAATTTGTTTGGTATCGCCAAAAAATCTCTTTTTTTTCACCATTTTCATTATCTTTTAGTTTTGATAATTCGCTACTAGGTAATCCCGTAATTGCCTGAATGCCAATCATTCCTAAAGCATAAATATCGCTACTAAATTGAGGATTATATTCAAATTGTTCTATTGGCATATATTCCATAGTGCCAATCCTAGCTGTAGGATTTTGCTGACCAACATTAATTTCTTTAACAGCTCCAAAATCAATTAAAACTAATTGATTATCCGATTTTCTTCTAATTAAATTAGCAGGCTTAATATCTCGATGAATCACACTATTTTCATGCACAAATACTAAAATTTCTAGGACTTCATTAAGGATTGAAATTACTTGTTTTTCAGATAGTGGTTTACCCGGTAATATTTCACGCTCCAAAGATTGACCAGCAATAAAAGATTGAACTAGAAAAAACTCTCGATCTTCTTCAAAATACGCAAGGAGTTTAGGAATTCGATCGTGTTGAGAAAGCTTTTCTAGCATTTGTGCTTCTTTTTGAAATCGATCGCGAACGATATTAATTAATCTTTGATCGTAAATACTTGGTTGTAGATGCTTAATAAAACATTGTGCTTCTCCAGGACGACGAATATCTAGGGCCAGATAAGCATGGCCAATTTCCCCTGATTCAATAATTTTAATAATTTGATAGCGTCCATCTAAAATATTACCAATCATCGTTATTATGGTAGAGCCTTTTTTAGTTGATTATGGCATGAAACAATTTACTTATCTTGACATCTACAATTGAACAAATAGTTTGAATTAAGTATATTTTCCTGATACCAAAACTGAAAATTAGAAGCTTAATTGTAGTCCTTAAGCATTAATTGATAGAGATATGTTACTCCAGAACACAAATTAATTCCGATTTAGAAGTGTAATATATAAACCAAAATAATAATTTTGGCCACTCAAAACAAAAGCACAATTTTAACGGTGCTATTATAGATAGAAGCAAAGCTAAAATCAGGTATAGGGAGTTAAGTGGATGAGTCATGAAATAATAGCAATCAAGAGACCTGTTAGGCCAAAACAGCCTATTGATCCAAATTCTCCGAAGGAGGAGCTTCAGGAACAAACTGAGTCAAAATTAGAAAAACCAATTCCCACAAAAAATAGCCTTTCATCAAGAGCAAAAGGTACAAATGAAAGACAATTAAGAAAACCTATAAGTAAACCAGAAAGACCTAAAAAACCAGGAAAGCCAAAGCTAAAAGAATCTATCCAACAAGTTACCAATGCTAATGGAAAAGTTTTTACTTCGGGGGATAAAATTTTAGTATCAGCACCCTGGAGTGGTATGGTAGAAGCTGAAATTACGGGTTTTTATAAAAGTCCTGAAGGTTCAATCTGGGCAATTTTTCTTCCTCAAGAATCTCTACCTAAGTGGAAGTGGGAAAAAGGTTGTATCCGGGCTGAATTATTAAAACAACCATAATTAAGGCAAGACAAATATTAAATTCAGGATAATTTAGCATCTAAAAATCCTAAGAAATATAGCAGGATGATTTGGGTTATTTAGAAAATATCCTGAACAAAACTAATAGGGAACAGGAAAAAAATCTCTTGAAGAAACAGAGTGGGGAGAGGATATCTTTTACTCTTTTCTCCTGTTCCATCAAGATTCAATCAAACTAAATATAACTCTATACTAAATCTGATTTAGATAGGTTACTTCTTAAGGTAGCAAATAAAGATTTATCCAAATAGTATAACTCAAACTAATAAATTCTTTAAAGCGCTGAAAGTGTCAGTTTTTCTGGAGTTAATTCTTGAGCAAATCGGAAAACAAAATTTTCTTGTTGTTTAGTTTTTATTGTGTATTGACGAGTTTGTCTGACCTTAGCGATCGCTTCTACTGCAGAATAACCTAAAGCTACTAAACAACAAGCAGCAACTGTTCCGGTACGTCCCAATCCAGCTTTACAATGAATTACTACTATTTGTCCTTCTTTTACTACTTTCAAAATATAGCAATATGATTTTAGTTGTGAGATATTGGAGACTTTTGCTTTAGGGAATAGGGAATAGGGAATAGGGAAGAAATGAAGACATAAGAATAAGATAACTGCTATATCCTATACTTTAAAGGAACACCTCAATTCTCACATCTGATTCCTGATTGCTATATTGTTAATTAGATGAATAAACTCATCTATTGAGGTAGGAATGCTTCGATATTTAATGGTAAATCTGATATTTTTTATTCCTTGTGCTTCTGCTACTTTTCCCTGGTCAGAAATTTGTATGTCTTCTAATTCATGTTCTTCTAGAAGTGTTATTAGTATATCTATCTCATAGTCTAACCGTAGTCTTCAACAATTAATAATTAATAATTAATAATTACCGAGAATTTGTGGGTATGCGCCTACACTTTTAAGGGGATAAAAAAAGAGAATTCTGTATTTTCTTGCCTCCTTATTGCAGAGGTACTGATAACTGATAACTGTTAACGCAGTTCCTCCGGAGGAGGCTAACTGATAACTGAAATGACTTCTCCTTGAAAAGAAGAGGATTGACGCGGAGCATGAAATTTTTTTCTTTTTATCCTTTAAAATAAAGGCTTGAAACCTTAATTATTCGGTAATAAATCTTTATTCAAATCTCCATCCCAATCCAAGTGCATACCGAAATTTTTCTGACCGATAAATTGTGGTGTAAAACCTCCTATTTTAAGGGGATAAAAAAAGAGAATTCCGTATTTTCGTAGCCTCCTTATTGCAGAGGTAATGATAACTGATAATTGAAATGACTTCTCCTTGAAAAGAAGAGCATTGACGTGGAGCATGAAATTTTTTTCTTTTTTATCCTTTAAAATCAAGGCTTTAAACCTTAATTATCCGGTAATAAATCTTGATTCAAATCTCCATCCCAATCCAAGTGCATACCGAAATTTTTCTTACGGATAAATTGTGGTGTAAAAACTCCTATTTTAAGGGGATAAAAAAAGAGAATTCCGTATTTTCGTAGCCTCCTTATTGCAGAGGTAATGATAACTGATAACTGAAATGACTTCTCCTTGAAAAGAAGAGCATTGACGTGGAGCATGAAATTTTTTTCTTTTTATCCTTTAAAAGAAAGACTTGAAACCTTAATTATTCGGTAATAAATCTTGATTCAAATCTCCATCCCAATCCAAGTGCATACCGAAATTTTTCTGACCGATAAATTGTGGTGTAAAAACTCCTATTTTAAGGGGATAAAAAAAGAGAATTCCGTATTTTCGTAGCCTCCTTATTGCAGAGGTACTGATAATTGATCAATAACTGATAACTGAAATTACCTAATAATTAATAATTAATAATTAATAATTAAATAATTCGCGCCTTGAAGCCTCCCTTTTAAGGGGAAAAAAGAAATAATATTTCCTTATATTCAATACTCTCGGTTTTAACCAGAGGTAATTATCCATTATCCATTAATGAATAGGAGCTAAGGTCATACCAATTTTACCCTTTAAATTCACTACTTCTGGTGTTAAGAAATCGACATTAATGGGGTAATTGTCAGAATTTTTGAGTTGTTTAATAATTTCTATATTAGCTACAAATAAGGATTGCTATAGTTAAAATTAAATTTAATAAATTTTACCTAAAAATTAAGGTATAAAGCCTCTTTATTCATGGAGAAAAAAGCGGTCGTTTTGCTACGCAACATATAAAGCGTAGCTTCCCATAGGGTGGGATGAGGAGGTCTCGGAGCAATATCCAATCGACCAAGAGAAGAAAAAAATTCCTTTTAACCCAATCCTCTTGTTTTCAAGGAGAGGTAATTCTAAATTCGCGCATTCTAAATTCTAAATTCTTGAAAGGTCATATAATTTTTTAAACCAGTTAATAAATGTTTGAGCTTGGGGATGTTTTGGATTTAATATTCTTTCCATCACAGCATTATGTAATTGGCGACCAGGAGGATTTTGCCAAGCTAACCATGTATGAATATTAGCTTTATCAGTGTGATTTTCTATGAATGGCGCACCTTTATTTTTAGCTTCCATAACAACTGTTTGTGCATAATTCCAAAGTAGTTCTTTTTCGTCAGGAATTATATAAGTCAGAAATGTTTCTAACATTCCAGACATTTTATTGTCTGGCATCATCCACACTCCAAATTTAACACCAGAATTAGTCATAAGAATTAGACCTGTTTCTGGTAAATTTTCAGGAAAATCAGGAATACTTGGTAAACAAACATTCCTAATATTTTGCCATCTATCCTTTGAATTATCATCTGCATCAACTATTAGACCTAATGCAGAAAGTCCAGATGCTTTTAACTCTGTAGAAATTACATTTTTATTTAGTAGTTTTTCTATACCATCACAAGATTCAATATATACAAATGGTTGTTTATTTTTATATTCCCAAGGAATATCATTAGCTTCTATCAAATATGGAATAACTCTTTTATCCTCATCACCCTCTACTAAAAGTTTATTTCTGGGAGGAACAGATTTTTTTGCCATTACTAACGTACCTCTATGTCACGTTGTGCAGCAATCACAATTTCAGGTTCTGTGAAAACTACAGAAGTATTTTTATTAGCTTCTATTCTGTGAATTGTAATTTCTTCGCCCTCTAAATCTTCATTTTGAATAACATCAGCAAGACTACTCCAACAATCACTATTATGAGTAGTAGCAAAGACTTGAACATCTAATTTTTTCGCTGTTTTCCAAATAAGTTTCCACATATCAGACATTGTAGAAAAATGTAAACCAGTATCAATTTCATCTACAAGTAATACTCCACCTTGAGCAGAAACAAGAGCGATCGCTAATGCTAAAATTCGCCATATTCCTTCTCCCATACTGCCAATAGGTATAGGTTTTTTTTGGTCAGAAACTTTTACTAGAAACCCACCTCTTGCTCCTACAATTCTATTATTAGAACCGTATTTTTCAGGACCTATTGAAGCAATACGTTCAATTTTAGGTTCAATAATTTGCAGTGCTTCTAGGGTAAATGTTTCCTCTGGTGTTAAGACAATTTCATCAAATAATTGAGTAATTTCGTTAATATCCAAAGATAATGGTGTAATAAATTGAGATTTTGTAGCTGCTTTTGTAGCTTTTATAAATTGCCTTAACATAGTAATATCTATACCTCCATCAGATGATAATGGGTATCCTATTCTCGACAAATTAGATATAACTTCTTTTCTTTTCCAATCAAGCACAAAAAAATATCTTCTACTTTACCTAGTACATCACTAATTTCTTCTGAATTATCAGATAAAATTTCTTTTATATCATAATTAAATTCTCCTAAATCATCTAATTGTTCATCCAATTTATTCCGTGAATCTGTTTGTATTGAAGCAACTATATTTTTATGATTTTTATCATTAGTTCCTACTATAGAAAATTTGCTTCCTAGTGAAATTTCACGCCCATAGAAAAGGTGACGAATATCTAGCTCTTTATAGTCTTTTTTCCAGAAAAATTCTCCTCTATCAGACATTATTTTTTGAAGCTTTTCTGGTTGAAAAAGGAATATAAAAGTTGAATAGCCTCTAAAATAGAAGTTTTCCCACTATTATTCATGCCAACCAACAAATTAACTCTGCCAAGGTTTTGAAGTTCAAAAGATTGGAAGCAACGAAAATTATTTATAGTTAACGATTTCAACATATTTATTTCCTGTTCATATATATTTGAAAATAAAAAAATTAATTTTAAGACGATAGTAAATTTTCAACTTTTTGTTTGAGAATAGGTAAATCTCAATTACACCAATTTAATCAACTTAGGCTACACTACTTATCTTATACTGAAATGCGAAATAATTTTCGTAAATTACTGTAGGGTTAAAATTTTGAGGCGATAAAATCTTACTTTTGACTTTTGACTTTTGACTTCCGTAAAAGCGTTAAAGTTTTGAGGCGATAAAGTCTTACCTTTGACTTTTGACTTTGAACTTTTGACTTGCGCAAATTAGTCTAGGGTTAAAATTTTGAGGCGATAAAATCTTACTTTTAACTTTTAACTTTTAACTTTTGACTTCCGTAAATTAGTGTAGGGTTAAAGTTTTGAGGCGATAAAATCTTACTTTTAACTTTTGACTTTTGACTTCCGTAAAAGTGTTAAAGTTTTCAGGAGATAAAGTGTTACCTTTGACTTTTGACTTTTAACTTCCGTAAAAGCGTTAAAGTTTTCAGGCGATAAAGTCTTACCTTTAACTTTTAACTTTTAACTTTTGACTTCCGTAAATTAGTGTAGTAGACTGACACAGCTAAAACTGTGCAATAGATTTTTATTTCTAGTTGTCTTTATCTCTTCTACTCCCCTACTCCCCTACTCCCCACTCCCCCACTCCCCTACTCCCTAATGCACAATTTAAGGTGTGTCGGTCCAGTAGGGTTAAAATTTTGAGGCGATAAAATCTAACTTTTAACTTTTGACTTCTGACTTTTGACTTCCGTTATCGCTACAAACAACTAAAGTATAAATTCAACCTGAATCTGCTAGCAAAATATTTCGGCAGATATGAATGCCTAAATTGCCTCTGTTGCATAAATTTCTAATTTCAAAAGCATGAGCATTTTCAGCTCCAATAGCAACTTATATTTTGGCTGCGGGAAACCAAAATCTGTAATCGTAATCTCCTACTCAGCAATAAGCAATTAAATCTATTTCTTCTGGCTGAATTTTGGCTTGAACGATCGCCGAAATTGCGACAGATATTCCATATCACCAGGATGTTCATTTTCGTCAGCAATTGATGAAAATTAGAGGTAATTATTAATTGTTAATTGCTGAAGTGCCATAAAAAATTGGACACGAGTCATTTCAGTTATCAGTTATCAGTACCTCTGTCTACCTTTTTGCGCAGCATGACCTAGGAAAGTAAAGTGAATTGAAATATTGAACTTTATTTTTTTTCATCCCCTTGAAAGAGGAGACTTGAGACCTTATTTTTTTGTCAGGATGGACAACTCTATGCTACTTTCACCCGTCCTCTCATAACAGAACGTAACAACCTATCAACACTGCGACGGTCTTCTTCACTGAGGGACTCATCCAATATAGCAGCCAGAAGACCATAACGGTCTGATTGAGTTAGAGGACATTTGTCAGCAACAGAAACCATGATTTCGTTAATTGCACCGGGGAGTAATTTAATTTGAAGCATGATGATTAACCTTGAACTCTACACTTTTATCATCTTCTGTTTTTATGATTATGGTGGTGACTTGCAGTTGGAGTAAAGAGTGATTTTTCGGTATTGTCAAGAGTGAGTTACTCAACTATGACAAAGTGAAGTAGATAAGTAAATTTCGTGACTAATATCACTATTAATTACCTTTTTGACAGAGAATATTTGAGAAAATACAACTGAGTTATTTTTAGAGCTGATTTATAAAGTAAATCTTAAGCTAGTACGGTATTTTAGTAAAATTGGTAATAATTGACGAAACTTGAAATTGAGTTGATATTTAACAAAGTTACCTGTATTTTTTCTACCATAATTAGAATGAGTTTATGAACAGATTAACTCGCGATCAAATCATCACTATCATTGGAATTTTTGTGGCAACTTTTACAGCAGTGATAGTTGCTTTGATACCTGCATTTTTACCTACACAATGGAAATGTTTTCTAAGAAATAGATATTATGACCAAGAATATCAGGAATGCAAACCAAAACTGCCTGTTTTTCAAGAAAATAATGGTTGTAAACATTACTATGAATTAGTAGAAGAAGATATATCTTGGACAGAAGCAAATAGTAGAGCTAATAACAAAAATCATAGAGGAATTCCAGGACATTTAGTAACAATTATTTCACAAGAGGAACAAGAATTTATTGAGAATAGCCAAAATTTACGTCAATTGGATAAGAATAACAATGGAGAAGAAGTGTTTGTTAGAGGTAAACTAAAGAGTGCTTGGATTGGTGCTAGTGATGCAAGAAATGAGGGTATATGGCAGTGGGTAGTAGGACCAGAAACAGAAAACGGAATAACATTTTGGATAGGGAAATCCGATGGAGAACCCATCAATAATGAATACTCTAACTGGCGTGACAATATTCAACCAGATAATGGCAGAGAGGGTGAAGATTATGGTCATATATCCTTATATTCTCAGGAAGGTTTTAAGTGGAATGATAATGATGTTA
>NZ_BLZO01000093.1 GCF_014132355.1 Okeania sp. KiyG1
CAAATCCGTTTAATTAGACATCAAAAAATTCTTCAATCGTCATAACTATGCTCATCTTTGTAATTCTTTTCTCCTCCTGACTCGGTCCTCCTGACTTCCTCCTCCTGGGAGGGGCTAGGGGTTGGGTTGGGAGGAGGGGCGAGGGGTGGGTTGACTCCTCCTAACTTAACCATTCTATGGCTGTTTAACCGGATTTGATATTATGCGTAAGTCTGGAAATAAAATCAATTATCGTACAGAAATTATTAATTCTTTTCGCCTACTCCCTACTCCCTAATTTTCTGGAGATGTCTATTGTATAACCGGATTTTATATCAGTCCCCAATTATACACAGCAATTATAACTTTTGGCTTATAAATTATGACTTTTGACTCATTATTCCCTGCTCAAAAGCCAAATCAAGGTAGAATAATAAATAGAACTCACTCAAAGTTGTTTAGGGAAAATTATAATATGTTGCGTAAATTAACCGTTTTGTTTATGTGTTTAACATTGTGTTGGACAACAGTGGCCTGTGGCAGTTCAAACACAACATCATATCAAAACTCAAATTCCAATATTTCTTCCAACCTCACTAAGCAAAACCGAAATCAAGTAACTCAGGGACAATATCCCGTACAACAGGCAACTTATAACGATGCTAACGGTGAGTATACCTTAATGTTACTGAATACTCCGTCAGGTACACCACCGATGTATAGTACTCAAGATTTGCAAATGGCAAGTTTGACTGAGGAAGAAATTCAGGAAGGCAAAACTAACTATGCCGAAATTAATGGCAACCAAGCTAGTTTACACATCAAACCAGATTTTAAAATTGAATATGTACACAACGTCACTGAAACCCAAACCGATCCCCAAACAGGTAGACAAGAAACAATAATTGTGCGTCGAGAGTCTAACTTCTGGACACCTTTTGCTGGAGCAATAGCAGGTCAGGTAGTTGGTGGAGCAATTAGTAATATGTTGTTCAGACCTCAATATTATGTACCGCCAGTTTATCAACCAGGTGGAGTAATGACTGGTTATGGTGGGTATGGCAATAGCTATGACCAAGCTGTTAGTCGATATCAAGAACGTTATCAAGCTCCACCAGCATCGGTAAAAAACCGTCAAACATTGCGTTCTACAGGTGTAACTAATTCGACTAGAACTAATAACACTCGCAGACAGCAGCAAAATCTAAATCGTTCCACGGGAAGTGGTGCTAGTGCTAGTGACTTGCGTCGTTCCGATCAAGCAAAACCTCGCCAACAACGTCGTAGTTTTGGTAGTGGTGGGTTATCTCCCTCTCGTCGCGGTGGTGGTTTTGGATCTAGACGACGCCGTTAATGAAGTCAGAAGTTAGAAGTCAGAAGTTAGAAGTTAGAAATAGGGTGAAATGAAGTTAGAAGTTAGAAAGGGGGGGCGACGTACAGAAGTTGTTTTTGTCATGGGGATGTGTGAGCAACCCTCCAAAAAAGTTTCCCCAATGCGGGATTTTAGACCCAATTATTTTGATAAATGAATCATATTTATTTATCTAAAACTTAAGCATTCAGTCATCAGCTATGAGTTATTAACTCATTATCTTGGAAGAAGAAATTAGTAGTCAAGGAGTGAAATATGTTTGCACAGCATTCCGCAGGAAATGAAATATTTCTGTCAGCTAACCTTAGTTTTTGCTTGATTCTTTAAAAAGCTGATAGCTGTTTGCGCAGCATTCCGCAGGAAATGCTAATAGTTGTTTGCGCAGCATTCCGCAGGAAATGCTTACCTAAAAACTGCTGATAGCTAGAACAATTAATTAATTTGAGAAGGGGCAAACAGTTGTTCGCCCCTAAATTTTATGCTCATAAAAAAATCAATAATTAATAATTAATAATTACCTAAATTAATAATTAATAATTACCTATCTTGAAAATAATATCAATTTGAAAAAGAATGTTACAAATAGTTTAAAACTTTAGATGTCGAAGAATTTGCTGAAATTACTGAAGCATCAAAGTTTTGATCTATAAAATCCTAAGCATTCAGCTATCAGCAGTCAGCTCTCAGCAATTAGTAATGAATAATTACTTCTAAGGTTTAGTCCTGAAACATTTGGCAGTAACTTTTTATGATTTTTCAATTTCAAAGGTTACTTTTACCTTCCTCAAAAATTAATAGCTGATAGCTAATGGCTGACGGCTGTTTGCGCAGCATTCCGCAGGAAATGCTTACATAAAATCTTAATGCATGACTTTTTACTTTTGAATTCCGTGAAATGGTATAAGAGGCTTTAAACCTTAATTATTCGGTAAAATAATTATATAGTAAATTTTTTATATTAATACTTAACATCAAATGTTAATTAATTGGCAAGACTTAATAGCAGAAATTAATTTTAAACATAAACAATGTCAAGACGACCCGATGAATGCGATGGCATTTGCTTATTCTTTAGGGCAACTATTGTTAGAAACTAAAGCTTTATTCTCTCCTACTGAATGGCAATCTTGGCTCAAAAAGAATTGCAATTTTTCAGAAAGTTGTGCTGAAACTTATCTGCAAATAGCTAAAAATTGGCCTAGTTTCCGGACACAATTAGATGCTTATAGAAAAGTAGATTTGTCTGCTATGGAGAATATACCCCAGATGCCACTTATTTCCTCTCAGTCAAAAGATAGTTTTGAAGAAAATATGCAAACAGAAGTTAAGCAAATTATTCCTTTATTGAACAATACTGAAAATTTTCCGACCTCTTTTCCAGATGCTTCAGAATCTGAAAATGCCAGAATTATTAACTTTTATCTTCCTGGGAAAGTAGTTCCAAAAGCACGGCCACGAGTTACTACTAATGGTACTTATTTACCACCTCGATATCGTGCTTGGAGAAATCAGGCAGAAGTAGAAATTTACCGTCAAGTTTCTGAGCTTAATTTAGAAGTAGATTTACCAATTAAAAGAGCAGCTATTTCTATTAGTTTTTGTGGCAAACATCGTACTAATTCCGATTTAGATAATTTAGCAGGAGCTTGTCTTGATGCTTTAACATTAAACGGTGCGGGGGTTCTACAGGACGACCGCTTGAGTTGTATTCCTAAGCTGACTATTGAATATATTCCTAATGTTAAGGAAACAGGAGTTCAGATTAAAATTGAAATACTTCCTGTGAGATAAATCATTGAATAATAGGTTTTCAGTTAATATATGATATATCAATTATCAACATTAAAATTTTATATTATTTGAGATTATTTATCGAAAAAAATCTATCCTTTAGCATAAATGTAGAGTTATATTATGTGTGGAAATAAGTTATAATTTAGACTTAGTATTCAAGAGTTGGGACTTAGATATAGTAATTGTATAAATTACCGAATAATTAAGATTTAAAGCCTCTCCTTGTAAGCATTCAGCCGTCAGCATTCAGCTATCAGCTATTTCTTTTGGTAGGTGATAAAAGTTTTATTAATTGAGCTAGAAAAATCTGACTACAAAATTCAGCTCCAAAGTCTATATTCATTTAAACCCCCTTTTTTGCGTTCGAGCTGACAGCTAATAGCTGTTTGCGCAGCATTCCGCAGGAAATGCTTACCTCTCCTTTAAAGGAGAAACAAGCGGTCGTAGCGCAGCTTCCCGTAGTGGGATGGCGAGGAGACCTCGCCATATCCAATCGACCAAGAGAGAAAAAATTGTCCTTTGAGTCAATCCTCTTCTTTTCAAGGAGAGGTAATTATTAATTATTAATTATTAATTATTAATTTTTGAAAGTAGCTTTTCAGAGAAATTACCAGTTTATAGATAGAGAATGTTGAAGTTATAATGAGTTTATAGACATAAAATAAATTCACCCAAAGAATATAAAATGAGAAATTGGAAATATTTTAGATTAATTATCGGTACTGGATTTTTCCTTCTTGTTTGTCCATTTCTAGTAACAGAAAAAATACATATACATTCAAAGGCAATTGCACAACAGACCACAAAATATAGCGATCGCCTAACCCAAGAAAATTTAGAAATAGAAGCACAACAACTTGACGAGAAAGCTACAGAACAATTTCAAAATGGTGAATTAGAAGCAGCTTTAGAAACTTGGCAAAAGGTATTAGAAATTCGTCATCAACAAGGCGATCGCGATAGCGGAACGGAGTTCTATCGCTTTCATATTAGTAGCACTCTCCATATAATAGCAACTATTTACAAGCAACAGCAGAAGTATCAGCAAGCTTTAGAGTATTATCAGCAAGCACTGGAAATTCGTCAACAGTTAGGAGACCAAGACCTAATTGCTGCTACCCTACACAATATTGGTACAGTTTATCATCATCTTAGTCAATATCCTCAAGCATTAGAATCATTAAACCAAGCATTAGCAATACGTCAACAACTGGGTGATCGTACTGCTATTAGTCGAACTTTAAATGAAATTGCTGTTGTTTACGATACTCAAGGTAGATATTCCCAGTCTTTGGAGTTTTATCAAGAGGCTTTAAAAATTGCTAAACAGGAAAAAGATAGTGCAAATATTAGTGCAATTTTAAGTAATATTGGATTAGTCTATTCTCAATTAGGTCAATATGAACAAGCAATCAATTTTTATCAGCAAGTTTTAAAGACTAACCCCCCAACAAAAGCTACAATTTTAAATAATATTGGCGCTATTTATCATCGCTTAAAAGAGTTTCCAAAAGCCTTAGAATTTTATCAACAAGCTTTGGCAATTCATCGGAAAAATCAAGACCTTTTTAGTATAGCTACAACTCTTGATAATATAGGTGTAATTTATCGAGAACAGGGAAAAAATTCTCAGGCATTAGAATCTCATCACGAAGCATTAATTATTCGAGAAGAATTAGGCGACAAGGAAGGTCAAGCAGCTACACTTCATCATATTGGTATAGCACATCGAGAGTCAGACAGACATCCAGATGCTTTACAATTTCTGACTCATACTTTAATTATTGATAGACAACTTGGAAACCAGGATGGAGAAAGAATTACCCTGGCAAATATAGGTAAATTATTAGAAAGAAAAATCATCCTCAATTAGCAATAATCTTTTATAAACAATCAGTTAATATTACTGAAACTATTCGCAAAGATTTAAAAGTATTACCAGCAGAACAGCAGAAATCTTATATAGAAAGTGTTGCAGAAATATATCGTACTCTGGCTGATTTATTGCTTCAAGAAAAACGCGCCATAGAAGCACATCAAATTCTAGATTTATTGAAAGAACAAGAGATATTTGAATATATGGGAAACTTAAATGCTGATGAGGATGAATATAGTGAAATTCCACTGTTAGAACTGGAACAAAAATTCTGGAAAAGGTATACTCAGCTAATGAATGAAGTCGGCAATAACCAGGTTGACTATCCGAATATTTCGTCAGAAAAATTGCTGAGTATTCATAATTTTATTGATAGTGAAGAAGTGGCAAAAATTGTCTCAGAATTAGATGAAAATGCTCATAATCAAAAACTTACTTCGGATATGTTAGGTTCTTTAAAGTATGAACTTCAAGAACATAAACAGCAAAATACAGTAGTCTTATATCCATTACTTTTAGAAGACCGCTTAGAATTAATATTAGTCAGTGCTAATTCCGATCCAATTCATCGCACTGTTTTAGTAACCAAGGAAGAATTTAGTCAAGCTATCCTTGAATTAAGAGTGAGATTAATGAATAGAAATAAAGCCCAATCATTATCTAGAGGAAATAATAATCAATCCGATCAAAGAGCTATGGAAGCTGGAGCAAAACTGTACGATTGGTTGATAAAACCTATAGAACCTCATCTCAAAATCAATAATACTAAAACTATTGTTTATGCACCTGATGGTCAACTACGTTATCTTCCTTTAGCAGCACTATATGATGGAGAAAAATGGTTAGTAGAGAAATTTAAAATCAATAATATTACCACTGCAAGTTTAATGGATTTAACTCCAAAAACAGAGATTAATCCTCTAATTTTAGCAGGTGCTTTAACAGAAGGAATTTATAATTTCCAAGTAGGCAAAAAAAACTTTGATTTTGAAGGATTACCTTTTGCTGGAGTAGAAGTAGAAAAGTTAGCAACGATGTTTCCTCAAACCAATAAATTATTAGGTAATGCTTTTACTAAAAAAGCTATGGAATCACAAATGGATAACTATAACATTGTACATTTTGCCACTCATGCTGCCTTTGTAAATGGTCATCCAGAAGAATCTTTTATACTATTTGGAGACGGCACTCGCGCTAGTCTACGAGATGTGAAAGATTGGGATTTAAAAAGTGTAGAATTAGTCGTTTTGAGCGCTTGTCAAACTGGTGTGGGAAAACAGTTAGGAAATGGGGTAGAAATTCTCGGTTTTGGTTATCAAATACAAGAAGCTGGTGCATTAGCAACTTTGGCAACTTTATGGCAAGTTGATGACCAGGGTACCCATGAATTTATGAATGATTTTTATGCAGCTTTAAAGAATGGTGCAACTAAAAGTGAAGCAGTGCAAAAAGCACAAATTAGTATGATTAATAGTCAGTTTAATCATCCTTATTATTGGGCACCATTTATTTTAATTGGTAATGGATTTTGAATAGGCAAGGGAATTACATCAAAGCCAGAAAAATGGCTAGAACCCTTGTTCAACAATTAATAATTAATAATGGCTTTGTTGCATGAAAGTAGCGTTCTTAAAATCCATTCGGCAGTTATATCACTCTGTTTCGCAATTATTAATGTTCTATTTAACTATTGGACAATAGTTATGACTCTGGTGATCAGCGTACGCTTTGTTTGGCAATGATTACTATTTATCTATTGGACAATAGTAGACTGACACAGCTAAAATAGTGCATTAGATTCAATTCAAAAGTCAAAAGTCAAAAGTCAAAAGTAAGAATTTTTAAGTTAAAAGCTAATCCACATTTTTAGATGAAACGATCCACTACTAGACTGACACAGCTAAAATAGTGCATTTTTCTAATGCTCTAATTTTTACTGCTCATGTATTTGAATAAAAATCTATTGCACCAAATTAGCTGTGTCGTTCCAATAGTTATGACTCTGGTGATCAGCGTACGCTTTGTTTGGCAATGATTACTATTTATCTATTGGACAATAGTAGACTGACACAGCTAAAATAGTGCATTAGATTCAATTCAAAAGTCAAAAGTCAAAAGTCAAAAGTAAGAATTTTTAAGTTAAAAGCTAATCCACATTTTTAGATGAAACGATCCACTACTAGACTGACACAGCTAAAATAGTGCATTTTTCTAATGCTCTAATTTTTACTGCTCATGTATTTGAATAAAAATCTATTGCACCAAATTAGCTGTGTCGTTCCAATAGTTATGACTCTGGTGATCAGCGTACGCTTTGTTTGGCAATGATTACTATTTATCTATTGGACAATAGTAGACTGACACAGCTAAAATAGTGCATTAGATTCAATTCAAAAGTCAAAAGTCAAAAGTCAAAAGTAAGAATTTTTAAGTTAAAAGCTAATCCACATTTTTAGATGAAACGATCCACTACTAGACTGACACAGCTAAAATAGTGCATTTTTCTAATGCTCTAATTTTTACTGCTCATGTATTTGAATAAAAATCTATTGCACCAAATTAGCTGTGTCGTTCCAATAGTTATGACTCTGGTGATGAGCGATCACTTTGTTTGGCAATAATTACTATTTAACTATTGGACAATAGTTATGACTCTGGTGAACAGCGATCACTTTGTTTGGCAATAATTACTATTTAACTATTGGACAATAGTTATGACTCTGGTGAACAGCGTACGCTTTGTTTGGCAATGATTATTATTTATCTATTGGACAATAGTTATTACTCTGGCGTTCGGCGTACGCTTTGTTTGGCAATGATTACTATTTAACTATTGGACAATAGTTATTACTCTGGCGTTCGGCGTACGCTTTGTTTGGCAATGATTACTATTTAACTATTGGACAATAGTTATTACTCTGGCGTTCGGCGTACGCTTTGTTTGGCAATGATTATTATTTAACTATTGGACAATAGTTATTACTCTGGCGATCGGCGTACGCTTTGTTTGGCAATAATTACTATTTAACTATTGGACAATAGTTATTACTCTGGCGATCAGCGTACGCTTTGTTTGGCAATAATTACTATTTAACTATTGGACAATAGTTATTACTCTGGCGATCAGCGTACGCTTTGTTTGGCAATAATTACTATTTAACTATTGGACAATAGTTATTACTCTGGCGATCGGCGTACGCTTTGTTTGGCAATAATTACTATTTAACTATTGGACAATAGTTATTACTCTGGCGATCGGCGTACGCTTTGTTTGGCAATGATTACTATTTATCTATTGGACAGTGGATTGACTCCTAAGAAATAGCCTAACTATTTGTAGCAAACAGTTATCAAATTGGTATTATTCAGTAATAAAGGAATTATAACTTTTTGACATAAAAACCTCTTGCTATCTATCTTTGAGCCTATTTTTTGCTGCTGTTTTGTGTAAGTCCCGCTAACTATTTGTAGCAAAAATTTATCACATTGGTATAACTTTATCAATATTGCCCAAGTTACATTAACTGTGGCTGAATTTAGCATCTAACTAAGGAGACTGTTGTATGACAGATACATTACGATTTGGTATTGTGGGAACGGGATTGATTGCCAGGGTGATTGCCCAAGGATTAGTCGATGCCAAAAATTGTGCTTTAGTCGGAGTGGCTAGTCGTTCCATCTCTCGATCACAGGAGTTTGGCCAGCAATTCGGAGATGTTAAAGGGTTTGACAGTTGGCAAGATTTAATCGCTTGGTCTGGGGTGGATGCAATTTATATTGCGACTCCTACTGCCTTAAAAGAAGAAATTGCTGTGGTAGCTGCGCAACAAAAAAAGCACGTTTTAGTCGATAAACCCTTTGCGACCTTAGAGTCTTTGCAAAAGATTACCGTAGTCTGTAGGGAAAATAAAGTCTTGTTTATGGACGCAACCCATTTTGTCCATCATCCCAGAATTGCAACCATTAAGCAAACTATGGAAGAAAGCATTGGTAAAGTTCAAGCGATACGAAGTGCCTTCTATTTTCCCGTTAGCGATCGCAGTAATATTCGTTTCAATCCCGAATTAGAGCCAAAAGGAGCTTTAGGAGACTTAGGTTGGTATAATATGCGGGCAACAGTTGAATTTTTAGCTCCTAACATTAATTTAAGCCAAATTTCAGCCAAAGTTAAACGAGACATCGAAACTGGGGCGATCGTTCGTGTTTGTGGTATGCTCGCTTTTGATGATGACAGTACCTCGACTTGGGATGCAGGATATACTTCAGGTGCGATAACGATGGATTTGGCTTTAATTGGTACAAAAGGCATTATTACCCTAGATGATTTTGTGTTAGATTGGGTGAATAGTTTTGCCTTTAAAAATCCTAATCTTAAGGCGGGTTTTTATCTCAAAAATGGTATGGATACCCGTGGAGATGTCAAATTTATTGAGGTAAAAAGTGAGCAAAGTTCTCAGGTGAAAATGGTCGAAAATTTTGCTGATGTGGTGTTCAATGGTGTGACTAATTCTACAATAAATTATTATCAAGTGAGTGAAAAAACTCAAGCCTTATTAGATGCAATTTATGGTTGTATTTAGTTATTAACAGGACGTAAGCATTTCCTGCGGAATGCTGCGCAAACAGCTAGCTCGCATTTCCGTTTGTCATGCTGCGCAAACAGCCATCAGATGGATGAACATATTTAAGCAAGAACTGAGGTTAGGTTATAGCCAATTTCATTAATGAATTTTAATTCTTCTTGGTGGATAATTCTCCTCTAGTATGATAATGAGTTAATAACAAATAGCTGATAGCTGATAGCTGAGTGCTGAATGCTTACAACAGGACTTACGCAAGATGTGAAACTATACACCAATTGTAGAGGTTGAATGCCATTCGCCCCTAGAAGATATGGTGGTTATGCTTCAAGAATGCGCGAATTTAGAATGCGCGAATTTAGAATTACCTCTCCTTGAAAAGAAGAGGATTGACTAATTATGAAAATTTTTATTTATTATCCCCTTAAAAGGGGAGGCTTTAAACCATAATATTTCGGTAAGTTCTGTTCCTGTTAATGCTAGGATAAAATTAGAGAATTTACTAAAAGACAAACCGATGAAATATAACAAACTTGGTGATAGTAACCTAAATGTATCAGAAATTTGTTTAGGGACTATGACTTATGGGCAACAAAATACTATTGAAGAAGCTCATCAACAACTTAATTATGCTGTTGCTGAAGGTATTAATTTTATTGATGCAGCAGAAATGTATCCAGTGCCAACTAAGGCTGAAACTCAAGGAAAAACTGAAGAATATATTGGTGAATGGTTAGTTAAACAACAGCGGGATCAATTAATTATTGCTACGAAAATTGCTGGACCTAATCCTAAAATGACTTGGATTCGTGGGGGAAATAATCAAGTTAACCGCCCCAATATTCAGCAAGCAATAGAAGACAGTTTGCGTCGTCTTCAAACTGACTATATTGACCTCTATCAAATTCATTGGCCTGACCGTTATGTACCTATATTTGGGATGCCCGATTATGACCCAAATAACGAACGAGATACTACACCTATTGCCGAACAATTAGAAGTATTTGGCGAGTTAATTAAAGCTGGAAAAATTCGTTATTTAGGAGTAAGTAATGAGACAAGTTGGGGACTGTGTGAATTTTGTAATTTAGCAGAAAAATTAGGTTTACCAAAAATAGTTTCGATTCAAAATGCTTTTAGTTTAGTCAACCGTATTTTTCATATAAATTTAGCCGAAGCTTGTCGATTTAATAATGTGGGATTAATGGCTTATAGTCCTCTAGCTTTTGGTATTTTAACAGGTAAATATTTAGATGGAATTCCTGAAAATTCTCGTCTATCTTTATTTCCTGGATTTGAGCAACGTTATCGTAAAACAAATTTAACTGAAGCAATAAAAAGTTATGTAGAAATTGCTCATAAAAATAATATGACTCCCGCACAGTTAGCATTAGCTTATGTCAGTTCCCGATGGTTTGTAGCTAGTACAATTATTGGGGCAACAACTATGGAACAATTGAAAGAAAATATTAGTAGTGTGGAGATAAATTTGACTGAGGAAATTATTGCTGAAATTGATGAGGTTCATGCTAAATATCCTAATCCTACACCTTAGAATAAAAGAGTAAATAGTAAAGTGAAAATTATTCAGTTTAACTTCCCGCCAGGGAAGTCCCGCGCTCTCCCGAAGGGGAGCGTCGTATGGGAAAGCCAGGGCCTTGAGTCGGATATCTCCACAAATAAAACCTTCCTATACCCTTGACAAGCTAGGAGGTATGTATGTTATTATCAAGAGCAAAACAGGGGGAGGACATCACCTCTGTCAAAGCAGCGGTCATTTATTTTTATGACTGAAGAATCCCGCTTTGTCGCGCTATGCGCAACGTCGGGAGTATGTCAAGTTTTAGCTAGTAGATATAGGGAGAGATAAATTTTGAGAAAATAATTCCTTGATTTTAACTCTCCCAATCTTCCAGTTGCAAGTTATTAACTCTAATACCAATTTCATAAAATATTGCAAAGCGTGAGAACACAGGGAACAGGGAACACCTGAACTGTGGCTAGTGAAAGAAAAACATAAATATTAAAGAGGAAAAAAGGTGGAAATTTTAGAATTTATGGAATTTATAATTTTTTATTTTAGGAATAAATCACAAATTAAGATGTAACTGCCTTTGCGTGAATTTGGTATAACAGGACTTACGCAGAGACTCTACTTATATCATGTCCGGATAATTAGTGATGAAAAAACTTATCCTCTTGCTTAAGCAGTAAATCTTTCTATTTTCCCTACTCCCCTACTCCCCTACTCCCCGCTCCCCCACTCCCCTACTATCTGAATAATAAGTATTCAACCGGACATGATATTATGGGGAGGGCGAATACCATTCGCCCCTACAGATGGTGGTTTAACAGTCAATTTGCGTAAGTCCTGATGTTCATACTTCTAATCTATCGAGTTCTTCTAACGCTGCTATGACATTTTGTTCTTGGTAACGCTTCGCATCGCTACTATCTTTTCCAGAGAGAATTACAGATTTTGCAAGGAGTGGATGAAACCAGTAAGAATGGCTACACTATATTATGGTGGCCCCTAATGTTAGGAGAGTTTCTTTTTGGCCTTCAGTTAATCCTGTCGCACCTGTAATATTCATTCCTTCATAGAGGCGTTTTGCTTTCAGAGTTTTAATGCAGTTACCAGTTTGAATATTCCACAGTTTAATAGTCTCGTCTTCGCTACCACTTGCAACCATCGAACCATCACCACTAAAAGCAACAGAACGAATAGTATTTTCATGTCCCGTTAAAGTGTGCCAGAGGTTGCCACTAGAAACATCCCAGAGTTTAATTGTACATTCATCCCCACCAGTTGCTATCAGGTTACTATTAGGACTAAATTTGATCGATCTAATTTGCTTGGTATATTCTGCCAAAGTATGCAAACATTCACCTGTACTGACATTCCAGAGTTTAACAGTGAGGTCATCACTAGCACTAGCAATAATTTTACCATTAGAACTCCAGGCAACTTGACGCAATTTATCTTGATGTTCTCCTATATCTGTAAGCTCTCCCGTTGCCATATTCCATGTTTGTAATAATCTACCATCACTAGCGATCGCTAAATTCTGACAATCAGGACTTACAGCAACTGACCACAACCATTCTGGATAATCTTTGAAAGTTTGTAGACAGGTATTTGTATTCATATCCCATAACTTGATACCGCCGTCACTACCTACACTAATCAATTTTCTTCCCTCCTCATAAAAAGCTACTAACCAGATCCAGTCTCCATGTCTTTCAGGGAGAATTGAGCATTTCCCAGTAGCAGTATCCCATAGTCTAATCTGACCATCATTTCCTGCACTGGCAATTTTTATTCCTTGAGGATGGAAAGCAACTGACTGAATGCGCTTTATATGTCTGTCTAAGATTTTACAGTCACCAGTCTCAATATCCCACAGTCTAACCACGCGATCGTCACCACCACTCACCAGAGTTTGACCATCAGGAGAGAAAGCAACCGACCATACTCTTTGAGTATAACCATTGATAGTCTTCAAAGATTCACCTTTAGAGATATCCCACAATCTAACATTTTGATCGTCGCTCCCACTAATTAGACTTTTACCATCACTACTGAAGGTTATAGATCGAACTCGTCGATTTTTTTCTGGTAAAGTCAGTAATAATTCACCAGTTTCAATGTTCCATAACTTCACAGTTTGATCCGCACTACCACTAGCTAGAGTTTGATTGTCAGGACTAAAAACAACTGACCACACTCGTCCATTATGTCCCGAAAAAGTTTTCAGACATTCACCAGTATGGATATCCACTAACCTGACCAGTTTATCGTCGCTACCAGTAACTAGAGTTTCTCCATCAGGACTAAAAGCGATGGCACGAACAACATGATTGAGTTGTTGCCAAGTTGTGAGACATTTACCACTCTGAACATCCCACAATTTTACAATTTGCTCCATTACACTAGCACTGGCAATTTTTGTTCCTTGAGGATGGAAAGCAACTCCTCGTACCCAGAAACGGTGTTCCTGTAAAACGTGAAGACATTGATGAGAGTTAATATCCCATAATCTTACAGTACAGTCATCACTGCCACTAGCCAAAATATTACCGTCTGGACTCAAAGCAATAGACCAAATGTGACCAGTGTGTCCTTCTAATGTAGCGAGACATTCACCTGTATCAATATTCCATAATTTCACAGTGCAGTCATTACTACTACTAATTAAAATTGGTTTTTGAGGATGAAAAACAAGGGACCTTACCCAATTAGTATGACCTAAACAATTAATTATAAATTGACCGTCCGCTACTCGCCAAATATAAATATTTTTATCCGCATCTCCGCTTGCCCAAAGTTGGCCATCATAACTAAATGCGACGCAAAGAATACTGCCTAAAGGTTCGGAAAAAATTGATTTAGATAAATTAGAATTGCTCAAGTTAACCTGATGTAATTTAACTCCTTGAAGATATGCTTGGCAAATAGTTAAATAAGAAAAATCATAGTTAGTTAAATCAGTATTTAGCTGAGACAATATATTGAGAATATTTCCTCCTAAATACCCAGGAGCTTGAGGAGATTTTTTTTGGCAATTTGAGATAATTTTTTGGAGTTGATTTTCGACATTTATTTTGCCTGCTAATTCTTGAAGTAACCTTTCTAGTAGTGGTTGGATAATCAGGCGAACTTGAGTTTCTCGAATATAGTCTTTAGCTGTTGCTTTGCAGAGACAGTAGTTATTAAAAAGTTGTATTTGAGCAGTCTTAATTTCTTGGCAAATTTCATCTATTAATCGAGCAATAATATATTCTCTAATTACAGGTAGAATTGTATATTCTAATTGGGTGGTTTTGATGAACGATCGCCGTTTTAAAGACCTTAATGATTGGAGTAATTCTTGTTTGGTTTGCCATGAAATAATATCTTCTTTTAGTTCTGTATCAGAAGCTGGTTCATAATTAATTGCCAGCCAGTACATAATTTCCTGTTCTGAAGTAGATAGACGATTAAACTGACGTTCATATAAATCGTTTATCTCCTCGAATTTTAGTTGTCCTAATTTTAAATAATCTTCTATAAATTTAGATAAATTTCCCCCAATACTTCTTGAATACTTGCTGCTACAACTTCCAAAGCAGAAGGATTACCTGCATAATGTTCAATAATTAATTTCCATTCATGTTCTGAGCCTTCAAATTCCCCATATTCTGTAAATATTTTTTGACTGTTTTCTACATTTAAACCTTCTAATTCTAAGATGTTGATAGTTTTAGTTTTTAGCAATTAAATCAATTGCTTGTGGTTTTTCTCGGCTGGTAATTAATAAGCAGCTTTGATGGGATAATTCAGCTATTCGCTTGAATAAATTACCATAGTCTTGATAACCTTCCCGATATTTACCTGTTTGATTGCCACTTTGAAGAATTGATTCTGCATTATCAAGTATTAGTAAACAACGAGAGGATGCAAAATAATTAATTAGTCTGGTTATTTTTTCATCTAAAGTTTCTGGGAGTATAGTTTCTTGTTGATTTGAAAAGAACTTGATTGAATCTTCCAAAATGTTTTCTATTGTTGGAGATGCTTCAAGACTTCGCCAAATTATATAGTCAAAATTATTCTGAATTTCTGTTATTAATCTAACGGATAAACTTGTTTTCCCAATACCCCTCGACCAAGGAGCAAAATTAGGTTACATTTGTCTTGCAAAATTGATTTTTAATGTATCTAATTCTTGAGTACGCCCGTAAAAGTAAGGAACATTAGGGGCATTTTTTAAATCTTGGTAAAGGGATGGGTTTTTATCTAATATCTGTGTCGTTCCAATCTCAGCTACTCTCTGAAGTGAGGATGAATCACAATGGCCTTCTCGTTCTAATGTTTCTTGAATATCTCCTTCATTTGTAACACTCAAAGAAGAATTTTTAACTAAATCGGGTTTATATTTGCGGAACAGTTCCTCTAGTTCATGGCGCTTTGGATAACGCTGACCATGCTCATTTTTTAGATTAAACGCGTTACAAATTTGTTGAATATGTTTTCTGACCGTTGACTCTTCAATATTGAAACTCTTAGCAATAGTTGGATCATCCTCTCCAGCTAAAAACTTTTTTAGTACATCTTGTCTTCGTTTTGTCAGGTTATTGAATATTTCATTAAACCTTTGCTCATTCATGTCTTTCAGAACCTCCTGGACAGATACTTGCTTGTGTACTTGTGAGTCTTTTTACACACACAATATTTGTGTACTTGTGTACTGCTATTGTAAAAAAATATATAATTTGACTTGAAAGTCAAAGCAAAAGTGATTAAAACTCAAGAGCTAAAAGAACTAGAAATACAAGAAATTAAAGAAAGGTATCCTAAGCAGTGGGTGACAGTGAACATTACCGAAAAAGATGTTTATGGTTTTCCTGCTAAAGGAAAAGTATTATTGCAAGCGAGTTCGATTGATTTGATGGTGGACAAAATTAAATCTCTTCAAGGCGATTTGTACACATTCTATACTGGTAGTATTGATGATAAGGTTGAGTGAGATAAACTTAAGCTTTCAATACTACATAGATATCTATGAGTGTAATATTAGTAAGGAAAGAGTTTGTCGGAGATGCAACTTTCGACAGACTTAAATTATGGGTAATACCTGTTACCACAAAGTTTGAGGAAAGAAGTCATACATTTAACTTTCTTGTAGATACAGGATCTCAACGAACAGTAATAGACACTGTAGTGAGTAAAATTATTGATCTAAAAGTAGGTCGGGAATCTGTAGAAGGAGTTGGTGTAACAGGTAAAGAACGATATTTCTCAGCCAAATTAAACCTAGAAATAGGTCCAATAAGTTTTCTCGATCAAAACGTGTTAGTAGCTATTAGTCTACCAGGTATATATAGCAGGTATCAAATTGATGGTATATTAGGAGCAGATGTACTCCAGTCGCTTTACCTAAAGATTGATTACCCAAAAAAGCTTCTGGAAATAGAACGTCTTACTACCTACTATTAAGTTATAGGATTACCTAATGTCTGCAACTTCTGAACCAGAAAAAAAGTTAAAAGTAGTATCCTTACAGCCAAAAGTAATTTTTACTCAAAAAAGTGAACCAGAAAGAGTCACAGAGTCAGTAGAAGAGGAAGTTATTCTGGCTCCATTTATGATAGACGAAGAACAAGTAATAGAAGATTTGAGCGAACTTGTAGATAAAGTTTATGACGAGTTTTCACAAGCTTGTAAAAAGCGTAATTTAACATGGGAAGCAGAGTTGGAACTGGGAATGGAATTTGGTGTTAAATTTACAGCTAAATTAAAAATAGCTCCCAAGTCTTGAAATTATTTGAGTAGTTAATTAGGGCGCATCATATAATATCCTGATAATTAATTATAATACTGTAGGTCGGGTTAAGCGATCGCGCAACCCAACAACAATATATTGATGTGGAATTTAATTCCTGAGATTGATACTGGGTTTATTCTGTGGATAAGCTGCGCTAACATTCCTCATATTGATGTGAGATTTAATTCCTAAAATTGATGTTGGGTTTATCCGAAGGATAAGCTGCGCTAACATTCTTCAACCCAACCTACAAAGCTGGTATTAACTCTCAGGTTGAGGAAGAAACATATAATCTGTCAGGCAAACCAAAACCTATTAACTTCGACTTTGCCCAGTCTATTATTCAAGCTGTTACTTCAGGAAATGATTTTGAAGGTACGCAATTTACCAACAATGTTGTAGAAAGAATTCAAAACATTGACCAAGGAAATAGTTTGGAAGATAAATTTTTAATTGTTGCTCACTCCCAAGGAAACTTCTTTGCTGAAGATATTTTTAATCAACTACCTGAAGATATTCAACAAAGAACAAGAATATTAGCTTTCTCTCCCTTTACAAATTTCCAGGGAATTAGTTCCGATAAATATGACTATTTATTACGAGAAGATGATTTTCCTAGCCGCCTGAAAAACCTACCAGCAATAGCTGTTCCCGAAGACCAACATAACCTTCCTAGCTGGCCAGGGAACTTTATACAATCTTTCTTTCCAGGAGATAGAGACTCACACAAAATCGAAAATTATCTAGATATCAATCAATATCCCCAGGGAAGTCAAGAAGATTTATTAGTAGAAGAATCATTCGAGCAAGCGAAGGTAAAAATTCAGGAATTAATGAATTTTGACTCTGGTATCAATCAACAAGAACAAACAATTAACCAGGGATTAGAAAATTCATCTGACTCATTTTTTGGATTGCCAATTAATAACGATAACGATATTTTTCAGGTATAAATAACTTAATATCTGAAGGAAGAGACTTTATTTTTGGCTGGTAATACAGTGATTTGTGGGTTTGCTACGACGAGTATAAAGTCTTAGCCAGCCCACTGTTTTTTTTACTAGGTTTTGAGCTATATAATATTATTAGTAATCCTTGTAGTAAAAATACTTAAAATGGTTAAAAAATCCCAAGGACTAAAAATACGGGAGATCGAAGAAAAGTATCCTAAGCAATGGGTGGTAGTAGACATTACTGAAAGAGATGAGTATAATTTTCCTGCTAGTGGAAAAGTATTATTACAAGGGAGTTCGATTGATTTTATCTCAACGTTGGTTGAAGACCCGCGCTCTCCCGAAGGGGAGCGTCGGGATGAAAACCAATCAATTTTGCGGTTTCGTTAATAGTGTGTTAGACTTAGAAATATGGCTGCTGGGCTAGCAGTTTCAGTCTGTGGAGCGACCGTAAGACCGAAAAGAGGCTCGACCTTGGAGGCTGGTGCATTGAAGCAGAAAGACCTAATAGCGCGATGGTTAGGAATCCCGCACTGTCACGCAAGTGCAGCGTCGGGAGGATGTCAATTTAGACAAAATTGAATCTTTTCAAGGCGACTTGTACACATTCTATACTGGTAGTATTGATGGCGAGGTTGAGTGAGGTAAACTCAGGTTAATAATTTCCGGATTAACTATAGGAGTATGGGAAAAAGAAATGGTAGATGCACCCTGATGGATAACCTCCCCCGTAATTGGTGGAGGTTTTTTTTTGACCCGAAAACAACAGAAAATCAAATTAATAATTCCCGGATTAACTATAGGAGTATGGGAAAAGAAATGGTAGATGCACCCTGATAGATAGCCTTCACCGTAATTGGTGGAGGTTTTTTTTGACCCGAAAACAATAAAAAATCAAATGAATGAATAATTCCCGGATTAAGTATTGGAATATGGGAAAAATAAATGGTAGATGCACCCTGATAGATAACCTTCGCCTTCATTGGTGGAGGTTTTTTTTGCACTAAAACAACAGAAAATTAGCTTTATAATTCCCGGATTAACTATAGGAGTATGGGAAAAAGAAATGGTAGATGCACCCTGATAGATAACCTCCGCCTTCATTGGTGGAGGTTTTTTTTTGCACTAAAACAACAGAAAATTAAATTAATAATTCCCGGATTAACTATAGGAGTATGGGAAAAAGAAATGGTAGATGCACCCTGATGGATAACCTCCGCCTTCATTGGTGGAGGTTTTTTTTTGCACTAAAACAATAAAAAATCAAATGAATGAATAATTCCCGGATTAAGTATTGGAATATGGGAAAAATAAATGGTAGATGCACCCTGATGGATAACCTCCGCCTTCATTGGTGGAGGTTTTTTTTTGACCCGAAAACAACAGAAAATTAGCTTTATAATTCCCGGATTAACTATAGGAATATGGGAAAAAGAAATGGTAGATGCACCCTGATAGATAACCTCCGCCTTCATTGGTGGAGGTTTTTTTGCACTAAAACAACAGAAAATTAGCTTTATAATTCCCGGATTAACTATAGGAATATGGGAAAAAGAAATGGTAGATGCACCCTGATAGATAACCTCCGCCTTAATTGGTGGAGGTTTTTTTTTGACCCGAAAACAATAAAAAATCAAATGAATGAATAATTCCCGGATTAACTATAGGAATATGGGAAAAAGAAATGGTAGATGCACCCTGATGGATAACCTCCGCCTTCATTGGTGGAGGTTTTTTGCACTAAAACAACAGAAAATTAGCTTTATAATTCCCGGATTAACTATAGGAGTATGGGAAAAAGAAATGGTAGATGCACCCTGATGGATAACCTCCGCCTTCATTGGTGGAGGTTTTTTTGCACTAAAACAACAGAAAATTAGCTTTATAATTCCCAGATTAACTATAGGAGTATGGGAAAAAGAAATGGTAGATGCACCCTGATGGATAACCTCCGCCTTCATTGGTGGAGGTTTTTTTGCACTAAAACAACAGAAAATTAAATTGATAATTCCCGGATTAAGTATTGGAGTATGGGAAAAAGAAATGGTAGATGCACCCTGATAGATAACCTTCGCCGTAATTGGTGGAGGTTTTTTTTGACCCGAAAACAACAGAAAATTAAATTAATAATTCCCGGATTAACTATAGGAGTATGGGAAAAAGAAATGGTAGATGCACCCTGATAGATAACCTTCGCCTTCATTGGTGGAGGTTTTTTTTTGACCCGAAAACAACAGAAAATCAAATGAATGAATAATTCCCGGATTAAGTATTGGAATATGGGAAAAAGAAATGGTAGATGCACCCTGATAGATAACCTTCGCCTTCATTGGTGGAGGTTTTTTTTTGACCCGAAAACAACAGAAAATCAAATGAATGAATAATTCCCGGATTAAGTATTGGAATATGGGAAAAAGAAATGGTAGATGCACCCTGATAGATAACCTTCGCCTTCATTGGTGGAGGTTTTTTTTTGACCCGAAAACAACAGAAAATCAAATGAATGAATAATTCCCGGATTAAGTATTGGAGTATGGGAAAAGAAATGGTAGATGCACCCTGATAGATAACCTTCGCCTTCATTGGTGGAGGTTTTTTTTGCACTAAAACAACAGAAAATTAAATTGATAATTCCCGGATTAAGTATAGGGGTGGTGGTGCATTGTAATGGTCGTGCATTGCATTATTTTTGTTACGAGGTACGGCAGTGGGAGCATCTTGCTCCCGCGCCAAGCATCCCTTGTTCCTTGTATAGCAACTATGCAGGACTACAGAAGAAAGAATAGTAGAAGGAGAAAGTTTTTTGTTCGCGCTCTTATCCAGACAAGATATCATACCTCTTTTCACCAACGCCAAAACTTGATCTGAAAGTTAGATGATTTTTTGGTGCGCAACGCTGCGCGATCGCTTTTCTAACTTCTCCATGAAAAAAGCAATATTGCTACCGCAACGCTGCGCGACCGCTCCTCAAACTCAGTTGTTTTTGGAGGGGCGATCGCCTGCTTGTAGTAACTACTTTTGCTTCCCATACTTCCCACACCTCCCACACTTCCCACCCCCTCCTCCTTTTTTCTCTGGTGACAATAAATAGACCCTGCCTCCTGGGAGGGGCTAGGGTGGGTCCCCTGCTCAACAAAATGTAGAAAAGTTTTTGAGAATTCGTATTATTCCCTCCTGACTCCTGACTCCTGACTCCTGACTCCTGACTCTTGACTCCTTATCTCAAATTTTGAGAATACCCTCTGGGTTTACTGATAGTAATTTTCGCTTTTGTAAACCCTCTCGATTAAGAATTTCATTTGCTGCTAATAACCCACTACTAACAGCTCTTTCCATTAAACCACAGGGAAAAGGCATTTTTACCCAATCTCCAGCAAATATCAAATTATTAACACCACTGTTAGTTTCTGGACGTTCTTGATAACTACCTGGAGGATAACCGGAAAAATTTTTCTGATTTACCAATTCCCGATGTAGCATATTAGCATCCTTTAATTCAGGCACAATTTCATACAATTCCTGTTCAAAAGTTGTCAGTAAATTTTCTTGAGTAGGAAACTCTTTTTCTTTGTAACAATAAGCGTGTAACTCTACTACACTACCGCCTGTTTTTTTATGCCATTTAATGAATTGTTCTTGAATGCGATGATAGAGAGTAATACTATCAGTTAATTGATAGCCGGATAGAGAAGTAAAATTACTATTTTTCCACTCAAAGTCTTGGTCAAACCAAAAACGGCAGACAGCAAATGGATCGGCTATATTCAGTTTTTTTACCCGGTCTTTTACTTTTTGATTGACATCTCCCTCCATCACATTAAATAAGTGTTTAACTCCTGGAACATCCGTAGCAAATACATAATAATCTGCCTGAATTTCTGTAGGAATAATCTCTGAATTATTTTCTGTTATACCAACTAACTCCACCTGATTTTCTCGACTTTGAGTAATTTTGTAGCGCGATAAATTTCGTTTTGCTGGACCTGTTAATACCTTTCCTTGACTATCATAAACTGCTCCGTGACAAGGGCAGTAAAATTTGCCATCTTCAGCTAAATTAACAGTACAACCTTGATGAGTACAAGTCAGAGAAATAGCCTCATCTGAACCAGCTTTAATAGCAAAAAGGCGATCGCTCGATCCAAAATAATTAGCATCCTGTTTATTGATTTCTAAATTACGTTCTACCCAAAAAGGAATTACACTTTTAGCCTCTCCTAATTGATAACTAATAGAATCAACTTTACCTTGTTTCCAATTAATTTTACTAATACCAATATCGGTAAAAATTTTACCTCCCCGACTTTGAATTTCCTGAGCAATAGGTTGTACTAAACTTGTACCCATATCTTCCTTCGTACCATGAAAAGCTAAACCTTCTGGATTACCAAAAAAATAGAAGTGAAAAAACTGCATTAACTCTGCAACGCTCAATTTATCTGGAGCATTAAGACTTGATTTTGCAAAAGGTAAAAAATATAAATCATACAATCCTTGCGGAAAATCTTTATTTACCCATTTAGCTACAGATAAATTGTCAAGCTGCTGATAAGTTTTATCTACTTGAAAACCACCTATCGCCCGAAAAACTTCCCAATGTTTAGGTTTTGCCAAATTAATTCCCCATCTCAATCTATTAGGAGAAGAAATTGCTAAATCCACAATATTCCAAGGAAAAGCAGAATTGCTAGGACGAAATACTTCTGGGTCATATTTCCCTTTTCTAAATACCATGGAATAAAACTCTAAAGACTTAAAATTATCGGTAATATTCACTTCTGATACTAAATTTTTGAGGTTGTAATACTGAGGAAAAAAACCATGAAAACCATGTTCCATCATGAATTTTTCTTCCCCAAAATTAACAGACCAACTAGCAATTTTTCCTCCTAGTTGTGGCGATTTTTCTAACAAAGTAACACTAAAACCTCGCTGACTAAGTTCATAAGCACAAGCTAATCCTGCTAATCCACCACCAACTACTACTACGCTTTTAGATTTGTTTAAATATCGTGGTAAGTCCAGATTATCTTGTACAAAAACTGTTGGTTGTGGTTTGGAAAATCTAGTATAACCAAGTAGACCAGTGGCAGTAGCAACGGTAAATAATTTGAGTATTGTTCGTCGCGAAACTGATTGTAATGACTTGAGATTATTGAATTGATTCATCAGCAATTAATTGATTACTGTTTGAAATTTTAATTTGGCCGATTAGAGCTTCGATACATTGTAATTTAGTGGATGATTTTTGCCTATCAAAATATAGAATGCTTAAGCTTTTCTCAAGTTTTTGGATGACAAAGGATTGGAGAATACAATCTAAATAAATAATCTTTAAGTCTAGTATTTTTACCAAAAATCGGGTTATACCAATTTGATAAATGTTTGTCACAAATGGTAGGGACGTTGCATAAGGGAGTCGGTACGAAAGAAGGAAGAAGGAAGAAGGAAGAGGGGAAAAATATTTAAAAAAGGGGAAAAAAATAGATATAAATATCTAAAATGAACTGGAGAAGCTATTTTTAAGCATATCCGATAAAACTATACCCTTTTGTAGCATTCTTTTTTCAAAGTGGTATTAATAGCCTCCTCTTTTAAGGGGATAAAAAGTGGTCGATCTTCGGAGCTTCCCGTAGGGTGGGATGGCGAGGTTTCGGAGCCAGGTAAATCGACCAAGAGAAAGAGAATATTCTAGATTTCAAGCCTGCTTATTGCAGAGATACTGCTAGGGTAGCTCTTCCGGGGGAGGCTAACTGATAACTGTTAACGCAGTTCTGACCTTATGGGGCTAACTGATAACTAAAATTACCCTTGATTCTATTTTTATATGTCTGGTATCAAGTTCTAATAAATACTTAATATATAGTTTTTATCTGAGATGTTGAAAGCAAATGCTATGAAAAGGTATGGAGGGAATATTCAACAATTAATCATTAACAATTAATAATTACCTCTTTTTATAAAGAAGAGGATTAGCTAAAAGGATTTTTTTCTTTTCTTGGTCGATTGGATATGGCTAGGTCTCCTCGCCATCCCACCCTCCGGGAAGCTCCGAAGATAGACCGCTTTTTTCTCCATGAATGGAGAGGCTTTATACCTTAATTTTTCGGTAAAAACAAAGAGTGAAAATAGCATTAAATAGTAGCAAATACAAGGAGATAAAAGACTCAAAGCAGCGCTTTTTTCTAATAAAAAACCTCTATCTATATTTACATCTAAGCTGAACGCTTTTTAATTTTTGAGATTATATAAAATCCGGTTATAAAGTAATCGCAAAATTACTTAATCTTAATACAGATGTTCTATTAAACATCTCCAATAATAAAAAATCAAATCAATTATTATCCATAAATTATCAATTCTTTCTCCTACTCTGTACGGACGTTGCATGCAAAGTCCCTACTCCCTACTCCATAAGCGTGGAGGAGATGTCTATTAGACATCTGGTAAAAATCAAAAATAAAATCAATTATTATCCATAAATTATCAATTCTTTCTCCCTAATGCCTACTGCCTACTCCCTCTTTTCTGGAGATGTTTATTGAATACGAATTTAAAAATTCATGCTATTCAAATCCTTTCTTTCTCCTGACTCCTGACTCCTGACTCCTGACTCCTCAGCTATACGATAACTAATCATCCAGATTTGATATTATTTCTGTTCTTTACCAGACAAGATAAAGATAAATAGCAATTATATCTAAAGGTAGAACTTTCTGACAAGCGATCGCTCACTTTTAGCTACAATATTACAGTAGTAATTGTATATACAAATTTTATTGGTGCAGTTACTAAGTTAGTTGCTGTCCTTAAATCTACCTAAATATGAAGTTAATCATTAAAAAAAATTAAATACTTGACTAAGTTTGAATTAAAGCTATAATATTTGAGAAATAAGTTTGCTTTATTGCTGATAGATAAGTAGGAAGAAAAATGGTATAAAATTATTCTATACTTGATAGTATCTAAAAATTGTTTATCGTTTATCTAAGTATTGAAGCAGATTTGATATATGCTAACTAAGAAAAATTAGTTTTAGGAGCTGTGCATAATGACAGATGTAATCATAAATCATGCTCAAAAATTTGGATTTTTTTGTAATCATGATTTACTCGGTTCTTGGCAGATAGTATCTCATCCCAGAACACCTGTATGGAAACTACGTCAGCAGAAAGAAGACTGGTTACTATTAATCTCAGATGAACCTCATCTAATTTTATTACCAGAAGAAGTTATTGCTTTTTTAAGATGGCGTTGGTCAACCAAGAAAAAATAATGGCGTTGCTGAATTATTGTTATGATATTAATCTTAATTACTTAGGAGTCAGGTAGGGGTCAGTAGGGAATAAATAATCAGAAGAAAAAGGGATAGAAGGAGAAAGTTTTTTGGTAGCGGAGCGCGGAATAGAGTTCTATTGGAAATTATCCGGACATGATATCATACCTCAAATCACCAACACCAAAATAATTAACATCTATAAATTATTCATTAATTTCTGTGCAGTAGATAATATCACTCAACTTGATAGCAACTGCCAGAGCAGTTAAAGCATAGAGTGATGATGAATTTGAGAAGGGGAAATATTTTTCCCACTTTTACTTGTTGCCTGCTATATGAATAATTTAGAACAGCTTAATGAATATATCCCACTATTTTTAACCGGCTTATTTGTTGAGGTAAAATGTGTTTTAAAAGCTTGATTTTTCATTTATAACTCTCAAAATATTTAGGGTTTTTAGCAAAAATATTATTACTGGGATAGATTCATAAATATTTGCTATAAATAGCTATAACTTTTCTAGGAGTCACTTATTCAGAATAAATAGCTTAAATATTATTTATTATATCAAATCCGTTTAATTGGACATAAAAAAAATTCTCCAATTGCCATAACTACGCTCATCTTGTCTTATCTTTCTCCTCCTGACTCCTGACTCCTGACTCCTGACTCCTAGATACTTAACCATTCTATAACTGTTTAATATCAAATCCGGTAGCATCGGTGTAATTAGATGGGGAGATGGGGGATGGGGAGATGGGGGGATGGGGAGATGGGGAGATGGGGGGATGGGAGGATGGGGGATGGGGAGATGGGGAGATGGAGAAATATTTGGTAATCGTTGAAGATGGAACATTTTTTACGTGCCGAATTAAACGGATTTGATATAATACCAATTCCCATGCATTAGTGCTATACTTGGGCAATACTTCAGTTGTCAACCGATAGGTACAAGCAAAACTACTTTGCATGCTAATTTTAGCTTGCGTTAATGTTAATTATTCTGTAAGCATTCAGCCGTCAGCTGACGGTTGTTTGCGCAGCATTCCGGAGGAAATGCTTACAATTTTTGAGAAATGGTATAACCCGATTTGATATTACTTGATAATTTTCCTCTTTTATCTCAAAAATATCTTGCTAAAAATATTTTAATTCCTGCTATTATTAATCACGTTCTTTTTTCAGAGCTAAAAACTGATAACTGATAACTGATAACTGATAACTGAAATGACCCTTTGTAATTAGATATCCAATGTCCTCACAGACTCCTAATAATCAATCCCACAATACAAATTCAACAACAAATACTTCAGTCCCACCATCAATAGATAGGTTTTTAGTATGTGGTTTAGGTAGTTTAGGACAACATTGTGTAGCTGCCCTGAAACAGTTTGGTGTAATTGTTAACGCCATAGACATTATACAACCTCAACACTGGGAAATTTCAGACTTATCTTCACAGTTGAACCAATTAATTATTGGAGATGCAAGAGAACCTAGTATCTTAAGACAGGGTCAAGTTCAACAGTGTCGAGCAATACTTATTGTTACAAGTAATGAACGAATAAATTTAGCGATCGCTCTAGCAGCAAGATTAATTAATCCTCAAATTCGTCTTGTAGTCCGTTCTGCAAAAGAAAACCTCAATCAACTATTAGGTAAACAGCTAGGAAATTATGTAGCATTTGAACCTACGGAATTACCTGCACCAGCTTTTGCCGTTGCTGCTTTAGAATCAGAAATTATTGGTTTTTTTTACCTAGAAAAATATCAAATAAAGATAGTAAAACGTCAAATACAACCAGATAGTCCTTGGTACGATCGTCCTGTTTATCAACTCAATAATCGTCATCGAAAAGTCATTAGTTATGCAACTAATTATACTCAATTATTATCAGATTTTTATGATTGGGATAGTGATGAATTAATTCAAGCAAACGACCGAATAATTTATATTGAAAAACCAGAATTTTTGACGACCAAGAATCAAAAAAATCTCATAAAAATTACCTAAAATTTTGGCAAATATTTCGCTCAATTATTCAAATTAAACCAAGTGAAATTAAAAATATAGTCATTAACTACTGGAACTGGATTCATGAAAACCCAATTCGTAACTTAGTTTTTTCTAGTGGCTTAATTTTAGTAATTCTCTTATGCACTGGTACATTACTATTTTGGTTTTATTATCCAGAGGCAACTTTAAGAGAAGCTTTTTATGGCACAGCAGTTTTATTACTAGGAGGATTTGGAGATATTTTTGGTGGCATTAAACTAGAGAATAATTTTCCTTGGTGGCTGCAATTTTTTAGTTTAATCACAACATTAGTAGGAATTATTTTTGTAGCTTTGCTGAATGGTTTAATTACAGAAAGATTGTTAAGTACAAGATTCAAATTCGCCAGAAGAAATCCTATCCCTACTCAAGACCATGTTGTGATAATTGGTCTAGGAAGAGTAGGTCAGCAAGTAGCTACTTTATTACAAGAATTTAAACAGAAATTAGTAGCAATTAGTTCTACAGCAACTGAATCAGATATAAATCCTCAAATTCCTCTAGTTACAGGTAATATTATTAAATCTCTAGAAAAAGTAAATTTAGCCACTGCCACAGGAATTATTGCTGTCACAAATGATGAAATGTTAAATCTAGAAGTAGCATTAATGGGTTATTCTGTTAATCCAAATATTCGTTTAGTAATTCGTACTTCTGAACAACGTTTTAGCAATAATTTAGCCAAACTTTTACCATATTCTACCTTTATTTGCAATTCTGCTGTTGTAGCAGAAGCTTTTGCCGGAGCAGCATTTGGAGAAAATATATTAAGTTTATTTAGGATAGACCATCAAACAGTATTAGTAACTGAATATAATATTGAAGCAGGAGATACTTTAAATGGATTAATATTAGCTGAAATAGCTTATGGTTATGGAGTAGTGACAGTATTATATCAAAAGCCACCAAATGAATCAAAATTAATGCCTTCAGATGATATTAAATTAGCCGTAGGCGATCGCCTAATTGTTTTAGCAACAATTAATGGTTTAAAAAGAATAGAAAATGGCGAAATAAAACAACCTACTTGGCAAATTATGATTGAATCTGCTCCATCAGAATCTGCAAAATTTCAAGGAGCAAATGAAATTGTTAAGATTTCTGGATGTAGCATTAATCAAGCTAGAGAATTAATGAATAATTTGCCAGGAATATTACCTAAGCCACTTTATAAACATCAAGCTCAAAGATTAGTTAGAACTTTGAAAAAAGTTCTTGTGAAAGCGAGATTAATAATTAATAATTAATAATTAATAATTACCTCTTTCAAATTAGCTGATGAGTATTTTTATCATTAAAAATAATTTATAGCAATCAGGAATCAGTTGTGAGAATTTAGGTGTTCCTTAAAAGTATAGGATATAGCAATTATTATATTCATATAATACGTTTTTTTCTTCTTCTCTGTTCCCTGTTCCCAGATCCGGTGTTCCCTAAAAGCTTCCAATATCTCACAACTCAAATCATATTGCTATATATGATTTCTTGATAATGAGTGATAAAGAAGTTTTTGTTTGTAGTAGGGTTTTAGGATTTAAAAATGTCCGCGCCCAATTCTTGTAGTGCTATATTTCCGATCTTGACGAGTTTAATTTTCTGACTCTGTTTGAAGAGATTCTTTCTGAATTTCTCTGAGAAATAGAAAAAGAGGTAAACCAAAAGAAACACCAATAGTTAAAGTTCCTAAGATAGGAAAAATCAAATATTTAATTTTTTCTGATTACCTTCGTAAACAATAAAGCCCAACAAAACAATAGCAGAAATTAAAACATCTAACCAAGCAAAAGCACTAATACGAGATGATATTGCTTCTGAAAGTAGAAGATTAATATTAAGACCGTGTTCTAATATCCAAGGAATAAATTGAGAATATGGCAATACAAAGCCAAATAAACACAACAACCCATATAAATATTTCATTTAGTTTCTCTCACTGAAAAATAGTTTACTCTATATAGCAATTTCCAAGAAATGTATGAATAGGAAATTAAAAATTAATGCTATTCAAATCCTTTCTTTCTCCATGACTCCTGATATCAAAAGCCACCAAATGAATCAAAATTAATGCCTTCAGATAATATTAAATTAGCCATAGGCGATCGCCTAATTGTTTTAGCAACAATTAATGGTTTAAAAAGAATTGAAAATGGTGAAATAAAACAACCTACTTGGCAAATTATGATTGAAACTGCCCCCTCAGAATATGCCATATTTCAAGGAGCAAATGAAATTGCTGGTATTTCTGGATGTAGCATTAATCAAGCTAGAGAATTAATGAATAATTTGCCAGGAATATTACCTAAACCACTTTATAAACATCAAACTCAAAGATTAGTTATAACTTTGAAAAAAGCTTTGGTGAAAACTAGATTAATCTCAGTATAAATCCCATTTAGGAACCATTAAAAATCAGAAGATAACTCTTATAAACCACATTCCGCCCTTCAATTTGTAACATTAAAATTAGTATAAAATCCGTAGCTTACTTAAGTATTTATACTATATAAATTATCTTCATTTACCTCGATTAGGAGTCAAATTCTTAGTTAAATATTAAGCATAAATACTTGCTGAATCCTTGACTCCTATTGACCACTATAATTTTCTTTTTACTTCTTACTTCTTATTTCTTATTTCTTACTTTTGACTTTTGACTTTTGACTTTTGACTTGATCTCGATCATTTTGCTAAATGCTCATCTTGTTGGAAGTTTTCATTGTTGATATGAACACGAAATTGACTTAACAAACTATAGACCAAAGGAGATAAAAGAATTCCCATCGCTATGACAAAAACCAAACCACTAAAGAGCGCATAAACAGAAGCAAATACTTTCGCGCTAGTAGTTGAGAGGGGACTAATTGGTCCCATACCGCTAAGAATCATCGAAGCTTCTACTAGAGAATCTATCCAACTCAAACCCGCTGCCCAATGATAACCGATAACGCCCATCATAAGTCCTAGAGAGATAAAAATTGCAGACAGACCCAGATAACTGATAAACTTCCACAGAAAGAGGAAAATTGACCTTGTTCGCTCTGATGAAGTCCAAGTTTTCGGTTCTTGAATCATATTTAAACCAGAGGAACGGATGAGAAATATTATAATTACTAAAATTAATAGTCCATATATGAGCATATTTCTAAAATCCACTTCACGATTATCTTAATATATACGGCTAAAACAAGAGAAACTACTGTAAGCGTGCCCACCAATTTTGTCATCCTTTTATGGTAGGATTTTTAAATCCCTAGTTTCGACCGTGGCATAGTCCAAAACCTTAATTAGCATGAGACTGACTATAATTAATATCCAGCGTGAGTTGTTACAAAAGCATTATGAGTAGGATATATTTGTAGATTTTTTAATAACTGTTTTTAAGTTAAGTTACTAATTAAATTTATGGTTAAAACTATTCAATCTCAAGAAATTAATCTCCGTTATTTGATTGATAATTTCAGTTTGCAATTAGTCAGAGACGAGCAATTTTTTCGAGAATGGCAAGATGATTTGCCAGAGATTAGTGACTGGGAAAAAGAACTACTTAATCAAGTGCCTCCTGCGGAGGAGCTACGCTTTCAAGAGGGATATTTTAACTTATTACAAAATCCACCTTTTTTGGAAGATATTGTCAGAATGGCAATAGTCGATCCGATTTTATTTATTGGGAAATTTTTTCTCTACCCTGATCACATTCGTTCTGAAAAGTCTATTAATTTAGAACTGGCAGATAAAGAGGTGATTATTAGAGGTCGAATTGATGCTCTTGTTATGAATGAGCAGCTATGGATGATGGTTATTGAGTCTAAAAGAGCGGAGTTTTCTATAGAAGCTGGTCTGGCTCAATTGTTAACTTATCTAATGGCTAGTCTCTATCCTGAACATCCTAATTATGGTTTAATTATGACCGAATAAATAAGGTCTCAAGCCTCCCCTTTCAAGGTGATAAAAAAGAAAATTTCCTATTTCAAGCCTCCTTATTGCAGAGGTACTGATAACTGATAACTGATAACTGATAACTGAAATGACGGGTGGCAGTTTCATTTTTGTTAAGTTAATCAAGACAGAAGTTCCTCAATATGCTACGTCAAAAGTGTTTGCTATTCGTAATCCGGGTAATGAACTTTTTGATGTTCTTCGTATTCTTAAACGTTTGAGTAAAATAGTTATTAATAGACATATCTATAAAAGAGGGAACAGGGAACACCGGAGCTGGGAACAGGGAACCCACCCCTAACCCCTCCTGGGAACAGGGAACCCACCCCTAACCCCTCCTGGGAACAGGGAACCCACCCCTAACCCCTCCTGGGAACAGGGAACCCACCCCTAACCCCTCCTGGGAGGGGAATAATTGATGATGTATGGATAATAATTGATTTTATTGAGGCACTGATAACTGATAACTGATAACTGATAACTGAAATGACCGATAATCGTAAACAAGTCCGCAAAGTTTTAATCATTACTTTACTACTAAATTTATTAGTGATGTTAATCAAAGCAGGAATAGCATTTTGGACAGGTTCTCTGAGTCTATTTGCTGATGCTTTGCACAGTGTTACTGACAGTGCTAATAACATTTTAGGGTTAGTCACAAATCATCTTGCTTCCCCTAAACCAGACCGACAATATCCATACGGACATCAAAAATTTGATGCTATTGGCGCTCTAGGTATTGCTGTTTTCCTTGGTATCGCTTGTTTTGAAATTCTCAGTGGAGCAATACAACAAATAGTGGGGGGTACTCAAGAGGTAAATATTTCTCCACCTGCATTATGGATATTATTAATTGTGCTTGGGATTAATATTTTTGTAGCATTTTATGAACGTCGGGTAGGAAAAAAAATCGGTAGTAGTATTTTAATTGCCGACTCTCACCATACAATGAGTGATATCTGGGTTACAGTAATTGTTATAGCTGGATTAATTGGTATTTGGCAAGGAAATATTTGGAATTTACCTATTTTCCTTTGGTTAGATGTAGTGTTAGCTTTTCCCGTCGCTCTTTTAGTGTTTCGGAGTGCTTGGGAAGTTTTGAAAGAAAATTTGCCTTGGTTAGTTGATTATATGGCAGTTGCACCAGAAGCTATTCATGCGATCGCGATGGAAGTTCCGGGAGTAGTCAACTGTCATGATATTGCTTCTCGTGGAGTTATCGGTCGTCAGGTATTTATTGAAATGCACCTCATTGTTAATTCTGATGATATAGAAACTGCTCATCAAATTACCGAACAGGTAGAAGCACGTCTACAAGAAAGGTTTTATCCTGCCAGAATTATGATTCACGTTGAACCCCCTGCTTATAAATCAGAACATATTTCTTATGAAAAGGAGTAGGGGAGTGGGGGAGTAGGGGAGAGGGGGAGCAGCGTAGGTTGGGTTAAGCGATAGCGCAACCCAACAGATACAACAGATACATATTTATTGTTGTCTATTTTGATCGCTAAGATTTTTCAGTAGGATTGTGATTTTTAATTAGTCGAACAATCTCTATATTAGACATCTTAGGCAAATCGCCATGCCAAATTCTTACAAAACCTTCTTCATCAGCACTTGCCAATAGTTGTCCATCTGGACTAAAAACAACTGACGTAACTTCTTGCGAATAATCGCTTTCCTGTGAATGATTATTTAGGGTACAAATTTCTTTACCAGTTTCGACATCCCACAGTTTTGTTCTACTATCCGAACTACCACTTGCAAGAATTTTACCATTTGGATGAAAAGCAACACAACTAACATTATAATCATAGCTGTTGAGAGTACGAATTTTTTTACCAGTATTGACATCCCAAAATTTAATAGTACGATCCCAACTACAACTTGCTAAAATCTGGCCGTTAGCACTAAATGCAATACCGCAAACTTCGTCGGTATGACCTATGAGAGTTGTGATTAATTTACCCGTACCAACTTCCCAAAGCTTAATTGTTTTGTCTTCACTGCAACTTGCTAAAATCTGGCCGTTAGGAGAAAATTTTATATCCCAAATTTCACGCCCATATTCATACTTCTTGTGTTCCAAAGTTCTGATTAATATTCCAGTTTCTACTTGCCACAGAATAATTAGCTCACGGTCGCGGCCTGCTAGTATATAACCATTAGGACTAAAGGCAATGTGAGAAAGACTAAAACTACAATAAGGATTCGTACAATCATGAGCAAATTGATTAACAATTTTTTCTGTATCCACCTTCTGAAAAATAATTTGCTTATAGTCAGCACTAGCTAAAATTTTCCCATCACGAGAAAATGCAAAACTGTAAACGTTACTGCTTCCCTTAAAAGTTCTAATTTTTTCCCCAGTCTTGACATCCCACAGTTGAATTTTGCCATAACTGCCACAAGTAGCCAAAATATCCCCATCTGGATGAAAGGCTAAATTCCTGATATCGTCGTCGTGAGAAATACAATATTTTTCCTCGATCTTCATCGTGAAACTCAGTCCTTAACTCAATGGTCTCCACAATTTATTATTTTAAAGCTTTAGTATTTTTCCTTTTAAGATTTTCTAGAATAGGTAAAGTTTTCCACAATTATACCATAGTTTTCCACAGAATTTTCCACAAAGATTAAGCTTAAGTTAAAATAAAAAAGAAAACCTTCTATAGCGATCGCTCTTTCAGAACTTACGCAAATTATTAGAAGCTGTTTGAGAAGTGCTGCATGGAACCGATAAATCCTAAAAACCTAACCCCCATGCTCCCCTTCACTATCAGGGAATGGGGGTTTCAAAGGCTCTCTACTGGTAGGAGAGAGCCTTTTATGAGTTTACAAACAGTTTATTAGAAAATACGCTATCCCTAGAGTGCAAATACCATTTGACTCTACTAGGTGCAGTGGTTATGCGTAAGTCCTGTATTTATTACCCTTTGCGTTTGCGTAGACGGGAACCGACACCCAAAGCACCAAGGGTTAACAGACTCAAAACAGAACCAGGTTCGGGAACTGCTTCCACTTCAAAAGAACCGTAAGCGAAACCACCGTCGCCGTCTGAGACTCGTAAATTCATCGCATAAAGGCCGGGTTTCGAGAACGACCATTCACCACTGCTACCAGTAAAGTCATCAAATAAACCGTCCCCATCAAAATCCCAATCAAACGTGAGAATATCGTTAATACCAGGGTCGATCGCCGTGGCAGCAAAATTGAATGTGGTGTTGGTACGGATAGTGAAATCCTCGGTTAAGCTGGTAATGGTGGGGTCGAGGTTGTTAACTGTTAAGGTTCTGGCAAAGATGTTGCTGTTACCACCATCGTCATCTCTTGCTTGACCTTGATAGGTGAAAGTTCCATCGTCTGCAAATACCCCCAGATTTGTCCTGACTAGACGGTTGCCAGAAGTACGGGTATCAGTGCCGATATTTTGGTTGTTCAGGAAAAAGGAGATGGAGTCCGCACCGGGGTCGGTGGCAAATAGTTCTGCAAATGCCGAGTCGCCCTCGTTAATAACCGCGTTGGATAGGTTAAAACCTTGCAAGGTTGGAGCTACGTTTTGGACGTTTACAGTTCTGGTAATTGTTTGGCTGTTCTTCCTGTCTTCGTCTCTTACTTGTGCAGTCTGGGTGTAACTGCCGTCGTCGAGAAATCGACCTAATGTTACTGTTGTGGATGCGCTACCAGAACTTCCCGATGGAGTCCTGGTACTTACCCTCCTATTGTTAACGTAAAAACTGAGATTGTCTCGGTCAATATCTTTAGCAGATAATCTTGCTGAGACTGACTGACCTTCTAAAATATTGATGCTTCTATTCTGACCGTTGAGTAAAAAGGATTCAATTGTCGGAGCAGTCTCTAAAAGTGTGAAACCAAAGTTGTCAAATCCTACTCCAATGTTATCTGTTGCTCTTCCTGTAAAGTCTAACAGAACGGAAGAAATACCTGTACTGTAATTGGAAAATTTCCAAGGAGTGGCTACTCCATCACCCGTATTTGTATATTTACCGCCAGAGGTGAAGACTTGCGGAACTAGCGAATTCCCAAAACTATCGAGTGCTACAAGCGTCCATTGTTCTAAACGGTTTGCTTGATCGATATCCAAGATTTGACCGGATGCAGTTGACACAGGTTTATCATATTTAATGAGGAGAGATTTTGGTGGTTTCTTCCCTCCATCGTCATCGGTTATAAAAAAGCGACCGTTTGTGCTTGTGCCATTACCTGTACCTTTAGGCGTATCCGGAGCCGCTCCATTGCTGCGTGTAAACGCAGCACGATCTCCACCAACTTTAGCCAATACAGGAGAACCGCCACCTACGAGACTAAAAGTGATTCCATCAAATTGATTGTTAATGAACATACCCTCAGTGGGTGTACGGCCGGGTATGCTCTCAAAGTTGATAAGAGATGCTGCCTTAGCAGATTCAGGTATGGCAAGTCCTAGAAAAAAAGCTGTTAGTCCGAGACATATTGGACGAGTATTGAATAATATCATAATTTTACCTTGTTGATTGCAAAATAAACAAAAATGTGGTTGGGAGGCGATCGCTTTATTAGACATCTTCAGAAAATAGAGAGCAGGGAGAGATAATTGATTTCCTGTTTTTATTATTGGAGATGTCTATTGCTAAAGCGATAAGTGTTGCTCCAAGGGAAGCTACAACTCGTTTGGTTTTGTAAGTTATAGAATTGTTTTTTCCTTGATATAGTTTTTTTCACCTTTCTATAAAATCATTTATCTTGAGGTGCAAAATTTATGCACCTAAACAAGAAATCTGGTGTATAGCCCTAATTATCTGGACTTTTAAAACTACACATAGAATTGTTTTTCCTTGATATAGTTTTTTCACCTTTCTATAAAATCATTTATCTTGAGGTGCAAAATTTATGCACCTAAACAAGAAATCTGGTGTATAGCCCTAATTATCTGGACTTTTAAAACTACACATAGAATTGTTTTTTCCTTGATATAGTTTTTTTCACCTTTCTATAAAATCATTTATCTTGAGGTGCAAAATTTATGCACCTAAACAAGAAATCTGGTGTATGGCCCTAATTATCTGGACTTTTAAAACTACACATAGAATTGTTTTTTCCTTTATGTAGTTTTTTCACCTTTCTATAAAATCATTTATCTTGAGGTGCAAAATTTATGCACCTAAACAAGAAATCTGGTGTATGGCCCTAATTATCTGGACTTTTAAAACTACACATAGAATTGTTTTTTCCTTTATGTAGTTTTTTTCACCTTTCTATAAAATCATTTATCTTGAGAAGCAAAATTTATGCACCTAAACAAGAAATCTGGTGTATGGCCCTAATTATCTGGACTTTTAAAACTACACATAGAATTGTTTTTCCTTTATGTAGTTTTTTTCACCTTTCTATAAAATCATTTATCTTGAGAAGCAAAAATTATGCACCTAAACAAGAAATCTGGTGTATGGCCCTAATTATCTGGACTTTTAAAACTACACATAGAATTGTTTTTTCCTTTATGTAGTTTTTTTCACCTTTCTATAAAATCATTTATCTTGAGAAGCAAAAATTATGCACCTAAACAAGAAATCTGGTGTATAGCCCTAATTATCTGGACTTTTAAAACTACACCAGGACGATATTTTCTCGACAAAGTTTTATGAATTAACTTGAGTGCTAAATCTGGTTTTTTGACAAATTCTTTATCTTCTTTTCCTTCTGGTCAGGACTTACGCAAAGACACTATAATTGGGGCTGTTTAATAGGTTCTAATTGGCGATCGCCTGAACCACAAAATTATCATCAACTGAAAAATTTGATTGAAATTTATTTAGATTATCTGGTATAATTATAATGAGGAATAATGCTAATTTTTTATCAATATTTTTCATGGACTTTAATTATATAAAATATTGTCAGTATCTAAGTAAGTAGTCAGAAAAATTACACGATCGCAAACCTTGCTGACCATGTAGGTTTATTTGATCGAGGTAGCTTGAAAGTTAAAAATCCTGGTGGTGTTGGGTTGCGCTGCCGCTTAACCCAACCTACGGTACACACAAGTTTCATCAGTTAGATATTATTTCTGACTTCTGAGTTCCTGTTAGGAGTTTGGTTGTTGAAAGTAGCTTGAAAGCAAAAGTTAACCCTGGTGGTGTTGGGTTGCGCTGTCGCTTAACCCAACCTACTAGCGCGTCTAGCTTGAAAATGTGGGTAAATTTTAGAAAATATAGACCTCTCCCCCCTTTCCAAGGGGGGTTGGGGGGGATCGTAGCGTTGGGTTTTACCCACAATTTTAGTCTAGAGGCGCTACTACGGTAAACACAAGTTTCATCAGTTAGATATTACTTCTGACTTCTGACTTCTAACTTCTGACTTCTTATCACTCCCACTCAATAGTACCAGGAGGTTTAGAAGTAATGTCATACACCACTCGGTTAACACCTTTAACCTCATTCACAATGCGGTTAGAAATAGTCTCCAGCAAATCATAAGGTGCGCGAGACCAGTCAGCAGTCATCCCATCCTCACTAGAAACAAACCGCAAAACAATAGGGTAAGCATAAGTACGTTTGTCTCCCATCACACCAACACTGCGAATAGGTAACAACACAGCAAAAGCTTGCCAAAAATCGTGATACATTCCTTGCTGTTCAATTTCATCCCGCACAACAAAGTCAGCATCCCGCAAAATTTTCAACCGTTCATCCGTAACTTCCCCTAATATCCGAATTGCTAACCCTGGACCGGGAAAAGGATGTCGTCGCACGATTTTTTCTGGTAAACCGATGGAGCGACCTACTTTTCTGACTTCATCTTTAAATAGCTTGCGCAACGGTTCTACTAACTTAAATCTCAAATCTTTCGGCAGACCCCCAACATTGTGATGACTCTTAATTTTAACAGCCACCCGCTCCCCTGTCTTAGGGTCAACATTAGTATCAGCAGATTCAATCACGTCTGGATAAAGAGTACCTTGAGCAAGATAATCAAAAGGTCCTAAACGTTTTGACTCTTCTTCAAATACCTGGATAAATTCATGGCCAATTAACTTGCGTTTTTGTTCTGGGTCTGTAACTCCTTTGAGTTTAGCCAAGAAGCGATCGCGAGCATTTACATATTCAACTGATATATGAAAAGATTCTTGAAATATTTTCACCAAGTTTTCTGGTTCATACTTCCGCATAAACCCTTGGTCAATAAACATACAAGTTAATTTATCCCCGATCGCTTGATGCAGCAAAAATGCTAAAGTTGAAGAGTCAACACCCCCAGACAGAGCTAATAATACTCGTTTGTCCCCTACCTTGGCTCTAATTTCTCGAATCGCTTCTTCTACAAAAGCTTCTGTTGTCCAAGTTGGCTCACATTGACAAATATGGTACACAAAATTCCTAATCAATGCTTGACCACCAAGAGAGTGAACTACCTCTGGGTGAAACTGGGTCCCATAGAGCTTTTTCTCATGGTGAGCGATCGCTGCACAGGGAGTATTATCCGTATGAGCTAATACTTCAAAACCAGAAGGCATTTTCGTCACAGAATCTCCATGGCTCATCCACATGGTTGTGCCTTCTTCCACATTAGTCAGCAAATCTGTGGGGTCATCTATAGATAAAGATGCTTTACCATATTCAGCTAATTGAGCGCGTTTAACTTCACCCCCTAATTGCTGTACCATCAACTGCATTCCGTAGCAAACGCCCAAAATTGGTATTCCCAACTGCCAAATTTCGGGGTCACAATGAGGTGCCACTCCGTCGTAAACTGAGTTAGGGCCTCCAGAAAGAATAATTCCCTTGGGATTGAGAGTTGCCAGTTTTTCAGCAGTTGTCCGATAAGAAATTACTTCTGAGTATACTTGAGTTTCGCGAATCCGGCGGGCAATTAGTTCTGAATATTGAGAACCGAAGTCCAGAATCACGATCATCTGACGATTAAACTGAGTGGAGGAATTAGAAATTTTTTCTGTCTGTCTTGTTAGAGTCACGGTTAATGTGCTATAATATTTTACTTGTGAGGTTAATTTTGCTGAGTTTGACAATCAGCCCAAGCTTATAAGCTACAAATATATGTTTTTTTTGTGAGGAAAATTTGTTTCTCCACACTTTTTGTCTCAAACTAAATTTTTCCTACTGCCACAAAAGCTTTGATACTTGAATTGCTAATAAGCTAGCAACTGACAGGTTAAGTTGATAAATGAGAAATAGGGATCGCTCTTAAATTGCGAATTATTCATCAAGGGGAGTTCTTTGAAGAAGACATCCCCCCTACCCTTTGAAAGGGGGGAGAAGAAGGGAAATTTGCATGAGGAGAATTTAAACTCCAAACAATTTTAATTACCCCCCGTTGACTGTGGGGTATTAAACCCGCAAAAGAAAAGATAAAAATGTTTTGGTATTGTGACTAAAAGATGATAACCTGGTTTATGAACCAGTTACTCATTCTAAGCTTGTTATAAAATTTACCAATTTATTTTAATTTTCTCCTGCGCCTCATCCACTCTTTTTAATTTCTCCTAAAATGCCCTAACTCTAAATGAGGGTATTCTAATTGACATCCTCTCCTGTTAAATCAAAGATTATAACGGGAGATTCCCAAACCTCACGATTTAGGTTTACTGCTTGAATGGCACTTATCTAGGCTGAAAACAACCCCCGACAGTACCCCTACACAGTCAATTTGCTCCACGATCTGCAAAGGCCGCAGTGACACCTCAGTGTGAATAAATGCATATTATAACATAATTCTATCTGAGTGTGATATTAAGTTAGACTCTTGCTAGTCTTGGTCAGTATCTCTTTTTATTTTGGTCGCGATTCCGAACCCGGTAAATCGGAGATTATGCCAGGAGATGAATCGCTCCATTTTAGATAGAATAACAAATTTGTGCAAAAAGTGTATCAGCAACTTCAGTTTTTAAGAAAATTTGACGATCGCGGTCAAATAACATCGAACCTACTTGGACTTGTTTTTGACTGTGATTAAAAATATAAGCTTGACTACGTTCCTCTATACGGGAGGCGATCGCCCCATAGACTAGACCCACCCAATTCTTTTCATTATCTTTATCTAAACTCCGCAGCACTTTCAAAGCAGCTTCGGCAGTAGTACAAGCAAAAATTTTTTGTAGCACAGAAGTGGGCAGACCTATATTTGCACAGTGAGCTGTTAAAATTTCTAATCTTCCGTCAGCTAAATGGTGATGAGTATGAAAAATCCCACCAGCCAATTTAATTAATTTGCCATGATAGCCTAATAATAAAATAGACTCTACTCCAGCAACAGCAGCAGCTACTAACATTGGGCCTAACCAGTTAGCTGTTTTAATGGTCTGTTGTAGTGGTATTCCCATTTTCCTCGCTAGGTCTAAACCATTTTCTCCCACACAAAACACCAAACAACTAAACTGTGCTGCCTTTTGTTGTAACTCCTCCCGATAAGCATCAAGTTGTCCAGGTACACTCAAAGGTTGAGAAACTCCCGTAGTGCCTAATAAAGAAAGTCCTTCAACAATACCAAAAGCTGAATTAGAAGTCCGAGTCGCCAGTTGACGTCCCTCTGGCAAGATAATTGTCACTTTAATTTGTTCATTTGGCTGTAGTAAAGGTTTCAAATTTTCTTGTAGCAGTCGTCGTGCATAACTATAGATAGCTGTTTCTCCATTCCTAATATTATGTCCAACTCCAGCACCACCCAAAATCACAATTTGTTCTGAAGCGTCACTTATAGAAAATTCCGTTAATTCTACCATTGCCCACACAGGAGTATTGCGAGTTAGATCGAGATTATTACCGGGGTCGGAACGAGTAATAGCTAAGGCAATATTATTTTTCAGCAAAGCTATTTGCTCAATAGGAATATCTACAATTCTTGCAGATTCAATTAAATTAATTGATACAGTAGATAAAGACGAGATATTTTGACGTATCCAATGGAGCGCTGCTACAGCAGCGGCACAAGCAAAGACAGGAAGAGTATATCCAGCGCGAGGTTCAGTCATCAGTTTTAACGAAGTCAGAAGTCAGAAGCGCCGAGACCCCGCGACGACGCCAGTCGCAAGGGAACGCTCGGCAAGACAGTCAGTAGGAGCGAATGGCCATTTGCCCCTACATAAGTTATTTTTGTAACGGGGGTTTGAGCAACTCTCCAAAAATATTTCGCCTTAAAAGACGGGGTTGCGCGACCTTTTTATTTTGATAAGTCAGAAGTCAGAAGTTAAGAGTTTAGAAGAAATTAGCAAATATCAAAATTCAATTAATTAATTTTTTGGCAGTAGGAGCATATTATCAAAAAAGTGGGTCTAAAGCCTCGCCCGACCCGCCGACCCCAAAAAGGCATTTATCTTTATATGTCAATGCTTTTAGATTTAATCAGCAAGCCCTATCTAATTATACCGATGCTACTGGATTTGATATAAATTATTGGATAATGGAAGGCAGTGGGAGTATCTTGCTCCCATATCAAGTGAGGGCAGCATTCGGAACTTGGCGGAACGCCAATGCCATTCGCCCCTACATATAGCAAGCATTTTAAAGGTTAATTTGCCTAAGTCCTGTATAATAAAAGTTATACATAAATATAGTCATATATAGTCAAGTGATGTCAAATATCTTCGTTGATTTATACAAGCATAGCGCCTTTATATTTGACAAAGTTTAATAACTCCAAGGCTAAAGGTTTAATAGTATAATGAAACTGGCACGCTTAGTTTCAGACTAAATAATTATAAAAAATCCGAACTGCTCGAATCCTAATATAATTCTAACTCCTTGATTTATGAAATTAGTTGAGAGGCATATTATTCAGACAAATCATCGGTTTTATGATGAAATTGACCGACTTTGTTTCTTGTCGAAAAATCTTTATAACTATGCTAATTATTTAGTTCGTAAATCTTTCATATTTGAAAATAATTATCGTCACTATTATGACCTGCAAAAAACACTCTCTACTCAATCAGACTATCAAGCAATGCCAGCTAAAGTATCTCAACAAATATTGATGATACTAGATAAAAACTGGAAAAGTTTTTTAGCAGCGAATGAAGTCTATAAACAAAACCCATCGAAGTTTAATGCTCGTCCTTGCCTTCCGAGATATAAAAATAAAATAACGGGAAGAAATATTGTAGTTTATACAACACAAGCTATCAGCAAGAGGCAGTTAAAACAAGGAATTATTAATCCCAGCAAAACAGGGATTTATCTAAAAACATTAGTACCTACTTCACAAATCAAACAAGTTCGTCTCGTCCCTAGACTTAACCATTATGTAATAGAGGTCATTTATGAGAAATGCGAAAAACAATACGAGCTAGAAAAAAATCGTTGCGCAAGTATTGATATAGGATTAAACAATTTAGCTACATTAACCTTTAATAAGCGCCGGAATGAAACCCAAGAGTGATAAATGGCAGACCGTTAAAATCTATAAATCAATACTATAATAAAGTTAAAAGCTTCCTACAATCTGAACTCCGGGAGAATCAATCAAGCAAGAGGCTGAAAAAGCTTTGTAGTAAAAGAGAATTCAAAATCAACGATTATCTTGCGTATTGCGTCCCGTTTGATTATTGATACTCTAATTAATAAGAAAATAGGAACTTTGATAATTGGGCACAATGAAGAGTGGAAACAGAAGATAAATCTAGGGAAAAGAAATAATCAAAATTTTGTATCTGTTCCCTATTAACTTGTTAATAGAAATGTTATCTTATAAAGCCAAGATGGTAGGAATAGATGTAATTCTTACAGAAGAATCTTACACCTCCGCATCAAGTTTTATAGATAATGATTTGATTCCTGTGTACAAGAAAGGTCAGAAAAATCAAGTCACCTTTTCTGGAAAAAGAATAAAGCGATGCAGCGCCGCCAAAGGGGGTTTCCCCCATGAGCGACTGCATCAAGACAAAGAGGTTTGTATCGTACCGCCAGTAAAGGGTTAATTAATGCTGATGTTAATGGTTCTCTAAACATAATGAGAAAAGCAGCTCCCTTTTGTCTTTGACTATGGGATAGAGAAGCCAGTGCGTTGGGCGGGTTTCCCGACTTGAAGCAACTGGCGTGGTGTTGTAGTTCACCCAGTCAGGATAACACCTGCAAAATAAGGATATGTCATATTTGACTATATTTTTATGAACTATACGCTATAATATGTCTTTTCCTAAGTCCTGTATATTTGTTTTTAGGTAACTTTCTTAAAATTATCTGACTTTAGTAAATTTAACTATTGTCCAACAGTTAAGGAAAAAAATCATGGGTACTAGAGAAGCATCTTTTTTATTAGGTATGTCTCGTCAACGTTTATTAGTTTTATTAGCTCAAGGAAGAGTTAAAGGAGCACAGAAAAAAGGCAGATTCTGGGAAATACCAGTATCAGAAAGTGGAATGCCTGTAATAATCCCGGCTCGGCGGGGTCCGAAAGGTATGTGGCGCAAGAGAGAAACTACTACACCAAAAATGATTCATGTCAATCAAAACAAAATTCAAAGTAATAAAACTAAGCCTCCAACAGAATTGGAAGCTGTAGTGTCAGTTAAGCACGGCGGTCATAACTATTATGGTTATGAGTTATATATTTCAGGTCCTTGCCAAATAGTCTATCGACCTTACAAACCAGCAAGTTGTGGCGCTCATCTGTGGATTAATACTTTTGATTGTGTGCAATTTATAGATACTAAATCGAATCCAGCCACTGCAAGGCAATCCAGCAAACAAATTTTCATCTAGCCTGGTTTCAAAGGCAGTCCGATCATCACCAAAAAATATTTATTCGCTTAGAGTAGCTCAACTGACAATAACTTCAGCAGGCTTTGTGCTGTTTGTGAGAAATCGTCACAGCATTAAGATTTTGATCTTCCTATTTTTTCACAAATCATTTAGGATTGCTGTAGATACGCTTAGGCTCATCAAAATCATCACTAATAAAAACACCATCGCGATCGCTACCAAATAAAGGAGGTCTTTTAGTTTGGATTTTAGCAGATATTAATTTCACCATTGGTTGGTGATTTTTAGTAATAATAATTTCTTTTCCTTCAGCAGCCATTTCTAACAATTTATTGATTTGTAATACCCCTTGATTAATATCTATAGTTTCCATATTTTCAAATTAAAAGTTAAAAGTCAAAAATCAAAAGGAATTAAATTTTAATACCAAATTCAAAAAAGATAGTTACATCTTAATTTGTGATTTATTACTAAAATAAAAAAATAAATTCCATAAATTATAAAAATTCAACCTTTTTCTCTATTTTTTATTATGTTTTTCTTTCCCTGTTCCCTATATTGTGACTATAGCAGTATTTTATGAAATTGGTATAAGTCAAAAGTCAAAGGTAATGAACTTGAGCTAGGAAAAACCCTTAGTTTAGCAATTATCAGAATGGAAGATGAATTAAGCTATTTATTAGTAAGAGCTAGATTTTAACATAACAAGGAGCCGAAGTCCATGTCCTACAGTGAATTTAAAACCATAGCTGAAGTGAGCGATCGCTTTGATTTGACAGTAGACGAATCAAAAAATTTATTTGCTGACATTGCTCCTGTAAAAGTAAGCGAATTTCTGCAACAAATTTTAGAACGAAATATTCCCCTGGCAAGTGCTATTAATACAGAAAAAGCTCGTTCTGAACTTTTAATTGCCCCTACCCTATTAGAAATCCGAGATATATATAAAAATGAGGTAGGTTTTTTTTCTGGTTCAGAATTCAATATCGATTCAGAGTTAGGATTAAATGGTTTTTGTGACTTTATTTTAACAGCTTCAAGAGAAATTTATGAAATATGCCGTCCAGTTTTGACATTAGTTGAAGCCAAGAATGAAAATATTAAAGGAGGTTTACCCCAGTGCATGGCTGAAATGATTGCTGCTCAAAAATTTAACTTGAGAGAAAATATTAATTTACCCATTTATGGAGCTGTAACAACAGGAATAATCTGGCAATTTCTAATCTTAGAAGGTAATCTCCTCTGTATCGATCTGCGTGAATACTATATCAGAGATACAGACAAACTTTTGGCTATTTTATCTCATCCGTTTCAGGAATATCTAGGCCATCAATTTTGAAGTCAAAAGTCAAAAGTAAGAAATTAAGTCAAAAGTTAAATGGCTTTTAACTTCCGTGAAACGGTGTAGTGAATTCAAAAGTCAAAAGTAAGAAATTTTAAGTTAAAAGCATTTCAATTCATATGTTTAATGGTATAATGAAATTAGCTGAGAATTCAAGACTCAAAAAAATGAATAAATGCTCCGAGCCTTTAGTAATTTTAACTCCTTAGATTTATGATATTAGTTGAGAGACATATTATTCAGAAAAATCATCTGTTTTATGCTGAAATTGACCAGCTGTGTTTCTTGTCTAAAAATCTCTATAACTATGCTAATTATTTAGTTCGTCAGTCTTTTATATTTGAAAATACAAATCTATCCTATTATGACCTGCAAAAAATACTTTCTACCCAACCAGATTATCAAGCAATGCCAGCTAAAGTATCTCAACAAATCTTGATGATTTTAGAGAAAAACTGGAAAAGCTTTTTAGCAGCAAACGAAGTTTATAAACATAACACATCAAAGTTTAAATCTCGTCCTCGTATTCCTGGATATAAAAATAAAGTAGCGGGAAGAAATATTGTAGTTTATACAACACAAGCCATCAGCAAGAGACAATTAAAACAAGAAATTATTCATCTGAGTAAAACTGGGATTTATCTAAAAACTTTAGTATCTGCTTCACAAATTAAACAAGTTCGTCTCGTTCCTAAACTTAATCATTATGTAATTGAGGTGATTTATGAAGCTACGGAAAAACAATACGAGTTAGAAAAAAATCGTTGTGCCAGTATTGATATTGGATTAAACAATTTAGCTACATTAACTTTTAATCAAGCTGGAATCAAACCACTCTTGATAAATGGCAGACCGTTAAAATCTATCAATCAATACTATAATAAATTCAAGAGCTTTCTACAATCTCAACTCCGGGAAAATCAATCAAGCCTCAGACTAAAAAAGCTTTGTAATAAAAGAGAATTTAAAATCAATGACTATCTTGCGTATTGCATCCCGTTTAATTATTAATACTCTAATTAAAGAGAAAATAGGGACATTGATAATAGGGCATAATGAAGACTGGAAGCAGAAGATAAATCTAGGGAAAAGAAATAATCAAAATTTTGTATCTGTTCCCTATAACAAGTTAATAGAAATGTTATCTTATAAAGCCAAGATGGCAGGCATAGATGTAATAATTACAGAAGAATCTTACACCTCAAAAGCGAGTTTTATAGATAATGATTTTCTTCCTGTGTACAAGAAAGGTCAGAAAAATCATGTCACCTTTTCAGGAAAAAGAGTAAAGCGATGCAGCGCGGTCTTGGGGGTTTCCCCCATGAGCGACTGCATCAAGACAAAGAGGTTTGTATTGTACCGCCAGCAAAAGATTAATCAATGCTGATGTCAACGGTTCTCTAAACATTATGAGAAAAGCAGCTCCCTTTTGTCTTTGACTATGGGATAGAGAAGCCAGTGCGTTGGGCGGGTTCCCCGACTTGAAGCAACTGGCGTGGTGTTGTAGTTCACCCAGTCAGGGTAACACCTGCAAAATAAGAATATGTCATATTTACCTATATTTTTATCAACTATATGATTTTTCATTTAACTTTTGACTTCACATAGCTTTTGACTTTTTAGTTTTGACTTTTGACTTAGAAAGCTACTGTTTTTTCAATTTCACAAATACATCATACTGAGTAGTACGATTACTACTAACAATAGATGTAACTCCAATAGACTCCATACCATCTATCCAAACTTTTTGATTTGGAGGTAGTTGCGGAATAGAAAGATTTTGAGGGTTGAAACTGCCACTAATATCAAGGAAAAAATTACCGTTAAAAGATTCTGACTCTGGTGGTATACTTTTTTGTAACACTGCACTTTCAGCCATAGAAGTTGTTGGCGCAGGTAAAATTTGATTCTCCACAGACCCTCCTAATGTAAAGAATGCCACATTCCCATTCAACCAACCACGAATTACGGTAAAACCACCAAATGGCGAAGTCCACTTAACCACAGATTCTCCACTAGCAACAGCTTCACCTACTTGAAATTCTTGGTTTTTCATTGCCTCATCTAACTTTTTCAGTGACTCTTCCGCAGCACGGCGATCGCTTGCTTTAACCATAAAGACAAACCCCGCAGCAAATTTGTTTAACTCATCCTTACTTTTAGGGATAGGCAACAAAGACAAAGAATATTCTCCTGCCATCCATTTGAGAAAATCTTCATCTAAATTCATATTAGTTGTATTCTTCACAGCTTTACGCAATGTATCTGGGTTAATAGGAGCTACTGGGTTAGCTGCTGCATTTTTGACATAATCAGACCACATTTTCTGTAAATTACTGCCAGATACCATCATCAAAGCATTTCCTGGAATTCGATTTAACATTTCCATAGCTCTGTTTTCCACGGTAAACTTTTTCTGACTATTAGGTTTTAGCCAAGAAATAGCCTTTAAATTTATACCTTCAGGAACTACATTTATACTAGCTGCGACTCCCTGGTTATCCTCAAGTTGTTTGAGATTTTCCTCAGAAACAGGAGTAATAGACTTACTAGAAGTATAAGCAGCAGCAACAGGAATATTCACATATACAAAGGCAAAAGGTGAAGCGGTTTCCAATTTCTCGACCGCTGCTGTATAACCAGGAACTTTTGCCAGAGACTCGTCTCCTTTATAAATATCGATCGCCTGATTTATTGAAGTCTGGGAGTCCGTAATTACTAAATACTGATTTCCCAATGCTGCAGCAGAAATATCTTGGTTAGGAACTCCTTCCGTTTCTGTAATTTCAATACCTCTATAAGTACGTTTAACTAATTTACCTTTTTCCAGAGAGCGTGGTTGGTCTAAAATTTGTTTGGCCTTAACTGGGTTGGCGATGGGTAATACTACCACAGTTGCTTGTTGAGCTGGAGGTGGAGGAGGAGAGTCGGGAGTACTAGAGTTAGCTGCTTCTAGAGTTTGCTTGCGCAATAAAGCAATCATTATTTCCTCTCCTACCCAAGGTTGAATATCTCGTTGATAGTTATAACCATAAGTCGTGAGGAAGCGATCGCGCAATTGCCCCAATAGATTTTTAAATGCAGTTTGAGATTCTGGAGTGCCAAACTGTTGTAGTTTTTCCCATTGACTAGGGTTACTGGAAACAGAAATAGTCATCATTGCATCTTTGGGCACAACCTCAGCACCCACTGGCAAATTATCTGCTGTGTCTTTGGAAGCTATTATAATGTAGCCAGCGACACTACCAATAATCATTAATACGGTTGCCCCTAGTAGGGTTAAGGGTAAGGTTTTATCTTGTTTTTTCATTTTTTAAAATAGGAAATAGGGAATAGGGAATAGGGGCGTTGCTGATTCTGGGTATGATTTTGCCCCCCTAGCCCCCCAAAATTGGGGGGAATAAAACTCTAAAAGTGCCCAAAATTGGTGGATTTAGGGGGCTTGATATGATTTTGCCCCCCTAGCCCCCCAAAATTGGGGGGAATAAAACTCTAAAAGTCCCCCACGCATTGGGGAATTTAGGGGGCTTTACCAGAACCAAACAGGGGAATAAAACTCTAAAAGTCCCCCACGCATTGGGGGATTTAGGGGGCTTTACCAGAACCAAACAATCGCACATTTATACTTCAATTCAGCAACGCCGGAATTGGCAATAGGTATATAGATATAATTTCAAATGGTATTATATATAGATATTTAAGGATATAATTTGCCATAAATTTAGAATTATATCACGACTTATCCATAAACGCTATTGGTAGGGTGTATTAGCGGTAGCGTAACTGAGCAAACCCTATATCTATTGTCAAAGTTTCTAACTATAACTTCTGACTTTTGACTTAAAATACTTTTGACTTTTGACTTCTAACTTCTAACTTAAAATACTTTTGACTTTTGAATTTTGAATTTTGACTTTATGTGGACTCCCTATCTAGAATCAATTTGTCGGGACTATACCAACTGGTGGAAGGTTTATACTCTGACAGATGTGAGGGGAAAAAAGTCTCTTCAGCAGCAACAAAATATTTCCCCACTGTTGGATTTAGGTTTGATGGTACAAACTGTTGCGGAAGAAAAACAGAGGGAAATACAAGAAGAGAAAATTGAACGGTTGACGGTTTTGGAGGGTTTGCGCAAATATGCTCCAAATCATGTGTTGTTGGTGGGGCGGCCGGGGTCGGGAAAATCTACTGCTTTGGCCAGATTGTTGTTGGAGGAGGCAACAAAGTTGATATCCCCCCTTAGTCCCCCCTTGGAAAGGGCGGAAATAAGAGAAACTTCCCTGTTAGAAGAAGCAGAAAAATTGATATCCCCCCTTAGTCCCCCCTTGGAAAGGGGGGAAACAAGAGAAACTCCTGCCTTTGAGAGTAAGGATGAAGGACAAACAACAGAAACTCCTTTGGAAACAGGGGAAACAGGAGAAACTCCCCCCTTAGAAAGGGGGGTTGGGGGGGATCGAAAACCGGATACTTCCGCAACAGCAAACACACAAATTGATAGTTCTTCTATTTCCGAGGCAGAGAAATTGAGATCCCCCCTTAGTCCCCCCTTGAGAAGGGGGGAAACAAGAGAAACTCCTGCCTTTGAGAGTAAGGATGAAGGACAAACAACAGAAACTTCTTTGGGAACAGGGGAAACAGGAGAAACTCCCCCCTTAGAAAGGGGGGTTGGGGGGGATAAACCCAAAATTCCCATCCTCATCGAACTCCGCTACAGTCAATCTTCCATACTTTCCAGAATTCAAGCTTTTATCCACAAACACCACCCCACCATAAATATAGATACAGCAACTCTAGAAACTTTGCTCCGTCAAGGTGAATTTTTGCTGCTCTTCGATGGGTTTAACGAGATGGCATCGGAAGCGGCACGACAACTCTTAAGAATGTTTCGGCAAGACTACCCCAAAACTGCTATGGTGTTTACCACGCGATATTTGAGTCTGGGGGGAGATTTGGGGATTGAGAAAAAGTTGGAAATGCAGCCTCTGACTGAATCTCAAATGCAGGAATTTATCTGTGCTTATTTGCCGGAGCATGGTGAAAATTTATGGCAGCAGTTGCAGGGGAGGTTGCGGGAGTTGGGGGAAACTCCGATGTTTTTGTTGATGTTGTGTTCGGTGTTTGGCTATCACAAGGTAATACCTGCTAATCTGGGGTTGGTGTTTCGGAGTTTTACTCAGACTTATAGTGGTCGCCTCAAGCAAGATGTTCCCGTTGATGAAAGTTCTCGACGTTGGTGGGATAGGTTATTGCAGGAGTTGGCGTGGGTGATGACGAATGGGGTGTCGAAAACTGAGATTATGGTTGCTATTTCTCGCCCAAAAGCTGAGGCGGTATTGACGGAGTTTTTGCGAGGGGAGGTGGTAGCTCCGACTGACTGTGCGATGCGTTGGTTGGAGGATTTATTGGAGCATCATTTGATTCAGGTGGGAGATGATGGTCAGATTTCGTTTCGTCATCAATTGTTGCAGGAGTATTATGCGGCGGAAAGGTTGTTGTGGCAGTTGTCTGGTTTGAGTGACTATGAGTTGCAGTGGGATTATTTGAATTATTTGAAGTGGACGGAAGTTGTGGGGTTGATGTTGGGGTTGGTGGAGGATGAGGAGTTGGCAGTGCGGGTGGTAAGGTTGGCGTTGGAGGTTGATTGGTTTTTGGGTGCGAGGTTGGTGGGAGAGGTGCAAGGGAGGTTTCAGGAGCGGGTGTTTGTGGAGGTTGAGGGGTTGGAGTTGCCTGGGTTGGTAAAGGTTGAGTTGGCAGGGTTAACGAAGTCAGATGTTGCTATTCCAGGGTTGGTTAAATCTCTAGAAGACTCAGACTTTTATGTGCGTGGGAGAACAGCAGATGCTCTGGGTAAAATAGGTTCGGAAACTGCAATTGAGGGATTAATTCCACTCTTAGAAGACTCAGACTCTGAGGTGCGTAGGAATGCAGCAGATGCTCTGGATAAAATAGGTTCAAAAACTGCAATTGAGAGATTAATTCTACTCCTAGAAGACTCAGACTCTTCTGTGCGTTGGAGTGCAGTAGATGCTCTGGGTAAAATAGGTTCAAAAACTGCAATTGAGAGATTAATTCCACTCCTAGAAGACTCAGACTGGGACATGGGTAGGAATGCAGCAGAAGCTCTGGGTAAAATAGGTTCGGAAACTGCAATTGAGGAATTAATTCCACTCCTAAAAGACTCAGATAAATATGTGCGTAGGAATGCAGCATATGCTCTGGGTATAATAGGTTCGGAAACTGCAATTGAGGAATTAATTCCACTCCTAAAAGACTCAGACTCTAGTTTATGTATGAGTGCAACAGATGTTCTGGGTAAAATAGGTAAAGAATATGCGCGTAGGAATGCAGCAGAAGATCTAGGTAAAATAGGTTCAGAAACTGCAATTGAGGGATTAATTCCACCCATAGAAGACATTGTCCGAAAAGAAATTGAGAGATTAATTCCAGTCCTAGAAGACTCAGACTATTTTGTGCATAGTAGTGCAGCAGAAGCTCTGGGTAAAATAGGTTCGGAAACTGCAATTGAGGAATTAATTCCACTCCTAAAAGACTCAGACTTTTCTGTGCGTAGGAATGCAGCATATGCTCTGGGTATAATAGGTTCGGAAAAAGCAATTGAGGAATTAATTCCACTCCTAAAAGACTCAGACTTTTCTGTGCGTAGGAATGCAGCATATGCTCTGGGTATAATAGGTTCGGAAACTGCAATTGAGGGATTAATTCCACTCCTAAAAGACTCAGACTTTTCTGTGCGTAGGAATGCAGCATATGCTCTGGGTATAATAGGTTCGGAAACTGCAATTGAGGGATTAATTCCACTCCTAAAAGACTCAGACTTTTCTGTGCGTAAGAGAGCAGCAAATGCTCTGGGTATAATAGGTTCGGAAAAAGCAATTGAGGGATTAATTCCACTCCTAGAAGACTCAGACCCTGATGTGCGTAGGAATGCAGCAGAAGCTCTGGGTAAAATAGGTTCGGAAAAAGCAATTGAGGAATTAATTCCACTCCTAGAAGACTCAGACCCTGATGTGCGTAGGAATGCAGCAGAAGCTCTGGGTAAAATAGGTTCGGAAAAAGCAATTGAGGAATTAATTTCACTCCTAAAAGACTCAAACAAATATGTGGTGGAGAAAGCAGCAGAAGCTCTGGGTAAAATAGGTTCGGAAAAAGCAATTGAGGAATTAATTCCACTCCTAGAAGACTCAGACTCTTCTGTGCGTAGTAGTGCAGCAAATGCTCTGGGTAAAATAGGTTCGGAAAAAGCAATTGAGGAATTAATTCCACTCCTAGAAGACTCAGACTCTTCTGTGCGTAGTAGTGCAGCAAATGCTCTGGGTAAAATAGGTTCCAAAAACACAATTGTTGAGTTAACAAAAAAACTACAAAATGATAGTTTTATTAGGCAAAAAGTTTTTCATAAGCTAATGCTGTCTCAAACCATCGAAACCATTCAAACCATCCAACAACGCTTTCAATACTACAAACAAACCCCCAAAATACCCATGTCTAAAACACTTTCTCACAACTACGCCCTACTAATAGGAGTCGGCAACTGCAAATACCCCAACTGGTCACTTCCCGTCACAGTCAAAGACGTTCAAGCCATCAAATCATTCCTCATAAAACCTGACTTATGTGGTTACATTGACAATGAAAATTATCTCCGCTTCCTCTGCAATGAACAAGCAACAAAACAAAACATTTTAGACAATTTAAACTGGCTCCAACAACAAGCAAAAAACGACCCAGAAGCAACAATATTAGTCTATTATTCCGGTCATGGTTGGCTAGATAAATCAACCCAAAACTATTATTTAATCCCCCACGACACCAGTCCGGTAAGACTACAAAAAACAGCATTACCAGCAACAGACTTTAACAACGCCCTCCAGCAAATATCCGCCCAAAAACTATTAGTAATTATAGATAGTTGTCACGCCCAAGGAATGGCAACTGCTAAAGAAACAGAGGAACTAGAATTACCGGAAAACTTCAGTCAAACCGCCCTCCCGAAAAACTTAATAGATGAATTAAGAAAAGGAACAGGGCGAGCAGTATTCACCTCATCCACAGGAGAGGAGTCATCATGGATACGCTCCGATGGAAAAATGAGTATCTACACAGACCATTTTCTGGAAGCATTACATGGTGGTGGCAATAAACCAGGAGATAAATTTGTCACTGTTTCCAATTTAATGAATTATGTCGGAAAAACTGTTCCTGAAAGCGCTCGACAATTAGGGGAAAAACAAACTCCTATTTTTGACTTTTCCCAAACAGAAGATTTTCCGGTAGCGTTATTGTGTGGGGGTAAAGGTTTACCGGATGGTGGGTGGGAAGAGGTTAAGTCAGAAGTTCGGGAGAATATTAGTAATGTGATAACAGTAGAGAGAGGTATCGCTGCTGGCCGAGATGTTAATAATAAGAATATGAATCAAATCTTTATTGAAAAGCTAGAAGGAGAAGCAAAATTTAGTTAGTAGTAGGGGCGGGTTCCGCGTTAAGTTAACAAGGTTGACCACCAGATCAGATAAACCCGCCCCCAATGATATAATGCGTTCCAAAAGTTTCAGTTATGCTTGGGTTGGGTGATCGCTTCACCTAACCTACTGGAGTGACACAGTGAATTTGGTGCGTTATTATTGGGGCGGGGGCGGGTTTACCCAGTTAGGGTGGAACCCGCCCCTACGAGCGGAACCCGCCCCTACGACCTGACTCCTTCGTTGTTATTTACACTAGCCAATTTCTTAATTTTGCTGATAATAAATCTATTATTGAAGTTGCCAATATTAAAATAATTAAAATTGCACAAACTTTTTGATACAAAAATGAACCAAAACTTTGATAAAGAGATACTCCTATACCTCCTGCACCTACTATTCCTAATACAGAAGCAGAACGAACATTTGATTCAAAACGATACAAGACGAAGGAAGTCCATAATGGCATTACTTGAGGAATTACTCCAAAGATAATTTCCTGAATTTTACTAGCACCTGTAGCACGAATACCTTCAACGGGACCAGGTTCAATTGACTCCACTGCTTCTGAAAAAAGTTTTCCTAAAGTACCTGCTGTATGTACAAATAAAGCTAAAACACCAGCAAAGGGACCTAAACCAACAGCTACTACAAATATTAGAGCAAATACCACTTCATTAATTGCTCGCATGGCGTCTAAAATTCGACGTATAGGTTGTACAATCCAAATTGGACACATATTTTCTGATGCCAAAATGGAAAATGGAACGGCGAAAATTGCTGCTAAAATAGTTCCCCAAAGACCCATTGAAATAGTAATTATTGTGTCTTCTAAATAAATTTTCCAATCGGAAAAATCAGGGGGAAAATATGATTGAATATACTCAACCATATTACCGCTTTTTTGGAATAAATTTAAAAAGTTTATTTCACTTTGTAGAGCAGAAAAAACTAGAATAATTAAAGCACCCAATACAAACATTATGCGAGTATTAGTAACTCGTTTCTTTTCTTGGGCTAACATTTCTATAACTGCTGGAGTAGCGATAATAGTTCGGTCGATAGAGTGAAAATTATTAGTTATTTTGTTCATTTTTATTTATATCTTTCTACACATAAAATTCAATTATAAATTCTGAATTATTTTTTTATTTAGTCATCTTAAGATGACTTAAACTATTAGCCAAGGATTTCAATCCTGGCGTTGCTGATTATGAGTATAATTTTGCCCCCCTAGCCCCCCAAAATTGGGGGGAATAAAACTCTAAAAGTCCCCCAAAATTGGGGGATTTAGGGGGCTTTACCAGAACGAAACAATCGCACATTCATACTTCAATTCAGCAACGCCTCAATCCTTGGCGAACTTGGCGAACCATGTCATCTTGGGGAACCATATCATCCGCCAAGAAATTTATTTCTTGGCTCAAAGCAGAAGTCATCTCAAGATGACTAAAGATAGCTAATTTATTATGGCTAATTAATGAGACCTGATATAATATAATATTCGGATAATTAGTGATAAAAAACTTTCTCCCTTTTAACTTCTTACTTCTTAATTCTTAATTCTTACTTTTGACTTCAAATGGCTTTTGACTTAAAAATTCTTACTTTTGACTTTTGACTTTTGACTTTTGACTTATTTTCACAGCCTTGAATATTTGATAAATTAACTATACTAATTCTCCATGACCTTTCAATATTAGTTCTTCTGCCGCTGCACCATAAAGTTCGTCAAGTCTACGATCGCTAAGATTAACTGTTGGATTGTCAAATACAACTTCTCCATTTCTCAGAGCAATAGTACGTTCAAAATACCGACGTACCATTTGAACTTGATGTAGAGAACTAACAACAGTAATATTATTTTCTCGGTTGAGTTCGCACAATAATTCCATTATCTTCCGAGCAGACTCCGGGTCTAGGGAAGCTATAGGTTCATCTGCTAGAATAATTTTAGCTCCCTGTACTAAACAACGAGCGATCGCTACCCTTTGTTGTTGTCCTCCAGAAAGTTGGGCTGCTTTTTTATAAGCTTGTTCTAAAATTCCTACTCTTTCCAATGCAGCAAGTGCCTGTATTTTTTGCTCTTTTGTAAATAGACGTAGTGCGGAATTGACAAGAGACATTTGCCCCAAATTTCCCACTAAAACATTGTCTATTACTGTTAGTCGTTTGACCAAATTAAATTGCTGAAAAATGCAACCTATTTGGCAACGTAATTTTCTAATGTGCGAGTGAAAAACGCCATCTGTTTGTAAAGCTGTACCATATATGTAAACGGTACCTTTATCTCCTTGCTCTAAACCATTTATCAGTCGTAGTAAAGTAGATTTTCCCGAACCAGAAGCACCAACTAAACCCACCATTTCTCCTGCTTCAACACAGATATTAACTTGCTGCAAAGCAGGTTTTCCTTTAAAATTTTTATCAAGATTCTTAACTTCTATAGCGCTGTTTTTAGACATTTATATTATAAATTATTAGCAAAACTAATATATATTAGAGCTTTTAGGTTAATTTTAGGTTATCTTTCAGTAAAAAAACCATAAATCAATAGACATCTCACCCAAAAGAGGGAATAGTGAATAGGGAATAGGGAACCCACCCTAGCCCCTCCCTCCCAGGAGGGGAGTAATTGATAATTTATGTACGATAATTGATTTTATTTTTTATTTTTACCAGATGTCTAATAGACATATCCAAAAAAGAAAAGAATAGACTTTTTGCAAAAGTAGGCAACAAGGAAGAAAATTGCTGAAAAAAGACACAAAAAAATCTATAGCAACCGCCTGGTTGGTGTTTGACAATTAGTGCGAGCATCTTGCTCGCGTTATGAATCATCATAATTACCCAATGTCCTAACTATAGTGGCGACTGCTATATAATTGTAATTTCCAATTCTATGTCTAATTTATTCTATTATTTAATTGACATAAAATACCATTCGGACAATTATCTAAATCTATGAAGTTTATTTCTTTCTCTTATTTGTTTTTGTTGCTAACTTCCCTATCCAGAAAATTACTTAAAGTCATAGTAATGTTCTGTTTAATAATTACCATTGTATTGATTTTTCCTACCCAGGCAAAAAGCGACAGTTATTTAGAAAATTCTATTAATCTAAGTTTAATGTACAGTGGCCCAGCTTATAATTTTGGTGGTGGTGGCCTTGATATAGACTCTGCAATTCAGTGGATGATTAATCAAGTCCGAGGATGCAATTCTTGTACTGAGAAAGTAGATGTGATTGTCATTCGTGACTCAGGTAGCGACGCCTATAATCAACCAATTCTAGCTATGGATGGGGTGGACTCAGTGGAAACTCTGATAATTTCCGACCGAAAAGATGCTCAAAAACGGAATATAATAAACCAAATTGAGAATGCCGAAGTAATTTTTTTTGCAGGTGGCGACCAGTGTCAATACCTGCGGAATTATCGAAATACAGCAGTGGATAAAGTTGTTAATTCTGTTATTGCCAAAGATGGGGCAGTAGGCGGTACCAGTGCTGGTGCAATGATTCAAAGTCATTTTGTCTTTAATGCTTGTTCTGAGACGGTAACCAGTAAAACTGCACTAAATGACCCTTATGAAGATATTTCTCTTGACGAAGGTTTGTTTTACAGGCAAAATTTTCAGGGAACTATTATAGATACTCACTTCCATGAGCGCGATCGCATGGGTAGGTTAATGACGTTTGTTGCTCGTTTACTCAGAGATGGAATATCTGATACTGCTTTAGGTATTGGTATTGATGAGGATACTTCGTTAATTGTTGATAAAAGTGGTTTAGCTGAAGTAGTTGGAAATGGGTTTGTTTATTTTGTCTTGGGAGACCATTTTCCAGAGGAATGTAACCCTCAAACTCCATTAACTTTTAGTGGGTTCAAAATCTGGAAAAAAGGAAATGGTGAAACTTTTGATTTGAATCATAGACCATCAACTGCTGATTATCAAGTTAGTGTCGAGAATGGAGAACTTGATTCTAGTCCTTATTAGAAGAGGGAGTAGGGAGTAGGGAGTAGGGAAAAGGGAGGAACAATTGATCATTTCTGGAAAAGAGATGGGGAGATGGGGAGTATTTTTCAACCTTTTTCTCTGATACCTTCCCTCTACCTCTTGACTCCTGAGGACTGACAAAAAAACTGAATCGCCGACAAAGATACGATCAGAGGTTCTATATATATTCATATTCAGTGCCGAAATGCTGTTCTTGGGTTGAATAAAAAGTCATGCGCAGGGGCGAGTAACACCCAATAACAAAATACTACCACGATTTTTTTGGGGATGCAAGGGGAAAGACCTTGCCGTTTTTTTGAGCTTCACAGGATGATAATTTGATTGAAAAGTGAATATAGCGATCGCTTCTATTTATTTTTTTAGTGCTTCACAGGATGATGATTTTTCTGATGCTTTGATGGTGTGAGTATCCCTTCTATATGTATTCAGTGACGATATGCTGTTTTTGGGTTGAATAAAAAGTCATGCTTAGGGGCGTGTTGCACCCAATAATAAAATACTATCATATTTTTTTTGCCGATGCCTGGGGAAAATCCTTGCCGTTTTTTTTGGAGCTTCACAGGATGGTAATTGGATTGAAAAGTTGATATCGCGTTGGCGGAGCCTAGCGGTAGCTACATCGCTTCTACATGAGTAAATATCGATACTTTCGATGGGGTGAGCATCTCTTCTATATGTATTCAGTGACGATATGCTGTTTTTGGGTTGAATAAAAAATCATGCGTAGGGGCGAACGACTGCCAATAATAAAATACTATCACGATTTTTTTGCCGATGCCAGGGGAAATACCTTGCCGCTTTTTTGGAGCTTCACAAGATGCAGATTAATCATCCCTGTATCCGTGACCAAATCCTTGTCTGGCTGATGGGGTGAAAAATTTTCGGTGTCGCCACTTCTTTACTAAAGTGCTTCACAGGATGATAATTTTTCTGGTGCTTTGATGGTCTGAGTATCCCTTCTATATATATTCAGTGGCGATATGCTGTTTTTTGGTTGAATAAAAAGTCATGCGTAGGGGCGTGTTGCACCCAATGATTACATACTATCACGATTTTTTTGGGAATGCAAGGGGGAAATACCTTGCCGTTTTTTGGAGCTTCACAGGATGATAATTGGATTGAAAAGTTAATATAGCGATCGCTTCTATTTATTTTTTTAGTGCTTCACAGGATGATGATTTTTCTGATGCTTTGATGGTGTGAGTCTCCCTTCTATATGTATTCAGTGACGATATGCTGTTTTTTGGTTGAATAAAAAGTCATGCATAGGGGCGTGTTGCACCCAATAATAAAATACTATCACGATTTGTCTTGAGTGTGTCTTTCATTCCGAGGAGACCTCGGAATTACACACTCGCTTTTTGGGGATGCCAGGGGAAATACCTTGCCGCTTTTTTTGGAGCTTCACAAGATGCAGATTAATCATCCCTGTATCCGTGACCAAATCCTTGTCTGGCTGATGGGGTGAAAAATTTTCGGTGTCGCCACTTCTTTACTAAAGTGCTTCACAGGATGATAACTTTTCTGGTGCTTTGATGGTCTGAGTATCCCTTCTATATATATTCAGTGGCGATATGCTGTTTTTTGGTTGAAGAAAAAGTCATGCGTAGGGGCGTGTTGCACCCAATAATAAAATACTATCACGATTTTTTGGGGAATGCAAGGGAGAAATACCTTCCCGTTTTTTTTGGAGCTTCACAGGATGATAATTGGATTGAAAAGTTAATATAGTGTTGGCAGGGCAAGTGCGGTAGCTACATCGCTTCTACATGAGTAAATAGGGTTTGCTGATTAAATATCAAAGCATTGACTGATAAATGCGTAAGTTCTATGCCTCTTTTTTCTAACTTCTGATAGATTTATGAGAAGTCTTAATATTTAGCCCAAAATATTTCTTTTGAGTATCAAAAGAAGATATAATAATTTAGATTATCAAAACTTTGCTTATAAGTGCCTATGATCGAGCTACATTTTCAATCCCAACTACAAAAAAGGAAAAATCCATTTGGAAGTAGTCGAGTCGATCATCCTTTTCAGACACATAGCGATGCAGATAATGTTTTTAGTCAAGAATTTAATAGAATACAATCTACTCTCAAAGATATTAAGCAAGATATTAATCATCAAAGTAAAGGGGTTGTTGTTGTAGGGGAACCAGGGTTTGGCAAAACTCACCTAATGATGCGACTAGCAAATAGTAGATTAAAAACTAACCGACTTTTATTTATCCGTCAGCCTAATAATCCAGATGCTATTATTTATCATATTTATAGTCGTATACTTGAATCACTTATTAGGTGTATTCCAAAAATTAACTATACTCAATTAGAATATTTGATTGCTAATAGTTGTGCCAAAATTTTTCAAGAAATTATTATAGAAAATCCAGATTTGTACCCAAAAAAAGAAAGTAAAAAAGACCATACAGTTATAGAGTTAGTCAAAAATGGAAACCTGGAATTACTCTCTTTTTTATCATCAGATACGCAAGGAAAACGAGAGTTTTGGGAACATATAGAAAATCGAGCTAATCTGTGGTGGAGTACAAATTATTCAACGGCAGGATATGCACCAGAAATATTCAAAGGAATTATCAAGTTTTGCGGGTATAGAGCTATAGATTATCGTCGCATCATTCGAGAATGGTTAGCAATGAATGATGTACCTCAAAAATTATTAGATAAAGTTAAAATAGCATCTTGGAATAAAAGTATCAATCGGGAGGAAGTATCTCTAGAAGCGTTAAAAGTATTGGGTTATTTATCACTTTTAGACGAACCTTTGATTATTGTTTTTGACCAATTAGAAGGTTTAGGTAGGGAATATAATCAGAATCTTTTGCACAGTTTTGGAGAAGCAATTAAAGAAATTTTTACTCATATTCCTAATAGCTTGATTATCCTAAATTTATTCCCCGACCGATGGGAACAGTTTAAACAAGAGTTTGATGATTCTATTGTAGATAGAATTTCTCAATGTCAAGTATTCTTGAATAAGCCATCTGAAGAACAGCTAATAACAATTCTTAATGAAAAATCTAAGTCTATTAATCTACCGATTGATCAACTTTTTGAACCACAAGAAATTGAGAAGATATTAAGTAAAAATTCTATCCGCTCAATTATTAATTCTGCTGCAGATTTCTATAATTATAAAATTCATAATATTCCACTGCCAGATTATCTGAAAGTAGAGACAAATAGTTATATTGAACTACAGAATAATTCCAATTTACAAAATTTTGTCTCAGATATTAAGCAGATTAAAGAACTTGTTCTGAAGATAGCTGAAAAACTGAATATTGAATCTAATCTAGAAACAAAAATTGAGCAAAATAATCAAAAATATATTCATCAGGAGACTCAAGCTGATACAAATAAAATCATCGGAGATTACCTGAATCAAAAATATCAGCAAATAGAAGAAGAATATAGTGAGTCTCAAATTATTACAAGTAGTGATGACCGAGGAAAATTGGAGAAAATTTTTGAATCTTTGAAAATAATTCAACCATCTCTCAAGTTAGATTTTCTCGCCTTTGATAGACCGAAAAAAATTCCAGACCACCTGCTTATTCAAACAGAAACTCAAGGCTATGCTATAGGTTTTTTATATGAAGGAGGTAACGCCTTTTTTTCTCGGATGACTAACTGGAATGAATTAGTAGCAAGAAATTCTCACCTCAAGTTTTATCTATATCGAGATGCTAGGGGGTATCAAGTTAGTGGTGAAAAAAGTATGGCAGAATTAGATAAGTTTAAAAATACAGATAATGGCGAATATGTTGTTTTGATCAAAGATGAACGTATTACTTTTGAACTTCTCTATCAAATAATTGTAGATATTCAAAATCAAGATTTGGAAGCTAAGTTGGATGAAGCGTTATTAATTCTTTTAAAAGATATTCACATCATTCGTTATTAAAAATAGCAATAGAAGCGATCGGAACTTCTGAAGTCTAGTGCCGTTAGGGGGAAGTTAAAAGTAAGTCAAAAGTCAAAAGTCAAAAGTCAAAAGTAAGAAATTAAGAAGTCAAAAGTCAAAAGTTAAAAGTAAGAAATTAAGAAGTAAGAAGTAAGAAGTAAGAAGTTAAGAAGTAAATTATAGTGGTCAATAGGAGTCAATAATTCAGCAAGTATTTATGCTTAGTATTTAACTGAAAATTTGACTTTTGAGAAGTAATTTATACAGTATAAACATTTACCAATAATAGAAATTTAATACTACTTTTAATGTTACAAATTGACGTGCGGAATGTGGGTTTTAGACTGAAAACCAGGTACTTTTTTAAACCCCAAAAAAGCTAAAATCTTTATATGTCACTGCTTTTAGATTTAATCAGCAAGCCCTATTTACCGAAGAATTAATAATTAAATAATTAAATAATTCAGGTTTAAAGCCTCCCTTTCAAGGAGAAAAAATAAATTTTTTCCTTTTATTCAATCCTATCCGTTTTTAGGGAGAGGTAATTATCAATTATCAATTATCAATTATCCATTATTGAATAGCTATCAGCATTTCAGCACACTAAAAGCTTGGGTTTAAATTCCCGACTTCTATACAGCGGTTTTCATTTCGCTAAACCACAGTAGTGGCGTTAACGTCGTTGTTCCCTGGTAAAATATCCTTACGCATTGTATGACTTTTAACTTGATTATATTACTTCGATTTCTCGGGAACAGTAGCCAACAGATTTGATATAACTTTTGACTCTTGAATTTTGAATTTTGACTTTTATAGTTGTTTAACTTAAAAATGAGACATTTTTTCGTCTGAAACTTCCTCAGAGCAAGAAAGCTTTGTCTCAATCTAAAGTTAAATGACTATAACTTTTTCTTGGCAACAGTAGCCAACAGATTTTGATATAACTTTTGACTCTTGAATTTTGAATTTTGACTTTTAATTTTTGGCTTTAGCCAACGGATTTGATATAATACTTGACTTTTTATTTTTGACTTTTGACTTGAAAATACTTTTAACTTTTGACTTTTGACTTTTGACTTGAAAATACTTTTGACTTTTGACTTTTGACTTTTGACTTTCTTTTCTAAGGAAATTTGCTAGTAACTCTACCAATTATCTGTTGCGAACTGACAAAACCGAAAGAACGACTATCGCTACTTTCTTCCCTATTTTCTCCTACCAAAAAGCAGTCGCCATTTTCATCAACAAAGGCAACCCGCTTAATTATTTTTAAATCTGGGCGATGGGGATGTTTAGCCACCACCAAATCATCTATTTCAGGTAAACAGCGGCGGTAGGCTTTAGTGTCAACAAGAATATCCTCCCCTGGTTTGAGTAAGGGAAACATAGAAAACCCTGTAACACAAAAGCGTTGACGCAATCTAAACAACCATAACAATAACTCTTTATTGTCGCTTGTTTGTATCAATATTTTTGCCTACCACCTGAAATTAAAAAAATTTAGCTAGCCTTGTACCAGGTTACTTCTCTTTCCTTAGTGGCCCAGAAAATATTGTGGATTTTCTCCACAGCAGCTAGTAACTCAGTAGCGTGCTCCAAACTAACTTCCACTTTACAAGCAGAACAAAGTTTAGCAGCCTTCCAAAAAGTATCGTGGAGGTCTGGATACTTTTCTAAATGTACAGGCTTAAAATAATCAGTCCAGAGAATCAGTAAATCTTCCTTAGTCTTCTGAGCTTGCTCTTCCTTAATAGCAATATAGCGAGAAAGAGTATTAGCAGTCTTATGGTCTCCTGCTTTTGGGTCAAGATCTAGAATTTTCTTAGTCATAGACAATACTGCTTCAGCATAAATGCGAGCAGAAGCAGGGTCATAAACACCGCAAGGGCCATCGCAGTGAGCGCTAACTTCTGGTGCTGGGAAGGACTTTCTAATCTGATTAGCAATTCTGTTGAGCATAGTTTTCTAAGATATTCCTATCTGTATGAAAAATGTAAAGTAATGTTACGATGAAATAGTGGTTCACAAGGAAGGATTTTCCTAATAATTTCCACCTACCCTAGTTTAAATCAAAAGTGTGGGTATTTCTAAATTTCCGATAATCCCCACCCACCCCATTTAAAATGAAAAGTGTGGGTATTTCTGATTTTGAATTTTTGATTCCTTTATTAAGATAAACCTATGCCATTTTCAATTGATACAGCTCGTAATATCTTTCCCAGTACCTTATCTGCTGACGCAGTGCCAGCAACCATTGCTCGCTTCAGTCAGCTAAGTGCAGAAGACCAACTAGCTCTCATTTGGTTCGCCTACCTGGAAATGGGTAAAACTATCACAATTGCTGCTCCTGGAGCTGCCAATATGCAGCTGGCAGAAATAACTATGAATGAAATTAAGCAAATGAGCTTTCAGGAGCAAACCCAAGTAATGTGTGACTTGGCTAACCGCGCCGATACTCCAATCTGTCGTACCTACGCTACTTGGACTCCAAACATTAAGTTGGGCTTTTGGTATCAACTTGGAGAATGGATGAATCAGGGACTTGTTGCTCCTATACCAGAAGGTTATCAGCTTTCTGCTAATGCTTCAGCGGTTTTGGGCACTATTCAAGGATTAGATTCTGGTCAGCAAATCACTGTTTTGAGAAATTCTGTGATTGATATGGGTTTTGATGTTAAAAATTTGGGCAACTATACCCGAGTTTCTGAGCCAGTTGTTGCTCCACAGAATATGGCAGAGCGAAGTAAAGTTACGATTCAAGGTGTTGATAATCCTACTATCTTGAATTACATGAATAACTTGAATGCCAATGATTTTAATGCATTGATTGAGTTATTCACTCCGGATGGTGGACTACAACCTCCTTTCCGTAGACCAATTGTGGGCAAAGATGCCATTTTGCGATTCTTCCAAGAAGAATGTCAGAACCTCAAGTTAATCCCAGAGCAAGGAATTTCTGAACCTGTTGAGGATGGTTTTACTCAGATTAAGGTTACTGGTAAATGCCAAACTCCTTGGTTTGGAGCTGGTGTGGGTATGAATATTGCTTGGAGATTTTTGCTTAATGCTGAAGGTAAAATTTTCTTTGTGGCGATCGACTTGTTGGCCTCTGCTAAGGAGTTGTTGAATTTGGCCCGGTAGAAAGAGATAGGTAATCAGTAATTATAGTAGTTGGAGCTAATTTTAGCAAAGATATTTAACTCCAGGAAAATTAAGATACAAATAAATTTTAAAGAGTGTCCTTAAACAGAACACTCTTTTTTTTTATAGGACTTAATAAAATCGCCTTGTCACCTACATTCCGCACGACAAAACATAAGTTAAAAGTTAAAAGTAAGAAGTCAAAAGTAAGAAGTAAGAAGTAAGAAGAAAATTATAGTGGTCAATAGGAGTCAAAGATTCAGCAAGTATTTATGCTTAATATTTAACTGAGAATTTGACTCCGGATCGAGGTCATTTCAGTTATCAGTTATCAGTTATCAGTACATCTAGCTGTTTGCGCAGCATGACAAACGAAAAGCAAGAGGCTTGACCTTGGCGAATATTCTTTTTTTTATCCCCTTAAAAGGGGGAGGCTAATGCCCACAATTTTTCGGTAAATGAAGATAATTTATATAGTATAAATACTGAAGCAAGCTACAGATTTTATACTGATTTTCATTTTACAAATTGAAGTGCAGAATGTGGTTTGTAAATTAATATAAATTTTATTTTACCTAGCTACTGAATTAAATTATATATGCTATGATTAGCAACTACATAAAAAATCATAATCACACATAGATTTTTAAGAAATAAGAAAGATGATGCAACTTACTGATACTCAGTGGTCCATAGCAGAAGAAAAGATTGCCCAAACAGCTTTATCTAAAGCTAAGGAACGAGAAATCAATGCTTTAGTCACAACAGTGCGTCAACAAGCAAGTGGTATTCAAGAATTTAATGATTTATGGTATCTACATGATTTCCTCAGTGCCAGAAGATACGATCTAGATGGTAAGTATGACTCTAGAAATGCAACTGTGATTTTTGCTCTGGCTGGCTTAGTAAAAGAGGGATGGTTAAAGCTTGGAGAACTCGAAGGCTTGGATAAAGAAAAGATTACAAAAGTATCTGCTATGACTCGGATGATCTAGTATTGTTTGAACTAGAATCTAATTGACATCCTCCCAACGCTGCTCTACGAGACAGCGCGGGATTCCTTAACATCACTGCTAGGGGCTTTCTGTTTCCTCCTCCGGAGGAGCTGCGCTAACATAGCACCCGCCTTCGGAGACTTGCTCCCAGAAGGTCTTACGGTCGCTCCACAGACTGACACTGCGAGTCCCGCAGCCAAAATATTGATACTTGCGTTTATGTCCCTGTCATGGTGAGCTGCACACTCTGGACAATCCCACTCTCTGATATTTAAAGGTAATTTATCCACTACATGACCGCAATTAGAACAACGTTTGGAACTAGGAAAGTATCTATCAATCTTAATTAATTCGCGCCCATACCATTCAGCCTTGTATTCTAACTGCCTGAGTAACTCGGACCAGTTGGCATCACTTATTGCCTTGGCTAACTTATGGTCTCTTGGTGCGCGTTCCCTCTCTTGGTCGGCGTTCCCTCTCTTGGTCGGCGTTCCCTTGCGACTGGCGTCGTCGCGGGGTCCGACCGCTTGCGACTGGCGTCGTCGCGGGGTCGCACCGCTTTTTCACCATACTCTTTACTGCTAAATCCTCAACCACAATAGTTTGATTTTCTCTAATCAGTTGAGTAGTTAGCTTATGGGTGTAATCAAGTCTTGAGTCTTTAATTTTTGCGTGTATCCTGGCTAATTTTAGTCTGGCTTTTTGATAGTTATTAGATCCCTTCGTTTTTCTCTTTAGAGACTTCCCCGCTAATCTAAGTTTTTTGTGTAATTTGTTTATATTCTTAGGATTAGCAAATGTTTCTCCATCACTTGTAGTTAATAGGTTAGTAATCCCTAAGTCAATGCCTACTTGTTTCTTAGTTGGCTTGAGTTTTAAATCTCTGGTGTCATTAATTCTCAAACACAAAGACCATCTACTACTGGGGTCAAGTTTGACTGTGATTGTACTAGGTACACAACCTGGTGGTAATTGCCTACTCCATCTAATAGCTAATGGGTCAGCACACTTAGCTAAATAGACTTGACCATCTTTCCACTTAAATGCAGACTTTGTGAACTCAGCACTACCACCATTCCGCTTTTTCTTGAAATTAGGATATCTAGCACGTTTACTAAAAAAATTAGTAAAAGCAGTTTGTAGATGTCTTAAGCCTTGCTGTAATGGGACACAGCTTACTTCTGTTAAAAATTTTAACTCTTCCTGCTTTTTCCAGTTGGTAAGCATAGCTGAAGTTTGGGCATATCCTACCCGTTCTTGTCTTTCATACCAAGCTTGAGTTCTGGCAGCTAAAGCTTTGTTGTAGATCAGGCGTACACATCCCAAGGTTCTCCGCAACAGATTTTCCTGTTCTGAAGTTGGGTAAAACCTAAATTTATACGCTTTTTCAACCATCTATGTGTTTACTTACTAAAGATTTAAACTTTAACATACTGTCTGTAAAACCGCAAGATTGATTGGTTTTCGCGGACGACGCTCCCCTAGGGGAGAGCGCGGGTCTCCAACCAACGTTGAGATGAAATGAACTTCTGTTTCATCTAGATAAGCCCTTTTTTTTCAGGATTATAATTATTACGCTTCTTTGGGTTTTAGGTCTACAATTTTTGAATAGTTGAATCAAAGGATAAAAATTGAACCTAAAACCTTCTTCAAACTTGATTATCTGGCAGTAAATTCGGTAAGACGCGATCGCAACAAAATAAAGTCCCTGCTGCAACACATAGTGGAATACCTAAGAAGTTAACTATGGGAATGGTAATTAAAGCTTGACAAATTAACCCAAAAGTGGCACTTGCTGGTAAACTACGACGCACTACTTTTAACTTCTCTCGAAATTTTAATTTTCTTCTCTCCAAAAATCCATCAAAAAAGTCAAGACAAACAATGGAAGTTGTTAAAGTTATACCACCAATAGTTGCTATTAAAGAGCCTCCAGGCAAAAAGTTGAGTAGCAACATCGGCAAACCTATTACTAACAGTAATCCAATTTTTTTTAGCTCAAAAAGGATGGCTCGCCAAATATCTCTGAGAGAGCCTAATAAGCCTGGCGGTGCTTCAGGCAATGTACCAGTTCTAATTTTTTCTAATTGTTCAGAAAGTTGACCATAAAAAGGTGAACCTAGAATAGTTCCAAATTGTACTAACAAAAATCCAATTATTAGCAATAATATTACGAATAGAATGAATTGTACAAGTTTATCTAAAATATTATCTATATAACTTAAGAAGTGTAACCATTTTGGTAATTGAGCAATAAAAGCATCAAAGCTTAAAGATAAGTTATTAAAAATAGTATTAATTAAATCAATTCCTGGTAGGAGTAAACTAATATAAAGGAGAATACCTACCACGATATTAATCAAAATTGGAACAACTATATAACCTATTAACTTTGGATTTTTGACAAATATTATTAAAGCACGAAGATGGTAAGTTGCCCCTGCTAATAATCCGATAGGAGCCTCAAATATAGATACAAATATAGATAATATTGACTTAATTTTTTTGTTTTACCATGAATTAATTGAGAGTAGTTATACCAAATAGTTTTTCCATTTTTTTCAATATTTATCCCCTTTTCCTTCTTGCTTCTTCCTTATTCCGTAGAGACGTTGCATACAACGTCCCTACCATTTTTAACAAACATTTGGCATTGCTGAATTAAGGTATGAAAGTAGGTTTATAGCCCACATTCCGCACCACAAAATGTAGCATAAAAATATAAGTCAAAAGTAAGAAGTCAAAAGTCAAAAGTCAAAAGTCAAAAGTCAAAAGTAAGAAGTAAGAAGTAAGAAGTAAGAAGTAAATTATAGTGGTCAATGGGAATCAACGATTCAGTAAGTATTTATGCTGGCATAAGTAATCTGAGAATTTGACTCCCGATCAAGGTAAATGAAGATAATTTATATAGTATAAATACTTAAGCAACCTCAGGATTTTATACTAATTTTCATGTTACGCTCTTGAAGTGCGGAATGTGGGTTATAGGTATGGAGGGAACATTTAACTGGGAACAGGGAACAGTTAATATTAACAAGTAGTTCAAACCATCCAAAATCCCAAATCCCAAATCCCAAATCCAAAATCATCAAATCATACCCAGAATCAGCAACACCTTAAATTGGCATAACACACTTCGCACCATACATGGTTTAATATTTATTTGACAAACAGTTGTTTAATGAGTGAGTGGAGATTCAGATTTTTTGTAGAGGAAAAATCCCTACTCTATAGCAATCTTAAATTATTTGTAGAAAATCAGACTGTTATACATATTTATATTTAGCTTCTCTATCTTTCAATCATTCCCAGAATATTTTTGATACTAAATACAATAGAAAGTTAACTATATTTAACATATAAAAATTATGGGATGATAGAAAATTCATATTAGTGAATCAAGTCATAATTTTTAGTTTTCATCTCATCCCAAGACCAATTTATAGTAGCCGATAGTTTACAGTGGATAAACCCAACCGTAAGGGTCAGTCACTTTAGCAGTTTTAATATCTTCTAATTTTTGCAATACTTGAGGAGCATATTTTCGTTCAGAAACAGGAGGTAAAATCATATCTTTACCTTGATAATTAATAGTAGAAATATGAGCAATTGTAGCAGCAGTTCCCATACCAAATGCTTCAGAAAGATTACCATCTTCATAAGCTTTTGCGACTTCATCAATAGAAATTAATCTTTCCTCAACTTTAACACCCATATCTCTCAATAAAGTTAATACACTATCTCTAGTAATTCCAGGTAAAATAGTACCAGTTAATTTAGGAGTAATAACAACATCATTAATAACAAAAGCCACATTCATTGTGCCGCATTCTTCAACGTATTTTTTTTCCTTCCCATCCAACCATAAAACATTATCATAACCTTGTTGTTTAGCCTCTTGATCTGCTAATAAACTACCACCATAATTACCAGCACATTTAGCAGAACCTGTTCCACCTTCAGCAGCTCGTATATATTTATCTGTAACAATTAACTTAACCGGTTCTGAATAATAAGCACCTACAGGGCAAGAAATAATAATAAATTTATAACTATTTGCTGGTCTAAGACCAACAGATTCATCTGTAGCAAAATAAACAGGTCGAATATATAATACACTACCTGACTGAGTAGGAATCCAGTCAGAATCTAGCCTAACTAATTCCTTTAAACCATCCAGAAAAATATCTTCAGGAATAGGTGGCATACATAATCGAAAAGCTGATTCATTTATCCGTTTATAATTAGCTTGTGGGCGGAATAGTAAAGGTTTTCCTGTGGGACTTCGATAAGCTTTTAAACCTTCAAAAACCGCCTGACCATAATGCAGAGCTGACAGAGAAGGAGCCATTGGAATATTGCCATAAGGAACAATTTTCACATCTTGCCAATTACCATCCCTGTAGTCAGCAACTAACATATGGTCGCTAAATACTTTGCCAAATGAACTATTATTAATATCTTGTTCTTTAATGCGAGAGGAGCTAGTTTTTCTATAGATATTTGAAGATTTAGTGTTGTCATTATTACCTGGCTTGTCTAGTAAATGTAGTTTCTCTATAATATCATTTATCAGTTATGAGGTAAGCATTCAGCTATGAGCGGTCAGCTCTCAGCTTTTTACAGCGCTTTTGCTCATTGATGAACCACATCTTCACACATTAAACCTTGTAGGGACGTTCCATGGAACGTCCCTACTGTGGCCTACCCAAATGAAAACTGCTGTAAACAAAGAACTGAAGCACAAGAACAATGAGCTTAAATTGCCCACTAAAGGTAATAAAGCTGTTTGCGCAGCATTCCGTAGGAATAGCTGACCGCTGTTTGCGCAGCAGTCCGCAGGAAATGCTTACGTTATGAGTCGCCATTGATACTCCCCGACCTAAAGGTAAGGGGATTCTTAAGCAATCCATCCATTGGATTCTTAAAGGCATTATCAAAGTGCCTCTACTGACTCCTTTGAGAGAAAATTTCAAAGTTGTCGCTACTTTTTTGAGGATATTAGCTGCGCCATTAATATCTGCATTAACTAATAAACCACATTGAGTTTGATATAAACCTCGTTGTCTTGATGCAGTCGCTCATGGGGGAAACCCCCTTTGACGGCGCTGCATCGCTTAATTCGTTTTCCAGACGCTTTCCAGCTTTGGGGTTTTTCACCGATAGTTGGCAAGAAATCATCATCTAAAAACGATGCTTGTGAAGTATAAGATTCTTCGGTTTCTATCAATTCTATGCCGTACAATTCGCATAACTGACTAATCCGTTCTTTGAGTTTTGCTGTAGGAATTTGTACAAACTTTTGGTTGTTTTTGCCTCCAATGTTAATACTATCTTTTTGCCTCTTATTCCAACCAAAAACAATTCTACCAATGCCATATTTTAAGCAGTTGTTGATAACTAATCTTGCTGCTTTATTGACAGCATCCCGCATTTGTCGATTGCGTTTCTCAGTTATGCCAGCTAGTTTTTTGACCAAAATCCTTGGGGTTTACCTTCTTTAATTGTCGCAATTTGTTTGTTGTACCAACCCACCCCTATCCCCTCCCGGGAGGGGAACTAAAGGGGTGGGTGTTTACCATCAATAATGAAGCTTATTCCTACATTTGAGACACAACTTAACCAATTATCAACCCCGTGGTCAATGCCTAAGACTTTGGCTTTATATAACTGAGGTTGAGCAGCTTTTAACTCATAAACCCATTCGACATAAAAGCAACCATTACGCGGCAAAATCCTAATTTCTCTGATTTCTTTAAACTCAAGATTACTTGGAAAATCTAAGAAAAAACTGTCAATTTTAAATGCTGCTTTAACCTTTCGTCCCAGAGGTAATTTAACTTTACCCAATTCCAACTTTAAAGCTTGTTTAGGGTGATTTATAACTGCCATTCCTCCTTTTTTACGGTATTTAGGCAATTGAGGTCGATCAGTTAATTCTCCTTTTGCGTACTTATGAGAAAGTTCTTTATAAGACTTAAATGCTTCTGCTACCCCTCTAAGAGTTTGTTGTGCTGCTTGAGAATACAAAAACTGATAATTTGTATTAGATTTGAGCTTTTTCTAAGTCGTATTTTCCTATAATATACCCAAACTTAAAATACCATTGTCTAGCTAAATAAATCCCACAATTAATAAGCTTATTTGCTGTAATACATAAGTATTCTAAAAACGGGACATTGTCTGGACTTTTAATTAACTCTTGTTGGCATCCATACATCTTGAGCACCTCCATATTACTATGCTCCCATTAAAGAATAAATGCAGGACAACTTTTTAAGGTGTTAAAATTCCCCCCTCGTTTTTCATCAACGCTTTAAAAAGACGTGTCTTTCAAACTCTCGTCCTTTTTTCGTAATTAAAGAATTTAAAGTATAAAAATTAGCTGTATTTTAGTAGAGAATAGGTTTAGGCTAATATTATGATTGGCTATAACTTAGAAATAGTCAAAAAACCTACCCCTACCTCTACACCTAAATTATTTGACTGAAAAATTATCGATCATGCTTGGCAATAACCCAAACAGCATGAACAATACCACCAATATAAAAACCAAAAATAGTTAGGAGAAGATTAATCCAAAAAGCACCGCCGAGACCAACGGTCAAGAAAACACCTAAAGGCGGTAAAAATATAGCAGCTAGAATTCGTAGTATAGTCATTTTAGTTACTCTTGTAATTTTTAAACTATTGTTCTTTCAGTATGTGGCAGTCGCCACAAAGGCCAGGAATTATAGAATAGCCGAAACAAAGGAATTTTATATAGTTAATCTTCTTCCTTCTTCCTTCTTCCTTCTTCCTTCTTCTATAGCTTCAACTGTTAGTAGAACCTTTTCCGAAAAATTTTGGAGGTTTTGCTAAAGTATATACCTCCGTCTCAGTAGCGATCGCTTCCCGCAAATGTTTAGGTACTTGTAAAATCCCCAATAAGGTAGTCCCATCCAACATCCGAAACCCACCAGTAGTTTTTTCTCTCAGAATTTGATTAACTGTTTCTGGGTCAGGACGACTATTAATCATTTCTCTTGAACCCATTACAAAACCCCAAGGTTGTCCATAAGTAGGAACATAACTACTATAAGATTGGACATAAGGAAAAACTTCTTTCATTGTATTCACAATTCGAGTATGAAGTTTCATTTCTCCTGGGGAAACAGGGCCAGCTTGCACAATAAAAAACCCTTCAGGGGTAAGCACCTGTAGAATCTTTTCAAAGTATTCCTTTGTAAATAACTGAAATGAAGGTCCCTCTTCAATAGGGTCAGAAAGGTCAGAGATAACTACATCCCAAATTTGACTAGAAGTATCCAAAAATTCTAAAGCATCACCAATGACCAATTTGAGGCGAGGGTCATCAAAAGCATTAGCGTGCATCTCAGGTAAATGTTGACGACAAGCTTCAACCACTTCTCCATCAATGTCAATCATGGCCACTTGTTCTACTGTTAGCCAACGTAAGACCTCTCGAATAGTTGCTCCTTCACCACCACCAAGAACAAGAACTTTACTAGGAGATCCATGAAAAATCATGGCCGGATGTACCAGGGGTTCATGGTACAAAAATTCGTCTCCTGTAGAAGATTGCCATTTACCATCAAGAACCAGTGCTTTACCGTAAATACCTGTGTCTATAATGTACATATCCTGATAGGCAGTTTTTTTGTAGGCAAGTACCTCAGTAACGCCATGAACATAAATATCCCAAGGTGTGATATACTCGCTAATCCATAAATCTGCACCAACTTCACTACCTGCCATAAGCCATACTCCTAAATCACATACTTTATTTCAATAGTCAATATTAGGACAGGATACATTTATTAGCACAAAATGGTTTTAGATTCCAACTATACTGAATACAAATTTGAGGTTTTACAGGTATTATTGTATTTAAATCATCTAAATTTTATCCTGATGATTAGAGTAATTTTACTCAATTGCTTCAAGAGTAAAAACAACTTTTCCTAATTAAAACTATCTAAATTAATTAGTTAAGTCTGGATGGATGATTTTTGATTTAATAGAAAGGTATTATTTGACTACTCCCCGCAGCTATTGCCGAGGGGATTCTAAGTAGATACTACGCAACACCGATAAATCCGTGTTGCTCCGTCTGTTCGAGCGCTGACCAAAGATACACTCTTTGGGGACGATGTCCGCGGTGCCCCTACACAGTCGGCATAGCGTCTAAACTTAGCTTTGCGGCTTACATTTGGTGATGATATTTGTAGCCCCATTACAGTCTGCAGTCTTCACACCAATTATTACCTGCTTTATACAAACCACGCTGTCTTGATGCAGTCGCTCATGGGAGAAACCCCCTTTGGCGGCGCTGCATCGCTTTATTCTTTTCGGTGACGGTTTCCAATCATTGGCCCGTAGGGTCGGTGCTTCCTTGCTCGGAACCTGAGTCCGAGCAAGGAAGCACCGAGTTTTTCACCATAATTAGGTAGATAGTCACCATCTAAAAATGAAGCGACACTTGTATAACTGGCGTTGGTGTTTCTATAAATATTATTCCATACTCTTGACATAATTGAGCTATTCTTTTCGGTAAAATAAAATACATTTCCTTAACATCCGACTCCTCGCCTTTCATCCATCGCTTAAAAGACGATGGCTTTCATGCTCCTGTGTTATTTAGGTAAGCATTTAGCCGTCAGCTATTAGCTAGCCTCCTAGGTCGGAACTGCGGACTTCAGCTATTAATTTTGAGGAAGGTAAAAGCAACCTTTGAAATTGAGAAAGAATGAAAGTTACTGGCATGCGTCCCCTGACTAAACCTTAGAAGTAATTACTAATTACTAATTGCTGAAGAGCGTAGTTCTTCCGGAGGAGGCTAGCTGACTGCTAATAGCTGTTTGCACAGCATTCCGCAGGAAATGCTTATGGTATTATTACTTAAATCATCATAGTTTTATCCCGATAATTAGAGTAATTTTACTCAATCGCTTCAAGAGCAAAAACAACTTTTCCTAATTCAAACTATCTAAAATTAATCAGTTAAGTCTTACTTTTGACTGTCTTGGCGATCGTCCTTTCTATTGATTGATTTGATGTAGGGAGTAAGTCTCTGCATCTCTTAACTGGTGAGGTAGGGTCTTGGCATTTTTAACTTTTGATTCTATCGGTTATTAGCTTGTCTTCAAGTATAATCTATTGAATAAGCTACTCCTCATAGTGCTATGGAAAATAATACAACTAACAACTTCCCAAATATATTTTTCAATGAGTGGAATGCAGAACTGTATGAAAGTAAACATTCTTTTGTTTCTAATTTGGCAATAGATTTATTAGAATTGCTCAGTCCTCAGATTGGAGAAAAAATTCTTGACCTTGGTTGTGGTACAGGTCATCTGACCTATAAAATCACTACAAAGGGAGCAAAAGTTTTAGGAATTGATAATGCTCCAACTATGATTGAAAAAGCAAATAGTTGTTATCCAGATATTAAATTTTTAGTAGGAGATGGAGGTAATATAGACTTAAAAGAAACATTTGATGCTGTGTTTTCTAATGCAGCACTTCATTGGATTAAAGAACAGAAAAAAGTTATCTGTAATATTTGGCGCGTCCTGAAACCTGGGGGTCGTTTCGTTAGTGAGTTTGGTGGAAAAGGTAATGTTCAAACAATTATTAGAAGTATTTATGAAGCTTTAGATGCTGCTGGTTATAGTAGTAATAAACAACTTAATCCTTGGTATTTTCCTAGTATTGGAGAATATGCTACTCTCTTAGAATCAGAAGGTTTTGTGTTGACTTTTGCTAGTTTATTAGAAAGACCAACTAAACTTGAGGATGGAGAATATGGTCTGCGTAATTGGCTGAAGATGTTTGCAACTTGTTTCTTTGAAGGAATTCCTGAAAAAAAGCAAAGTATTATTATTGATGATATTGAAAATAGATTGCGTCCTCATCTATATAAGAAGGGTAGGTGGACGGCTGATTATAAGCGAATTAGGATTATGGCTTTTAAGGAAGTTCAATAATTATTAATTATTAATTATTAATTATTAATTATTAATTACCTCTTCTTTTCAAGGAGAGGATTGACGCTGTAGGGAAAATTTTTTCTCCTTTAAAGGAGAGGCTTTAAACTTTAATTAGGGCTTACTGATCTAAGATCAAAGCATTGAAAAATCGAGGGATAAATATATCCGACTTCCTCCTCATTATTTCCCGTTCCTCCTAACTACTGTACGGGCGATTCACGTTTGCGGAGCATTCCGTAGGAAATCGCCCCTACTGATTACTAAAAATAGCAAAAATACTTTTTCAACAAACCCTAATTATTTGGTAATTTTGAATAAATAATGACTAAATTACTGATTGTTTAAGTTATTGTTGTTTTATATAATAATTTATATTTTTTACTAATTTATTTTCTGATTATTTCGGGCATCAATCCATTGCTTGGCACGCTTAACTACCTCTTGTCTAGAAGAAGCATAAGGTACTGCCACAACGCAACCCAAATTATAGTTTGCCCAAGCTGCATAAGTAGGACATCCATCCATTTCACCTTTGTCAATTTCAACTTTCCAACCCTTATAGTTAAAGGCCAGTACAATATGAGGAAAATCAGGTTCAATCATTATCGTTGCTACGCTCTAAACTTTGTAGGTTGTAGGTTGTAGGTTGTAGAAAAAATATGACCGGAAAATTAAGTTTCAAGCTTCGCCCTAGAAAGGCGACTTTTTAACAACTTTCTTTAAGGGTTGAATCATTAACCTAAAACCTACTACCTAAAACTTTCTTCAATTGTACTTAAGTTAACTATTATGCTCAATAGACATCTGGTGATAATAAAAAATAAAATCAACCATTGCACAGAAATTATCAATTCTTTCTCCCTACTCCCTACTCCCTACTCCCTCTTTTCTGAAAATGTCTAATATTTACCGAAAAATTGGGTTTAAAGCCTCGCCCTTCTAGGGCGACTTTTTATTTGCAAGTAAATTGAATATATGCTATAGTACTAAAAGTTGCCGGGGGGCACTCGGAAACTCTAAACGGACGTGGAGGCAGGCATAAGACTACTGTCAAAGTAGCAGCAGCCTAAGAAGCGTCAACCCGCCGAAGATCTACGGCTCAGTAGGAATCCCCGTGCCTTTAGGCCGGGGAGGATGTCAAATCAGCAGCATAGTTAGAGTCGATAGGAGCGTCTCCACTCCTACCTCTCCTTCAAAACCGGACGTGAGACTTTCACCTCATCCGGCTCCTCAATAACTCCATCCTTGTTATAGATACATTCAGACTTTCTCGTCCTGGCTCTTGTGGAGGGAGCCATCTGATGCAGTCTTAGTGTCATGGCAGTGTTTGTGTAAAAGTTGTAAGTTATCGTAGGTATCTTTCCCACCCAGACTTTTAGGCACTATGTGGTCAACTTCTACAATGTCTGTATCTGTGAAATATAGACCGCAGTGAGGGCATTTCCCTTTTTGCCGTTTCATTAATTTGGCTACCCTTGTGGGTGTTTCGGGATATTCCCCTTTACGCTTGCTCCAATATTTCCAGTCACCATTGTACGGACTAACCTTTCCCTTGACTTTGATATGTCTAATAATGGGAGTTTCTGAGTGTGTTCTTAGTCTTAATCCGTTTTCTGTACTGAAACACCAATGTTGTTCGCCTACCGTTCTCCAGTATTTGTCCTTATTGATGCTACCTTTTCCCCGACCTTTTGCCCACGCTCTTAGTTTTTGATACACAAGGTAATCTAATCTTGAAAATGTTTCCTTGCTAACTACGGTCGAGTAATAGTTTGACCACCCGCGTATAATTGGGTTCAGCTTGCTTATGAGGGCAGCTTGTGGGGCAGTCTTATGGGTGTCTATTACTTCCCCGATTTTATTTAGATGAGCCTTGATGCACTTTTTGGAGGGGGTGATTAGTGTATTAAAACCTAGAATTTCTTTGTGCGGATTCTTTGCACTTCTGTAGTTTCCTACTTTGTACTGTTGTATGTGGAATCCTAGAAACTCAAACCCAGTTTCCTTCTCGTGTGTTCTGAGAGTATGGGTTAATCTTGTTTTTTCCGGTTTTAATTCCAATCCCATGTCACTTAGCCACTCTTCAATTATTTGTTGGCAGGATTTAATCACACCTAAGTCCTCATGGATTATCACAAAGTCATCGGCGTAACGGATTAGGTTCATTTTATCCTGGTTTGCTTTTTTGCCACCTTTAAGGGTTCTTGCAAATTCCTTAATCCGTTCTTCCATACCATGTAAGGCAATGTTTGCCAATAGAGGTGAAATTGTTCCTCCCTGTGGTGTACCCTTATTAGTAGGGAAGAAATTATCTCCCTGGTCAATGTATCCTGCTTTTAACCATTGTTTTAGAATCCGGTTAAGGATGGGGTATGTATTGACCTTCTTAAGCAGAGCTTGGTGGTTGATACGGTCGAAACATTTTGATATATCCGCATCAAGCACATATTTGGCTTTGTACCGAATGCTATTAAATATAGCTCCGATAGCATCGTGGCATGAGCGTCCTGGTCTAAAACCATAACTGTTTGGCTCGAATTTGGCCTCCCATTCTGGTTCTAACGCTTGTTTCACTAGCGTCTGCAAGGCACGGTCATACATTGTCGGTATTCCTAGGGGTCTTTTCTCATCGCTGTTTGGTTTTGGAATCATTACCCTCCGTGTCGGGCGTACTTTCCCAGTAATTCTCAAGTTGTTTGCTAGGTTCATACGGGCTTTTGGGGACAATGATTTGACACCATCCACTCCTGCCGTCTTTTTCCCTTGGTTATCCTGAGTGACCTTCCTTACCGCAAGTAATCTTGCTGACCATGACCTAATCAAGGTTTTCTGAAGCTTGCGTACTGCTTTGACATCACCACGTTCACTCGCTCGAAATATTCTATGCTGCAACTTAAAGACTCGTATCTCAGCTTTGCGCCAATTTACGTCCTTCCATTCCGTCATCAGGTTTTCCCGTGCTTTAGCCTTATTCATTGCTACTTAATCAATTTCCTTGAAGTTACCGTGAGTCTGTCAGCATATCCAATCCATTACGGATCGGCGTTGGCTTCTGACTCTATCCCTCTCCCGAAATCATACGGTTAGCACCTACTAGGTTATCGACCTGTCCTAGAGATTTTTGGGAGTTAATTCGTTCCGATTACCTATTGTTTTGAGTCTTTAGCGTGAATACTTTCCACCGGGTTTCTAAGCAGTGCTTATAGGTCAAGCTATTAATTGCCTACGCCTTATCCTTGCCTTTTGGCTTGGCCTTAATCAGTCGTTTTGGCCATCTGTACTAACGGTGGTTCAAACGTATCTTCACTTGCGTTACGCATGGACTCTTGCTTGACAGTCACCAGATTCGACTACCAGTGTTTCTGTCTTTTATCCCCGCTTTACTCTATAGGTTGCTTATGTCTATGTAGTAGGGGAAATGCTTTCACTCCTGCACCTGGAAGGTGGGACTGACGGTTTCCCGCTTCACCCACATAAATAATCAGTTTTCCTGGCAAATGGGCCAGTATTACCGTCCCTTGGGTTTTAGTCCCAATTTAGGCTAGCGAATCGCACAACAGCTTGTACATTATACCAATTCAAAAATATGCGAGAAATTTCTAAAGCCAATTGTGACTTACCTCGGTCAATTAACCATTGCAAAAAACCAGCCATTGTCTTTTCATTTAATATCCCACCTAATGATAAAACTCCCCATAATAATTTGTGCAGCCAAGTCATTTGAATCATCATTTTTACTTCCCAAGTAGGATGTTTTTGATAAAACAAAACTCCCATTTTTCCCCTTTGAATTTCTCGCTCAATCATTCCTGGTAATTGCTCCAAAGAAAAAGGTGGATGCCAATGATAACCAACAGCATCAGGACACTTAATCAATTTCAAACCCAAATTTTTTAACCTAACTCCTAACTCCAAATCTTCCCAACCATACTGTTCAAAACGAGTATCAAATAATCCAGCTTCAATTAACCAACGACAAGCGATCGCCACATTTCCCGTAGCAAAAAAAGCTGCTGAAAAATCAGTCAACTTATAAGGTTCTGAAGTCGGAAAATCAAAATTACAAGTATTAATAACTCTGCCATAAGTAAATACATTATCTGACTTTTGAGCAATCAAACTATTTGCGTGTGACTGTAGAAAAGAATCTGTCACCACCAGGTCACTATCAATAAAAATAATAAAATCTCCTTTGGCCTGCTCAACACCCAAATTCCGAGCTGCTGCTGGCCCTTGGTGGGACTGAGAAAATAGTCGGACATGGGGAAACTCTTTGGCCTCTGTTTCTAACCAGGGGATAGTGTCATCCGTCGAGCCATCATCGACAACTATTACTTCATAATCTATAATTGGGCGGTCATAATCCTGATTTTCCAGAGCGCGAAGACACTTTTCTAAAATCGGTTTGCGATTATAAGTGGGGATAACTACACTGAAAAACATTTTGTCTCCTACAATAAATGGAATAAAAGTGAAGAAAAATTTTTCTTTGAGTCAATCCTCTTCTTTTCAAGGAGAGGTAATTGTTAATTAGGACTTGCTGAAAAAGTCTTTTTTAAGGAGTAGGGGACCCACCCTAACCCCTCCCAGGAGGGGAAAAGGGAGTAGGGGGAGTAGGGGAGAATTTTTTGCCCAACTATGCGCTAAAAATGCTAACTTTTGAGCATGAATAGCTGAAAACCATGTACTTTTTCAATACCTAAAAAGGCTAAAACCTTTATCTGGTAATTATTTAAGATTTAATCAGCAGACTCTAATTATTAATTATTAATTATTAATTATTAATTATTAATTATTAATTATTTAACCGCTTTTCATTCTTCCCACAGTTAAGATACACTCTAGAATCTGTACTTTGCCTGACAATAATTTTACAGGTTTAGTCCCATAATAAAAACCCAGTTGTAATTCTAGAGAAAAATCTATGAGTCGTGCCACTAAAGTTGTATTAGCTTATTCTGGTGGAGTGGATACCTCCGTTTGCATTCCCTACTTAAAAAATGAGTGGGGTGTCAAAGAAGTAATTACTCTTGCCGCAGATCTAGGACAGGGAGATGAGTTAGAAGGAGTCCGCAAAAAAGCATTAGATTCTGGTGCGGTAGAATCTTTGGTTATAGATGTTATCGAACCTTTGATTAAAGAATATGCTTTTCCTGCTATTCAAGCAAATGCTCTATATGAAAATCGTTATCCTTTAGCTACAGCATTAGCTAGACCTTTAATTGCTAAAATATTAGTAGATGCAGCAGAAAAATATGGTGCTGATGCGATCGCCCATGGTTGTACTGGAAAGGGTAATGACCAAGTAAGGTTTGATGTTGCTATTGCTGCACTTAACCCGAAAATCAAGATTCTTGCTCCAGCACGGGAGTGGGGAATGAGTCGAGAGGAGACTATTGCTTATGGTGAAAAGTATGGTATTCCTGCTCCAGTGAAAAAGTCTTCTCCTTATAGTATTGATAAAAATTTATTGGGGATGGCGATCGAAGCAGGGGAGTTGGAAGACCCTTGGGTGGAGGCGCCGGAGGAAGTTTATAATATGACGAAGGCGATCGCTGATACTCCGAATGAACCGGAATATGTTGAAATTGGTTTTGAGAAGGGTATTCCGGTTAGTCTCAACGGTGAAGGAATGGGTGGTATTGAGTTAATTACTCAACTTAATCAGATAGCGGGAGGTCATGGTGTTGGTCGTATTGACATGATTGAAAACCGTCTTGTGGGAATTAAGTCACGAGAAATTTATGAGTCTCCGGCAATGTGGGTTTTAATTCAAGCGCATCGTGACTTGGAAAGTTTAACTTTGACTGCTGATGTGACTCGTTATAAGCGGGGTATTGAGGAAACTTACAGTCAGTTGGTTTATAACGGTTTATGGTTTAGTCCGTTGAAGGGTGCGTTGGATGCTTTTATTCAGCAGACTCAGGAAAGGGTTACTGGTGTTGTGCGAGTGAAGTTGTTTAAGGGTAGTGCGATGGTTGTCGGTCGTCAGTCTGGCAATTCTTTGTATAGTTTTGATTTGGCGACTTATGGTGCTGAGGATGAGTTCGACCATAAAGCGGCGGAAGGGTTTATTTATGTTTGGGGTTTGCCTACTCGTGTTTGGTCTGAGAAACTTAGAGGTTAAGAAATTGGCGATTTAGGTGATTTTTTAACTTTAATTAGTTCCTGTAGGGATATATTTTTATTTCTACAGGGATAATTTTTTTTGTGTAGGTTGGGTTAAGGGATATAGCTGCCGCACTTGCTCCACCAACGGGCAACCCAACAAATATCTATAGATGAGGAAAAAGGGAAATACTCTATATATAGTGTTTACAACTATTGGACAATAGTTTTGGAGTCTATAAATAGTGTCTTTGCCTAAGTACTGTAAATATCTAAATAATGTTGGGTAGCTCCCAAGGATAGGCTGCCCTAAACTGCCTCAACCCTACCTATATTAACTACTTCGAGGTTAATAGATAGGTGATTTTTTAACTTTAATCAGTTCCTATAGGGATATATTTTTGTTTCTATAGGTGATTTTTTAACTTTAATCAGTTCCTATAGGGATATATTTTTGTTTCTACAGGAATAATTTTTTTTGTGTAGGTTGGGTTAAGGGATATAGCTGCCGCACTTACTCCGCCAACGGGCAACCCAACAAATATCTATAAATTAGGACAAAAGGGAAATACTCTATATATAGTGTTTACAACTATTGGACAATAGTTTTGGAGTCTATAAATAGTGTCTTTGCCTAAGTACTGTAAATATCTAAATAATGTTGGGTAGATTCCAAGAATAGGCTGCCCTAAACTGCCTCAACCCTACCTATATTAACTACTTCGAGGTTAATAGATAGGTGATTTTTTAACTTTAATCAGTTCCTATAGGGATATATTTTTGTTTCTACAGGAATAATTTTTTTTGTGTAGGTTGAGTTAAGGGATATAGCTGTCGCACTTACTCCGTCAACGGGCAACCCAACAAATATCTATAAATTAGGACAAAAGGGAAATACTCTATATATAGTGTTTACAACTATTGGACAATAGTTTTGGAGTCTATAAATAGTGTCTTTGCCTAAGTACTGTAAATATCTAAATAATGTTGGGTAGATTCCAAGAATAGGCTGCCCTAAACTGCCTCAACCCTACCTATATTAACTACTTCGAGGTTAATAGATAGGTGATTTTTTAACTTTAATCAGTTCCTATAGGGATATATTTTTGTTTCTACAGGAATAATTTTTTTTGTGTAGGTTGAGTTAAGGGATATAGCTGTCGCACTTACTCCGTCAACGGGCAACCCAACAAATATCTATAAATTAGGACAAAGGGAAATACTCTATATATAGTGTTTACAACTATTGGACAATAGTTTTGGAGTCTATAAATAGTGTCTTTGCCTAAGTACTGTAAATATCTAAATAATGTTGGGTAGATTCCAAGGATAGGCTGCCCTAAACTGCCTCAACCCTACCTATATTAACTACTTCGAGGTTAATAGATAGGTGATTTTTTAACTTTAATCAGTTCCTATAGGGATATATTTTTGTTTCTACAGGAATAATTTTTTTTGTGTAGGTTGAGTTAAGGGATATAGCTGTCGCACTTACTCCGTCAACGGGCAACCCAACAAATATCTATAAATTAGGACAAAAGGGAAATACTCTATATATAGTGTTTACAACTATTGGACAATAGTTTTGGAGTCTATAAATAGTGTCTTTGCCTAAGTACTGTAAATATCTAAATAATGTTGGGTAGATTCCAAGAATAGGCTGCCCTAAACTGCCTCAACCCTACCTATATTAACTACTTCGAGGTTAATAGATAGGTGATTTTTTAACTTTAATCAGTTCCTATAGGGATATATTTTTGTTTCTACAGGAATAATTTTTTTTGTGTAGGTTGAGTTAAGGGATATAGCTGTCGCACTTACTCCGTCAACGGGCAACCCAACAAATATCTATAAATTAGGACAAAAGGGAAATACTCTATATATAGTGTTTACAACTATTGGACAATAGTTTTGGAGTCTATAAATAGTGTCTTTGCCTAAGTACTGTAAATATCTAAATAATGTTGGGTAGATTCCAAGGATAGGCTGCCCTAAACTGCCTCAACCCTACCTATATTAACTACTTCGAGGTTAATAGATAGGTGATTTTTTAACTTTAATCAGTTCCTATAGGGATATATTTTTGTTTCTACAGGAATAATTTTTTTTGTGTAGGTTGAGTTAAGGGATATAGCTGTCGCACTTACTCCGTCAACGGGCAACCCAACAAATATCTATAAATATCTAAATAGGGTTTGCTGAATAAAGTCTTTTTGCTGAGGTAGGAGACAGGAGACAACCCACCCCTAACCCCTCCCAGGAGGGAAGACAACCCACCCTAGCCCCTCCCAGGAGGAAGACAACCCACCCTAACCCCTCCCAGGAGGGAAGACAACCCACCCTAACCCCTCCCAGGAGGAAGACAACCCACCCTAACCCCTCCCAGGAGAGAAGACAACCCACCCTAACCCCTCCCAGGAGGAAGACAACCCACCCTAGCCCCTCCCAGGAGGGAAGACAACCCACCCTAGCCCCTCCCAGGAGGGGAGAAATGGGAATGAACGAGGAAGTTAGGAGTAAGAATTGTCCCTGAATTTTTCTGCCCAACTATGCGCCTAAAATACTAACTTTTTGAGCGTTTTAGACGTGATACCAGGTACTTTTTAAAGGCCCCAAAAAGGCTAAAATCTTTATATGTCAATGCTTTTAGATTTAATCAGCAAGCCCTAAATAATACCAATTTGATAAATGTTTGCTACAAATAATTTTCTAGGTGTTAGGTGTTAGGTGTGGTTTTAGGTACTAGGTGCTAGGTTTTAGGTTTTAGGTGGATTATTAGTTATTTACTAGCCAGTTTATTTGTAACATTCTTTTTTCAACTTGGTATAATGTTGAGTTTCGTGCCTCAACCCTACCTACATTAACTACATTCATTATCGAAGTGCGGAATGTGGGTTTTAACTTTGAAATTATGGCTTTTTTTTAACAACTAAAGTACCAGCTATCTTGTCATGTAATGTTTGCTTTTTTTTGGTAAAAGCTGCCATAATAAACCCAATTAGCAGAATTATTGACGAAATTGTTTTGGCGAAATACCTTCCATTAGCACGAGCAAATGATATGGGATTTCCATTTAAGTCTGTGATGATAATTCCCATTATTTTCTTCCCAAGAGTTGCTTTTATGGGTAAACTTTCAAGTCGCGTCAAATAAAACCATTTTAATATATTAGTGAATAAGATAAACGTTAGAGTCACTATATATGATGAATCTTCAAATCCTCCCTCGTTTAATCCTATTAAAATCATCAAAATAATACCGAAAATTCCTGTAGTTATACTGAAAGACCCCCAACGTATCCACCATCCAAAAGCACCTATTGAATTGATTATGTCATCAGACAAAAATTTATTATTTAAAATGATTTTGCCTAATAATCCCATTACGATTATCAGAATAATATTATCGAATACCCAAGCAAAAAAACGCCTAAAAAATCCTGCATATTCAGGAGGAGAAGAAACTACTGTTGATTGTTCTTCTTCCTGATTAGGTTTAGGCAAACCAGAACTCTGTTTTTCCTGATTTATATTCTTTAAATAGTTAAAAATATCTTGTGTATTTTGAGGTCTATGCCCTGGAAAAGGTTTCATTAAATAATCTATAAAATCACCCAAATCATTTGATACCTCAACACTATTTCGCCAAATTAAATCCCCCGTGTTAGAGTCTTCAGAAAAACTATTAGGATGCTTACCTGTTAATAAATAAACAAAAGTTCTCCCCAAAGCAAAAAAATCAGATTGCTGCACAGCTTTTCCATTCACTTGTTCCAATGGTGTATAACCAGGAGAAATAACTCCTGTTACTTGTTTCCCTGCTAATTGTTGTAGATAACTTTGAGTAACTTCTCTAGCTGTACCAAAATCAATTAATACTAACTGACTATTTTCTCTAATCATAATATTCGATGGCTTAATATCTCTATGAAAATATTCCTGTTGATGAACTTCATCCAAAATTTCTATCAACTGTTTTAACCATCTAAATGCTGCTTTTTGAGAAATAGGTTCAAAGTTGCGTTGCTGCATATATTTTTCTAAATCCATCCCTTCAATTTTTTCCATCACCAAACAATGCAAATATTCTTGATTATTTCTAGGTTGAAAAGTGAAATAACTGTCAGCTTCAACTCTAGGAATACCGGGATGATTTAAACTACTTAAAACCTCAGCTTCTTGTCGAAATAATTCAACTGCTTTAGGATGATTATTATGTAGAACTTTTAATACTTTGGGAGTGCCACAATCTTCCACTTCAAATGTTTTACCAAAACCACCGCCACCCAGGGGTCGAATGACTCGATAAATGTCTTGCAGCAACAGTTGGGAACCACAACTTTGACAAAATAAAGGAGTGCCACTATTTTGAGGATTAGAACATTGAGGATTTATGCAATAGCTCATGGCAGGTTGTTCAAAAATTAATAATTAATAATTAATAATTAATAATTAAGGCGTTGCTGAATTGAAGTATGAATGCACGATTGTTTGGTTCTAGTCAAGCCCACTAAATCCCCCAAAATTGGGGGACTTTTAGAGTTTTATTCCCCCCAAAATTGGGGGGGTCAGGGGGACTTGCATCATACCCATAATCAGCAACGCCATAATTAATAATTACCTCTCCTGTAAAAGAAGAGGATTGACTAATCATAAAAATTTTTCTTTATTATCCCCTTAAAAGGGGAAGCTTTAAACCATAATTTTTTGGTAAATGGTGCATCATAAAGAAGTCAGAAGTCAGAAGCAATCTATGACTGAGCTTTCAATGTCCAAATGTTGCACGAACAACATTGAGCAATGTCTGCAACCTTTGCTTAATTAAAATATAATATAGCAATCTTAGAAGTCCCATTTGCTACATCCAAGCCCCCGCGCATCCCCCAAAATTGGGGGACTTTTAAAAGCAAATTAACTCTTGTTCCCCCAAAATTGGGGGGCTAGGGAGCAAAATTCAGTATCAAAAAACTTTTCAGATATCCTCTCAGCAACAAATGTTTATTTAGCACTCAATTACCAAACTTCTGTTAAATCTAAAATAAATCCAGGCAACACATCTTCTCCATATAAACTATTAGGATTTTCTAATATTTCTACTTCCCGGTCTTGCCGATAAATCTCTACCTTTCGGTTTTTACTATCAATTAACCAACCTAACCTTGCACCATTTAGCTGATACTATTTCATATTTTTTGTAACTCTAAAATAGTATCATTTTTAGAACGTAATTCTACGACAAAATCGGGGCATAAAGGCGCAAAAGTTTCCTGTTATTCCCTAGTTAAACTATCCCATCTTTCCTGTTTTACCGAAAAATTGTGGGTATGCGCCTCCCCTTTTAAGGGGATAAAAAGCGGTCGAGAGATGGCGTTAGCGGAGCGGCTCTGTCAAGAGCGGGTTTCCTCGCCATATCTAATCTACCAAGAGAAAAGAGCATTCCTTATGTCAAGCCTCTTGCTTTCCTGCGGAATGCTGCGCAAACAGCTAGAGGTACTGATAACTGATAACTGATAACTGATAACTGAAATGACCCAGGCAGTATCAGGGGAGCGATCGCTACCATTAGGCAGATGAAAACCACTAGAAGAATTAAAAGCTACTCCTAACTTTGTGCGACGGTTCCATAACCATAATAGAGCTTCAATTCCTAAATTTTTTCTGCCAGTATCACTTCCTGTAGGTGTCATAATAATTAACTCCCCTGTAGCTGTTCTTTCTAACTGTAAATCTCGGTTAACCAGTGCTAACTTCAGAAATTGTTCGTGAGTAATTTTCAACTTAATTTCTTGGGGAATATTAACTGCTATTGTTTTAATTGAATTAGTTGTTACCATAATTTTTTACCGAAGAGGTTGTTTGAGAAGTCTCATTTGCTATATCAAAGCCCCCGCGCATCCCCCAATTTTGGGGGACTTTTACCAGCTAATGGAATTCTTGTTCCCCCAGAATTGGGGGCTATGGAATTCTTGTTCCCCCAGAATTGGGGGCTATGGAATTCTTGTTCCCCCAGAATTGGGGGCTAGGGGGCAAAATTCAGTATTAAACAACTTTTCAGATATCCTCGAAAAATAAAGATATAAATCCTCCCTTTTTAAGGGGATGAAAAAAATAAACTTAAGTATTTCAATCCTATAGGTTTTAACTAGAGGTACTGTTAACGAAGTCAGAAGTCAGAAGTCAGAAGCGGTGCGACCCCGCGACGACGCCAGCTCGGTTGCGGAACGCGCACTCCTGTGAGTCAGAAGTTATTTTTGTAACGGAGATTTGAGCAACTCTCCAAAAATATTTGGCCTTAAAAGAGGAAGTTTTAGACCCAATTATTTTGATAATTTAGGAGTACCAGGAAATAATTTTCTATTTTTAATAGTCCAAATTCAAGCCTTGCCAAAATTCTAAGTATAAATTTTTTATAAATAAATTTTAATTCTCTCTGATAACACTGAGGACTAAATGAATAATCAAGAGTATAAAGGGATAATATATTTTTTAAATAGGCCAACCAATAATGTTAGAACCACTCTTTACAGATAGCAGCGATCGCTCCTCAATATTTAGTAATTTAGAGAATGGAAAAATCTTCAATCTTCTCTAATTCCAGAAGAAGAAATCATCTTACCAACTGGCGAAAGAACTACAAATTTTTATGATTATGAATCTGATTTAGAAGCTGCCTTTCCTACCCAGAATTATGAAACAGAATTAGATGAAATTTTATTAACAAAACCAGAAATTATTACTACAGAATCAACACAGAATTCTGATGTCTTGAGGTCTGCTAGTCAAACAAAAAAAGACCCTCTAACAGGAATAGAAGAAGGAGAAGAACTGGTTGGAGCATCCATCAGTCAAGAACCACCTTTACTATTTACTGAAGTTTCTCCAAAAGGAGGAGTAAAAATCAACTTTGAAAATACACCTATAATTCGTCAGCGACAAGTTGAATTAGACTTTAATCTTCTAGATGACACAGATAAATCTGACAAAACCCTCAGATTAAACTTATTTTCAGATGTCACCCTAGATGTTCAACTTGACGAAGTAAAAACTTCACCAAATCAACAAGACTGGGTACGAACAGGTAAAGTAGTAGGAGTCGAAAATAGTCAAGTTATTTTGATTAGCAGTAAAGATGAAAGTAATATTTTAGGAGAAATTAGACTAGGTTACCAAGACCCAGAAAAACAAGATGAATTTTATGAAATTCGTTCCTTAGACCAAGATGAATTTGTAGTTAATCAACTAGAAACTTCCTCCTTTTCTCATTGTCATATTTGTGGCGGTGGTCATCAAACACCCAACCATCAAGATAACCAATCAAATTTAGAAGACGCTCTTGGTAATGGCAGTTTTGATAGTGTTTTTGGTGGATTTGTCCCTAAAAAAATAATACCATTATCTAATAACAACAAAATCAACGGTTTATTAACTCAAACCCGTTGGGAGACAGGAGAAGACAATACAATTACTTATAGCTTTTTATCAAATCAAGCAGTTAATTCATACTATGGAAGAGAAAATCCATTACCACTAACTGACCCAATTAAAAGAAATGTCACGGAGATTTTTGATCTCTTTGAACAATATCTAGATGTCACATTTAAAGAAGTAGCAGATACAGCAGATAACTACGGTCAAATACGCATAATGTTATCCAATGGACCATTAGCAGGTGGATCTCGTGGTTATGCATACCAACCACCAGGTACAATAGAAAATCCTATTGATGGAGATATACATTTATCATCTGTTTATCGACACGAATATGAGGATGTTCCTGGAAGTTATGGTTATATAACTATCGCCCATGAAATAGGTCATGCTTTAGGTTTAAAACATCCTGGTAATTATAGTTCTGGAGAACGGGGTCCTTTCTTGTCTTATGCTCAAGATAACAATACTAATACCATGATGACCTACATTGGTTTGGGTGGTTTAAATCAATATTCCACGACACCAATGACTTATGATATTCAAAGTTTACAATATTTATATGGTAGAAATAACAACTTTAATTCCCAAAATACAACCTATTCATTTGATAGTGTTTATGGATTTTCTGATGGTAATCAATATTTAGGCAGTGCTGACACAGGAACAAAAGTAACGCTTTGGGATGGGGGTGGTTTTGATACTATCGATCTATCCAAACTTCCTGCTTTAGAATTAGAAGATTTTAGTTATGATTATCGCATAGATTTAAGAGAAGGTGGGTTAATTACTACTGCTGACGCTTACAATAAACATGAATATGTTGCATTTCAGGACACCAGTGGTAGGAAATATAAAACTACTACATCTGGTACAGCGATCGCTTATGATGCAGTTATCGAAAATCTGATTAATTCTGGTGGAGATGATTTAATTTATGCTAATAGTGCTGCTAATAAGTTTAGCGGTTATGCACCAGGAGAATATACAGGAAATGATAAGATTTTCAGGACAAATCAAAAGGATGTTTTAGACTTGTCAGAATATAGTAGCTCCCAGGTAACAAGAAGTCGAAATAGGAAAGATTTAATTCTCGACCTAGGTGAAGAAAATGGTTCAATTACTATTTCTAATTATTATGGAGTTAAAGCAGGAAGGCGAATGAAGATTTTGTATGACGAACCAACTACACCAGAAATTACTATCAATGATATTACTGTAAATGAGGGTAATAGTGGAATACAGAGACCGAAGTTTACAGTCAATCTCAGCGAACCTAGTGACAAGACGGTGAAAGTTGATTTTGTTACCACAAATAATCAAGCTCAAGCAGGTTCAGATTATCGACCTCGTAGTGGTACTGTTACTTTCAGACCAGGTCAAACCACAAAACAAATTACTGTACCAGTTTTCGGAGATACTGCTGATGAATTGGATGAGAAATTCTTGGTCAAACTTAGTAAACCCCGAAATGCTACTATTGCCGATAATAAAGGTGTGGCAACTATTAAAAATGATGATTTAGCAAGTATTTCTATTAATCGTGCTACAGTAACCGAAGGTAATAGGGGTAATAAGAATGCGAGGTTTGAAGTAACTCTTGACCGAGAAAGTCCGAGGACAGTCAAAGTAGATTATCAAACTAATGATAGTACAGCTATCAGTGGGTCAGACTATCGTTCGAGAGAGGGTACGATAACATTTAGACCTGGTCAGACAAAGAAGATAATTCGAGTACCTATTATTGGTGATACAGAAGTTGAAAAACAGGAATATTTTTGGGTACAATTAAGCAATGGTCGAAATGCAGAAATAGACCAAGATAATAGTGCGGGTTTAGGAACTATTAGAAATAATGATAATTAGAATTCAGAATTTATAGCGCTGTGCGCAGGCAACAGGCAACCCACCCCTCGCCCCTCCCAGGAGGGGAATAAATTGCTGATAATATAAGACTTTTAGCTATTTAGCCCCTCCTGCAATTATAGAAAGAGAAGAATTGACAGGATTTGAGGATGAAAATGATGAGTATGAACGCTATGGACTTTATTTTGATGAACCGATAGGTTATCAAATTCGAGCAGACGGTAGCAGTCTTGCGCTTTATTATGCTGAAATAAAAATTGTTAAAGGAGGTAATCAATACCATGTTATCCGTCGCACAAAACCTCGTCGAGCTAGGTGATGATTGGGAATTTATCGAACTATGGGTAGCTCCGATTGTTTTTCCACCTCGAATTTTGATGTTAGTTGGTGGCAAACAGGGTAATTGTTGCATTTACCGAATAATTAAGGTTTAAAGCCTCTCCTTTTAAGGAGAAACAAGAAAAAATTTTCCTTTGATTCAATCCTCTTCCTTTTAGGGAGAGGTAATTATCAATTATCCATTATCAATTATCAATTATTGAAGATGCCACTGCTAATTACAAACCTTTGTTTGAGAGCGCTATTTATGATGAAGCACACTCATGGTTAGTTGAGGATGATTACGAGCGTGTGGATGGTCGTCTTTTGTCTGGAGAAATTTTTTAGTTTGAGGGCGATCGCTCTTGTTACATCTCCAGAAGGAAAAAGCGATCGCTCCTTAAACGTGGTTGGTTTTGGAGGAGCGATCATTCTTGTTTAGATAGCTAGTTACCTTGGCTGTGCATTGCCATCAGGTGGCAACTATACACATGAATTTATTAATTTCCTTATCACTAGAGTTGATAACCCACAGGAAGTGTATCACTCCAAGCAAGGTTATCATCCTTGTCAATGACAATTAGCTCTCCATTCTCAACTGCTTGCTTTACTAAACTTGCTAGAGCTATTTCATTTGCATTAGGATTATTGGCAGCTATTTTTCGTCCTACTTCATTGTTATATAAGTCCATAGTTTCGCTGATGTCGGAAACGTATGGTGTTGCTTCGTGGGCGATCGTAAATTTAGCAGTCCACTCTTCTCCAAATTTCTGGGTTAATAAACTATTCCAATAGGCGTGACGGAAGGCATCTCGGTGTCCATCAACGTCAATGTCATTCGGAAATTGTTGTATCGCATACAGTTTTGCTGTACCAGTCATTGTCACATATAATATTTGCTGCTTTAGATTAAGTTCGTTTAGCATTGTTTCTTCGGTCGGAGTTATATCCGACATTCTGGTTGGTATCCGTTCCTCAAACCCAGGTATTGAGACTGTCTCAGGTATTAGATTGCCTATTATTCCATAACTTGGCCACTCTTTTACAAGTTCATGCTCCTCAATATCCTCAACCTTGTAGTTCTTAAGTATTTCCTGCAACAAACGATCTGGAGACTCAATTTCTTGATTACTGTCATCTTCAGTAATATCTTGATTGCCGTCATTTTCGGAATCAGACAATGGCAAGTTTCTACCACCATTAGAGTAGTTAAAAATTCCTTCTATCTCAAATGGTTTTGATTTAAAACTACCACCTTCATAATATCCAACATCAACGTGCAAATGAGGAGCCGTACTCCAACCAGAATTTCCAACTCGTCCTATCATTTGACCTGCATATACTTGTTGACCTACTCGTAACCCTGCATCTGAATTAGAGTTTTGCTGAAGGTGCAAATACCTGGCAATATAACCATTGTCATGTTCGATTTCTACCAGGTTTAGCTGGTTAGGAACGGCAGTATCTGGATGATAATCAACCACTTTCTTTACCTTTCCTGGACGCATAGCATACACCGGTTCACCAAAGTCTGCCCAACCAGGAATGCTAATATCTATGGCGTAATATAAATTACCGGTATGACTAAAACTGCCACCAGGCAACTGTGAAAGATACCATCCGCTGCCTCGAACAGGAGATTGGAATCCTGTTAGGGGGTCAGATTCTGTTGGGTTAGAATGCAAATCTGTCCAACCGTCAGGAAGAACATACTCCTCTTCCAGCACGAATAAACCCATTTTGTACCATTGAGTCAAATTCCCATCAGCCTCGCGCCACTGCCAAGCATTATCATCAGTACCAATGCCAAACACTTCTATGTTGCCATCGTCCGCTTGAATAACATTCAGGTCTTTGGCAAGTAAACCCATCTTGTACCATTGAGTCAAATTCCCATCAGCCTCGCGCCACTGCCAAGCATTATCATCAGTACCAATGCCAAACACTTCTATGTTGCCATCATCGGCTTTAATGACACTCAGTTCTGTGGCAAGTAAGCCCATCTTGTACCATTGAGTCAAATTGCCGTCATCCTCGCGCCACTGCCAAGCATTATCATCAGTACCAATGCCAAACACTTCTACGTTGCCATCGTCCGCTTGAATAACATTCAGGTCTTTGGCAAGTAAACCCATCTTGTACCATTGAGTCAAATTACCATCAGCCTCGCGCCACTGCCAAGCATTATCATCAGTACCAATGCCAAACACTTCTACGTTGCCATCGTCCGCTTGAATAACATTCAGGTCTTTGGCAAGTAAACCCATCTTGTACCATTGAGTCAAATTACCGTCATCCTCGCGCCACTGCCAAGCATTATCATCAGTACCAATGCCAAACACTTCTACGTTGCCATCGTCCGCTTGAATAACATTCAGGTCTTTGGCAAGTAAACCCATCTTGTACCATTGAGTCAAATTACCATCAGCCTCGCGCCACTGCCAAGCATTATCATCAGTACCAATGCCAAACACTTCTATGTTGCCATCGTCCGCTTGAATAACATTCAGTTCTGTGGCAAGTAAGCCCATCTTGTACCATTGAGTCAAATTGCCGTCATCCTCGCGCCACTGCCAAGCATTATCATCGGTACCAATGCCAAACACTTCTATGTTGCCATCGTCCGCTTGAATAACATTCAGGTCTTTGGCAAGTAAACCCATCTTGTACCACCGGGTCAAATTACCATCATCCTCGCGCCACTGCCATACTTCGTTATCTTGACCTATTCCAAAGGCTTGCAAATTACCATTTGAGTCTTCAACAGTTACAAGATTCCCCTTTGGAGCTAATATAGAATAAGGTTCCTCCTCAACTTCCTTCCAATTAAAACCAAAATAAGCATCTTGGTCATTTTCATAGTGGAAAAATCCCACATAATACCGACCCCCTTTATCTCCTGGGATTGTATGAGTGAATTTGTCTGTTTCTTCCTTTCTTCCTACTGTACTTTGCCACTCATTCTCTGGTGTCACCCAACGCCACTCATCAGTATCAAGATTTTTCAGCCAAATCTGATACCCATCATCGCCCTTGGCTTCAAATTCATAAGTTTTACCGCCCTCTAAATCTACCTCAGTGTAAGCTTTGACCAGAAAATGATCTGTCGGCAGTTGAGAATATCCTTTAACAGAGCCAAATCCCCAATCAGCATTATTAATGCCGTTGCGACCGTCATCGAAAATTTCTCGAATGTTAGAACCTAAATTTAGTTTCCCAACGAGTTCAAAGCTTGTATGATCATTGACATTCACAGGTGAGGGGGCACCCCTACTTGCATCCCATTTAGATACCCAACCTTGCCACTCTTCTCGTTCGTTGACTGCTGGTTCTGCTATAATTCCTTGCTTTATGGTGAAGTAGCGATCGCCAAAATCATAAACATTACCATCGGTGGTACTAGCAATCTTAATATTGTAGTCGCTGCCAGCAGTTAAGTCCGTAGGTATTGTCCAACTGTAGCTACCGTCGCTTGTGGTGCTACTGTTAATAGTCCTTTGGAAGATATTACCTTTGTACAAGTCGATTTTGACATTTTCACTTATATTGTCATTCCAACCAATATTAATGGTGTCTCCTGGTTCCCAACTTCCCCCAATATTAGGAGCAGTAACAGTGATAAAACCTGGTTCTACTACTGTGAAGTTACTGTCGCCAAAATCCGAAATATTTCCATCGGTGGTACTAGCAATCTTAATATTGTAGTCGCTGCCAGCAGTTAAGTCCGTAGGTATTGTCCAACTGTAACTGCTGTCGCTTGTGGTGCTACTACTAATAGTCCTTTGGAAAATACCACCTTTATACAAGTCGATTTTGACATTTTCACTTATATTGTCATCCCAACCGATATTAATGGTGTCTCCTAATTCCCAACTACCCCCAATATTAGGAGCAGTAACATTGATGTAATAATTTGGCAGTGGATCTTCTACCTCCAAACTCAAACTATAGTCAGTACCTGCTCCACCTTTAGATTTTACCCGCAAGTAATAAGTACCAGCACTCAGGGATTGATTAATTGACTCGCTCCTGCTACCAGAGTTAGTCGATCGCCCGACAACCCCTCTCGTCCCCTTCTTCCACAAATGCAAATCCGCATTACCACTCAATTCTTCTAGGGAAATATCTACATCCCTTTCCCCATCTAAAGCAAAAGTGTAAAAGTCATTGCGATCGCTCCTCCCCACAAAGTCATTGTAAGATTTGCTACCGCTGAGACTTCCTAATTCTCGCGCCTTGCGCCTGTTGTCCCCGGCATTATCTGGAGCTATTTCGCTGAAGTTCAACTCTAAATCATAATCTGTTGAATCCCATTTACTCCTGGATTTCACCTGTACATAATAATCACCTGGGTTCAAAATGCGACTAATACTTTCGGAAGCACTACCACCGCGCCTCGACTTTTTAATCACTTTACCTCGACTGTTGTGCAGAAACAGGTCAGCATTATCCCTCAGATCGGATAAGTCAATCTCTACTTGACCCCTATTATCGACGCTAAATTTATAAAAGTCTTTGCGGTCTCTCCTACTCACTGAATCGCTATAAAATTCGTTCCCGTTCAGAGTACCAATATTCTCAGCTTTACGACGGTTGTTACCTGGGTCTGAGAGCTTCGAGCTTCGCCGTTTAATTTCTACCCGATCGGAAGTTTCGTATACTAGGGAAGCAATTTCTTCCACTGAATTATTTTCTTCTCCTGTCAGTGAGTCTTTTTCCTCTTTTGAGGTATTCTCCAATGACTCCTGAGACTTACTTGAGCTAAACAATGCCGAATTGTTCTGGGCCAGTAACAGTTCATCATCGCGATTTAGATTTTCAATTTTTAGTTCCGAACTTTCGGCACTGGAGCTAATAGCACTAAGCGATCCCAGGTCATCACTGACTTCTATTGCCAACATTTGGTCAGTAGATTTTAACCCTAAACCACTAGCTTCTCGATCAAAAATAGTATCCATAATATCCTGCTTCATAAAACTGATATAAAGCGTCACATGAGGTGACAAACAGAGAAATAGTATGACTAACTATTTGACTCAATTTGCTACAGTACCATAATATTTATGCTCTAAAAAATCAGAAAATTTACTGAATTTATTGAAAACTCGTAACCTGTAATATCAGGACTTACGCAAAATATCAATATTCCACGACACCAATGACTTATGATCTTCAAAGTTTGCAATATTTATAGGCTTTGTTGCATGAAAGTAGCGTTCTTAACATCCATTCCGCAGCTATATGGCTCTAAGCACGCGATTATTGATGTTCTATTGATCTATTGTCCAATAGTTATTGCTATGCTGATTCGCGTTGGCGGAGCAAGTGTGGCAGCTATATCGCTCTCTATTGATGTTCTATAGCAATTGTAAATATGCCAGCGCACATTGCTATATTTAATTATTAATTAGTTAATTATTCGGTAAAATGCTAAAATAATTTTATCTTTAGTAATACCAGCATCATATCTATCTTTTGTTGGCATTATTTTTGATTTTTAGTCTTTCGTTATTTTTGATGTTGCTAGGTGCGTTATGCGATCGCTAACAGCACCCTACTAAACCTCTTCTTTTTCTAAATTGGACTAGATTCTAAAAGCAAAGAATAATTTGTATTACCGCTAAACTCAGAAACTCGGACAAAATAATTACCCTCTGCTAAGAAATCAATATCTATTATTTCATCAAAAGTACCTTCATTTCTTGACTCAGCAAAAACCTCTAAAATTTCCACCACTCCATTATTATTAATATCTTCAATTAACTCCACATCTGCATCCCCAACTAAACCAGTTAATACAACATCTAAACTACTAGAGTATTCAAAATAAAGCTATAAATATCAACTGGGTTTCCATCTCCGACAAAATTACTAGCTTCTGCGGTTCCCAAAACTCCAAATCACCAGTAATATTCAACAAATTATCTCTAAAATCTGGAGGCGTACTCAAACGATTTTCTGGCAAACCAACTAAAATGTAATGTTGAATTGCACTAATAAAACTACCATTATTTAATAACTCCACTACATCCTGATTTTGACTAAGATAAAAATCTGTATCAAACAAAAAACTAGGATCGCGATTTTCAAATTGACCAAACCTAACATAATGTTCAAAAGGCGTTAATTCTGATGATTCTAATGCTGTAGCTAATTCAGGATTAGAGGTATAAAAAGCAGTATTAAAAAAAGGACTAGGGTCACGATTTTCAAATTGACCAAAGCTAATAAAATGTTCCACTGCCGTCAGACTACCTGCTTCAATAGCAGCAGCTACACCAGTATTAATTTCAAGATAAAAGCTAGTATCAAATAAAGCATTGGGGTCGCGATTTTCAAATTGACCCACATTCACAAAATGTTCCAACCCACTACTGAAATTACCCGCAGCAATTTCATCTACAACATCAGGGTTTTGAAATAAATAAAATTCTTCATCAAACAGAGTTTCAATAGTTAACATTTCTTAAAAAAATATTTTTGAGTTTACATTGTAACCTAAGCAATGTTATCTTACTACAATCGTTCATTTCTGTATGCTTTAAATTCAAAATTTATACTTAAAAATTAAGGGACATTAATTATGAGTAAATCTTCTTTAATGAAAATCCTACGTCGTGCTTATGGCATTGCCAATACGTCGCGAAAAACAGGAATTCCCACCGATGAATTATTAGGAATGGTCAGAGAAGCTCAAAGTAATAAATTTCGGACTACTCGCCGTCGCTTATTACAAGGTGGTTTAGGGTTTGCTGGGGCAATGGCAGCTTCTAATTTCTTCAAAGGTGGACAACGAGCAATGGCTCAACAAAGACCTATATTAATAGTAGGTGCAGGAATTGCGGGACTAACTGCAGCTTACCGTCTCACTCAGGCAGGAGTACCAGTAAATGTGATAGAAGCTAGAAATAGAGTGGGCGGTCGGATTAGAAGTATCTCGAAAATTGCCGGAACAACTATTGATGCTGAATTAGGGGCAGCTTATATTGACTCTGAACACGTTTGCATTCGTGACTTAGCAGCAGAACTGGGATTGACAGAATTCGATCTGGTAGCTGGTGAGGAGGGGTTAACGCCAGAAATTTACTTTGCTGAGGGTAGAATTATTCCGATAGAAGAAATTATTAATGATTTTGCTCCTGTTGCCGAAAGGATAGATGAGACTCTGATAGCAATTGATAATTTTGAAGATTATAGGACTTTTGACCAACCTACCGCAGATATAGATAATCTCTCAATTACCGAATATCTAGAAACTATTCCTACTAGCACCACTTTGCGACAGATGCTGGAAGTAGCTTACAATTCTTTCTATGGTTTGGATGCTAACGAACAGTCGAGTTTGAATCTAATATATATTATTGGCACTGAACCCAATACATTTGAATTATATGGTTCTGCTGACGAACGTTATCGAATTATTGGTGGTAATAGTCAAATTATTAACAGTCTTGCTAATCTTCTACAAGGTTCCATTGAAACTAGCACAGTTTTAGAAGCAATAACAACTTTATCAGATGGTAGTTACAGAGTTAGTTTGAGGTCTGGAGAAAGAACTTTTGACCGTACTTATGAAAGAATTGTTTTAACTATACCTTTTCCGGTACTCAGACAAGTTCAACTCAACGTCGATCTACCACAAGTTAAAAGATTTGCTATTGATAATTACGGTTTTGGTACAAATTCTAAGTTACATATAGCTTTTAATAACCCAGTTTGGCGCACTCGGTTTGGTTCAAGTGGGGAAACTTATGTAGATTTAGGGTTTCAAAATACCCGAGAAGTTGCCCCAACAAGTCCGACTACGGAGGGTGTGCTGGAATTTTTGCCTGGTGGGAATTTAGGGGTAGTTTTAGGTAGCGGAACACCAGAAGACCACGCACAACGCTTTTTGCCAGAGCTTGATTTGGTATATCCGGGAATAAGTAGCGATCGCATCGGTCGGGCAGTCCGGACTTATTGGCCTGGAGAATTATATACTCAGGGTTCATATACTTGTTATCGACCAGGGCAATATGTTCAATTTTTTGGTGTTGAAGGCGAGAGAGTAGGCAATATATTTTTTGCTGGCGAACATACTTCTTTAGATTTTTCTGGTTATATGGAGGGTGGTTGTGAGAGTGGTGAAATAGCTGCGATGGAAATTCTAGAAGATTTGGGTTTAGCTTCTGCTGTTGAGGCGCTGAGGATTAGACAGTCTTTACAAGAAGAGCGTCGCGGTCCTCGCCCTCCGGGACCTAAAGCTACTGAGATTCGTGTAAAGCAAGGTTTACCAATTAGACAAAGGTAAGAATTTCGGCGTTGGTGAATTTAGCTATGATTTTCGTGGCTGTAGGAATAGGGAATAGGTATGGAGGGAATAGTAGGGACGTTGCATGCAACGTCCCTACAGATTATTTCGTTTACGGGTTTTTCGGGAGTAAGTAATGAAAGGGGTATTCATAATTCTTATGTTGATTATGGTTAGTCCAAATAGATTAATATCATGTCCGAACGCAATCGTTTGTGTAAAAGTTAGCGTAAATATCTACAGGGAATTTAAGTTTTTTTCTTGCTCTTTCTTAAGTTTTTCTGTCTATTCCCTATTCCCTATTCCCTACCTTTGCTATACAATACTGATGCTACCGGACATGATATAATTCATAGTTTGATTCACCAACGCCAGAATTTCTAGTTGATTAATATCAAGGTTTGATGGAAGGTAGTTGTGAGAGTGGTGAAATAGCTGCGATGGAAATTCTAGAAGATTTGGGTTTAGCTGCTGCTGTTGAGGCACTGAGGGTTAAACAGTCTTTACAAGTAAGTCGTCGTAGTGGCCGAAGACAGGGACCTAGAGGTAATGGTGTTCGCAGAAGGCGGGGTTTACCACTAAAGTAATACCAATTCCCAAAAATAATGCTATACTTCCAATGCGACTTCAGTTATTAAGTAATAATTTAGACATTTACTGTGGTATACTAGATTTATGTCTAACTTATTAACTATATATGAAACAGCAGAACTGCGCCCTTAGTGCCAACAAAAACAATAATCATGAAATCTTTTAAGACTAAGCTCAAACTTAACAATCAGCAAAAAACAATACTTGCTAAACACGCAGGAGTAGCTCGTCATGCTTATAACTGGGGATTAGCAACTTGCATAAAAGAGTACGAAGAAACTAAAAAACGCCCAAGCGCCATCACCCTGCATAAACGTTTAGTAGCCGAAGTCAAATCAATTAATCCTTGGTATTATGAGGTATCTAAATGTGCCCCACAGCAAGCATTAAGAGATTTAGAGAGGGCATTTAAAAACTTTCTAACTATTCCTGAACGTGGATTTCCAGTCTTTAAAAAAAAAGGCAGAAAAGACAGCTTTTACTTAGAAGGAAGTATTAATATTTTACAAGGAAACTACATACAATTACCCAGAATAGGAATAGTAAAAACTTATGAAATCTTACCTTCAGTACAAGTAAAAAATGTCAGAATAGCCTCTTTCAGAGGAGCTTCGCTAACAAAAAAAGCAGATAGTTGGTACATCAGTTTTAAATATGATATTGAAACAGCTCCAACAGAAAAAATTGGAGAAACTATTGGTGTAGATATTGGCATAAATACTTTAGCAACCTGTTCTGATGGCAGTAAATTTGCTAACGTCAAAGCCTACAGGAAAGCAAAAAAAAAAGATTAGTTCGTCATCAACGTGCAGTCAGCAACAAAGTTATTGGTTTCCTGCGGAATGCTACGCAAACCAAAAACAGACGCAAAGCAGTAAAAAAACTAGCAAAGGTTCACAAAAAAAGCGGATGCGACCCCGCGACGACGTCAGTCGCAAGGGAACGCGCACCAAGCAGTAGCTGATATTAGAGCAGATGCACTACATAAACTCACTTCATGGTTAGCTAAAAACCACAGCACCATAGTAATTGAAGATTTGAATGTAAGTGGAATGCTCAAGAATCACAAACTAGACCCACCCCTCTAGCTCCCCTCCCGGGAGGGGATGGGGGTGGGTTGTGGATTTTATGAATTCAAGCGTCAACTTACATACAAATGTGAATGGTACAGCAGTGAATTAGTCATAGCTGATAGATATTATCCAAGTTCTCAAATATGTTCAAACTGTGGGCATCAACAGAAAATGCCGTTGCACTTGAGAACTTATGAGTGTAGTGAATGCAGTTTTGAAACTGATAGAGATTTTAACGCTGCTGTCAACCTGAAAAACTATGTGAATCAGTAGCTTGAGAACAAGAGCGATTTTAAGCCTGTGGAGAGAATAAGTTACAGACTGCGGTCAGTGGTTCTCACAGAAGCAGGAAGCTAGCTCCAAAACCTATGCGAACGTGTATGGGTAAGTTTGGGTAAGTTTAGTAGAACGGCGCATGATATAAGTCCTGTGATAATGAGACCTCAAAAATGACCAAATCTTCCATAATGACAATACTAAGTCGCGCTCATACTATTGCCAGAATGTCAAGACAAACTGGTATCCCTAGTGATGAATTATTAGGAATGGTAAAAGAAGCTAAAGCTAGGAAATTTCCGAATGCTTGCAGTCCCTTATTAAAAGATAGTTTAGACTTAGCTCAAAAATTTAAAGTTTCCCTTTTGTCCAAGGGTGGAGAAAGGACAATGGCTCAAACAACTCCAGTATTAATAGTAGGAGCAGGAATTGCTGGATTAACTGCTGCTTATCGTCTAACTCAAGCGGGAGTTCCAGTAAACGTGATTGAAGCAAATAACCGTGTAGGGGGGTAGAATCCGAACTCGCCAAAAAGCATTAGGTACTCCATTTGCTGTTGAACTTGGTGGGGAATTTATCTACGCCGAGCATATTTATTTGCGTAGTTTGATTGAGGAATTAGGATTACATCTTGTAGATTTGCACGCAGTGGATGAAAATTTGGAAACACAAGAGACTTACTTTTTTGAAGGTCGCAAGGTTTCATTGGCAGAAATTACCACAGATTTTGCACCAATTGCAGAGCAGATTAATAGAGATTTTGAGGCGATCGCTAATTTTAAGGACTATACTACAAAAATTCCAGCAGCAGTAGAACTAGATAATATCTCAATTGCTGAATATTTAGACCAAATTCCTCAAACTACACCAGCAATTCGCGAGCTAGTCAAAGCTGCTTATGAAACTTACTACGGTCTAAATATGGAAGAGCAGTCTAGTCTCAATTTAATCTATATAATAGGTGCTCAACTAGGTAAGTTTGGCATTATTGGTGTTACCGAGCAACTTTTTTTATGTACAGGGAGGTAACGAACTGATCCCCCAAAAGTTGGCAAATTTAGTCTCTAATTCTATTGAGACGGGAACAATATTAGAAGCGATAAATTATCTTTCTGATGGTCGGTATCGAGTGGTATTAAGGTCGGGGAACAGTACTTTTGAACGTACTTATGAGAGAATTTTGCTCACATTACCTTTAACTTTGTTAAGAAAAGTTCAGATTAATGTAGATTTGCCACCTTTGAAAAAGTTATCTATAGATACTGCTAGTTATGGAACGAACTCTAAGTTAATTACTACTTATCAAGAGAAAATTTGGCGTACTCGCTACAACTCTACAGCTAATGTCTATTTAGATTTAGGGTTTCAAAATACTTGGGAAACTTCTGAGAGTCGTTATCATCCAGGTATGGGTTTGATTACACAATTTGTTGGCGGTACTCCAGGTGTAGCAATAGGAACTGGTAGTCCTGAAATTCATGCTCAAAAATTGAATTCCCAACTCGAACGGGTTTTTCCTGGTATTAGTAATATTTCTATACCAGATCGGACAATTCGTAGTTATTGGTCAGGAGAAGTTTATACTCGTGGTTCTTATTTATGTTACAGACCGGGGGAGTGGACAAAGTTTTATGGTGTAGAAAGACAGCGAGTGGGTAATATTTTTTTTGCCGGGGAGCATACATCTTTTCTAGAAAATCAAGGTTATATGGAAGGTGGTTGTCAGACTGGTGAAATAGCTGCTATGGAAATTTTACAAGATTTAGGTTTAAAAGGTAGTGTTGAAGCAATGAGGAGTCAGCGAGCTAAGAGTTTGAGAAAGTATTAATAAGTTATTAGTGGTTCAAAACTAGCTCAAAGGTGCAAAAATAAGTTTACCAGTGATTAATAGACATCTCCAGAAAATAAACTTGCCTTTTATTTGCTATAAACTAGGGTTTAATTAATGGATAATGGATAATTACCTCTGGTTAAAACCGTCCTTGATTGAATATAAGGAAATATTATTTCTTTTTTTCCCTTGATATCAAATCCGGTTAATTGCACATAGAATTCGGTTATATAATATCTGTTTATAATTTCTTAAATTACTTCAACAGGACTTAGGCAGAACTACCATATCTAGTAGGGAAAATTTTCGTTACCACCTACAGATGGTGTCTGGTTTGATATGTGTGCATAATGTTCAAGCCTTTAATCTCCCCTACTCCCCCACTCCCCACTCCCCCACTCCCCTACTCCCAACTATATAATAAGTATTCAACCGGATTTGATATAAAAGGGGAGGCTTTTAACCAGAATTATTTAATTAATAATTATTAATTATTAATTATTCGGTAATACCAATTTGATCAATATTTGCTACAAATAGTTAGGCTATTTCTTAGGAGTCATAATTAATAGTTTAAATACCATTTTTCAGGTCATAAATCATTATTTTTGTCAAAGGAAATATCCTGCATTTGTCTTTTTATTGCTCTTACTATTCGTAACATTCTTTTTTCACGCTTGGTATAATAACTCAAAAAATTATTTTCCGTGTTTTTTTCCTAAAAATATCTTCCCTATTCCCTATTACCTATTCCCTAGTTTTACCGAAAAATTAAGGTATAAAGCCTCTCCATTGATGGAGAAAAAAGGAAAAATTCTTTTTAACCCAATCCTCTTCTTTTCAAAGAGAGGTAATTCTAAATTCTTGAAAAAGTCTATATTTTGATTCGTAAATGTCTAATATTTACTATGAAATACTTATATTTTACTATCTTAATACCATTGTTACACGGGGGAGTCGGTCGTCAATTATTACAGAATCATAAGGTGAATATATTTGCTCAAAATTCTGAGTTTGATAACCCAATTTGTTATATGGAAACTACGGAGGGGAAAATTATTAATTTAGTTAATCTCTGTGGCGATCGAGAAGATATTGATGAAGGTAAAAAAATTAGTTGCAAATCAGAATCAGAGAAAGTTAAATCTACAGAGATACCGATTAGTAATGTTAAGTATGATGGTAATTTTTTAACTGGTAAAGTTGCTAATCAAAGTTGTCAAATTGTGAAACAAATTAAAGTAAATTATCAGGTATTAGATGATGCTGGTAATATCATTGATAATGGGTTTATTTATGCTGAACCTAGTACGGTTGAACCGGGAAAAGTAGCATCGTTTAAAGGTAATGTTTCTCCGGGTGCTAAAGTAGAAACAACTTTTGTGGAATGGAATGAGTAAGGAATTTAGAATTTAGAATTTAGAATTTAGAATTTAGAATTTAGAATTTCAAAAATGATATGGGATAGTTAACAATATTAGAAATTCTGTTGCTTGAATTTTTTTGTTTATTTAGGTCTTGTAGATTAAATCTAAAAGCATTGACATATAAATACTTTAGCCTTTTTGGACTCGAAAAAAGTGCCTAGTTTTCAGCTCTTCATGCTCAAAAAGTTAGTATTTTAGGCGGCTTTGTTGGGCAGAAAAATCATTCTTACAAAACGCCCGCTCCTACCTCCTCGCTCATTCCCATTTCTCCTTTCTCCTGTCTCCTAACCCTACTAAAAGACTTTTGAGCGCAAACCCTATTTAGGTAATTACTTATAATCCATTGGCATAATTGTAAGCCTCTTTCTGTAATTCAAATATCTGCATCTGTTTTTCTATCAATATTAGGATTTTTCTTGAGTTTTTAATTGTATCTTCTGCTAGTTTTGTTTTTGAATTTTTGAGAAATTTAATTATCTCTTTATGTAAAATTGTTCGCTTTTTAAAATATTTTATTCTGTGTGCAAGTTCATTAAATTCTTCTACATTTTTATTTTTTGTATATCTATGTTTCAGTCTACGATACTGAGGATCAAAATATTGAATCAATAAGACAATAAACAATTTAATAGAAAGTAAAAATGCTTCTACAAATAGTTTCCAGTTTTTCAATTTAAACAATTTAAAGAGGTTGAAAAATAAGTATTGTCGTAACTCGTAAACAAAAACATCAATAACATCTTCTTTAACATTTATAGAACTCCAAAAATTAACTTGGAAATGTTTGCATGAAAACTCTTTGAGGGCAGCTCTCAGATTTTCTCTTTCATTCATACAACCAAGACAATAAATATATCCAAGATATGCCAAACATAATCTTTCATTATTTAGAATTCTGAATTTAGAATTCTGAATTTAGAATTTCAAAAATGATATGGGATAGTTAACAATATTAGAAATTCTGTTGCTTGAATTTTTTTGTTTATTTAGGTCTTGTAGATTAAATCTAAAAGCATTGAAATATAAATACTTTAGCCTTTTGGACTCGAAAAAGTGCCTAGTTTTCAGCTCTTCATGCTCAAAAAGTTAGTATTTTAGGCGGCTTTGTTGGGCAGAAAAATCATTCTTACAAAACGCCCGCTCCTACCTCCTCGCTCATTCCCATTTCTCCTTTCTCCTGTCTCCTAACCCTACTAAAAGACTTTTGAGCGCAAACCCTATTTAGGTAATTACTTATAATTCATTGGCATAATTGTAAGCCTCTTTCTGTAATTCAAATATCTGCATCTGTTTTTCTATCAATATTAGGATTTTTCTTGAGTTTTTAATTGTATCTTCTGCTAGTTTTGTTTTTGAATTTTTGAGAAATTTAATTATCTCTTTATGTAAAATTGTTCGCTTTTTAAAATATTTTATTCTGTGTGCAAGTTCATTAAATTCTTCTACATTTTTATTTTTTGTATATCTATGTTTCAGTCTACGATACTGAGGATCAAAATATTGAATCAATAAGACAATAAAAAATTAATAGAAAGTAAAAATGCTTCTACAAATAGTTTCCAGTTTTTCAATTTAAACAATTTAAAGAGGTTGAAAAATAAGTCTTGTCGTAACTCGTAAACAAAAACATCAATAACATCTTCTTTAACATTTATAGAACTCCAAAATTAACTTGGAAATGTTTGCATGAAAACTCTTTCAGGGCAGCTCTCAGATTTTCTCTATCATTCATACAACCAAGACAATAAATATATCCAAGATATGCCAAACATAATCTTTCATTATTTAGAATTCTGAATTTAGAATTCTGAATTTAGAATTTCAAAAATGATATGGGATAGTTAACAATATTAGAAATTCTGTTGCTTGAATTTTTTTGTTTATTTAGGTCTTGTAGATTAAATCTAAAAGCATTGAAATATAAATACTTTAGCCTTTTGGACTCGAAAAAGTGCCTAGTTTTCAGCTCTTCATGCTCAAAAAGTTAGTATTTTAGGCGGCTTTGTTGGGCAGAAAAATCATTCTTACAAAACGCCCGCTCCTACCTCCTCGCTCATTCCCATTTCTCCTTTCTCCTGTCTCCTAACCCTACTAAAAGACTTTTGAGCGCAAACCCTATTTAGGTAATTACTTATAATTCATTGGCATAATTGTAAGCCTCTTTCTGTAATTCAAATATCTGCATCTGTTTTTCTATCAATATTAGGATTTTTCTTGAGTTTTTAATTGTATCTTCTGCTAGTTTTGTTTTTGAATTTTTGAGAAATTTAATTATCTCTTTATGTAAAATTGTTCGCTTTTTAAAATATTTTATTCTGTGTGCAAGTTCATTAAATTCTTCTACATTTTTATTTTTTGTATATCTATGTTTCAGTCTACGATACTGAGGATCAAAATATTGAATCAATAAGACAATAAAAAATTAATAGAAAGTAAAAATGCTTCTACAAATAGTTTCCAGTTTTTCAATTTAAACAATTTAAAGAGGTTGAAAAATAAGTCTTGTCGTAACTCGTAAACAAAAACATCAATAACATCTTCTTTAACATTTATAGAACTCCAAAAATTAACTTGGAAATGTTTGCATGAAAACTCTTTGAGGGCAGCTCTCAGATTTTCTCTATCATTCATACAAGCAAGACAATAAATATATCCAACATAAGCCAAACATAATCTTTCATTTTTTTCCATACTCAGAGCATTTCTAAAACACTTGTATGCTTCACCTACAAAAAAAAATTTTCTCTCAATATCATAGGTTCTTTCACTATTTTGTAAGTCTCTAATACCTGAATTTAACTCTGTGTTTATCAATTTATCTATTTTGACATTTGAAGATTCTATGAAACCAGTTATTTCTGCTATTTTTATACCTGAATTAAAACCTTGAGCCAATAATGAAATACTAAAATCAACCATAATGATGTAACTAATATAGACAACTTTTTAGAGTATGGCAGGCAAATCTATTCTCAGATTTGGATACAGATAAAAATGTACTTGGAAGTATTTTTGAATCTTTTTCTATGGATGATTATAATTATAAATTTCACTAGATGAATAAGCATTTCCTGCGGAATGCTGCGCAAACAGCTATTAGCAGTCAGCTATTCCTAGGGAATGCTACGCAAACAGCTCTTAGTAATGAATAATTACTTCTCAGATTTATAAATGGGAATTTAGCAGTAAATTTTTATTCAAACTCAATTTCAAAGGTTGTTTTTACCTTCTCCAAAATTAATAGCTGAAGTCCGCAGTTCCGACCTAGGAGGCTAGCTAATAGCTGACGGCTGAATGCTTACTTAGATGAAATATATAACCGAAAAAAGTAATATACTTTTGCAAAGATAATATACTCGCAAAATTCTGCTATTTATGCTAATCTTATTCCGCAAAAATCTACAAAAATAATTAAACTATTTCTTCCCTTCTTCCCTCTTCCTTCTTAACTTCAACTTAAATTATAAAAAAATCATAGATATATTTAAAGATATACAATTATAGATCCATAATCTGGACACAAAGAAAAATATTGTAGTCCAGACGATCGAAGTATGTACGAAAAAATAACTCCCCCAACCACCGGTTCTAAAGTCAGTTTCAGCAACGGCCAACCTAATATTCCAGACGACCCCATTATCCCATTTATTCGGGGCGATGGTACAGGGGTAGATTTATGGCCAGCATCTCAAAAAGTCTTTGATGCCGCGATCGCTACTGCCTATGGTGGTAAACGCAAAATCAATTGGTTTAAGGTTTATGCTGGTGATGAAGCTTGTGAAAAATATGGCACTTACCAATATTTGCCGGAAGACACTCTCAACGCTATTAAAGAATACGGTATTGCCATTAAAGGTCCTTTGACCACTCCCATCGGTGGGGGTATTCGCTCCTTAAATGTGGCATTGCGTCAAATTAACGATTTATATGCTTGTGTTCGTCCTTGTAGATATTACGCGGGTACCCCTTCTCCCCACAAAACTCCAGAAAAATTAGATGTCATTATTTATCGGGAAAATACTGAAGATATTTATCTAGGAATAGAATGGCGCGAGGGTACTGATATTGCTAGTAAGTTGATTGATCTTTTAAACAAAGACTTAATTCCTGCTACTCCCGAACATGGGAAAAAGCAAATTCGCCTCGACTCAGGTATTGGTATTAAACCTATTAGTAAAACTGGTTCGCAACGGTTAATCAAACGTGCCATCCAAAATGCTTTACGTTTACCCAAGTCAAAACAAATGGTAACTTTGGTCCATAAGGGTAATATTATGAAGTACACTGAAGGTGCATTTCGTGACTGGGGTTATGAATTAGCAACTACTGAATTTCGGACTGAATGTGTGACGGAAAGAGAATCTTGGATACTTTCTAATAAGGAGGAAAATCCTAATATTAGTAGTGAAGAAAATGCTCGAAAAATTGAGCCTGGTTATGATGGTTTAACACCAGAAAAACAAGCTGAAATTTGTCAAGAAGTTGAAGGTGTATTAGCAGCTATTTGGGATAGTCATGGGGATGGAAAATGGCAAGATAAAATTATGGTAAATGACCGTATTGCTGATAGTATTTTCCAACAAATTCAAACTCGACCAGGGGAATATTCTATTCTGGCAACTATGAATTTGAATGGGGATTATGTATCTGATGCTGCTGCTGCTGTTGTTGGTGGTTTAGGTATGGGGCCTGGTGCTAATATTGGTGATCAATGTGCTATTTTTGAGGCTACCCATGGCACTGCACCAAAACACGCAGGTTTAGATAGAGTTAATCCTGGTTCTTTGATTCTTTCTGGGGTAATGATGTTGGAATATATGGGTTGGCAAGAAGCTGCCGATTTAATTAAAAAAGGTATTGAGCTTGCTATTTCTAATCGTGAAGTAACTTATGATTTGGCAAGGTTAATGGAACCACCTGTGGAAGCTTTGAAATGTTCTGAGTTTGCTGATGCAATTATCAAACATTTTCAAGATTAGATAAGTGTTCAACAATTAATAATTAATAATTAATAATTAATAATTACTTCTCCTTGAAAAGAAGGAAGAAGGAAGGAGGAAGAAGGAAGAAGGAAGAAGCGGAAGAAGGAAAAATCTTATGTTGTCTGAGTTTTAAACTGTTGAACTGTCCTGACCTTTCCTTCAACTGCTATATAGTGTTTCTCAAATTAGTGAGATACAGTTATCTTTTTGTCTTTTTGTCTTTTTATTCCCTGTTCCTTCTTCCTTGTTCTCTCAAACCTAAAATTTTGTACCTCACGCTTTTTAGGAATTGCTATAATATGAAATCTAAAAGAATGCTACGAATAATTTCTCTGCTTAAAAGACTTTAACGATAAATTGTGATTTAAAGCCTCCCCTTTTAAGGGGAAAAAGAAAAAAATTTTCCTTTGAGTAAATCCTCTCCTTGAAAAGAAGAGGTAATAATTAATTCTTAATTGTTGAACTAGGAATGTCAATTTGACTAAGAACAGGATTTGACTCTAACTAAATGATATATAAGCTATTACTACTGATATGTCAAATATTCTCGAACAAGCAAAAATAGCTAGCCAAGAAAAAAATTGGTCTTTAGTTAATCAGTATTTACAGCAATTTTTATTAGCATCTCAAAAGACCCGTGTTGAATTGTTAGAAAATGCCGATTTAGATGTGGCGATAAACCTAGCAATAACTGTTCTTAGAAATGGAGATTTTCAAGAAAGATGGGATATTTATAAACTATTTAAGCAGATTGGTAAACCAGCGATCGCTCCGTTAATTGAAATGATTGAGGATGAAGAAATAGAGCTAGAAAAACGTTGGTTTGTAGTTCGGATATTGGCAGATTTTAACAGTGATGAAGTTCGAGAAGTTCTGAAAAAGATAATTATTAGTTCACAGGTGGAAGATTTACAAGAAATAGCAGCAGATACTTTGGCAAATTTGGGAGATTCAGCAGTTGATATTTTAACAGATTTATTGGCAAAGTCAGATTCACGATTATTAGCAACAAAATCTTTAGCTCAAATTAATTCCTATAGCACTATAAGACCATTATTAACTGTAGTAACAGACAGCAATGATGAAGTTAGAAAAACTGCAATTAATGCTTTGAGTAATTACCATGATTATCGGTTGCCTTTTGTCTTAATTTCGGCTTTAAAAGATACAGTAGCTCAAGTTAGAAAGGAAGCAGTAATAGGCTTGAGTGCTTATGCTAATTTACACCAAGAATTGGGTTTAGTGGAATTGCTACAACCTTTATTGTGGGATATTAATTTTGAAGTTTGTCAACAAGCAGCGATCGCTATGGGAAAAATCGGTACAAATACGGCAGCAACGGCTTTATTTGAACTGTTAAAAACAACGAATGTTTCAGTTTTTTTAAAGCTAGATGCGGTGCGTGCTTTAGGTTGGATTGAAACTCAAGTATCTGTGGAATATCTACAAGGTTTACTAGGAGATAATTGTTTAGTTGCAGTAGAATATCAGCCACAAATTGTGAATGAAATTATTACAGCATTAGGTAAAATTGAGTGTCAGGAATTAAAGCCAAAAGCTACAGAAATTTTGATTGAATTTCTCAGAAATAATAATTCAGTTTTAGAAGGCGTTCGTGTCAAAAATTCTTTAGTTTTAGCATTGGGATATTTGGGAGATATTCGCGCTCTAGATTATCTCATTCAGTTATTAGAAGAAAATGATGTTAGCGTGAGACTTCATTGTATAGCAGCATTGAAACAATTAGACTCAGAAAGAGCATATCAACAACTTATTTATTTATCTCAAAAGCAAATATAAAATCTGAGTTAAAAACAGGAATAGCTACAGCTATTGCTGAATGGAATCATTAAAAATATCTTAGGTTTTATGTATTAGGTTTTAGGTAAGCTTTTTTCCCTACTTAAAAAGGGAGTAATACCAAGGGTGAAAAAGAATGTTACAAATAGTTTCGCTCCTTTAGATGTGAAATAATTTCCTGAAATTACTGTAGTGTCAAAGTTTTGAGTCTATAAAATATTACTTTTAACTTTTAACTTTTGACTTTTGACTTTTGAAAAAGGGAGTAATACCAAGGGTGAAAAAAGAATGTTACAAATAGTTTCGCTCCTTTAGATGTGAAATAATTTCCTGAAATTACTGTAGTGTCAAAGTTTTGAGTCTATAAAATATTACTTTTAACTTTTAACTTTTAACTTTTAACTTTTGACTTTTGACTTTTGACTTTTGAAAAAGGGAGTAATACCAAGGGTGAAAAAAGAATGTTACAAATAGTTTCGCTCCTTTAGATGTGAAATAATTTCCTGAAATTACTGTAGTGTCAAAGTTTTGAGTCTATAAAATATTACTTTTAACTTTTAACTTTTAACTTTTGACTTTTGACTTTTTAAAATGGGAGTAATACCAAGGGTGAAAAAGAATGTTACAAATAGTTTCGCTCCTTTAGATGTGAAATAATTTCCTGAAATTACTGTAGTGTCAAAGTTTTGAGTCTATAAAATATTACTTTTAACTTTTAACTTTTAACTTTTGACTTTTGACTTTTGAAAAAGGGAGTAATACCAAGGGTGAAAAAGAATGTTACAAATAGTTTCGCTCCTTTAGATGTGAAATAATTTCCTGAAATTACTGTAGTGTCAAAGTTTTGAGTCTATAAAATATTACTTTTAACTTTTAACTTTTGACTTTTGACTTTTGAAAAAGGGAGTAATACCAAGGGTGAAAAAGAATGTTACAAATAGTTTCGCTCCTTTAGATGTGAAATAATTTCCTGAAATTACTGTAGTGTCAAAGTTTTGAGTCTATAAAATATTACTTTTAACTTTTAACTTTTAACTTTTAACTTTTGACTTTTGACTTTTGACTTTTGAAAAAGGGAGTAATACCAAGGGTGAAAAAGAATGTTACAAATAGTTTCGCTCCTTTAGATGTGAAATAATTTCCTGAAATTACTGTAGTGTCAAAGTTTTGAGTCTATAAAATATTACTTTTAACTTTTAACTTTTAACTTTTTACTTTTGACTTTTGAAAAGGGAGTAATACCAAGGGTGAAAAAGAATGTTACAAATAGTTTCGCTCCTTTAGATGTGAAATAATTTCCTGAAATTACTGTAGTGTCAAAGTTTTGAGTCTATAAAATATTACTTTTAACTTTTAACTTTTAACTTTTAACTTTTGACTTTTAACTTTTGACTTTCGTGAATATGTTATTATATAATAACATGAGGTATAATTAGCTCCTATTTTTAGCTCTAATTCCAGGGATAACTTAAAATCCTGAATCCCCTATTAACTACCCCGGCGGGAAGTCCCGCGCTGTAATTTTCAATGAGCGCGTCGGGATGAAAGCCGGGGGTTATGCGTGTAGCTAGTCCTGATTTTTGATATAATAACTAATGTAGATATAAAGGTCGATACTACAATGCTACTGAAATACAAGTACAAGTTAAAACCACATAAAAAGCAAGTGGTGATTATATCTAACTGGTTAGAAATGGCCAGGAAGCAATATAATTATCGTTTAGCTGAAAGGTTGAATTGGTTTGAAGCAACGCGCACATCAGTAAACGCTTGTCCACTTAATGTTTCAGTAGTGCCAGTAGAACGAATTTATCAAAATATTCCTGAATTTAGAATACAAACACGAGACGGCAGAAAAAAAGACAGTAATGGTAATCCACTAACTAGAAAAGGTGACAAACATCCCAACATAATAAATGGTTATGTTGCTTGGGAAACAGTACAGTTAGCAGACCTATCACAAACTAAAAAACTTTTCCCTGAATATAAGTCCATACATTCCCAAGTTTTGCAGGATGTTATCCAAAGAGTACAAACAACAATGGATAACTTTACCAAGCCAGACAAAAATGGTAAAACCAGTGGTAAGCCTAAATTTAAGGGAAAACATTATTATAATTCGTTCAGTTATCCTCAGTTATCAAATACCATACCCGTCAAAAATTCTAACGGTCGTTGTTGTGTCAATCTACCAAAAATTGGTTTAGTCCCTTTCGTCTATAATCGCCAAATACCAAAAGGTTTCAAGGTTAAGACAGGTACAGTAATTCGAGAAGCCGACGGATGGTATATCAGCTTCACGATAGAAGATAAAACCGTACCTGTAGAGGTTGCAGAAATTCAACCCACTGAAGATAACTCAAAAGGTATCGATCTAGGACTGTTGCACTATGCTGTTACATCCGATGGAGAGTTTGTAGAAGTTCCTAAATTTTTCAGGCTCTGTGAGCATCGCTTGTCTAAACTACAGGTGAGATTGGCTAAGAAACAAAAGCATTCAAAACCTTGGAAAATTCTCAAACGTAAAATAGCAAAACTTCATCAATTAATAGCTAGACAGCGTGTGGATTGGCAATTCAAACTTGCTTATCATTTGTTTAGTGATGTAAGCGTGATATTTTTAGAAGACCTACAGATAGCGAATTTAGTCCGACGTTGCAAAGCTAAATTAGGCGGTAACGGTCAGTTCTTACCAAACGGCCAATCTGCAAAATCAGGATTAAATAAGTCTTTGCAAGATACTGCTTTTGGTCAATTCATCCAAGTTTTAGAGTATGTAGCTTGGAAACTGGGTAAGCGAGTTGTAAAAGTAGACCCAAAAGGTACGTCTCAACATTGTTGGAAATGCTTGAATAAAGTCTCTAAAAGCTTATCAGAGCGCTGGCATTCATGTCCTAAATGTGGACAAGAACTAGACAGGGACTATAACTCAGCACTTCTGATACAGAAAATCGGATTGTTATCAACACAGGAGGAGGACATCACTTCTGTTAAAACTGCGGTCAGGGCGTCTCTGAGTGAAGAATCCTGCGCTCTCCCGTAGGGGAGCGTCGGGAGTATGTCAATAAAATGAAATACTGGAAATCAGGTAAACAACTACAAAATGGCAAATATATAATTCAAGACCTGCTTGGTATTGGCGGTTTCGGTATTACTTATAGTGCTTTAGAGCAAAGCTCTAATCAATTAGTTGCGATTAAAACTCTCAATTATCGAGTACAACGTAAACCAAATTTTGACAAATATCAAGAAAACTTTTTAAATGAAGCCTTATGTTTAGCAAAATGTAGTCATCCCAATGTTGTAGAAGTTCACCGCCTTTTTAAAGAAAATAAATTATGGTGCATGGTGATGGAATATATAGATGGGGATGACTTAGGAATTTATCGTGAAGAACAAGACGGAATTATATCAGAAAGTGAAGCAATACATCTAATTAAACAAGTAGGAGAAGCACTAACATTTATACATAATCAAGGATTTTTGCATCGGGATGTTAAACCTCAAAATATTCTGCTACGTCGAGATACTTTAGAAGCAGTATTAATTGATTTTGGTTTAGCACGAGAATTTAATAGCGGCAGCGTACAAACTCATACAACTGATAGTACATTGTACTTTGCACCAATTGAACAATACGAAAGACGAGCAAAACGAGGAGCTTTTACTGATATATATGCCCTAGCAGCAACCCTATACGTTTTATTGACAGGTGAAATGCCTACACCAGCAAAAGTCAGGCAAGAAGGAAAAATACCATTAATTCCACCAAAAAAATATAATTCCCAAATTAGCGATCAAGTCAATAATGCAATTATTAAAGGCATGAAATTAGAGCCTGAAGAACGGCCTCAATTTGTTGCTGAATGGTTGACTTTATTATCACCTGCACAAGAATTTGTCATAACTAATGTACCCTCAACTTTACCAGCAACTCTGCCAACAATTACCGACACTCCTCCAGAATTACTAACTGTTGATTCTAGTTTTGAACTCGAATTGCAAACTTTTAAATTTGAATATTTAACAATCAAAATCAGCCCAAAATGCGAAATAATTGAAAATATAAAAGAGCAACGAGAAGCTCAACAATTTATTGAAAATATTGCCAATAATATTTTCCTAGAAATGGTATCTATTCCTGGTAATACTTTCTTAATGGGTTCCCCAAAAACAACAGCAGAAAAATGGGAAACAGAAAGTCCACAACATACAGTTACAATAGCACCTTTATTTGTGAGCAAATATCCCATTACTCAAGCACAGTGGCAAGCAGTGATGGGAAAAAACCCAGCTTATTTCAAAGGAGAAAATAGACCAGTAGAAATGGTGTCTTGGTATAACGCAATTGAATTTTGTCGTCAGCTATCTGCTCAAACTGGAAAAACTTATCGGTTACTCTCAGAAGCAGAATGGGAATATATTTGTCGCGGAGAAACAACTACATTATTTTACTTTGGTAATAGTCTGATAACTGACCTAGCAAACTATAATGGCGAAGAAGCTTATGCTTGTTCATTACAACAAAATTATCGCGAACAAACAACAGATGTAGGTAGTTTTCCACCCAACGCTTTTGGATTATACGATCTTCATGGCAATGTTTGGGAGTGGTGTGCTGACCCCTGGCATAATAATTATCGGGGCGCTCCTTTAGATGGTAGTGTGTGGGAAAAAGATGGCAATTATAACTACAGAATGTTGAGAGGAGGAGGATACTTAAACTATTCTAAAGGTTGTCGTAGTGCCAATAGAAATTGGAAAACTCCCAGAAGTAAGTATAAGTCAGTAGGTTTGAGAGTGGCAGTTTCTCATCCTGTTTCAAAAGAGGGAACAGGGAACAGGGAGAAATAATTAGGGTTTGCTGAAAAAATTGGTTGGTGGGGGTAAGACACGGGGACACGGTGACGCGGGGACGGGTCGATTTGTGGAGAACAGGCAATGGTTTCGGCCATTTTATGTGAAGAAATTTTCTTGAATTTCAGCAGAAAATTTCAGTAAATTGATGTCGAACTAGCTAATAACTTAGGAGATAAATTGAATATAAAAAGCTCCATTACTTTAACTATCCTGACTTTTAGCTTCATGAGCGCAAGCCCTAATTAATAATTTATTTATCTTTTCTTTTGCGGGTTTAATACCCCACCGTCATTTGCGTTGCTGAAAAATGCTTGGGGTTTGTAGACATGGAGTGGCGGGTCATTGACTATCCATAAGTAATTTTCCCCTCTGCCTTCTGCCTTCTTATCTTTTTATTTTGGGTTTAAGTCCCCATCCATTTTTTCTTCCTTCTTCCTTCTTCCTTCTTCCTTCTTCCTTCTTTAAATAAGTTTAAATTTTATTGAAAAAAATTAATTTTTGTAACTTTCAAATCCCCGACCAGAATTTTCAAGCTCTCCCCACCTAAATATTTAGATAATATTTAGCAAAAATTTCATGGGAGAGTTTGACCAAAAACAATAGCAAATATTGAGTTGCTTAGGACATGGTATGGGAATTTATGACTTAATTTGCGTCAGAAACTTAGTCATCAACAATATTAGCCCAATCAGGAAAAGAAGGAGGAAAGAAATTAATATCATAGCCCGACTCTTCCCACTCATGAACCCACAATGGCACAACTCCTACCCCTGCTTGAGGAGTTATAGAGAATACCCTTTCCCCACATTCAACAATGTGAAATATCTGCTTGAGGGTATCCCCTAAATTAAGGGCTAAACTTAATAATTCATCTAATTCCGGACTAACCCGCTTCACCCTTGGTTTGTCCTCCTCAACCCATAGAAGTTTTAGGGACTTAAGGGACCTCGGACTTAGTTGACTTCGATAGTAAACCCGCTTAAGTTGGGCAACAGGTTCGAGACTTCTTTCTACCCGGCGAATTTGCTGCAACCGGAGATAGTGCCACTCTGCCAAATGTTTTCGGTCTTCAGCAGGTATTTGTCCTTTTTTGGATGAGTGCTGAAAAGCATATCTTGCACAGCTACATCCAAGATTAGCTAACAGATGGATTAATTCTCTCTCTTTAGGAGTTGCTTGTCTTCTTTCTGCAGTTCTTGTAATAATCCTTTTTCTTCGTGTAGTAGTCGTTGTGTCCATCATTTTTCGATAATATTAATCAGAACATAATACAAGGATAATGGAGGGTAGAACCGTAATTAGTAGCATAAAGTTCTACCCATATGTGAATATCTAGTCTAATCTGTCTTTACTGTCTCAAGGAAGTTATTTCGGCCTTACTTATAGTTTATTTTCATTGATCTGTATTTATGTTTTCTTCATTCCCATCTTCATCACGGCCTTCATAACTAACTATCTGACTCTCTTTGATGCTAGTCTCATTAGATGACCTTAAACCCAAGGCTGTGGCCTTTGGTACTTGGAAAAATGTCAAGCCTGCGGAGGCTATTAACCCAAAAATGATAATATTCTGTTTCATAGTAGTAGATGAACCCTGTCTAGTGTTTTAGATAGACTCGCAATGCTTTGCAACTGGTAAAAAGTGGGTTGTTGCAAAAGACCTCTTGTCTTCCGATTAATCAGTCTGCAATTATAAAAGAAGCATAGGCACGACCTGATGGATCACAAAAGCCGGAAGTGAGGTGTTAGTAGTCTTATTACTATTTTCTCCCCAATCCTGCTATTTGGGATGTGGAGACTAAGCCATTAGGGAGTTAAACCATCAGGTAATTAGTCCATCTAGGAGTTATCCATCAGGGGCATCTACTTTATTTCATTTAACTATCAGGGTGTATCTCCATCTGCAGTTCTGAACTAGCTGTTTATTGTCCAAATAAACAGCTTTTTTTTCGATTATTCTCTAGGAGAGGAAGACGGAATTAGGAGTAAAGAAGTAAACTAAGGTCCCAAACTTTAAATCCAGTCTTTTTATCAAAATAATTGGGTCTAAAACCCAGCCCTTTAAGGCGAAATATTTTTGGAGGGGAACTCAAATCTCCGTTGCAAAAACAACTTCTGTACGGGCAATTCGCGAATCGCCCCTACTGACTTCTGACTTCTGACTTCGTTAAATGGGTATTATTTTTAACTTGAATTATTATTAATTAGGGCTTGCGCTCATAAATCTCAAAGCATTTACAGGTAAAGGTTTTAGACTTTTTAGGTCTGAAATACCTTGATTTTCAGCCCTTCATGCTCAAAGAAAGAGCGTATTTTGGGCGAGAGTAGGGCAAAAAAATACTCCCGTACGGACGCCCTTATGCAACGTCCCTACCCTACTCCCCTACTCCCCTACTCCCCGCTCCCCTACTCCTTAAAAAAGACTTTTGAGCGCAAACCCTAATTATTGTACCCCCAAATATTTATGTAATTGTACGGATAGGCGGTATCTAGGATATTTTTGGAGTAACTCTAGGACCAATGGTAAGGCAAAATTACGGTTGTACCATTCTGGCTGGAGAAAAACTGGAATATTATTATTTGCCAATAAAGTTTTACTATAAAATTCTAACTCTTTACCAGTTTCTATTACTAATTTGATTTCTGAAGCCCGCATCCACATCTGTTTTACAACTGGATATTTAGGACTAATATGTTGTTTAGGGCTGAGGGTTATCCAAGTCTGAGGTGAAATTTCTTGCCAATAGCAACCTGAAGTTTCTATAGAAACTTGTCTACCAGTATCTTCTATTTTTTTCACTAGATTAGGTAACTGTTTATGGATAAAAGGTTCACCACCAGAAATAACAACTCTGGGAGAAAATAACTCATTAATTAACTCATCAAAAGTTTTAATTTTTCTTGGTAAATTAGTTCCTCCATCGGCATAACCAGTATCACAATAATGACAGCCTACTGGGCAACCAGCAAGACGAATAAAATCTACTGGTGTACCTGCCCAATAGCCTTCTCCTTGAATAGTTTTTTGGAATGTTTCATGGATCGGAATGATTAAATTTTCTGTCATGTTTGAGTTATAAATAAGAATAAAAAAAGGATTTTGTTTTAGTCATTGACATCTTCAATAATAGACATCTCCAATCTTATAGTCATTTCAGTTGAGATTGAGACAAGATTTTCTTTAAGAGAAAAGGTTTCAGCAGAAAAAGTGTTTCATTCTTATTTAAAATGACTATATAAGTAGAAAAACTTTAAACAATGCCTCCTAAAGATATTTTTCACGATACAGTGAGAAGGAGACAATTATTTATTATTTAGGGTGGGTTGGCATAAAAGGAGGCGAATTTATGGTTGTATTATTCACGTCGATATTATCAACGAAAAAATCTGGATACAGTACAACGGAACCGAGGTCGATATTGCTGAAGAATTATTGACATTAGGAGTTCCCAAACACGATATTGTTTTAGGATTTCATTCCCCCTATATGAGGCAATTTACCGAGTATGGGATTAGTTAAATTGATAAATGTTTGCTACAAATGGCTATGATATTTCTTAGAATTTCCTACGGAATGCTCCGCAAACAGAATTTAGAATTCAGAATTCACACGGGAATAGATTTAATACCATTTTTGATGTTGTGAATTATCTTTTTCGTCAAATAGACTTTCTTATGAAGTACCCGCAATGGTGCTTATTATTCGTAACATTATTTTTTCCAAATAGTAATTTTTAAAACTTACCGAATAATTAAGGTTTAAAGGCTCTCCTTTAAAGGAGAAACAAGCGGTCGAGGGATGGCGAGGTGTCCTCGCCATATCCAATCGACCAAGAGAGAAAAAAATTTCCTTAAGCGTTAATCCTCTTCTTTCCAAGGAGAGGTAATTGTTAATTATTAATTATTAATTATTAATTATTAATTGTTGAAAGTACATCTGTTGCGGGCAAGATGCCAGCACTACAAAGACTGGAACATTAATATTTGTACCTCATATACCTGCAATCTGCTGTATATAATGTCCGGTTGAATAGTTATAAATTATATGATCAACTTTTAAATTAATTTTTTCCTTCTTCCTTCTTCCTTCTTCCTTCTTCCTTCTTTTAATCAATTCCAGGGTTAAGTTTTTCCTTTTCAGTTGTTAGTTTCCTGGGTACCATAACAGCTAAAGCTAAAGGAACTACCTGGAAATGTGCTGGAGTATAAGTAACAATTTCCCCGTCTGTATTAATGGGACGAGGTTTGCGGGTATAAACATTAAATACAGAACCAGAAAGGAAACGAAATCCAAAATTTTCTTGATATTTTCCTTGCCATATAGAAGGCAACATACCAATAAATTGCCAACAATACTTGATTTCTAAACTGTATAAATCTAGTCTTTGGTCATCAATAGCAGCATCGTGAGCAATAGTCATACCACCCCCATAATGTTTGCCATTTCCTACCGCAACTTGCAGTGTTTTAACTATTTTTGTTTCACCATTGCAGCGAATTTCTGCAGTAAAAGGGCGACTTTTTAAAATCATTTTACTGGCAGTAATAGCATAAGCTAATACACCCCATCGACGTTTTGCTTCTTTAGTTAAATTGTTAGTAATATCTACACTTAATCCGATACTAGCAACATTGAAAAAATATTTGCCATTAACTACACCTAAATCTATATAACGTTTTTTACCTGTAGCGATCGCTCGACAAGCTTCAAATAAAGAATCAGGAATTCCTAAAGTTCTAGCTAGATCGTTAGCAGTGCCTAATGGTAAAATTCCTAAGGGTAAACCTGTGTCTACTAGAGCATCTACTGCCAAGTTTAATGTGCCATCTCCACCGCCAATAATTACCATATTTATCTGGTTTTTGTAGTTTTGAATAAAATGGTTAAAATCCTGGGGAGATTGAGTTTCTTTACAAATAACTTCTAAGCCAAAATCTTGTAAATAATTTAAAGCTAAAGGTAAATTATTAGTGACTTTTCTAGCATGGGGATTAATTAATAAAAGAGCTTTTTTGATTCTATTTTATTTGAGTTCATAAAGAAAGTAAAAATTTAAAAGTAAGAAAAAAAGGAAGGATTTAAGCAATAAATCGAGAAGTAGGAAATGCTTACTAGCAAATACGATAACTGTATAACCGGATTTCATATTATTGCTAAAATTGGAGATATTTATTGCATTTACTAATACCATTTATCAAAATTTTTGCTACATTCCCTTGGGAGTAGGGAGTAGGGAGTAGGGAGTAGGGAGTAGGGTTTAAAGGCATAATATATTTTGGATTAATGCCGATAATCCTATACATTCATTACTGAATTATTATTATTACTTAATAACAGAAGTCGCATTGGAAGTATAGTATTATTTTTGGGAATTGGTATAACATATTTTTGTATAATTTTGTAATCTTTGAAAAAGAATTTTCGACTGGTTATGACAAACAGTTTGATTCAACCTGAGCAAAATTTCGCTATTTGGGCAATTCTTCTTTCAGCAGCAACTATTGGTTTTTGGTCAGAACAAAAAAAGTGGGGTGCAAGCATATCTGGTGCTGTCGTAACTATGGTTGTAACATTTTTTCTGTCGAATTTAAGAATTATACCTATTGATGCTCCTGTCTATAATGTAGTTTGGTCTTTTCTGGTTCCTTTTTCTATTCCTCTGCTTTTATTTCAAGCTAATATACTACAAATTATGCATGAATGTGGGCGAGTTTTAATTGCTTATTTTTTAGGTGCTTTGGGAACAGTTTTGGGAACTATATTAGCATATTATTTGATTCCTATAGGTGAGTTAGATTGGAAATTAGCTGGAGTTTTCTGTGCTACTTACATAGGTGGTTCTGTAAATTTTTTTGCCACTGCTCAAATTATCGAATTAAATTTAGATTCAGGAGATTTGTTAACTGCAGGAACAGCAGCAGATAATTTGGCTATGACCTTGTTTTTTCTACTGTTATTTGCTTTACCTTCTCTGAAATGGGTAAAACAAATTTTTCCTGCTAATAATTTTGCTCAAGATACAAGTTTTCTAGAACAAAGTAAAAGGAATTTTTCTGAGTCACTAACACAAGAATTATCGGTTCTAGATATGAGTAAAGCATTAGCTATTAGTGGAATTTCAGGTGCATTAGGCATTAGTATTGCTAGTTTATTAGGCATTTATAAAGCAGCAATTTTATTCACCACTATTTTAATAGTTTCTCTAGCCACAATATTTCCCCAATATTTAGGAAAATTAACAGTAGCAGACAAAATTGGTACTTTGTTAATGCAGATATTTTTTGCCGTAATTGGAGCTAGTGCTAATATTTGGAAAGTTCTAGAATTTGGACCAGTTTTATTTTTTTTCGCTGGGGTAATTTTGACTGTTCATTTACTTTTTCTATTACTAGCTGGTAAATTATTAAACTTAGAATTGGCTGAGTTAGTTGTAGCTTCTAACGCCAATTTGGGAGGTCCTACTACTGCTGCTGCTATGGCAAAAGCGAAAAATTGGTATCAATTAGTAACTCCTGCCATTCTTTGTGGTATTTTTGGTTATGCTCTAGCTACTTTTATTGGAGTTGCTTTAGCTAATTTTTTGGGTTAAAAAATGTTCAATAATTTAGAATTTAGAATTTAGAATTTAGAATTACCTCTCCTTTAAAACGGATAGGATTGACTCAAAAAAAATTTTTTCTTTTTATCCCCTTTTAAAGGGAAAAAAGCGGTCGAGGGATGGCGTTAGTGGAGCGGGTCTGCAAGAACGGGTCTCCTCGCCATATCCATGAGACTAAGAGAAGAAATAATATTTCCTTATATTCAATTCTGTAACGGTTTTAACCATAGGTAATTATCAATTATCAATTATCCATTATCAATTAATTAATACTCCCTAAAACAATTGAAATTCATCAAATTTTACTACTTCAGAATTAGGTTTTCTGGTATCAAAATAGTAACTACTAACTGTTCCTGTCTCGGTCTCAAAAATACTAAAAACTGTAATATCATTACTGGCAATATAGGGTTGAGGTCTTCCCTTTTCATCTAGCAAAGGTACAATGGTTGGAATTATCGGTTCTAAACCATTAGGATTTCCAATTTCAGCATATTTTTCCTGGTAATCTAAAGGTACATTTCGCTTTTTATCTCCTACATAAGCTCCATAACTATTACCCACATTTGATGTTTCTAGAAAGTGCATTCCACTCGGACTAACAAAACGATTCCAAAGATGAGAATGCCCATAAAATACTAACTGTATGCCAGCATTTTCTAACAAGGGTAAAACATCTCGAATAATATAGTCATTTTGTTGGGGATATTCATAACGAATCATCGTAATATTGCCATTTTCATCTCTGTCAATAAATTGTACTGGATTAGTATAAGCAGGAGCAATATTTTCACCAAGAGAATGGGGCGGATGGTGAAACATTACGACTTTATATTTAGCTTGTTTAAATTCTTCGCTTGCCAGTTCTTTTTCTAACCAATTATATTGCTCGCTACCTTGATTAATAGGTTCAAAAATATGCTGGCCATAACCCCATTCAGCCGGATTATCAAAATCTTTTTTCCGTTCCCGATATTTACCTCTCGCATTATCTCTTAAATGAGGAACTCTCCAGATATTCGTAATATATAAAACTACTAAACGTACATCGCCAAAAGTTACAGCATAGTAATTTTTTTCCTCTGAACCATTTTGAGGCAGGGTGAAAATTTCTTGGTAAGTGTCTGTATTAAAAGAATTATTTTTTAACCAAGCTATATCAGGAGCGATATTTGTGGAATTTTGTCTATATAAATCTGACGCAGCATCCCGTGGGTAGGGTTGACTAAATTGGTAATTCAAAGAAGTTTTCATGGAAAATATACCCATAACTTCGTGGTTGCCAATTGCTGGAAAGAGAGGGATATTTTGAATTAACTCCCCACCTTTATAAATAGTTTTTGTACCATTTTTTTCTAATTCATAATTAGCTCTACCTTGGAGGTTAGAAAAAAAAGCATTTCCTCGATTATCATCAAACCATTCTGAAGCACGGTCAGGAATATTAACTAAATCTCCAGCAAAAAAAATAGCGTCTAATTTATCAAAATTTTCTGTTACCTTTTGCAGATTTGCCGAACTCATTGGTTTTAATTGATGGTCGGAAGTGAGGAGAATTTTTAAAGGTCTATCAGGGGTTGGTTTAGCAGCCAAAGTAAAAATTTTGCTCCTCATATTTTCCCCATTTTCCTTTTGACTAATAATTCGATATGGCACAGAAATATTAGGTGTTAAACCAATAACTTTTGCTTCATGTCGCCAGATATCTCGCATAATAGGTTGTTGATAAATTAAACCTTTTTCTGTTTGTTTTCCTACGCGAGAATCTTGGTCTTCACGAGTGCGACTTAGTTTAGTAGTATTTGCCTCAATAACTTGATTCAAATTTTCACCATAAACTACAAAATTACCTTTGCCAGGAAATTCAGTAAACCAAACAACTTGTACAGAATTTTCTGTCGGAGCTTGGAGAAATGGATCTGTTAACAATTGGACTGGAGATTCGAGAGAATACATAATTATAAATATGAAGATAACAACAATAATTAAAACACCAAAAATCCATGGATTACGATAAGAATCTCTGGGATTTTCAAATATTTCTGGAGGAGGATTAAACATAGAAATAATTAGACCAATTTGAAAAAATAATACTACAAGAAGGTGCATCTTGATTATAGATGTTTAAAATGAGCTGCTTCAATTCATTTAAGACAGCTATTTCTATTATTTTTTTCTTTTTTATTCAGTAGCTTTGTAGAAGTAGTGATTTATACTGGAGGAAATAAACAATTAATAATTAACAATTAATAATTACCTCTCCTTTTGCTTGCTGAATTTAGTTTTTCTCTCAATATCACTACTTGCACAATACTACCTTTTATGCAAAATTTCCTCCTTTTTTCCCTCCTACTTATTTTCTCTTCTTCCTTTAATGTAAAGTAAGCATTTCCTGTGTAATGCTACGCAAACAGCTTTTTAATAAATGAAGCAAGCATTTACTTAACTTCTACGACATTTTAAAAAAATAATTTAAGCACAAGAACAGCAAGCTTAAATTTTCCACTAAAATTAATAAAGCTGTTTGCGCAGCATTCCGTAGGAATAGCTGATAGCTTACTGCTGTTTGCGCAGCATTCCGTAGGAAATGCTTGCAATGTAACTGTCAAAATCATCTTGAATTACTCTTAAATATTCAAAGGAAGGAATCTCAAATAGTCGGTCTTGTACCCGGTCAATTTCTACAGTTAAATTAATCACGTTCTCTAATTTAAAGGGATATTTAATTTGGCGATCGCTTAAGGCATATTTTATTTCTTTAATACTAGAAAGTTGACTAGCTCCATAGACTCGAAGTTTCCCTTTTTCATCGCAAACACCAGCTTCAATTGTATACCAAAAAAGCCGAACTATTTCTTGTTCTATATCTTTGTCGTTGACATCTTTTATAGTTATATATTGATTGCCTAAATTTTGCAAAAAGTTAGAATATATTGGGGAAAAAAGTAACGGAATATGACCAAAAATATCATGCCAAAGATCGGGAAGTTGAGAAAAATCAATATCAGTATTCGAGCTGACGAAAGTTGCTACTGGAAAATATCGATGAGATAGAAGATAAAAATAGTCTTCTGCTTCTAATAAACCTTTTACAGGCCATAGTTGCCATCCAGTTTGCTCTTGTAAAAAATCGGAAATATCATTAATATTAGGAATATCTTGAATCAAATCTTTGATATTTGCTAAACCTTCAATAAATGGTTGAACTGCTCGATATTCAATACTTTATAATTGTCTATTTAAAAGTTGCTTCCAGTTACGATAAGCTTGGGCTTGATAATCATAAAAGTTCTGCTTCGATCTTTCACAGAGTAACTTTTCTAAAGTTATGGATTGCATATTTACTCCTATTAAGTTATTCTAAATTGAACTATTATTATAAATTGATGCTCAGAATACTATAAAAAAATACTTTGTCAATTTCTAGTCAATTTTGTAGATACATTGAAGTCAAATAGAAAATATATAAAGAATTTAATTATTCACTGAAAGTGTATATTATTCTTCTGTCTACTACTCCCACACTCAAGGAAACATAGAAAAATTTTTGAGATTTGGTATAAGGGGGCAAAAAAAATCAACTTTAGTATTTAAAAATCTAGCTTCAGATGAAAGTGCTGTTAACTAATAACTAATAGCTAATCACTAATAACTGATAACTTAAATAAATAGGAGCTTGCCTTGATGAAACAAAGTATAAAACCAAGTTATATACTACACAAAAATTTTCGCCTACCAATGGGATTTTCTCCAGAAAATTTTGATTATGGACTTACATATCAAGCTCAAGCAAGAGACACTTTTATTGTTACTTATCCCAAATGTGGAACAACTTGGACTCAACATATTGTTTGGATGTTATCCCATGATGGAAAACCATTTCCTGTTGGTAAAAATATTAATTTAGAAGTTCCTCACCTGGAAGAAGTAGGAAGTGATTTTGTGAAATATTTATCCGAAACTCGTTTTATCAAAACTCATTTAACTTACGATTTAACTCCCTATAATCCTGATTCAAAATACATTTATATAGCTCGTAATCCTTTCGACTGTGCTGTTTCTTTCTATTATCATACTAAAGGATTCATCAAACATTATGATTTTGCTGAAGGTACATTTGATGACTTTTTTGAATGTTTTATTAATGGAGAAGTAGACTGGGGAGATTATTTCGACCATTTAGTTGGTTGGGTGCAACATAAAAACGATAAAAATGTGTTGTTTTTAACTTATGAATCTATGAAAAATAACCAGAAAGAAAATATTATTGCTATAGCAAAATTTTTAGGCGATCGCTATTTAGAAAAAATCGAAAATCCACAAATTCTAGAAAGCATTCTTTACCATACAAATTTTACTAGCATGAGCAAAAATCAAAGTCGTTGGTCTAGTCAACGTCCAGCTAATATGACTCCATTTATTCGTAAAGGAAAAGTAGGAGATTGGAAGGCACATTTCTCACTTTCTCAAACTCAGAGATTAAGTGAAAAATTTAGAATAAGAACTGTTGGTACTGAAGCTGAAAATTTATGGGAAATTCCTGAATAATTCTGGTTATTTTTAAATAAAAAATTAGGGATGATAAATAAAAAGAAATTATTGATATAATTAAATATGAAAAATTTGGCAAGAAATTAAAGTAAAAAAAATGGTCAATCAATATACAGGAATTACTAATTATTACGATTTATTGATGATGTCTGGCTACTATGACTACCATAATATAGCTAAGGAAGTATACTCAATTATAGGTAATAATTGTGAGATTATTGAATTAGGAACAGGAACGGGATTACTTGCAGAAAAATACATAGAAATAGACCCAAACTGTCAGTTTACTGGAGTCGATATTACACCATCCTTTTTGGAAATTGCCAAAAAACGTTTGGGAAATAAAGCTAAACTTATTGTCGCTGATGCCCTAACAATGGAATAAAATAAAACCTTCGATGTTGCCATATCAAATGCCGGAGTTTGGCTATTTATTAATTTGGGCGATCGCTTAGAGTTAGTTAGTCATATTCCTGATGTTCAAGCTAACTATCAAGGGTTAAAAAATTTAGCTCGTCATTTACGAACAGGAAGTTTGTTTTTGTTAAGTATACAAAAGTCGGGGATTGATTTTGAACAACATTTACCAGGAGGAATTGTATATTCTCAACTTATTGAGGAATTAGAAGATAAGATAGATTATCACACTCGTAAAAAAAGCTATTTCTTTAAGAAAGATGGTAAAATTCTAGCTCAAGAACAACTAACAATTACCTTGTTTAGACAGGATGCTTATCAGAAATTATTTGATGAAGCAGGATTTGATTTCCAAGGTGTTAATAATGAGAATACCTTGGCGGTCTACAAAAAGAGATAAAAGTCTATTGGTACTGAAACTGAAAATTTATAATATTTTCCTGCTAATAATTTTAAGTAAAATGTTTGAGATAGCCTTTGAGTCCACCAATATAAAACAGGTCTTTTAAATAAATATCTGTATTAGGTTTTAATAAATTTGTTGGTTTAAATCCACATAATATAGAACTGTAAATACCATTGCAGTCAAAATCATAAACTGGATGATATATATATGAAACAAATTCTTTATCTATTTCTTTAATGTCAACATAGATAGGCATTCTATCTCCTACTACCTGATTTAACAATAGAACAAAAATACAAATTTGGTTTTCTTTTGTTCTTTTTCACTTATTTTCCATTTAACTCCATCTAAAATTTTCTGGCATTCATCATCTTCTAGGTTTACATAATTATGGTATAAAACATAAAAATATTCATCTTCATCTTCTTCATATTCATAGTCAACATTTTCCTCCAAAATCCTAGAAAAACAAGTAGTTTTAACTTGTAAATTTACTGATTTATTATTTGTCAAATAAAAATCCGCTCCATCATCTCCCCATTCATATAACTCGTAATTAACATTACTAATTAATTCACCTAAATATTCTTTTACCGAATAATTAAGGTTTAAAGCCTCTCCTTTTAAGGAGAAACAAGAAAAAATTTTCCTTTGATTCAATCCTCTTCCTTTTAGGGAGAGGTAATTATCAATTATCCATTATCAATTATCAATTATTGAAAGATTCTTCCCTATTTTACCTATTTTATAATTAATAAATTCATCAGGAAAGTAATCGCTATACCCACCATAATACTTGTATGTTAACTCCTGACAAAACCAATTTAATTTGTCTGCTAAGTCTATGTCATCCAAATCAACTAAAGAATATAGATGAATAGCCTCATCAAAGTCATATTTACTCCTTGTAAAAGCAGGCATTCTTTGTTTTAGTTTGATAATAAATTCATCTTGTTGTGATTCTAAAATTTTCATCCAATTAATTTCTGGCATAAGATAAATCCTCAGTATTTAACCCAAATTGATTATTTTTTAAATGTTAAATTATACAAAATTTTAATCAATCCGGTTAACAACACTCCACCAAAGAATTTAACATCAATACAGTTTATATTTTAATAGTCTAATTCTCAAATCAATATGCTAATAGTCCAAAAATACGGTGGTACATCAGTCGGGTCTGTAGAAAGAATTAAAGCAGTGGCCCAACGTATAGCTCAAACAGCAAGCGATCGCTCAGTAGTAGTAGTCGTTTCAGCAATGGGAAAAACCACAGATGGTTTAGTCAAACTAGCAAACGAAATTTCCCCCAACCCCAGTCGTCGAGAAATGGATATGCTACTATCCACAGGGGAACAAGTGACCATCGCTCTCATGAGCATGGCATTACAAGAGTTGGGAGTGCCAGCTATTTCCCTGACTGGAGCGCAGGTAGGAATAGTCACAGAAGCTGAACATTCCCGGGCCCGCATTTTAAATATTAAAACCGAACGCATAGAAGAACATCTCAAACAGAGAGAAGTCGTAGTCGTTGCAGGTTTCCAAGGTATTAGTCAGACTCGCTACCAGGAAATCACAACATTAGGTAGAGGGGGTTCGGATACTTCCGCAGTCGCTTTAGCAGCAGCACTCCAAGCAGAAAGATGTGAAATATATACAGACGTACCTGGAATTCTCACAACCGACCCCCGTATAGTACCCGAAGCACAGTTAATGTCAGATATTACCTGTGATGAAATGTTGGAGTTGGCAAGTTTAGGCGCAAAAGTACTACATCCGAGAGCAGTGGAAATTGCTCGAAATTATGGAATGCCATTAGTAGTTTTATCCAGTTGGAGCGATGCTCCTGGTACTCGTGTAGTTTCTGCAATACCCCAACATCGTGCTTTGCAAGATTTGGAGTTGACAAAATCTGTAGATGCTGTGGAATATGACATTGACCAAGGGGGAGTTTCTCTGTTGCGGGTTCCCGATCGCCCTGGTGTGGCAGCTAAATTATTTGCTGGTATTGCGGTACAAAATATAGATGTAGATTTAATTATTCAGTCTATTCACGAAAGTAATACTAATGATATTGCTTTCACTGTCGGGAAAGATACTTTGAAACAAGCGGCAGCAGTAGCGGATGCTATACTACCTGCTTTGGGTAAAAATTCTGATCCCAGTTTGGGCGAACCGGAAGTCAAAACAGAAGAGCGACCTATTGCTAAAGTTAGTCTTGTGGGTGCGGGAATGATCGGACGACCACGAGTAGCAGCAAAAATGTTTGAGACTTTGGCAGCAGTAGGAGTAAATATATTAATGATTTCTACTTCGGAAGTTAAGGTTAGTTGTGTGGTTGATGCAGAAGACTGTGAAAAGGCAGTTAATTCTTTGTGTGAAGCATTTGATGTGGATGTTGCAGATATTTCTACTAATTCTGCTGCTTCTGAGTCGGAAGAAGTTCCCTCACCAGTGCGAGCAGTTGCTTTAGACATGAAGCAAGCAAGACTAGCAGTACGTCAAATTCCTGATACTCCAGGTGTTGCCGCTAAAATATTTGGTTTATTGGCGCAGAATAATATTAGTGTGGATATGATTATTCAGTCACAACGTTGTCATAGTGTGGATGGGGTTTTGACTCGCGATATTGCTTTTACTGTTTCCCAACCAGAGGGAGAAACTGCATATCAAATTTTGGTAAATGCAGCATTAGAGTTTGGTTGGGGAGAAGTAGTGTTGGAGAGTGCTATTTCTAAAGTGAGTGTAGTCGGTTCTGGAATGATTGCCCATCCAGGGGTGGCAGCGCAAATGTTTGAGGCGTTGTCAGCAAGTCAAATCAATATTTTGATGATTGCTACTTCGGAAATTAAAATTAGTTGTGTGGTAGAAGAGGAGGATGGTGTAAAAGCGTTGCAAGCTATTCATAAAGCTTTTGGTTTGTCTAGTAGTGAGGTTGTTAAAGTTCCTACTTGATATTAATTAAGCAGGTAGTTCAACAATTAATAATTAATAATTACTTCAAATAATTGACAAAAAAAGGAGTCAGGAGTCAGGAGGAAAAGAGAAGGAAGAGAAGAAGAAAGTTTTTTATCGCTAATTAAGCGGACTAGATATACAGCAGATTCCACTTTGATGAGGTACACCCGTCGCGGGCAAGATGCCCGCACTTGCATTCATTTAATTGTTAATCTTTGTACTTCATATACTAGGAATTCGCTGTAAGTTAGTATCCGAAAATAATGGAAAAAATGAGAAAAATAAAATATTTGGTATGCGCTATTTCTATTGCTATTTTTGTAATATCAATAATATTTATTTTACTTGCTTCTCCAATAATATTTCATTTGGTAGAGTGTCAAATAAACCCTATAAAAATGGATAACCGTAGCTCAATGGGTTTCTCTTGTAATTAGGATTTGCTGATTAATTCTTTTCTACTTAAAGGTAGAAGCTTTAAACTTTAATTATTCGGTAAGATTAAATCCTCTCCCTATCTCCTCTACATCCTATCTCCCCATCAAAATAAAAGGATGCTTTATAAACCGGATTTAATATCATAATATTATGCAACACCACTACTATAATTATTGAACTATCCATATAGCGTTTCCCAAGGTCGTGAGGTACAGTTATCTTTTTGTCTTTTTATATCATTTTCAGTAGAACAGTTATAATTAGGCTCATAGTTGGGCTTGAGCAATAATAGTAAGTATTGTAAGGGTTAAAGCCCAACTACAAACAAAAATTTTGTTATTAAGTAATTATCCGAACATGATATTATTCCCTGTTACCTGTTCCCTGTTCCCTCAAACCTACAATTTTGTACTTCAGCAGTATGGGAATTGCTATAGTAATTTAGATTCAGTTAAAGACTTGAGTATCCCTTATGAAACGACTAATTTCTATAATTATCAGTTTACTTATTCTGACAGCTATCTATTGGAAAATTGATTTTGCTGGACTGATAAAAGTATTCCAAAATTCTCACCTTGTATGGATGGTAATCAGTGTTAGTATGATAGCGCCATTGACAATGTTAACTGCTTGGCGGTTACAACAATTAATGCCAAAAAGAGGGAGTAAATCATCATCTTATTTAAATTTTGGAGAAGCAAATCAATTAATTTTAGCTGCCAGTGTTTTAAATATGATATTACCCTCAAAAATGGGAGATATTGTCAAAGCTTATTTTATGAAACAAAGAGGGCATTTAGAGGGGAGTTTATCTCTATCTCTAGTGATATTTGAAAAGGCTTGTGATTTAGTTTCTTTGTTAATCTGGTGTGCTTTTGGATTGATTGTTTATCCAGAAAAAGATTTATTATTTTGGGTGATGACTGCCGGAGTAACTTTAGGATTAATTATTGGATTATTATTATTATCTTCTCGCAAATTTACTAATATATTTTTTCAAATAACACGAAAAATAGCTCCGAAAAAAATCTATTCAAAAATTGATAGTTTAGAGCATTCTTGGATAGAAATGCACAGATATTTTTGGCACGACAAAGTACAATTAACCAAAATTGCTACTACTTCAATATTTATCTGGTTCGGACATTTATTACAAATTTGGTTTTTTACTCTAGCGTTAAATGTTTCGGTTCCACTTTTGGCAAGTTTAGCATTATCTCCCTTAGCAATTTTGGCTGGATTATTACCTTTAACTTTTGCTGGAGTTGGTACTCGTGATGCTGCTTTTATTCTGTTTTATCAACCTTATTTTTCTACAGAAGTTGGGGCGGCTTTAGGATTACTTTGTACATCCCGTTATGTATTACCAGCAATTGCTGGTTTACCATTTTTCGGACAATATTTAATTGCTATGGAAAAAAATTCAAGAATTTAGAATTTAGAATTTAGAATTTATAATTCAAGAATTTAGAATTTAGAATTTAGAATTTAGAATTTAGAATTACCTCTTCTTATAAATAATTAGGGCTTGCTGATTAAAGATCAAAGCATTGACTGATATTAGTTTCAGCCTTTTTTTGCCTTTAAAAAGTGTAAGCTTTTCGGTCGCTCAAGCTCAAAAAGCTAGTATTTTGGGGCGATTATGGCAGAACAATCTTGGGACAATTTTTCCGACTACCTCCTCTACAATTCCCATTTCTCCTGTCTTCCCCTCCTGGGAGCTAGGGGTGGGTTGTCTCCTGTCTCCTGTCTCCTACCCCTACTAAAAGACTTTTTCAGCAAACCCTAATTAAATAATTCTGGTTTAAAGCTTCCCCTTCTATAGTTTTATGATTCTGGCAGTCATTTTTCATAATTTTTTGGTCTCCTGAACCCTTATAGTTGTTAGGTTCCTTAAAAGTAAGCATTTCCTACGGAATGCTGCGCAAACAGCGGTCAGCTATCAGCTTTATTACCTTTAGTAGACAATTTAAGCTTGCTGTTCTTGTGCTTCAATTCTTTGTTTAAAAATGTTGTAGAAGTTAAGCAAATGCTTGCTTCATTCATTTTTATTGCTGAGAGCTGACCGCTAATAGCTGAATGCTTACCCTTAAAACGGTTTTCCTGAAGCTTTTGTATTTCAATAAAAGATACTAAATGGGTTCTATAAATTATTACTTTTGACTTTTGACTTTTGACTTTTGAATTCACTTAACTTTTGACTTTTGACTTTTGAATTTTGAATTAACATGGAAATTATTAGAAATAAAAAGTTTGGTTTACCAGATTTTAAGTTTTTCCTTGACAATCAAATACTGCCATATTTAATTATTGCTTTTGGGGTGGCTGTAAGGTTAGTTCAATATTTATCTAATCGTTCTCTTTGGGCAGATGAAGCGGTTTTGGCTTTGAATATTGTTAATCGTTCCTATTTAGAATTGCTCCAACCTTTGGATTATGACCAAGGTGCTCCAATTGGTTTTTTGATGGTAGAAAAATTGGCAGTTCAGATATTAGGGAATAATGAGTATGCTCTACGTTTATTTCCTTTTATTTGTGGCGTAGGTTCGTTGTTTATATTTTATGAATTAGCAAAAAAATGGATTCCTAAATCTGCTATTCCTATAGGTTTAATTTTGTTTGCCAGTTTGGAATATTTAGTCTACTATTCCGCAGAAGTAAAACAATATTCTAGTGATGTAGCGATCGCTCTCTTTTTATATCTACTATTACTACCTTTGGTTAAGGCAAAATTGAACTTTGGTCAAATGATTAGATTTGGTTTGCTCGGAGCGATCGCTATTTGGTTTTCTCATCCTTCTATCTTTATTTTGGCAAGTATTGGGGGTAGTGCTTTACTAATTAATTTTTGGCAGAAAGACCTGAGTAAAGTCAAAAATTTATTACTCATTTATTCAGCTTGGGTTTTCAGTTTTGTCATCTTTTATTTTGTGTCTTTGAGAAGTTTAACTGGCAACGAAACTCTCACAACTTCTTGGGGCGATGGTTTTCCTAGTTCCCCGTTTGATATTGTTTGGATGTTTGATGCTTTTGGCAAGTTTTTCTATAAACCTTTGGGTTTTAGTAAATGGATGGATGGGTTAGCTATTATCCTTTTTTTAGTAGGTTGTATTTCTTGTTGGTTGAGCAGAAAAGAAATTTTATTGCTATTACTTTCTCCATTATTTGTAACTTTTCTGGCATCCTTTTTACACCAATACCCATTTCGGAGTCGTCTAGTTTTATTTCTCACACCATTCGTAATTTTTCTCATCGCAGCAGGTGGAGGTTATATTCTGAGAAAACCTAAATTTCGACCGATAAAAATTATTGGGATTTTCTTGGTTATCTTATTGTTATATAAACCTTTATCAAAAGCTATTGATTTGATAGAAGACCCGATAACTTATTCAGAAATTAAGCCTGTGCTGAATTATATTCAAAAACATCAACAACCAGGGGATGTTTTGTATGTTTATCAACGAGGTATATATCAATTTCAGTATTATGCAGAAAAATATGGTTATCAAGAGGGGGATTATATTATTGGTGTGGATGATTTAGATAAATATGATGGTCAAGAATTATCAATTGCCGAAATGACAAGATATGAAAAAGATTTAGATAAATTGCGGGGGAATAAAAGAGTTTGGTTATTATTTTCTCATACTCATATTCCAGCAGAAAGGAGATTTTTAAATTATTATCTGAATGAAATTGGTTTGAGAATGGATACTTTTGAAAAGCCTGGGTCTTATGTATATTTATATGATTTAAGTTGAGGTCTGGCCTTAATTGGTTGTGATATTTTGTTTTTTTCGCAAATCATTTCTACAACCTGAAGGTTATAGCTGCCGCCACCATCCTCCGCCAACGCGTTTATATAGGAAGCAAAGCGGAAGGTCGTTCTATCACTCAGAAACGATACATTTTTTTTTGTTGAATAAAAAGTCATGCGCATGGGCGAGTTACCCCATTTAATACTTACGATATCACAAAAATGGTGAGGATGCAACCTTAAATCCTTTGACGCGCGATTTTTGAGCTTCATAAAATGAGGATGTTTGTGGTTCTCGAATGAAGAAGGATTAATGGCAAGATTTGACGAGGTAAAAGTCAGCATTTTATGAGAGCTATACAAGATGAACATCTTTCTGATATTGCTCTTGGAAAAAATTCCTGCATCAGAGCGATCGCGGAGCGGAAGGTCGTTCTATCACTCTGTTAGTAGGAAAAATAAGTTGAATAAAAAGTCATGCGTATGGGCGAGTTACCCCAGTTAATACTTACGATATCACAAAAATGGTGAGGATGCAACCTCAAATCTTTTGACGCGCGATTTTTGAGCTTCATAAAATGAGGATGTTTGTGGTTCTCGAATGAAGAAGGATTAATGGCAAGATTTGATGAGGGGAAAAATCTCACCTCTTTTCTGAAGATATCTAATCCCATAAATTCATAAATTCTACTTTTTCAAAGCTTTTTAAGGTCAATCCATTTTTCCTATTAAAGCAATTCCAATAAGTATGGTTTGCTGATTAAATATCAAAGCATTAACAGATAAAGTTTTGATAAATTTTAGGTCTTTAATTTGTAAGAAAAGCTTCAGAGAAAGTTTTGTTTTTTCAGTAGCTTTTTAACTATTCTCTAAACCTATTTTATCAGTAAAAATATCTGGTGTCGGTAAGGAGGGTATGGCCCACCAGGGATTATGTTGTTGTAACTCCTCCAATTTATAGGAACCAGTCGCAACAGCAATAGACCTAGCACCAATAGCATGGCAACAGTTTATATCATGGGGCGTATCTCCAATCACATAGACTTTTTCTAAATTAATTTCTCCTACTAATTCTTTAGCAATAGTTAACGCTTGACGGGCGATCGCTTTTCTATCTGCTACTGTATCTGAAAATCCACCCTGGGTAAAATTAAAATAATTATCTAAACCATAATGAGTAAGTTTTGCTTTTGCTCCTACAGAGGTATTTCCTGTTAGTAATAGAGAAATTACATCGTTACGGTGGGGGTGTAAGTAAGAGAGAATTTCTTTTACTCCCTGTAATACTACCCCTTGTTTTCTAGTGAGATTTTGAGGTAAATATTCACTATAAACTTGTAATAATTGGTCTATTTTGCCATCATTGGGAGTAATACCACCTAATTCTAAAATTTGAGCTGCTAGTGAGCGGTCTGTTGCTCCTGCTGTGTTGAGCTGTGATAAATCTATCTCTTTGCCAATTATTTCTCTAGCAGCATCTTCTAGGGCAAAAATACCTGCTCTACCAGTGGTTAATAATGTTCCGTCAATATCCCAAAATAGTATTGTAGTCATTTTGATTAGGGTAACTGGTTAATTTTTTAGAAATTAATAAATATTTCGTACTTTTAACTATTATTTTATCCTCAAAGTATTTTCTTTCTCACCCATTTACGAATATTCTATCTTTTCTTACTTTTAAATTTTTGAATTTTGCCTTTTGACATAATTTAGATAGCTTTTGTAGATATAGCAATCCTAAATGATTTGTGAAAAAAACTGTCCCCTAGAAAATACGGGATTACTAAATAAAGCGATAAAATCTAAATTTAGTCCAATATAGAATGCTTTTCTGTTAGTAGTTAAGCAATTACCATATATCACAATAACATAGTAAAAATATGGCTGAAGCAGGTTGTAAGCAAGGCAGACTTTGAATCTACACCGTTACTACAAAATCATGTATATCGAAAATCTTAAACAAATCTTAATCCCATCAAATACTCCAAAAACAAATCAGAAAATATTCTGGCTAATTCTCAGCTTAACTTTCGCAACAATATATAGTTTACTGGCACTTAAACAAGCATTTAGTGGAGAATATATTGTGCAAGATGATGCACGACAGCACGTTTTTTGGATGCGTCGTTTTTTAGACCCAGAATTATTTCCCAACGACTTAATTGCTGATTATTTTCAGTCTGTTGCACCATGGGGTTATAAAACTTTCTATTGGTTATTTTCCCAAATAGGAATAGACCCAATGTTCCTGAATAAATTATTACCATTACCTTTAAGTTTAATAACTGCTGCCTACTGTTTTGGAATTTGTTTTCAGATATTGCCCATACCTTTTGCTGGTTTTATTGCCTCAGTATTATTAAGTCAAAATATCTGGCTTCAAGATGACATAGTTTCTGGCACACCTAGAGCTTTTTTATATCCTTTATTTCTGGCAGTTTTATACTATTTATTACGCAAGTCATTAGTTCCATTTTTAGTAGCGATCGCCCTGTTGGGATTATTTTATCCTCAATACGTTATCCTGACTGCTTTGATTTTAATTATCAGACTTTTAAACTGGGAAAAAGGGCGGTTTTGTCTGAGTAAAAATTCACAAGATTATCTATTTAGTGCAGTAGGTTTAGGATTAAGTTTGTTAGTGATTTTATTTTATGCTTTAAATTCTAGTAATTATGAACCTGTAATTACAGCAGCTCAAGCAAGAATTTTGCCAGAATTTGGCCAAGCTGGTAGAGGTCCTTTTTTCTTACAAAATTTTTGGGATTTTTTCATCTTCGGCAGTCGTAGTGGCATTTTACCTCAAAAATTATTTCTGCCTCGCATATTAATACTTGGATTATTTTTGCCAATACTTTTTCAGAAGGAAGAAGGAAGAGGGAAGAAGGAAGAGGGAAGTAAGAAGAAGGAAGAAGGAGGAAGGAAGAAGGAAGAAGAAGAAATTTATAACTTTGATGGGGCAAAAAATTTTCTCAGAAGACTGCCTTTAATGAAACAAATAACACCGAATATTAAATTGTTAGTTCAGATTTTTTTTGCTGGTGTAGTTTTATTCGTGGCAGCTCATCTTTTATTATTCAAGTTACATTTACCAAGTCGTTACACAAATTATAGTTTTCGGATAATTTTAGCTATAGCAACTGCCGTTGTTTTGTGCATAATTTTAGATGCCGTATTTCAGTGGCTAATTCAACAGCCATCTGACAAAATTAGAAGATTTTCAGGATTAATTTTTATTGGATTTTTAGGGATTTTACTTATTGGTAATTTTAGCTTGTGGAAAAATCTTTATCACCTTAATTATCGAAGAGGTAAATCTCCAGAAGTTTATGAATTTTTTGCTCAACAACCAAAAGATATTCTCGTTGCTTCTCTCTCACAAGAGGTGGATTATATCCCTACATTTTCTCAACGTTCGGTATTGTTTGCTTGGGAATATGCTATTCCCTATCATCTCGGTTATTACAGTCAAATTAAACAACGAGCTACAGAATTTATTTTTGCTCAGTATCACTCAGATATTCAGTGGATGGAGAATTTTATCAATACTTATGAAATAGATTTTTTAATCTTAGACCGCAGAGCATTTATGCCAAAATATGTACTAAAAAATCGTTGGTTGAAGCAGTGGTATTTTCAGATAGGAAATCAAATTGAGATTAATCTGCAAAATGGAAATATTCCTGCCGTAGTTGGCACTATAGATAAATGTTCGGTTTTAGAAACAGAAAAATTATGGGTTTTGGAGGCGAAATGTATTTTGCTTGAATAAGTAAGAATGAAAAACTTAAGTTAGCAATCTCTTTTTTTGAGTTGATTGTTTGTCAAAATAATATGAAATACGAAAAATAATGCTATTGATGAATCTTCCTATCTTCCTATCTTTCCATCTCCTTATCCAATTATAGGTAGCAAACATTAACGTATTTCATATAAGACTTGAAAAATTGATTATTTCCCTATCCCCATAATCCAATAATTCCCATCTTGTGAAGGTTTTGAGATACTTTGTCGCTGCTGAGGAGATGTATTATTGATTAACAGATCTTTTATATCTTCAAGTAAGGTAAGAGCTTCAGCAAAATAACCATGTCCTAATAAAGTTACATCAATATTAGAAACTTCTACTGTATCTATTCCCTCAACAACTGTAATAGGAGGAAAAAAACCAACACGGGTATGCTCATGAATAATCGCTGATGCTTTTAGAGCTTTATCTTTAGATGAAACGTATAATGTGGTTCGTTCAGCTAATTGGTGATACGCAGAGGCCAAGTCTTTAAATAAGTCTGTATCTACATCAGGTGCAGCTAGAAAAATTTGTCCAAAGGCAATATCATTATCACTACTTGCTGTTTGAACTTGAGCGACAATTCGTTGCATTGCTCTGAGTAAACCTCGATTTCCCATACTATGAGCAATAATATGAATTTTCTCAATCTCGCTTTTTTGAGCTAGGTTTAGTAAAAATTCAGCAATATATTTTTCACTAGCTTGAATGGTTGCTTCATCCACTGTATAATCTGTTAGTTTTCCTTGTGAAGGCCAACTATAGAATGCCATAATTCCTGGTACTTGAAGATCGAAACCGATTTGTGCTGCCCTTAATGCTGCATCTTCAAAACTTACATTAAATCCATGAATAAAGACTAAAGCAGACCGTTCATCTATTTCATGTTCTTGTAATTCTTGATTCATATTAGCCCAAAACATTGCTTCATCTAAAATCTGCAAAGTTTCTGACTGTAGTTTGAGGCGATCGTCTGTTAAGGTTAATAATCTTTTCCACCAAGGAGACCCTGTAGAACCTATTTTATGGGATTTAGGAACAGCTACTTTACAAATACCATAGTTAAGCTTATTGTCTCTTTCTCCAGAAAATCCTTTGGAGATATCTTGTCTGTCTACAGCTTTTCTGTTTGTCCCAAACCAGAGAGGATATAGAGTCCCTTTGGCCGGGGCCGCCGAACCCGCTATTAACAATTCCTCTGGCGGTATCGCCATTGACGGTGGTCCCTCAAACTTTTCAGGTGTAACTAGATTGTCGTCTATCAGTAATTTTGGTGCATACTCTTCATAAACTTTTTGATTGATACTTTTAATGCTTTCGAGTAATTTATCAATTTCTCCATGTGTATTCACATAATCAATTAAAATTTGGATTTTTTGAAACTTTGTTTGTTCATTAGTAAATTGTCTTTGGATATTAGGAAAACTGTTCTTAACTAAGTCATCAAATTCTTCTGAAGTTAGAGCTTCGTTAATTAATTCCTGAATTACATTAAGATTGTACGACATACTCACTGATTTTTTATTGATTTTCTAAGTTTGACTAAGTTTTCTGATTCTATTAAAGTTACACTACTATATTATGGAAGCTTTGACTCGCCCCCAGAAATCGTTCATTCAATCCTTCATATTTTGCATTAATTTATAAATTCTGAATAGTCTGTATTGGCACTGCCTTTAAAACTTTAAATTAACAATAATCTCAGTTTTAGGACTTGTCTTAACTTTTTGAATAGTGCTTTGAATATTAATTAATTTCCTACGAAATGCTACGCAAACAGCTAAGTTTACTAATCAGCTCTTAAGTGGTGCAAAATATTTAATTATAACTATACCACTTAAACTATATTTTTTACAAATTAATTCATAATTTTTGACAAATCAATTCATACTTGAGAGAAGGTGGTGTCAAGCTCTGTCTATCTTGAAACCTTTAGAATAACAAAACAGTGAAAATCAGCACTCTAACTTCAATAGTTCAAATTTTTATCTTAGGCTTAATTTTTGGAATTTCCTATACTCAAGACCCTCTATATACCTCAAATCAACATACTAAATTTCTGCAAGGGTTAGCTCAAGCTAATTTAGGTTATTTAAACCAAGATTGGTTAGCTAATACACTCGACCCTTTACCCGCTTTTACTTTTTTAGTTCAAATTACTTATAATTACTTCCACGAAAACTTTTTCTACTTTTATTACATCCTTATCTTTGGCATCTATATTTACAGTCTGCTTGGCATTGCTTCAGTAATTTTCAAAATTAATACTTCCCGACTTAAACTACTAATTTATTTTCTCCTCCTCCTGACTATCCACTGTCTACAAATCAGAATATTTGACTTTAAAACTCATGTACATCTCCACTACGGTTTAGCCGAACAATATATTCTCGGTGACTATTTTCAACCCTGTACATTTGGAGTATTAATTATCTTTTCTATCTATGCCTTTCTGAGAAAAAAACCCTTTTTAGCAGTATTCGCTTTAGGGATAGCAGCAACTTTTCATCCTACATATCTTCCCAGTGCAGCTTTACTAACTTTAGCTTATCTGATTCTCACTTATAAAAATGAAAATCAGCTCAAAAAATCATTATTAATAGGTGTCGTTTCATTTATATTTGTATTACCAGTAGTCAGTTATATGACTATTACTTTTAGACCCACATCTCCAGAGCTTTTTCAAATTTCTGAAAGTTTACTTGTAAATCGAATTCCCCATCATTCCTTCCCCGATATTTGGTTAACTGAACCTGCCGCCCCCATTCAAATCTTAGTAGTAGCGATCGCTCTCTATCTTCTCCGCAAAACTCGATTATTTTTTATCTTATTTTTGCCCTTTGTCACAGCAACTATTCTGACAATAATTCAAATAGTTTCTGTCAGTAATACTTTGGCGTTTCTTACTCCTTGGCGAGTCTCCGCTTTTTTAGTTCCGATTTCTACTTGTATGATAAGTGCCTATATTGTGGCGGTTATTTTTGATAAGTATCATCCTCAAATCCTGAAATACAAAAAGCTGTTTGAAATTGGCACTTTAGTAGGAATATATCTATTCATCTTGTCAGGAGTAGGAATACAACTAGAAAAGCTAACTATTAATCAAAAAGATACGCCAATTATTATGGAATATGTCAAAGAAAATAAACAGGCAGGAGATATATATTTAGTTCCTTACGCTTCTGGGAAATTCGTTGATTTTAGAATTGCTACAGGTGCGCCAATATTTATTAATCTTAAATCTCATCCCTACAAAGATACAGAAGTTATTGAATGGCACAATAGATTATTAATGGCACAGCAATTTTATGATAATTCTGCCATAGCTAAATGTCAGACTTTGCAAAATTTAATTGATAAATATCAGATAACTCATATAATTATTGAAAATAATGATTCTATTCAATGTTCAGGAGTAGAAAAAACTTACATTGACAATTTATATAAGATGTATAAAGTTATTGAAAAATAGCTACTATTGAAAAATTTTGCTTCCCTTCTTCCTTTATATAAATTGTTGAAGAAGGAAAAAGCAAGAAGCAAGAAGCAAGAAGCAAGAAGCAAGAAGGAAAAAGGAAAAAGTGAATGGGGACTCAAACCCCAATCAATTGTAAACACCCTGTAGACGGCGGGATATTAAACCCAAAATAAAAAGAGAAACAACTAGCATTGACAAAATAATCCCTATTTGATAATTTTCAAAAAATTACTAACCAAAAAATGTTGAAAAGGGTCTAGATTAATCTAGGGAAAGCAAAAAAAAAGAATTATTTCCAGACAAAAAGTACAAGAAATCAGGCATAGTTAATAAATTCATAAAAATCATCATCACTACAGTTCTATTGAGTATTAAATTGGAGGTTTGAGTTATGAAAAAGCAGATTTTCAAGAACAGTATCGCAGAACAAACTTTGTTGAAGCTTTCTCAAATTGATTTGGTGGAAATTCCCAATCAAATTGAACCTAAAATCTACTACTTACCACCTTCTTTAATGCTACCCTTTCCTTGAGTATTAAATTGGAGGTTTGAGTTATGAAAAAGCAGATTTTCAAGAACAGTATCGCAGAACAAACTTTGTTGAAGCTTTCTCAAATTGATTTGGTGGAAATTCCCAATCAAATTGAACCTAAAATCTACTACTTACCACCTTCTTTAATGCTACCCTTTCCTTGAGTATTAAATTGGAGGTTTGAGTTATGAAAAAGCAGATTTTCAAGAACAGTATCGCAGAACAAACTTTGTTGAAGCTTTCTCAAATTGATTTGGTGGAAATTCCCAATCAAATTGAACCTAAAATCTACTACTTACCACCTTCTTTAATGCTACCCTTTCCTTGAGTATTAAATTGGAGGTTTGAGTTATGAAAAAGCAGATTTTCAAGAACAGTATCGCAGAACAAACTTTGTTGAAGCTTTCTCAAATTGATTTGGTGGAAATTCCCAATCAAATTGAACCTAAAATCTACTACTTACCACCTTCTTTAATGCTACCCTTTCCTTGAGTATTAAATTGGAGGTTTGAGTTATGAAAAAGCAGATTTTCAAGAACAGTATCGCAGAACAAACTTTGTTGAAACTTTCTCAAATTGATTTGGTGGAAATTCCCAATCAAATTGAACCTAAAATCTAGGACTTACCACCTTCTTTAATGCTACCCTTTCCTTGAGTATTCAATGGGAGGTTTGAGTTATGAAAAAGCAGATTTTCAAGAACAGTATCGCAGAACAAACTTTGTTGAAACTTTCTCAAATTGATTTGGTGGAAATTCCCAATCAAATTGAACCTAAAATCTAGGACTTACCACCTTCTTTAATGCTACCCTTTCCTTGAGTATTCAATGGGAGGTTTGAGTTATGAAAAAGCAGATTTTCAAGAACAGTATCGCAGAACAAACTTTGTTGAAACTTTCTCAAATTGATTTGGTGGAAATTCCCAATCAAATTGAACCTAAAATCTAGGACTTACCACCTTCTTTAATGCTACCCTTTCCTTGAGTATTCAATGGGAGGTTTGAGTTATGAAAAAGCAGATTTTCAAGAACAGTATTGCAGAGCAAACCCTGTTGAAGCTTTCTCAAATTGATTTGGTGGAAATTCCCAATCAAATTGAACCTAAAATCTACGACTTACCACCTTCTTTAATGCTACCCTTTCCTTGAGTATTCAATTGGAGGTTTGTGTTATGAAAAAGCAGATTTTCAAGAACAGTATTGCAGAGGAAACCTTGTTGAAGCTTTCTAAAATTAATTTGGTTGAAATTCCCAATCAAATTGAACCTACTACCTAAAACCTACCACCTAAAACCTACCATATTCTTCAAAAATGTTATATAAAAAACCTTATTTTACTTGGCTAAAAATATTTATTACCATTACCTTAATCTTAGGAATATGTTTCAGATTCATAAATATTGACCGCAAAGTTTACTGGTACGATGAAACAATTACCTCCTTAAGAATTGCTGGTTATACTAGAGGCGAATTAGAAGACATAACCGATGAAGCTGATATAATTAATGGGAAATTTTTCCAGCAGTATCAAGGAACTAACCCTAATAAAAATGTCATTAATACTATCAACTCCTTAGCAACAGAAAACCCCGAACATTTACCAATTTATTTTGTACTACTCAGATGGTGGGTAAAATTATTTGGTCATTCTGTAGCAGTAACCAGAAGTTTCTCAGCTTTGACCAGCTTATTAGTATTTCCTTGTATTTATTTGTTATGCCGAGAATTGTTCAATCAACCATTAGTTGGAGAAATAGCGATCGCTCTGACGGCAGTTTCTCCAATCTCAGTATTATATGCTCAAGAAGCACGGGTTTATAGTTTATTTACAGTAACAATTTTATTATCAAGTATTGCCTTACTTCGAGCAATGAAAATTCCCACTAAACGTAACTGGCAAATTTACACAATAAGTTTAATTTTTGCCTTATATACTCATCTTTTTTCCATATTAGTAGCCTTTGGTCATGGAATATATATACTTTTAATCGAAAAACTAAAATTAACCAAAAAATTAAAAGCTTATCTCCTAGCATCTGTTTCTGGATTTATAATTTTTTACCCTGGTTTATAGTAATAATTGAGCATTTCGATGGCACAAAATGGGTATCTCGAACAGCACCTTTATTAACCCTGTTGAAAAGATGGTTTATTAATATAGGTTTTACTTTTATCGATATTCAAATTGGCTCTTCAGAAAGATTATTTGATGTCAAAAATATTGTTTTTGATAATGATGCTTTATTAAGCCTCAATACAATCTGGCCGTATCTATTATTGATAAGTTTAATCTTAGTAATATACTCAATTTATTTTATCTGTCGGAATACATCTAAATCAGTAAGTCTGTTCATCTTAACCTTGATATTGTTAACTCCCATAACCTTGATAATTCCCGATTTAATCTCTGGTGGACAACGTTCAACTATTCCTCGTTATTTCATCCCTACTTACTTAGGAATTCAAATATCTGTTGCTTATCTTTTAGCTACTAATTTAACCAACTTTAGTAACCAAATTCAATATAAATTTTGGCAAATAGTAACAGTTACTCTAATTTCTGTAGGAGTAATATCTTGTGGAATTAGTTCCCAAGCTGAAACTTGGTGGCATAAATATAGTAGTTATTATGACCCTCAAGTAGCAAAAATAATTAACCAAACAAACAACCCACTTGTAATTAGTAATCATTCCCTGAGATTAGCTTCTCTGAGTTATTTACTTAATCCTCAAGTTAAATTTCAATTTGTTGAAGTCGGTGATATACCAGAAATTCCTGATGGTTTTAGTCATGTGTTTATATTTCGCCCAGAATGGAGTTTAATTTCAGGATTAGAAACACAAGAAAACTCCCCGCTAGAATTAGTTCATAACAGTGGAGAACTCTGGATTTTAAAATAATCAAGAAAAAAGAAGAAAAAACTGCGTTGCTGAAGCGCGTGTATGGCATTAATTTCAATTACTTAGAAGTCAGGAGTCATATCAAATCCGGTTGAACACTTATATCATGTCCGTTTGAATACTTATAAATCAGGGAGTAGGGAGTAGGGACCCACCCCTAACCCCTCCGGTGGAGGGGAAATAGGGAGTAGGTATGGAGGGAAAATATAGAGATTTACCCTGAAAGTGACAGGATAGTTTTTTTCCAGATCGCTCTTATCCGGACATGATATTACTGAATCCTTGATTCCTATTGACCACTATAATTTTCTTCTTACTTCTTAATTTCTTACTTCTTCTTTCTTATTTCTTATTTCTTATTTCTTATTTCTTGCTTTTGACTTCTTACTTTTGACTTTTGAATTTTGAATTATGTTTTTTATGCTACATTTTGTGGTGCGGAATGTCGGTTGTAATGGTTGTGCATTGCCCGGTAATGTTTTTTACAAAAACAGTGTGAGCATCTTGCTCCCGTGCCAGTTATTCCTTATTTGCTCTATACCATTAACTATGCAGGACTACCGAATTGTTGAGAGCAATAATCAAAAGTACCGAGACGTAATAGTCAACTAGGAAGGAGGTCAAAAATCCAAAAGCTATACAAGAGCAATCTCCCCAAAATTTTATTATCAAGCTCTACACACTCACTTCGGTGACTCCTGTAGAATCACCGAATGTAGTCTAACTTATTCTGTCCATATGCTTAAACAGCCGTCAGAATTATCCCTAACTCATGGACATAGAATTGACACTAACATTAAATTATCTGTCATCCAGGAAATCTTTCAAGTGCTTTTGAGAATATGATCTATTTACTGCTGCAAACTTTTTTTCTTTGCACATAATCCACCTAATGCAGATACTCCTGCCAAAGTCCAGAGAGATGTCAAAGGTTCTGGAACACGACGACGAGGATCTTTACCAACCTCAATTATAGAGAATTCGGCATCAATTTCTAGCGGACCATCAATATCCAACCTAATTGCGCCAACATTAGTGAAATCTGCATCGCCACTAAAATCATCAAAGAGGAAAGTTACAGTTTCTGGAGTTGTGATAGCCTGGGAAAAGGTACGTGAAAGACTTGAAACACCGTTATCAAGGTCATAGATAGTCCAGTTTAACTCTAAACCAGGAAGGTCAGCTGAGATGACTTCTACTAATATACGATCTAGAGGCCAATCACCACCAGTTAGGTCTATTCCTCCCAAACCCGTAGGATCTACTACTGTGGGATCGTCATCTCCATCCCAAACTATAGTTCCAGACCCGTCAGTACCTACATTATTACTAAAGTCAAGTACTCCATTAGTTGCTGTGATACGACTTTGAAGTGCTAAAGCAGCATTTCCCGTAACTTCTATATCCCTAAACCCACCAATGATAGAACCATCTGGTCCTACTTGGCTGCTACTAGGTATAACGGGGTCAACCGCCTGAAATCCAACATCCTGGAATACGCTAAAATCGTCGATTATAATTGGAGCTGCTTGAGCACTGCCTGCTCCCAACATAGCTGTGGCTGCCAATAAGCTAAAAACATATTTTTGATGTCTCTTCATACAAATTCTCCTTCCAAATAACTTTGACTACAGATATGACTACAGATATATAGAACAGTCAATCAGCTATAGCTTATGGTCCTAATCAGGACAACACTGTCAGGAAGCTCTATTGATTACAGCTTCATAATACAGTGTAATTACTTAATTAATTAATTACAACTTAGTTACAAGTTAACTATAACTCTAACCATAGCAACAAAGTCATCAGCTAATTCAACTAAAATTACTATCTTCACGAAAACTTAATATATTTAATTTGTTTAAATATATTAGTTTTTTATGTTTATAATGTGTTATATCGAACAATATAATTTTGATTATTGTACTGATAGATTTTTTGTTCAAGGAAAGTTAAATGATGATTTAGGATAGGTAAGACGGGAAGATAGACCCCTACTCACTGAGCTGAAAGTTTATTTTAACCTAAGCAACATAGAGAATATAAGCATTTTAGCTGACTTAATATTTGCTTGTTCTAAATGTCAAATCAACATAATTATTCATACACAAGACTCTCCATAACTTTAGATTTAATACCTGAATTGTTTAATTCACAACATTATTTATTAGCAAAATAATATTGATTTTTATTACTTATCTATATAAGTAAAAACCCTGAAATAACACAAATACGTTTATTTAATAAATTTTACTTATAGTATTTTTACATAGAATGAAGTGCTTGTCTTCATAGAACCTTTACAAATCTTGCTATTACTCTATAGCAGGGAACGGGAATGTGGGGAGATGGGGAGATGGGGAGATGGGGAGATGGGGAGATGGGGAGGTGGGGAGATGGGGAGGTGGGGAGTTTGGGAAGTTTGGGAAGTGTGGGGAGTTTGGGGAGTTTGGGGAGTTTGGGGAGATGGGGACCCACCCCTCCCCTCCCAGGAGGGGAATATCAAGAAAGATTTGGCAATGGCGCATCGGTTGAAACATTTTTGTATACCGAATTCAGCGGATTTGATATTATTCAGTATTTTTAAAGATAAGAGTCTATATTGTAGGGGCGAATGGCCATTTGCTAACGCAGAGCTGCCGCTCTACATATCACGGAGCGTTAACGGAGTTATGCGGTAGCAAAACGCCAGTAGGTAAAACAGCTTTTTTCCTGACTCTCAATCTTACTCACTCACGAATTTCATACCTGATTTCAGCAATGCCCCATTTTTTTGTAACTATCTATGGACTATGAAGAGATTAATTTGCATAAGTTTTTAACTGCACCCACTCCAATCAGATTTTGGTTTTATTTAAGTCTGGGTTTAGCAGCAATTTGTGGAATTTTAGGAATTATTCCCGCTTTTAGTAGTGAATATGTAGTGCAGGATGATGCTCGCTCCCACGTTTTTTGGATGGCAAGATTTCTCAATCCCGAACTTTTTCCCAACGATATTATTGCTGACTATTTTCAATCTGTCGCCCCCACCGGATATACCTCCTTTTACCAATTATTTTCCCTCATCGGTATTCCACCTTTACTATTAAATAAATTTCTGCCAATCATATTAGGATTAATCACAACTGCCTATTGTTTTAGAGTAGAAATAGAAATATTCCCAGTGCCACTCGCTGGGTTTCTCAGCACATTATTTTTGAATCAAAATCTCTGGCTAAAAGATGACTTAATCTCCGCTACCCCCAGAGCATTTTTATATCCTTTATTTTTGGCATTTTTATACTATTTCCTCAGACATTCTCAGTTAGGAATTGCAGTAGCGATCGCTCTGCTCGGATTATTTTATCCCCAAGGAGTTTTACTCTGTCTTGCTATCTTAGTCTTAGATTTTCTCCACTTCCGAAGTCGCCCAAAATTCATCATTTTAGCTATTGGTTTAACAGCAGGTTTTTTCGTACTTTTACCCTACGCTTTGAATACCTCCGAATATAGTCCGATTATTACATTAGCTGAAGCTAAAAAATTACCAGAATTTTGGCCAGGAGGTAGAGCTTCCTTCTTTTCAAATAATAGTTTTGACTTTTGGTTCACAGGCGATCGCTCCGGCATTATTCCCCCAGAATGGTTATCTCAATCTTTCCTACCTCCCCAAGTTTGGGCAGGATTATTACTCATTTTTTTAAGCTCAAGATATTTTCCCCTAGCCAAAAAAATCACTCATAAAATCATCCTTTTACCAGAATTATTATTAGCATCAACCGGAATATTTTTAGCTGCTCACTTTTTACTGTTTCGGTTACATCATCCCAGTCGTTACAGTCAACATAGTCTCAGAATAATCATGGCTTTAGCGGGTGGCATAGCCTTTACTTTAATAATTGATTTTGTCTGGCACAAATTTCATCTACTCAACCAGTCGTCCAAAACCAAACCAGTATTCAAGAATTTAGAATTTAGAATTAAGAATTTAGAATTACCTCTTCTTATAAATAAGATGATTAGATCAAAAGATTTTTTTTCTTCTCTTGGTCGATTGGATATGGCAAAGTCTCCTCGCCATCCCTCGACGGCTTTTTTCTCCATAAATGGAGAGGCTTTAAACCTTAATTATTCGGTAAAAATCAAAACTATATCTATATATATAGTGCTAATTTTCCTCCTTTTATATCCAGCTTTAACCAACAACTTTCCTGTGACTAATTATGTTGTGGGAAAAGTACCTCAACTTTATGAATATTTAGCCCAACAACCTTCAGATATTCGCATTGCTTCTTTAGCATTGGAAGCTAATAATATTCCTACTTTTGCTCAACGTTCAATATTAGTAGGTTCGGAATATGCTTTGCCTTATCATCAGGGATATTATCGGGAAATAAAACAACGAGCTAAGGATTTAATCGAAGCACAATATAGTCCCGATTTAAAACAGGTACAAAATTTTATTGAAAAATATGGAATTGATTTTTGGTTATTAGATTCTCAAGGGTTGACTTTAGAATATGTCACTAAAAATCATCGTCTGAGGCAATTAAATAATACTGCTGCTGCTGTAGTTAAGGTGCAGATGGAAAATGGTGTGGTTCCCAGTTTGTTAAATGTTCAGAAAAGTTGTCAAGTTCTAGATATTCCAGACTTAGTTTTATTAGAAGCAAAATGTATTTTAGGTCTTAAATAAGGGAGATTACTAAATTTTTCATTCTGTGAAGCTCAAGGCGTGGCGGAAGGAAATTAGGGTTGCGCGATACCAAAAATTCTGATACACTATTGTTATTGGGTGGTGTTCGCCCCTACGCATGACTTTTTATTCAACACAAAAATCATGTTTTGATAGGCGATCGCAATAAAGAGAACTAGAAATAATCACATTTCGTCATTTTGTGAAGCACTAAAAAAAGCGGCGTGGGGAAGGAAATTAGGGTTGCGCGGTACCAAAAATTCTGATACACTATTGTTATTGGGTGGTGTTCGCCCCTACACATGACTTTTTATTCAACGCCAAAATCATGTTTTGATAGGCGATCGCAATAAAGAGAACTAGAAATAATCACATTTCGTCATTTTGTGAAGCACTAAAAAAGCGGCGTGGGGAAGGAAATTAGGGTTGCGCAGCACCAAAAATTCTGATACACTATTGTTATTGGGTGGCGTTCGCCCCTATGCATGACTTTTTATTCAACAAAGAAATATCTGTAGATAGAACTAGATGCGATCGCAAATATCAAGTTGCTGAGGACTGATGCTGATGATAAACCGTAAGACAGTCCGATTTTTGTCCGACTCTTGAAAGTAGGTAAGTGTTGATACTCGCTCAATTTATTCTTTAATGTGAGGCGCGATTACTATTTTCATTCTCGAAAGCACTCCAAGAAAAAAAGCGGCGCGGAAGGGAATTAGGGTTGCGCGACACAAAAAATTCTGATACACTATTGTTATTGGGAGGCGTTCGCCTATACGCATGATTTTTTATTCAACAAAAAAATATCTTGTAGATAGAACTAATGCGATCGCAAATATCAAGTTGCTGAAGACTGATACTGATGATGAACCGTAAGACAGTCCGATTTTTGTGCCATTGCCGCCCTTTTTCAACAAAGCATAGAACCAAAAAGTCTTGATGTTCGGTCAAACTCATCTTCTGAAGCACTACCACGAGAAAAGGAAATTAGGGTTGCACGGCATCAAAAATTCTGATACACTATTGTTATTGGGAGGAGTTCGCCCCCACGCATGACTTTTTATTCAACAAAGAATTATAGATAGAACTGGATGCGATCACAAATATCAAGTTGCTTAGAACTTATGCTGACGATCAACCCTAAGACAGTCCGATGTTTGTCCGACTCTTGAAAGTAGGTAAGTGTTGATGCTCGCTCAATTTATTCTTTAATGTGAGGCGCAATTACTATCTTCCTTCATTCTCGAAAGCACTCCGAGAAAAAAAGCGGCGCGGAAGGAAATTAGGGTTGCACGATACCAAAAATTCTGATACACTTTAGTTATTGGATGGAGTTCGTCCATATGCATGACTTTTTATTCAACTAAAAATCATGTTTTGATCAGCGATCGCAATAGAGAGAACTAGAAATAATCACATCTTGTCATTTTGTGAAGCTCAAAAAAAGCGGCATGGCGGAAGGGAATTAGGGTTGCGCGACACCAAAAATTCTGATACACTATTGTTATTGGGTGGTGTTCGGCCATACGCATGACTTTTTATTCAACAAAGAAAATAGCAGAGCGATCGCAATACTGAGAAATAATCACATTTGAGGCATGAAAAACTAGGGATTTGAGATTCTTCCCTGTCAGTCGCAATGACGAAAATGCTTTATACTGGCTAATTCCTAAGATAGTTTCGCTCCTTAAAATGTCAAATAATTGTAATTGCCTGAACTATTGCATTGTCAAAGTGTTTAACCTATCAAACCTAACTTCTGACTTCCTTCTTCCCTCTTCCTTCTTCCCTCTTCCTTCTTCCTTCTTCCTTCGTAAATGTGATATAAAGAAATCGGGTTTCAGCAGAAACCTTTGCACTTATATATTGTGAATATTTTATTTTATGGTCATCAGTTTCGATCAAGAAACTTGTAGTAATCTCAACATAACTGAATCCCGCGAATGGTTAGTAACAAACGGAATTGGAGGCTACGCTTCTGGTACAGTAGCTAACATCCTAACCCGTCGCTATCATGGATTACTCATAGCAGCACTCAAACCCCCATTAGGGCGTACATTATTGCTAACAAAACTAGACGAAACTGCCAATTATCAAGGTCTAGACTATCCTCTTTACTGTAACCGTTGGGCTGATGGCGCAGAAAACCCAGAAGGTTATCAACAAACAGAAAGCTTCCACCTAGAAGGAACAATACCAGTATGGAAATTTACATTTGCAGACGTGGTATTAGAGAAGCGGATCTGGATGGAACAAGGAGAAAACACCACCTATATTCATTATAATTTGCGCAATGGTAGTCAACCCTTAAACTTAGAAATTAAAGCATTAATTAACCATCGCGATCATCATCATCATACCAACGCTCAAGATTGGCAAATCAGTACTGACAAAATTAAAAAGGGAGTCCGTATACAAGCTTTTCCTGAAGCAACACCCTTATATCTGCTGACAGACCCTCATCCAGATGACAAAAATATAGTATCCACACCCGCCAATAATTGGTATTACGGATTTAACTTAGCAGTAGAAAAATATCGTGGTCAACAAGAATTAGAAGACCACTTACACGCTGTTACTTTTCATGCACAAATTGAAGTAGGAAAATCTCTAACAATAGTTGCCAGCACAAAAGAAAATGCTACTACTAATGGCGAGAGAGAACTAGCTTTTCATCATAATTACGAACAACAAATAATCCAAAAATTTGCCACTACTAAAACATCTAACTCAGAAGTCAAAAATCCAGTCGTTAAATTCTGGAAATCATTTACCCAGACAAAACCACAACCTACTGCAAAACCAACTCCAGACTGGATAAACCAATTAGTATTAGCAGCTAACCAATTTATTGTCGATCGCAAATCGTCCAAACATCCATACGGCAAAACTATCCTTGCAGGTTATCATTGGTTTGAAGACTGGGGTCGCGACACAATGATTAGTTTACCAGGTTTAACTATTTGTACAAAACAATTTGATGTCGCCCGGTCAATTCTGCTCACCTTTGCCGAGTATGTTGACCAAGGAATGTTGCCAAACCGCTTCCCCGACGGTAGTACAACACCAGATTATAATACTGTAGATGCCACACTTTGGTATTTTGAAGCAGTTCGTGCATACTATGAAGCTACAGGCGATCGCCAACTTTTAGTAGAATTGTTTCCAACTTTAGCAGAAATCATTGACTACTATCGCCGAGGTACTCGTTACAATATTCAGTTAGATACTGATGATGGCTTAATTTATGCTGGAGAAGCAGGTTCACAAATTACTTGGATGGATGCCAAAGTAGATGATTGGGTAGTGACACCGCGTATTGGTAAACCCATTGAAATTAGTGCGCTTTGGTATAATGCTCTGCAAATCATGGATAAGTTTGCCCAACAGTTGGGTAAGGATAATCTAGATTATGAAAGGTTGGCAAGGTTGATTAAGGAAAAGGGTTTTGCTCGTTTCTGGAATCAAGAGGAAGGTTATTGTTACGATGTACTTGATACACCTAATGGTAATGATGCTGCTTTGCGACCTAATCAAATATTTGCCTTATCATTACCAGCGATCGGGAAATTTAGTTATCCACCTCTACTAACTCCAGAGCAGGAAAAACAAGTGATGGATATATGCACGCACAAGCTATTGACTCCCTATGGGTTACGCAGTCTAGCTAGTGACGACCCTGAATACAAAGGTGTTTATGGAGGCGATATTTATCAACGAGATGGTGCTTATCATCAAGGTACTGTCTGGGGTTGGTTGATTGGTCATTATGCTGTAGCGCATCTACGAATTTATAACAACCAAGCAAAAGCTGAAGAGTTATTAAAACCGATGGCAGAGCATTTAACGGTACATGGTATTGGCAGCATCAGTGAAATTTTTGATGGAAATGAACCGATGACACCCCGTGGTTGTATTGCTCAAGCGTGGAGTGTTGCAGAAGTTTTGCGAGCGTGGACGGTAATTAATGGATAATTGATAATTAATAATTATTAATCAAATGAGTTAAAAGTACTCCAGTAGGGTGCGTTAGACGGCAAAAATATAAGCTTTCAAAGGCATTTAACAATCCGTCGTAACGCACCATTTTAGCTATCTGTTATAATCAAACCAAAAAAGTTGGTGAGTTGAACAATGCTTAAAATAGCTATTGATGGTTTAAATGCTGTCCAATTTACAGAAGAAATTCTGGCAATTGAAGGTATAGAAGGTAGTTATGAAATAGTTGGTATTGAAAGAGAAGCTGATTTAGCAACTATCGCGACAATAGTTGGAATTGGTGCAGGAACTTCTGTTATGATTATTAATACTCTAAATATTGCAGAGAAGATTTCCCAGTGTTTCAAAAAACATGAGACAAAACTAGAGAAGGTAGAATTTGTTTCTAAGAATGGCAACCGAGTTATACTTCACGGGGCAACTGTAGAACAAATTAAAGATATTTTGGAAAGTTTCCTGAAAAAATAACTATGCAAATTCTTCACTTAGACTTGAAATTAATAGGGGATAATTATGCTCAATTCCGATACTTTTGGAATAATCCTAATAATTATCAAACCTCCGAGCAATTACCTCTGACAAAAATTTCTGCTCTAGTCGAAAAGTCAAACTCATACTATTACACCAGACTGCCAGAAGACCCTGACAAAACTGGTCAAATACTTTATAACTGGTTAGATGGAAATAGCCGTATTTTGCAAAGGGAAATTGATAAAAATCGACGAGAAGGAATTGTTTTAGCTATTTCTACTTCAGAAAGATTAGCTCATTTACCTTGGGAATTGCTCCATGATGGTAAAGGATTTTTAGTTAATTCTAAACCTGCCATTATTCCTGTTCGTTGGATGACGGATAGTCAACAACTTTCTTTTCAAAATCAACCTCATAACCGAGCATTAAATGTTGTGTTTATGGCAACTTCCCCCCCGCAACATGGGAGACCATTTTTCGGAACTTGATTTTGAAGCGGAGGAGGGAAGTATTTTAGAAGCAACTAAAAGAACACCTTTGTTTTTAGAAGTAGAAGAAAGTGGTTGTTTGACTGAATTAGGTTATCTGGTGGGAAATCAGGAAGAGAATTTTTTTTGATGTTATTCATCTCACAGGTCATACAAAATTTCGGAATGATAAACCTTGCTTTGTTACTGAGACAGAATATGGAGAGGCAGAATATAGTAGTGGGGAAGATATTGCTACACAATTACAATATCGATACCCTAAACTGATTTTTCTATCCGGTTGTCGGACTGGATATGAATATGAAGAAAATATTCCGTCAATGGCAGAATCTTTATTGAGTGAACGTGTAACAGCAGTTTTAGGATGGGGCGATCGGGTTTTAGATACAGATGCAACAACAGTAGCAGCAAAATTTTATCAGGGGTTGTCTTCTGGAAAAAGAGTAACGGAAGCATTGGCGGAAACTTACCAGGAATTAATTAAAGTTAATGCTAGAGACTGGCATAAATTACGACTTTATGTGGCGGGTAGTTTACCGGGAGCGTTAGTAACTCCCTTGAGAAAACCAGGTCGGAAACCTGCACCCCGTTACAACAAAACAATTGATGAATTTAGGGATGAAGAGCGTAAATTTAGAGTAGTAAATCGTGAAAATTTTGTTGGTCGTCGCCGTCAGTTACAAAATTGTCTCCGTGCTTTTAAGTTAGATGATAAGTTGGGAATATTAATTCATGGTATGGGAGGTTTAGGAAAAAGTACCATTGCTTCTCGACTTTGGGAACGTTTCTCGGAATATGAAACAGTCTTATGGTGGCAACAAATAGATAGTTCTAATTTAGTACAAAAATTGGCAGATAAATTGAGGGATGCTGACCTACGTTCTAAATTACAAAATAATAAAAATGGACTTAAATATAGGTTGCGAGATTTGTTTGAAAATTTGATTGAAGCTGGAGCAAAACCTTTTCTTTTCCTCTTTGATGATTTTGAATTTAATCTCGAACCTCGTGAGGGTGGATTTGTTTTGAAACCTGAAGTGGCAGAAGTTTTAGATGCTTTGGTTTTTGCAATTCGAGAAATAGGTAGGGAAAAAATTATTATTACTTCTCGTTATGAGTTTCAATATGATTTATTAAGTGAGTTTTGGGTACAAGGTTTAGACGCATTTCGCAAAGCTGATTTAAAGAAAAAATTGAAACGTCTGGAGAATTTTAATTCGGGAAAAATTGATGAAAAGTTAATCGAAAGAGCCTTAAAACTTGCAGATGGAAATCCCCGTTTATTGGAATGGTTGGATAAAGATGTGCTTGCCTGTAAGAATATTGATGCCAAACTAACTGAGCATGAATCTAGTTCTGAAGATTGGAAATGGAAAATAACTAGGTCTGAACTTTATGCACAAATTGATGAAAAAGGTATTCAGGTATTGAGTAATTGTTTAGTGTTGGAAATTCCTGTACCGATGTTAGCTTTAGATGCGGTTTGTGAGTCTATTTCTGGTTATCAAGAAAAGTTAAATCAAGCGGTAGATTTAGGTTTAATAGAAACTGGTTCGGAAGTAGAAGAATCTGAGCGTGTTTATCGAGTTTCACGGATTGTACCTCATATTATTTCGAGTATTAAATTGCCTGAAGTTCCTGAAGTTTATTCTTTGTATGAAAAAGGTTCGGAAAAGTTGTTTGAGTTATGGGGGAAGAAAGACAATAGAAGTGAGGAAAAATGGCGTGAGATTTTCCGGTTAAAGTTTGCCAATAAAGAAAATCCTGAGCGATTTCGAGAGGGATTTTCTCAAATGTTGTCCTGCGACTATTATAGTGCAGCTGATTCTGCTTATAAGTCTGAACTTAAGCAAATCAAAACGGAACTAACAGAACTACTAAAGAATAATAATTTGGAAGAATATTTGTGTCAAGGTGAATGGAGAAAAGCTGATGAGCAGACAGTAGTTATTTTTTATCAAGTAATGGCATTAAGGGATATTCAAACATCTTTTATTTATGATGATAAGGAGTTTCCAATGTCAATACTTAAGTACATAGACCAACTTTGGATAAAATATAGTAATGGTAAGTTTGGTTTTTCCGTCCAAAAGAAAATTTATCAGAGTTTGGGTGGAAAAGGAAAATATGACAAGGAAGTATACGAAGCATTTGGTAATGAAGTCGGATGGCGTTCAGGAGAAAAACAGTTGCATTATTCAGACCTAACTTTTAGCTTGAATACTGATTATACTGGGCATCTCCCGTTTCAGGCATGGCAGTATTGGGAAGCGACAGAATCAATGAGGCCGAAGATAGAATTTGTTAATTTGGGTAAACTTTTATGATTGATCTGGAGGGGTGAATTTGAATATCTGACAACTGAGCAGCTAGTCTCAATAGTCTCCCAATTATCTTCCCGAAGTAATTATTAGAGGTTTTTATGAATTTAAAATTAGTTAAATCCTTAGCAGAAATAATTAACAACTTAACTCCAGAAGAAAAACAGCTTTTGGGAAAAATGATTAATTTAATTCAAGATAATAACCAACCTGAAAATCAGTCTTGGCATGAGTTTATTGAAAACACTTATGGCAGTATTCAAGATGAAACTTTTGTCAGACATTATCAAGGTAATTTTGAGTAGAAAAAATTATTTGAATAAAAGTAGGTTGGGTAGAACGAAGTGAAACCCAACAAATAATACCAAACTCAAAACAGGTAGTTAGAGTTGGGTTTATCCTTCGGATAAGCTGCGCTAACGTTACCTCAACCCAACCTACAAACTAATTAATTAACTATTCTCTGACAATTTCTTAGCTTTGCACAACTGCACCCAATGTTTCCAACCCATATACAAACCAAATAACAATATCGCCCAAACAAAACTAGGTTCTGGAATACCTACCATCCCATCAGGAGTCTGTTTTTTCACTTTCTCCCGACGACTAGAACTACTAGGATCAACTCGTTGCTCGTCACTCACCGCCACAAAAGCAGTATATTTCGACATCAACCGATAACCCAAAGCGACATTTGTCACAGCTTCAACTTTTTCTGACATCTCCCCATCAGTCATTTCCAACATCAATTCCTTAATTTTGGCTCGTCCCCAAAGTTGAGCGATCGCTTCATTCCCACCATCTGAGTCGAAGCGCAAGGGAAAGGTCTTACGATATGGTTTTCCACCAGCAGCAACGGCAGTTATTTGCAAGTTTCCACTGAGTCGGTCTTGTTTACGTCCGTACAAAATTAAAGGTTCTTGAGCAAATAAGTCTGCAGGTTTGAGTGGGAATATTTCGGGAGCTTCTCCTAAACCCTGCCAAGTTACTTCTATATTGGTCAAAACTGGGTTATTAATTTCATTGAAAAACTTTTCTACTACCGCATCGACAGATTCATCGTGACGTACAACATGGACTGTACCCCGTCCTACTTCTGCTAGTCGGTTTAATAAAAATCGATTTACGGAGCTACCAACACCAAAACTATAGAGACGGTTTCCTGGTTGTAGTTGTTTTTGTATGCGAGAAATGATTTGATTTTCATTGCCAATTAAACCATCTGTTACTAGGACAATACTTCGCAGTCGCCCATTTTTTGCTGGTGAAAAGTTCAGTACAGTATCAATTCCATTGAGTAATTCTGTTCCACCATTTGCCTTTAAGTTATTAACATAATCTATGGCTTTTTTCTGGTTAGCAGGAGTATTAGCTAAAGGTTGGGTTGATAATGTTTGAGCGCTATTAGCAAAGTCAATAATTGTGAAGGTATCGTCAGGATTTAATCCCTGAAGAAAACGGCGCATTAATACTTTTGATTGTGCTAAAGGCGCACCGCTTTGGGAACCGGATGTATCCATCAAAAATACTACATCTTTCGGTACAATTTCTTTGGTTTGATATTCCAGAGCGGGAATTAAAGAAACTGCAAAATGTCCGCCTTTATTATCTGCTTGAGAGAGAACTGTAGATTGGGTTTCTTTGCCAGCTACTTGATAACGAAGAACTAAATCTTTATTGGGAATAGTGTCAGTTTTGTTTAATTGTACTTGAGTAATAGATGGTAATCCTGACGCAGCAATTTTTTGAATTTGGATTTGATGGGAGGGAGAGATAATATTAGAAATTGGTACTCCGGCATCAATTTCAACTGTGACATTAATATCATGACCAGAACGTTCTTTTGGTGGAGTTTTTGCCGTTTGAGAAAGTAAGTTAGTCAGATAATTTGTGGTAGGTAAACTGGCTAAATGAATTGGTTTTTCTGGAAAACTACTTAAATTAGAATTTCCTGGATTATAACGAGGTCCGACAACCATTGGAAAGACAAATTCATAGTCACCCCCGGCAAATTTTAAAGCATCAGTGTAGCGAATTACTACCTCTATAGTTTCCCCTGGTTGAATATTAGCTAAAGACTGAGTAAAAATATTAGCTCGTTCTTGTTCCAGTAAAGCAGCAGTTTTTCCTTCTTTTTTAGCTTTATTGTAGATTTTTTTTGCTTGTTCCCGTTTTTTAATCATGCCTTTAATCACGCGATCGCCTATACGAATTTCCATATCATCCACGGCAGATTCATCGGGAAGTGGAAATTGATAAACTGCTTCTAAAGGAGTTTTATAAGGATTAGTAAAACGTTGTACTACTTCTACTCTCGATACATTTCCCGCAATTTTAGCTGTAACATCTGTATGTTCTAATGGAAAAGCTTGTACTGTCCCTGTGGGAGATTTTGCATATAATCCGCCAAATTCTGGAGGCGAAATAACTGGTTTTTGAGGTTCTGATTTAAGTTTTTCTGATTGAATAACAACAGGTTTTTGTCGAGGAGAACTTGAAAATATTCCTGCTAAAACTATCCCCGTTAAAAATAAGCAAGTTATACCTGCAACTCCACCAATAAATAATTTAGGAAGATTATTTTTGACTGTAGTTAATTCTGGATAACTATTCAAATCATGTAAAATTTCCCGTGCTGTTTGATAACGATTTTTAGTCGCAGTTTTCAGCATTTTATCAAGAATTTGACTCAACTGAAGAGAAACAGGACTTTTCAAATAATCTCGCCAAACCCAACTATCCTCACTACTATCAAATAAATCAAAAGGTGCTACTCCAGTAAGTAGATAAATACAAGTTATAGCCAAACTATAAATATCACTAGCAAAGATAGCTTTACCCCTTACTTGTTCCGGCGCAATATATGCTGCTGAACCAATTAAAGTTCCAGTTTTTGCCAAAGCAGTTTTAGAGGTAAATTTAGCTGCACCAAAATCAACTAAAACTAGAGAATTTTTTTGATTTTCATCCCGCTCGGAGTTAGCAATACGAACAATATTTTCTGGTTTAATATCTCGGTGTATTACCTGATGGCTATGAACAAACTCCAAGATAGGTAACATTTCATTCAGAAATTCTCGGATTTTAGCTTCACTGAAAACTCCCTCTGTTGCCAACTCTTCAGCTAAGTTTTGACCAGCAATATATTCTTGTACTAAATATTGATGATTATCTTGAACTAAATGAGCAAAAAGTTCTGGTATTTGTCGATGTTTGCCGAGGGTTTCTAAACGTATTGCTTCTTGTTCAAATAATTCTGTAGCCTTCTGAATACTTTTAGCATCTTGAACTGTAGAGAAAAATTGTTTAATTACACATAAAGGTTTTGAAGGTTTGAACTCATCCACAGCTTTAAAAGTTCGACCAAAACCACCCTCACCAATAATTTCTAAAGCACGATATCGTTCTGCCAATAATAGTTTTGAACCACATTCCTGACATAGTTCTGTTTCTGCTGAATTCTGATGTAAACAGTTAGGATTAAAACATTTACTCATGGCATTTCTCAACTTTCTAGAATGACAGTCATTTCAGTTATCAGTTATCAGTTATCAGTTATCAGTATCTCTGCAATAAGGAGGCTACAAAAATACAGAATCTTCTTTTCTCTTAGTCTGATGGATATGGTTCTGAGACCTCACTATCCCACCCTATTCTTAAGAGACAATATTGTTGTGTGACTAATCAACCCAAAACGATATTACCTAAGATTTTAAATAAGGAAATAGCATTTTGTTTATCTCCACTGTCAACTTCCTATTTTCCCGAATAGTAGAAAAAAATTTTTGTCTAACTTTTTTTGTAAAGTGCAAGAGTTACAACAAATTGATAAATTTTTGCTACAAATAGCTAGGATATTTCTTAGGAGTCAGGAGTCAGGAGTCATATGGGAATGACTTTAATACCAGTTTTTAGGTCGGAATTTATCTGTTTAGTTCAAGAGATATCTCCGATAAAGTATTTTAATTATCCTCATTATTCGTAACATTCTTTTTCAAATTAGTATAATCAACCCAAAACGACATTATCTAAGATTTTAAATAAGGAAATATCATTTTGTTTATTTCCACTGTCAACTTCCTATTTTCCCGAATAGTAGAAAAAATTTTTGTCTAACTTTTTTGTAAAGTGCAAGAGTTACAACAAATTGATAAATTTTTGCTACAAATAGCTAGGATATTTCTTAGGAATCAGGAGTCAGAAGTCAGGAGTTGTATCGGAATGACTTTAATACCATTTTTTAGGTCTGAATTTATCTGTTTAGTCCAAGAGATATCTCCGATAAAGTATTTTAATTATCCTCATTATTCGTAACATTCTTTTTCAAATTAGTATAATCAACCCAAAACGACATTATCTAAGATTTTAAATAAGGAAATATCATTTTGTTTATTTCCACTGTCAACTTCCTATTTTCCCGAATAGTAGAAAAAATTTTTGTCTAACTTTTTTGTAAAGTGCAAGAGTTACAACAAATTGATAAATTTTTGCTACAAATAGCTAGGATATTTCTTAGGAATCAGGAGTCAGAAGTCAGGAGTTGTATCGGAATGACTTTAATACCATTTTTTAGGTCTGAATTTATCTGTTTAGTCCAAGAGATATCTCCGATAAAGTATTTTAATTATCCTCATTATTCGTAACATTCTTTTTCAAATTAGTATAATCAACCAAAAACGATATTACCTAAGATTTTAAATAAGGAAATAGCATTTTGTTTATCTCCACTGTCAACTTCCTATTTTCCCGAATAGTAGAAAAAAATTTTTGTCTAACTTTTTTTGTAAAGTGCAAGAGTTACAACAAATTGATAAATTTTTGCTACAAATAGCTAGGATATTTCTTAGGAGTCAGGAGTCAGGAGTCATATGGGAATGACTTTAATACCAGTTTTTAGGTCGGAATTTATCTGTTTAGTTCAAGAGATATCTCCGATAAAGTATTTTAATTATCCTCATTATTCGTAACATTCTTTTTTCAAATTAGTATAATCAACCCAAAACGACATTACCTAAGATTTTAAATAAGGAAATATCATTTTGTTGATCTCCACTGTCAACTTCCTATTTTCCCGAATAGTAGAAAAAAATTTTTGTCTAACTTTTTTTGTAAAGTGCAAGAGTTACAACAAATTGATAAATTTTTGCTACAAATAGCTAGGATATTTCTTAGGAGTCAGGAGAGTCATAATGAATGACTTTAATACCATTTTTTAGGTTTTAATTTATCTTTTTATTCCAAGAGACATCTCGGATAAAATATTTTAATTTCCCTTATTATTCGTAACATTCTTTATTCAAATTGTTAAAATATTTTGCTCTATCGCTAAGTACTATTCATCCACATATAGTATTACTATGCAGAACTACTAAAAAAATAAATTTCATATTTCAAGCTTCCTACTTCAGCAGTCGGTAATGATAGTGGTGAAAAAAATTTACCCATAAATGTCGATTTGACTAAAAACAGAGTTTGATTCTCATAACTCTAATAAATGATATATAGGCTATTTCTACTGACTACTGACTACTGACTACTGACTCCTAAAGAATGTAGTGAAAAAAATTTACCCATAAATGTCGATTTGACTAAAAACAGAGTTTGATTCTCATAACTCTAATAAATGATATATAGGCTATTTCTACTGACTACTGACTACTGACTCCTGACTCCTAAAGAATGTGTTTAAAAAAATTTACCTAGAAATGTCGACTTGACTAACAACAGAGTTTGATTCTAATAACTCTAATAAATTATATATGGGCTATTTCTACTGAATCTTGACTCCTGACTCCTAAAAAATGCAGTTACAGCCATCATTCCCCAAATAATTCCTAAACGAAATTTAGTTGCAGAATGTACTTCAAATTGAGCAGATACTAATAACTTATGTAACTCTGCTTGGGTATAACATTGTTGATAAGCAGGATCGAAAATTTGTAAGAACCAGTCACAAATTCTACAGACAAAATAATCTTTGTTCCAGTCAAGAATTATTACTTTACCATTTGGTTTAAGCACCCGTTTCATTTCTCCTAATGCTACTTGAGGTTTGTCAAAAAAATGAAAAGAATTAGCACATACAACTACATCAAAAGAATGACTGTTAAATGGCAATGAATGAACAGATGCTTGTTGGAACTTAACGTTAGAATAAGCCTGATATTTTTTCCTAGCTACATTTAACATATTTTCAGATATATCAACTCCTATAATTTCTTGTTTTGGATTTTTTTCAAGCAAAAGTCTTTCAAATTCGCCAGTTCCACAAGCAACATCTAGAATACTTGCTTGTGGTTCAATTTGCTGCCAGTTATGTAGAAAGGTAAGAGTATTAATTATATAATTACGCCAGCGTAAATCGTAGATATTAGCAAGTTCATCGTATTGCCTTTTAATTTTAATTTCGTTCATATTATTTCAGTTATAGCGCTACGCACTAGGGAATAGGGAACAGGGAATAGGGAATAGTAAACTGTTAAAAATTTTCAGGGTTTATAAATGTCAAACACCTTAAACTGAAGTTTATTTTTTCATCAATTTTTGAAGGTTATAGTTTACCTAAACTTTTTCAATATATCAATAGAAATCGTCCGATAATAAAAAATTAAATCAATTATACAGGCGAATGGCATTCGCTCCTAGACTTTTAACTTCCGCGTAGCGGCAATAGATACATCAATTATTTATCCCTACTATCTATTTTCTGGAGAGGTTTAATATATATGCTTGACTTGCGGATATTTAGACAATAATTTCACAAAATATACTTGACAAAATATTGATATTAAAAGTAAGCTCTAGGAAAAATTAATGCAAGTATTTTCTGCGGAATGCTTACAAATTAATTAATCATTTAACTAATCAAAAATTATGATTTATCTGAATAATCTGGGGGTAACTTACCAAGATGGCACAATAGCTTTACATAACATTTCTATTGAATTTACTCAAGGGGAATTCACAGTAATATTAGGGTCTTCTGGGGCGGGAAAATCTACCCTTATACGCTGTATAAACTTTCTTACTCATCCTACAAGTGGTCAAGTAATTACTGAAGGTAACAGTAATTTACATCACCCCAAAATATTACAAAAACATCGCCAAAGGACAGGAATGATTTTTCAACAACATCAATTAATTCCTCGACAAACAGCTCTGAAAAATGTTCTAGTAGGTCGTTTAGGTTATCATTCTACTTTAAGAAGTTTATTTCCTCTTCCTAAAAAAGATCAATATATTGCCTTAAACTGTCTAGAAAGAGTAGGTTTATTAGACAAAGCTTTAACACCTGTGAAAGCATTAAGTGGAGGACAACAACAACGAGTAGGAATTGCTCGTGCTTTAGCCCAACAACCTAAATTTCTCTTAGCTGATGAACCGATCGCTAGTTTAGATCCTGCCAGTTCTCATCAAGTTTTATCCAATTTACGAAAGATTTGTCAGGAAGATGGAATTGGAGCTTTAGTTAGTTTACACCAAGTTGATTTAGCTTTAGAATATGCCGATCGTATTATTGGATTAGGTAAAGGGACTATTCTCTTTGATGGTAGTCCTTCAGAGATAAAAAACCACCAACTTGAAGAAATTTATCAAACGTTCTCTTTAAGTAATACCAATTCACCTTAAAAATGTCACAAATAGTTTCAAATGAAATCTTACTTTTGACTTTTAACTTCGGTGAAATTGTGGAAATCTTACTTTTGACTTTTGACTTTTGACTTTTAACTTCGGTGAAATTGTGGAAATCTTACTTTTGACTTTTGACTTTTAACTTCGGTAAAATTGTGGAAATCTTACTTTTGGCTTTCGACTTTTAACTTCCATGAAACGGTGAAATTTTGACTTTTGACTTTCGACTTTTAACTTCCATGAAACGGTGAAAATTTGACTTTTGACTTTTGACTTTTAACTTCGGTTAAACGGTGGAAATCTTACTTTTGACTTTTAACTTCGGTTAAACGGTGGAAATCTTACTTTTGACTTTTAACTTCGGTGAAACGGTGAAAATCTTACTTTTGACTTTTGACTTTTAACTTCGGTGAAATTGTGGAAATCTTACTTTTGACTTTTGAATTTTAACTTCCATGAAACGGTGAAAATTTGACTTTTGACTTTCGACTTTTAACTTCGGTGAAATGGTGGAAATCTTACTTTTGACTTTTGAATTTTGACTTTTGACTTCCGTGAAAGGGATTGACTTTTGAGAGACAATACCTATAATTTCATTAATGTGAGTATTTCCTGCGGACTGCTGCGCAAACAGCTATTAGTAGTCAGATGATGATTTTTAATTCTCCTTGGATTGGAGACTAATTCTTCTTTCCAAACAGTATGAATTAATAACTCATAGCTGATGGCTGATAGCTGATAGCTGAATGCTTACTCATTAATTGTTTAGTCAAGAAAGATTATGTTAAGTTTAATCCTCAAAAAAAATTTTTGATAGTGGTTTTTTTGGCTTGGTTAGGTTTAGTTAGTTGTAGTAATTCTAATACTCAAACATCAAATACAGAAAATCAAGCAGATACAAAAGCAAATCCTGAGAAATTAGTGGTTGCTTTATTACCAGATGAATCTGCAGCTACTGTCATTCAAAATAATAAAGGACTTGAGACTTATTTAGAAAATAAACTAAGTAAAGATATTGAATTATTTGTCAGCACTGATTATTCTTCCATGATTGAAGTGGCTAGCAAAGGACGTTTAGATTTAGCCTATTTTGGTCCATTATCTTACGTTTTAGCCAAAACTAAAAGTAATATTGAACCCTTTGCTGCTTTAGAAAAAGATGGAAAAACCACTTATCAAGCTCTAGTTATTGGTAATGCAGAATCAGGAATTGATTCCTATGAAAAAATAGAAGGAAAAATAATGGCTTATGGCGACCAAGCTTCTACTTCTAGTCACTTAATTCCTAAGTCAATGTTAATGGAAAAAGGATTAAAAGCTGGGGAAAATTATGAAGAAGTTTTTGCAGGTGCCCATGATGCTGTTGCTGTTGCTGTTGCTAATGGAAAAGCACAAGCGGGAGGGTTGAGCAAACCCATTTTTACTGCCTTAGTTGAGAGGGGAACAATTGATAAAAATAAGGTAATTATTATTGCTGAATCTAAACCTTTTCCTCAATACCCTTGGACAATGCGTTCTGATTTAGAACCTGAACTTAAAACGCAAATTCAACAGGCATTTTTAGAATTAGAAGATGAAGCGATACTAAAGCCATTTAAAGCAGATGGATTTCAATCAATTACAGATGAAGATTATAATGTGGTCAGAGACTTAGGAAAACTACTCGATCTTGATTTTGCTGAATTGAGTAAATAATAAATAAGCTGTCAGCTATCAGCTATCAGCTATCAGCTTCTGAAACACATCTAAAATTTCCTCCTACACAATTAATTGTATGAGTTAACCACTTAAGTTAGTCATTATTGTGTTTCAATTCTATAGTTGAAAATATAGTAGAAGTTAAAGGAAAAGCTTGCTTAATTTATGAAAAATATTAAATAGGGCTTGCTGATTAAATATCAAAGCATTGACTGATATTGGTTGTAGATTTTTTTTATCTAAAAAAGCGTTAGTTTTTCGGTGAAAAAAGCTCAAAAAGTTAGTATTTTGAGACGATTATGGCAGAAAAATCAACGGAAAATTTTTCCTACTACCGCTTCTATAATTTCCCTAAATCCTGACTACCGAATACTACGAAGAGCAAAAATACTTTTTCAGCAAACCCTAAATATCTGAGAGCTGATTGTTAATAGCTGAATGCTTACAAAAAATTAGTCAATTTTATTCTAAAAATTATCTTTAATAATAAATGAAAACTGAAAAATGACAAATAGCAAATAATATAGCGTTTTCAAATGAGATGTTAAATAAGAGTTGGTTATTTACTAACGGTAAAAAGTCCGGCAAACCTTCTTACCTGTTGCCTGTTGCCTGTTGCCTGTTGCCTGTTGCCTGTTGCCTAAAAGCGATCGGGTTTTTGGAGCAACTCAAATGAAATTACTATAACTGATAACTAATAACTGAAATGATGGTTAATCCTAATAAATTTGATAGTTTGCTCCGTCAACAACAAAGAAGTTGGTATATTTCTTTGACTAAAACATTGACTTTGTTAGGCATTATTTTAGTGAGTTTTGGGAGTGTGGGATTATTGGATGGACAACGGTTATCCGAGGGAGTTCCTGACTTAATTGACATGGTTGGAGAAATGTTCCCGCCTGATTTTAGTCGCGCTCTAGACTGGATTAAACCTTTAGTTGATACTATTGCTATGAGTATTGCTGGTACAGGTATGGCTATTATTCTTTCCATTCCCCTTTCTTTAGGAGCTGCTCGTAATACCACACCTCATCCTTTTGTTTATTTCCTATCAAGAATGATTCTGAATATAGCCAGGGCAATTCCTGAATTAATTCTCGGAATTCTGTTTGTAGCATCAGTTGGATTTGGCACACTTCCTGGGGTATTAGCATTAGGATTTCATTCAATTGGTATGGTGGGAAAATTCTTTGCTGAGGCTATAGAACATACCGATAATGCTCCTATTGAAGCTGCAAAATCTGCGGGTGCTAATCATTTACAAATTATTTTTCATAGTATTTTTCCTCAAATTTTTCCTCAAATTGCTGATGTAACTTTTTACCGTTGGGAATACAATTTTCGAGCTTCAATGGTATTAGGAGCTGTGGGAGCTGGTGGCATTGGATTTGAGATTATTGGAGCCTTACGTTTACTCAAATATGAGGAAGTTTCTGCACTTTTATTGGTTGTGTTAATAATGGTTACTTTAGTTGATAGTTTAAGTAATTATTTACGTCAAAAATTTAATTAAGGAAGAAGGAAGAAGGAAGAGGGAAGAAGGAAGAAGGAGTAAATATTGAAAAAAAGAGAAAAACGATAGTGTGCATTTCATATTTGCAAAAATACTTTTTTCCTATATATTCCCTAGTTTATATTCCCTTTTGCCTGCTGCCTATTGCCTAAAAGCAATAAATTTTTGGCTTTATTCAAAATAGAGATGCACACAATAATTTCCTGAAATTACTATGGTATATTTAATGTCGCACAGCAAAAAGTTTTAAGCCTATAAAATCATAATGCATGACTTTTAAATGCATGACTTTTGAATTTACTTGGTATATTTAATGTCGTACAGTGAAAAGTTTTAAGCCTATAAAATCATAATGCATGACTTTTAAATGCATGACTTTTGAATTTACCTTTAAACTTTAGATATGAAATAATTTCCTGAAATTGCTGATAAAATCTTACTTTTGACTTTTGAATTTATTTTAAACTTTAGATGTGAAATAATTTCCTGAAATTACTGTGGTATATTTAATGTCGCACAGCGAAAAGTTTTAAGTCTATAAAATCTTACTTTTAACTTTTGAATGCATGACTTTTGAATTTATTTTAAACTTTAGATGTGAAATAATTTCCTGAAATTACTGTGGTATATTTAATGTCGCACAGCGAAAAGTTTTAAGCCTATAAAATCTTATTTTGACTTTTGAATGCATGAATTTACTTGGTATATTTAATGTCGCACAGCGAAAAGTTTTAAGCCTATAAAATCTTATTTTGACTTTTGAATGCATAAATTTTGAATTCCTTCCTCATTATGAATAAAAAACCTAAAGTTGTTATTACTCATTGGATTCATCCTGAAGTTATTGACTATCTAAGTCAAACTTGTGAAGTTATTCTCAATGAAACTCAAGACACATTATCTCGTGAAGAAATTATCAAACGAACCAAAGAAGCTGAAGGTTTAATGGTATTTATGCCTGACTATATTGAATCGAGTTTTTTAGATGCTTGTCCCCAATTAAAAATTATTGCCGGAGCTTTAAGAGGTTATGATAATTTTGATATAGATGCTTGTACAAAACGAGGTATTTGGTTCACAATTGTTCCCGATTTATTAGCAGCACCAACAGCAGAATTAACCATTGGTTTATTAATTGGATTAGGTCGTCGAATGTTAGAAGGCGATCGCCTAATTCGTGATGGTAATTTTCAAGGATGGAAACCACAACTTTATAGTAGGAGATTATTAAATCAAACTCTAGGAGTTGTGGGAATGGGAAAATTAGGAAAAGCTTTGGTTCAAAGATTAGTAGGTTTTGAAATGAATTTACTTTACAACGATCCTATTCCTTTATCTGTAGAACAAGAAACTGCCTGGAAAATCTCTAGAGTTTCTTTAGAAGAACTCTTAAAAAGTAGTGATTATGTGGTGTTAATGGTACCATTAATTCCTAATACCTACCATCTGATTAATGAACATACCTTAGCTAAGATGAAACCAAATAGTTTTTTGATTAATCCTTGCCGGGGGTCAGTTGTAGATGAGAAAGCGATCGCCTCGGCAATTCAATCAGGACATTTAGCTGGATATGCTGCTGATGTATTTGAGATGGAAGATTGGGCAATTTCTCATCGTCCTCAAGAAATTTGCAACACATTAATAACTGAGAAAAATCAGACTTTTTTCACTCCTCATTTAGGTTCTGCTGTTGATGAAATTCGCCATGATATTGCTTTTGAAGCAGCAAAAAATATTGTGCAAGTTTTATCACGAAAAATTCCTCAAGGAGCTGTTAAAAAGCTATAAATCAAGAAGGAAGAAGGAAGAATGAAGAAGGAGTAAAGAAAATTAAGAAGGAGTAAAGAAAGTAGATGCGTCTATAGACAGTTAAGGTTTTTGATGAAAATTAATTTTGTAATCTGTTTAAATTCCTCCATCTGCGTTATTTGATTTCGTTAATACTTTCAAATTTTTCAAATTTATTTTTCAAGTATTGTTTCCCAACAGGATTAAGAGTAAATACTGTCAAATTATTCTCTAATTTTCCATCTAATAATAATCGTTTTTTCAGGGATTGAATTACGTTTACAGATTCCTGAATAGATAGTTCTGATTTTCTAATTATTTCTCCCATTGAAATTGGTTGGTTTTGATTGGCAATTTGCTCCATAATTCTGATTTCTACAAGAGATAAATGCTGCAATTGTTGTTCTAATTCTGCTTGTAATGCTTCTGGTAAAATTAGGGTTTCATATTCCATAAATTCTGCTAGTTGACCGCCAAATAATTCTTGAATTGTTGTTGCTACGATATCTAACCATCGGGGATTTCCTTGATAATTATTAATCAATTTTTCCCAGGATTCTCGATCTACTAATTGGCGTTTTTGGCATATTTCATTTGCATAAGCTCCTAAACTTCTTAAAATTAAGGTTCCCACTGGATAATTTTCTGTTTCTAATTTGGTAATTTCTGGGATTTTTTCTCTACTTATTAATAGCAAACAACTCTGATGGGAGACTGTTACAAGTAGTTGAAAAAAATCTCGATAATCTTCATAACCAGATTTGTATTGACCTGAAAGTTTTCCTGGAGCAAATAATTTTTGTACGTCATCAAATATGATGCAACAACGATATTTTTCCAGGTATTTTTGTAGTTGTGATAATAGAGTTTCGATATTGTCAGAAATTTCTGTTTCTGGTACGAAAATTTGCAGGAGGTTAGTGAGAGTTGTGGTGAGGGTGGGAGAAAAACGAAGAGTGCGATAAATGATGTAATTAAACGTAGGGGTTTGGTTACCAAACCCATTTATTTCCTGAATTAATCGTAGAGAAAGGGTAGTCTTGCCAATACCACTTATTCCTAAAAGCGAGATGACACGGAGGCGATCGCTCACTATCCATTTTGATAAGGTAGAAAGTTCCTCTGTGCGACCATAAAAGTTAATAATTTCCGGTGCTTTGTCTAGGTCGATAATATATTGAGTTGGTGTTTAACGAAAAAATCGACGGCAAAAATGGCAATGACATTCTCATCGGTGCAGCCGGAAACGACACTTTAGTTGGTGGTGGCGGTGCAGATGACTTTGTTTTAGGCAGTGGCAAAGCTTACAAGAAAAAAGATTTAGGTATTGATACCATCACAGACTTTAAACGCAACGTTGACGACATCATTCTCGATACAGATACATTTGTTACCCTAAAAAGTGATTTAGGAGAAGGATTTAGTATTAAGCGAGAATTTGCATCAGTTAAAAACAAAAAAGCCGTTGCTGGTTCAGTTGCAGATATCGTTTACGTTCGCTCCACTGGAGACTTATATTACAACGCCAACAGTGCTTTACCTGGTCTTGGCGGTGGAGGAAAAATCGCTACATTAGACGGTGCACCGAGAATTAGTGCTTCTGATTTTGTCTTGGAATAATCGGTAATATTGATGGTCATACAATGGGTAGGGGTGAATGGCTATTCGCCCCTACTCTGGTCTACTTCTAGTCTCTAATCACCAAACTAATTATTCAAGATGTTAACTAACAATTAATTAACAGCCTGACAATATTCTTCATAAACACCATCAAGCAATAAATTTAAAGCATCTACTGCCTTAGCTGCTGCTGATAATGCCTCCTGTTTTTCAACATCAGTTTCACACATTTTCACTAATGCTTCTCTTGTAACTTGGCTGTGAATTTCATCAGCTTTTTCATGTACTTTAAAAAAGGCTAAAGCTGCTTCAGAATTAATGCCATAAAATTCTTTCAAACCAGCAATTTTAGTAGTAGCTACTTCAGGAATTTGAGACTCATAAGCATAAAGAGCTGCTAAACCTTTTGCTGGATTTTCACTGCGAGCTAACTCTTTGAGAATACTTACAGATTCCTTGGTTTTTGCTAAATGTTGTCTATTTTTAACTGCTTCTCGTTTTACACCTAAACCTTCCGCAAAACGTAACCATAATTCCGGATGATTTGCTGCTCCCATTTCCTCTTCCATGAGATTTTCTAACAGCATTTTACGAGTTTCTAAGTCATCACAAGCTGCATGGGTAGCACTAACATAAGTGGGGAAATAGTGAACTTGTAGATAATATTCTTGAGCATACTCTTGCAACATTTCTAGAGAAAGTTTTCCTTCATTCCACATTTGGTAGAAAGTATGCTTCAGTAGATGTTGTTTTTCAATAATCTCATCAAGTTGTGCAAGGAAATCTTGTGCTGTCATTTGTGTATTTTGAAGCAACATACTTATTTAGTAAATTAATTGTTTCAGATATGGATATTATCACATCTTGTTCTACAGCGCTATGCACAAGTCTGTAGGGGCGAATGGCATTCGCCCTCTGTAGAGTCTGTGGGTAAGTCCTTATTTATTGTCTTTAACTAAAAGATTTAGTCTTCTTCTTTGAAAGATATTAGCGCCTACCATATATTTGCAACTACGTCAAATCCCTGTTAGAGCAACTGATGAAAATTTGTCAATCTTGGCTGAAGAAATATCAGGTAATTCCTGGAAAAACAACGAAATAATCATGGTTTCAGGCTGAAAAATCTCATTAAGTTATGAAAGTCCCTGGATTTTTCTTTCTTAAGTCTATCATGGGAAGGCTGAAACTATTGAAACTCCGTGAGCTAATTTACGTTTTTTTTGATGGTTTTTGTCAGGGGTTGATGACAAAGTTGAAAATTTTAAAATTATAAGTTGAGATTGATAATTAAAACTTTTCAGATAGCGATCGCTAAGGTCAAGGATGAGGATTTCATAAGATACAGAATTTCAAGGGCAAAGATTGAAAAATTTGAAATGACTTATTCTGTTAAGTAATAGATCAGCATTTTCCTAGACATTTATCGACAACTGTGGACAAAATGTATAGGTATAACCGTCTTTTTTATGTACAACTTTTAATTTGCTTACATGAACACTTTTAGCTTTTTGTCCTGGCACTGTGAAATTAAAACTATTTGATTTTGACCGAGGATTAACTCTACCTACTTCCCCTGTTTCAATATTCAACGCTAAATCTCCACTATTCCAACCTTTTATCGGTTTTAGTGGGTTGTACCTGATTGGGTATCCATATTTATTGACCGCTGCTTTTTGTCTACCTCCTTGGCCTTTGCATATAGCAACTAAAGCTTGGGTGGTCTGGAAATTTAACTGATTCACTTCTCCCACACAAGCAGCGTCTATGCAGTGTGCTTTGGGTAACTGTTGCTTTCTGCGGTTAAATTTTGTCTGTCCTCCACTACCTATAGTTACTTCCAAACCTTTAGTCTTTAAGCTATTGAACAATTTCCACCGCGTAGAATTAACTGAGTAGTGCATCTTTTAAAGGCGATTTAGCTTGAGTAAGTATTCGCTTTAATAATTCTGGTTTTCCTGATAAGAAGTCTTTGACATCTTGATTACTTTTTATCTGATTGCATTTAGTACAGGCAACAGTTAAGTTAGATACTCGGTCTGAACCTCCTTTTGACTTGGGGTGAATATGTTCTATTTCTAGTGGTGTATTTGTTTTTCCACTTGTGGAAGCACATCTCGGACCCCATTTTTCTAATAAATATTCTCTCAATTCATATCCTGCTAATTCACCCTGTTGATACTCTATTCCTTTAATTTCTGGATTTTGAATCAATTGAGTATCAAAGCGAACCAACTCCATTGAGATTGATTCTACAGGAGAAAACTTAATTAATCGTTTGACCCAAGTCATAGTAGTTTCGACTCTGTGTATTAGAGAGGGTGCTAACCAACCAGTGGGCTTCTTTTTGTTCGGGTTACCTGGTTTACGGTATCTAAGGTTTTTTTGTCCTTCTAGCTCTCCGTCTGTGAGAACGATGACCGCAGTTTTTCGGAAATTAATGAACCTCGATGCTGAATTTCTAGCATCCAGATCACCTTGTTTCCTTCTAATAAAGCCATCCCTGTAAATTTTGAGCCTGGGTCAATCTTTAGAGTTAAAGTTTTTTTCTACAACTATTTCAACAGCTTTGCGTGAGAATCAAAGTAAACGGAAAGCGTCGCCATACAGCAGCTTTACCAGAATTTAACAATCTACGAGCTACAGTTGGTTTGCAAGGTTGTAATGGTTTTTTGTTTGTATCTAGTCGCGAAAACATAATTAGTGTTAGACATTGTGGTGTCTAGTCCTTTTCAGTAAAGTGTTCCTCGATTATGTTGGCCAGGCTTGTTAATACCCTAAACACTATCGGTATCAAACCCACTTCCGATGGGCGCTATTAAACGCTGTCCTTAATTTAGAGTGACCAGTATATATGCTGGAGTTCACTTATGGTGGTCGTGACCTGCCAACGTAGTCAGTTAAGACTTAATCTGCAACCTTTGAGAGACAATTCCTAAAAATGTCTAGGGTTGGCTAGGTTTTTCAAAGGTGTTGTGGGGTATTTTTGCGTTGAATAAAAAGTCATGCGTAGGGGCGAACAACCCCCAATGATTAAATTGTATCAGAAATTTTTTGCCGATGCAAGGGGAATACCCTTTTCTCGCGGATTTTTTTGGTTGCTTCACAGAATGCAAGTTTTCTGATCTGTGCATCCGTGGCAAAATCCAACTCTAGCCCTGACTTTTCCCACTCTGAAAAAAAATTTGACCTGCTTCGCGGGAGGGAAAGGAAAAAGAAAAAAGAAAAAGAGGGAAAAGGGGAAAAGAGGAAAAGAATAAAGGGGAAGAATTCTAGGAACCAGAGACAGGCAAGACGACACGAAAACCCCAATCATGGAGGAAGTCCCCACGGTTATAGTCACGCCAGGCACTCCGGTAATCATAAGCGCCACGCAGCAGTCTTCTATTACTATCCCCTCCAGTTTCCCAAGCACTACCATCAGTAGGCGCACCTTCATAATTACCATGCCAAACATCCTGACACCATTCGTAGACATTGCCGTGCATATCGTACAAACCAAAAGCATTGGGAGGAAAAATTCCCACATCTGTTGTTTCTTCACGACATATTCCTTTCAGTTCATCAGCATAAATCCTTCTGTAATCATAATAGTTAGCTAAGTCAGAAGTTATAGTTTCCCCAAAATAAAAAGGTGTTGTTGTTCCGGCTCGACAAGCATATTCCCACTGACTCTCACTGGGTAAACTATATTTTTTGCCTGTTATTCGGGAGAGTTTCTGACAAAATTCTGTTGCGTCGTTCCAACTTACTTGTTCTACAGGACGCTTTGCTCCTTTAAACCCAGAAGGATTATTTCCCATAACTGCTTGCCATTGTGCTTGAGTTACTGGATACTTTCCCATGAAAAATTCTGGCACATCTACATAATGTTGCGGACCTTCATAATCAGCTCTTTCTGCTTCTGTCTCTGGAGACCCCATGAGAAATCTACCTGCAGGAATTTTTACCATTTCTAGGAAGACTCCATTACCGAGGTTTTCTGTCATTACTTCTGCTTGACTTTTATGGCGACTTATTATTTCTCCTCTCCTGTTAACTGTGACGGTGGTAAATATCTGAATGGAAAATTTGGGTTGTGGTGGAGGGGTAGGTTTTGGTGTTGGTTGTGGTGGAGGGGGAGGTTCTGGTATTGGTTCAGGAGTTGGTTGGGAAGTAGAAATATTTTTTAGAGGTATTCTACTCCACAAATATTTAGTTAATATTGCTGCGACAAACCCACCTACTGCCAAACCTCCTAATATTAATAGTGGAGGGGGAGTTTCTGTTGTTGGTTCGGGAGGATAAATATTTTCTGGTGTTGGTTCTGAAGTTGATTGGGAAGTAGAAATATTTTCTGGAGATGGTTTATTCCCAAAACCTCTACTTAATATTGCTGCGACAAACCCACCTCCTGCCAAACCTCCTAATATCAATATTTGTCTTCTAGTTTTATTCGTTTTATTAGGTTGGGGTTGGGGTTTTGCTACTACTGTTTCTGTTTGAATAGGTAGGGGGACTGGTGTTGGTTCTGGTGTTGGTTCTGGTGGAGGGGGTGGTGGAGTTTGAAAATTTAATACTTTTAATACTTCTAATACTTTCATGGCATTTTCATAACGCTGTGAAAAATATTCCCGCACCATCCTATCTAATATATTTGCCAGGTAGTCACTCACTTGTGCTTCATTTCGCCAGATAATATTTCCTGTCTTTGAGTCTGTTGGTAAGTTTTTTGGTTCTTTTCCTGTCAGTGCTTTTATTCCTACCATTCCCACTGCATAAATATCACTACTTAATCTTGGTTTGCCGTTACTTTGTTCGCTTGGCATATACCCAGGTGTTCCGACTGCTACTGTTAAAGTAGTCGTTCCTGGTTGGTTAGCTTTAGTTAATACACTTATTTCTTTTACCGCACCAAAATCTATCAATACTATTTTGTTATCCGACTTACGGCGCATCAAATTTTGTGGCTTAATGTCTCGATGAATAATATTATTTTGATGAGCTACTGCTAATGCTTCTAATATTCCTATGAGTAAGGCAATAGTATAAGACTCGCTTAATTTTCTTCCCGACGTAAGTTCCCTACTAATATCGTGCCCTTCTATATATTCTTGTACTAGGTAAAATTCTGTTCCTTCCTGAAAATGTGCAAATAATTTTGGTATTCGGTCTGAGTCTTTGCCTAATTTGTATAGAGTCTGTGCTTCTCTCTCAAATAACTTTTGGGCAATAGCTAAAACTTCTGGGTCTGAACTTTTATTGTTGCTCAACCAAGGGATGAATTTTTGCAGAAAAGGTAAATCCCTTCTTTTACTTCCTTTAGGTTTAAGATGCTTAAGGACACATTTCGGTTTTCCTGGTAAGTCTAAGTCTTGAGCTAAGTAGGTATCTCCAAATCCTCCACTTCCGAGAGAGTCAATAATTTTGTAGTGGTTTCTCAGGATTTTTCCAGACCGCATGATTTTTTTCAGTTACTCAGAATTTCCTTTGCCTGGGAAATATGCTGTTTTTGGCCTAATCAATTTGAGTATATATGAGCGCACCTTCTCCATTATACTTACAATATCATGTCAAGTTTTTGCTTGTCAACTAGCTTTAATTCTTTCCTTCTAAGTTAGATGAGTTTAATTAGGGCTTGCTGATTAAATATAAAAGTATTTACAGATAAAGATAAGTGCCTTTTTGGAGCTTTTAAAAAGTGCCTGGTTTTCAGCTCTTCATGCTCAAAAAGCTAGTCTTTTAGGCTCATAGTTGGGCAGAAAAATCATTCTTACAAAACTTAGCTCCTACCTCCTCGCTCCCGACCCTTTTCTCCTGTCTCCTACCCTCACCCATAAGATTTTTTCAGCAGACCCTAATGATCCGCAAAATAGCAATGAAGATTCAAAATACTGATAACCCACTGATAAGTTGTTCCTGGGTTCTTTTTCAGATTTTTTGTTTTAACGTTTATCTATGCCTACCTACTTACTCCCTACCTGTCAAGAGTAGGTTTTTTACTTTCTAGTTTTTACAAGACAAGGAGAACTGGGAAGACTTGGGAGAAAAAAATAACTATCATTGCTGGATTAAATGCTTGGTTGAAGCGATAACTAAATTTTTTAATTGTTTATTATTTGAAGCTAGGAGACATTTGTGCTTCTAAGTCTACTTTCACCCTAAGTCTATCCTTTTCATTAATGGATAATTACATCAGGTTTTAACCGCTACGGAATTGAATATAAATATAAGGGAATATTATTTCTTTTTTTCCCCTTGTAGAGTTACAGCTCGCAGCGCAGCTAAGGGGTGGCTAATAAAGCTGAATTATTTAATTATTAATTATTAATTATTCGGTAATTTACTCCCTACTCCCCATGTTCTGAATAATTTTTGGTATCTGGTTCTATAAGTAGTGTATTAATAGTCTGATCAAGTTGAGTATATATGAGCGCACCTTTTCCATTATGATTAGAATATCATGTCAAATTTGTGTTTGTCAATATAATTCTGAAAATATTAGATATTTAATTAGATAACTAAATGACTATAGCTATAGACTTCGGAACAAGTAATACGGTAATTTCCCGTTGGAATCAAACAACTCAACAGCCTGAAATTGTTAAATTACCAGGTTTGTCAATTATTTCTGGACAAAATCCACCTCTAATTCCTAGCTTGGTTTATGTCGAAAATGCTACTGAAAATAAAATAGTAATAGGTCAGCAAGTTAGAGATAGGGGTTACGATGTAAATACAGATTCTCGCTTCTTTCGGAATTTTAAGCGGGGTATTGGCTCAGATATTAAAGGATTTTTGCCTGAGCTTGATGGTCAGGTGGTCTCTTTTGAACAGGTAGGAAAGTTATTTTTACAACAAATTGTAGCTGGTATTCGGAATGTTCCTTTGCCTGTAGAATCTTTAATTTTTACTGTTCCAGTTGATAGTTTTGAGGCTTATCGTAATTGGTTGGGGGAAGTTTGTCAGTCTTTAGAAGTTGAACAAGTACGAATGATTGATGAACCTACTGCGGCAGCTTTAGGTTATGGAATGAAAGAGGCAGAAATTTTATTAGTGCTTGATTTTGGTGGGGGAACTTTAGATTTATCTTTGGTAAGGTTGGATAATTCGATGCAAAAACAACCTTTGGGTTTTATTTTGAAATGGGGTGAAAAATCTTTTGGTAAAAGTTCAAATCAAAAGGCAAAAACTGCGAGAGTTTTGGCAAAGGCAGGACAGAATTTAGGGGGGTCGGATATTGATAATTGGTTGGTAGATTATTTTGTTAAAAATAAAGGTATTGAAAAGACTCCTTTAACTACTCGTTTGGCAGAAAAGTTAAAGATTCAATTGTCTTTACAACAGCAGGCAACGGAAGTTTATTTTGATGATGAAAATTTAGAAAGTTATGAATTGGAATTAGGGCGAGATGGCTTTGAGGAAATTCTCAAGGAAAATGGATTTTTTATCAGTCTTGATGAATCTATGAATCAGGTTTTACTTCAGGCAAAAAGGCAAGGAATAGAGTTATCAGAAATTGATGCTGTTTTGTTGGTGGGAGGTACAGTACAAATTCCAGCAGTACAGAGGTGGGTAAAGGAATATTTTGATTCTGCAAAAATTCGTTGTGAAAAACCTTTTGAAGCAATTTCTCAGGGAGCATTGCAATTAACTCAAGGGGTTGAAGTTAAGGATTTTTTGTATCACAGTTATGGTATCCGCTATTGGGATAGAAGGAAAAATGTTCATAGTTGGCATCCTTTGATTAAATCTGGTCAACCATATCCAATGAGTAATCCTGTAGAGTTGGTTTTGGGTGCTTCGGTCAATAGTCAACCAAGTATTGAATTAATTTTGGGAGAATTGGGTGCTGAGTCTGGCGGTACAGAAGTTTATTTCGATGGCGATCGCCTAATTACTCGCAAAATATCTGGAGAGCAAACTGTAGTAAAACCTTTAAATGACCGAGAGGGAGGTCGTAGTATTGCTCAATTAAATCCTGCCGGAAATCCTGGAAGCGATCGAATTAAGGTATTGTTTTGGGTGGATGAATCTAGATTTCTCAGAATAACTGTAGAGGATTTATTGACCAATGAAATTTTATTAAATGAGCAAGCTGTTGTCCAGTTGAGTTAGTGCCGCTACGCGGAAGTTAAAAGTCAAAATTCAAAATTCAAAATTCAAAAGTTAAAAGTTAATCATTTTTGATTTGTAATTGTTTTAGGATTTTGTAACCAGTTATTTCCGCCATCCTGCATTAGTCTGTTTTAGGCAATAGACATCTCTTTAACGAAGTCAGAAGTCAGAAGTCATAAGTTAACCCACCCCTAACCCCTCCCAGGAGGGGGATGCGTGAGCAACTATCCAAAAATATTTCGCCTTAAAAGACGGGGTTTTAGACCCATGTTATTTTGATAAAAGAGGGAGTAGGGAGTAGGGGGAAATAATTGATAATTTCTGTAGGATAATTGCTTTGATTTTTAATTTTTGGAGATGTCTAATATATATATATGTAATTTTTGAGGAGGAAATAAGAAAAATTATATTTTATGAATGAAAGTAATTTTATCGAAGTTAATGGTATTAGCTTTGAAATTCTAGTGCCATAACAGGTATTATTCCTGCCTAAAAAAACCTAATTCATAAAGTTTCGGATATAGGGAAATATCTATCAAAACTACCTTTAAATCTGTCCACAGGATATACGGTGGAGATAGTAATTAGGATTATTAACAATAGCGATCGCCCTCTTTACTTTAGTTTTTATTTTGCATTATTTCCTGAAATTTTTAGAGCTAAAGATGGTGCAAGCGTACCATTTGATATAGGGTGGTATAGCCTAGCTTCACCATTAAAATCAGATTTTATTTTAGCTATACCGGGAGAAAGTATCAGCTTTTTTCTTGATGCCAAAATATCTTGGCTTTGTGGTAAAAACTATGGTCTTAGTACCTCATTTGGAGGTGAGAGATTACTTATTCAACCTCTCCATTCAGAACGGTATAAACTTCGGCTGATATATGAAAATCAGAAAGATACTGCAGAATGCTATGACTTTCTTAACAAACAAACTCAAGTAATCGAAGGATTTTGGGCTGGTCAAGTATTAACTCCATTTGTAGATATTTATTTAGTTCCTAATTAAGATTAATTAGAATGACAACTGCTAAAGAATTGTTTGAGATTATACCCCGCTCCAGATAAATATATTTGAGGAAAATGACTGAAAGTAAATTTAATGAAGTCGATAATATTCGCTTTGAAACCCTAGTGCAAGAACAGGTATTAGTACTGCCTAAAAAAAATTTAATTCAAAAACTTTCGGACATAGGGAAACATTTATTAACATCACCCTTACATCCATCCCCAGGATATCCGGTGGAGATAGGAATTAGGATTACCAATAATAGCGATCGCCCTTTTTTCTTTAGTTTTAATTTGACATTATTTCCAGAACTTATTAGATCTGAAACTGTTGAAGTTGTCGAATTAAGCGGGGGTTGGATTAGTCTTGCTGGAGCATTATAATCAGATTTACCTTTAACTATGCCTGGAGAAAGTATCAGCTTTTTTATTGATGCCAAAATATGTTGGCTTTGTGGCAAAAATTACGGACTTAGCACGATTATCAGTGGTGGTCAATTTGTTTTTCAACCTCTTGATTTAGGGTGGTATCAGCTTCGCTTTATATATGAAAATCAAAAAGGAACTATACAGCTATATGGTTCCCTTATCAATAAAATTCAAGTAATAGAAGGATTATGGACTGGTCAAGTATTAACTCCGTTTGTAGATATTTTCTTAGTCAATAACTAAGGTTGAAAATTTATATTTTGACAGAAATAAACATCAAGCAATAACTCCATTTTTAGAAGTTAATATAGTTAAAGTTGATACAGGTAATATTCAGGAAATATGAACGAAAAAAACTTTATTGAAGTTAATGGTATTCGCTTTGAAACCATTGTTCCCAAACGAGTATTAACTCTGCCTAAAAAAGACATTCTTCAAAAACTTTCATACATAGGAAAATATCTATCAAAACCACCCTTACATCCGTCCCCAGGATATCCGGTGGAGATAGGAATTAGGATTACTAATAATAGAGATCGCCCTCTTTACTTTAGTTTTAATTTTGCATTATTTCCTGAAATTATTAGAGTGGAAAATGGGAAAAATATTCTATTTGAAGGAGGGTGGTTTCATCCGGAACAGCCCTTACAATCAGATTTTTATGTAACTATGCCTGGAGAAAGTACCAGCTTTTTTATTGATGCCAAAATATGTTGGCTTTGTGGCAACAATTACGGACTTAGCATAGATTTTAACGGAGGTGAATTTATTTTTAAACCCCTTAGATTGGGAAGATATAAACTTCGGTTAATTTATCACAATCAAACAGATAAGAATTGGTTTTATGATTCTGTTAATAAACAAACTCAAGTAATAGAAGGACTTTGGATAGGTAGAGTATTAACTCCGTTCGTAGAAATTGATTTAGTCCGGCAATAAGGAAGAGTAGAATAACTATTTGAACAGAAAAATGTAGATTGTTTTCCGGTAATTACCAAATAATGAATAATGAATAATTAATAATTAATAATTAAATAATTCACGCCTTGAAGCCTCTCCTTTTAAGGGTAAAAAAGTGGTCGAGAGATGGCGAGGTCTCAGAGCCATATCCAATCGACAAAGAGAAGAAATAATATTTCCTTATATTCAATTCTGTAACGGTTTTAACCAGAGGTAATTATCAATTATCCATTATCAATTATCAATTAATGAATATACTGTTGTGATTAGATAGTTCTGAGAAAAAATTAAGTCAATTCCTGAAATTAAACCAGAGAAATAAATTAATACTTGATTTCAAGTCGTTGTGTACACCCATTAACAGGTTAACCTAAATGAAATCAGCAGAACTTTTTGACAATAATAATGAAGCAAATAGGGTACTCTTAGAAATATGGGAACCAAGTTTAATAGTATTGCCCATTCCAGAAAGAACTTCACTAGCAAATATTTCTTTTCGATTATGGCTGAAGTTGACTAATCAGACATTAAAACCTTGGAAAATTAATCCCGATGGAATAATTATTCCAGAATTAATAGCATCCGATGGTAAACTTTTAGAAAGAGAATTAACTACTGATAATCGAAAAAATGAAGCGAACAGACCCTATCAAGGAGATAACTTAGTCAATAAAGTAGTCTATTTTATTTCAAATTTAATCGATCATTTTGCTAAAAGAGGTATTTCCTGGGTGAGTACCAAAAGAGCAACATCCATCTCCATTACTGCTAATATTTGTTGGAAAAAAGATTTACTACAGTTACAGTTATTAACTAATAGATATCAAGCTTTGAACAGCTCATTTTTTGATGGAATAAAACCGGAAAATTATCAACTCAGATTCATATATTATTCAAGCAGTAAAATCAAACCTCAGCCAGAAAAAGAAACTTTCCAGACGATAAATAAAAAACCAATAAAAGGCGATAAATTAACAACTTATTTTGTAAATTTACGCTTGGTTTATCTCACCAATCCAAATGATAAAGTAATAGAAGTAGATGGTATCCGCTTTGAAACTATACTGCCAGAAACGGTATTGACTTTCCCAGAAAAAAAAGGTGATATTAGGATTCCTGTACAGATTGGCATTAGAATTAATAATAATACTCCAAACTCCCTTCGTTTTAGCTTTTATCGCACATTAAGTGGGGAAATTGTAACACCAAATGGTCAAATTGTGTCTGGAATATATCGACTTCTAGGAGTTAAAAGTCCAAAAGAATCAGATTTTCCGCTAGTCCTACCAGGAAAGAACCTTACCTTTTTTCCGAAAGCTTTATTCGAGTTTAAAGGCGATCGCTTTACACTAAGTATTGCTTTAGGAGATGGTGGCTTCCTGAGTTTTGAAATTTTTAAACCGGGAATATATCAGATTCGGTTTACATATAACAACAAGTTTGAAATAGCAACAATATATGAACGAGAAATAAAAAATACAAGATTAATAGAAAATATTTGGATGGGAAGAATATCTACCCCTTTTGTAGGGTTTTGCTTCCGTACATTTTAACTCTACTACCCTTAGAGCTTATGTTTGTTTTTGATTAATTTAACTAAGAGAACAGGTAAGAAAAAGTGCAATTACAAAAATACTTTATGACAGGGCTAAGTATCAGCTTTTTTCTTGATGTCAATATCTGTTGGCTTTGTGGTAAAAACTATGGTTTTAGTACCTCATTTAGAGGTGAGAGATTACTTATTCAACCTCTCCATTCAGAACGGTATAAACTGCGGTTGAGATATGAAAATCAGAAAGATACTAAAGAATGCTATGACTTTCTTAACAAACAAACTCAAGTAATAGAAGGATTGTGGACGGGTCAAGTATTAACTCCATTTGTAGATATTTGCTTAGTCAATAATTAAGATTGAAAAATTAGATGTTAACAGGAATAGATATCGAGTAATAATTCCATGGAGTGAAAAAAAGCAAACATTCATTTATTACTATTAAAGGAGAAATAAAAAATGCAATTGCGAGGGTATTTGAAAAAATTCCTGACAACAAACAAGGTTGTTGTACTTACTCGTCAGTCTGCTGTAGCATTTACGATCGCATACCCACATTTAAAGTCGTTGTGTACACTAATTAACAGCTTAACCTAAATGAAACCAGCAGAATCTTTTGACAATAATAATAATGAAGCAAATAGCATACGCTTAGAAATATGGGAACCAAGTTTAATAGTATTGCCCATTCCAGAAAGAACTTCACTAGCAAATATTTCTTTTCAATAGATTTTATCGGCTAGTATTTATTATTATGATTAGGTAGGAAGCTGAAAAAGCAGTTTAATTCTGGTAATCAACCTACACTAACGGCTTTTGTTATTTGTATAATTAATTTCAGATTGTATACTTATACAGATAGAGATATTTTATGAAATATGAACGAAAGCAACTTTATCGAAGTTAATGGTGTTCGCTTTGAAACCATTGTACCCAAACGAGTATTAACTCTGCCTAAAAAAGACATTCTTCAAAAACTTTCATACATAGGAAAACATCTATTAACACCGCCCTTACATCCTTCCCCAGGATATCCGGTAGAGATAGGAATTAGGATTACCAATAATAGCGATCGCCCTCTTTACTTTATTTTCAATTTTGTATTATTTCCAGAACTTATTAGAGCGGAAACTGGTGAAATTGTAGAAATAAGTGGGGGTTGGATAAGTCTTGCTGGAGTAAAGGAAGCAGATTTAGCTTTAACTATGCCTGGAGAAAGTACCGGCTTTTTTCTTGATACCAAAATCTGTTGGCTTTGTGGCAACAATTATGGAATTAGCATGGTTATAAGTGGTGGTCAGTTTGTTTTTGAACCTCTTGATTTAGGGTGGTATCAGCTTCGATTTACATATGAAAATCAAAAAGAAACTAAACAGCTATATGATTCCATTACCAAAAAAACTCAAGTAATAGAAGGGTTATGGACGGGTCAAGTATTAACTCCGTTTGTAGATATTTGGTTAGTCAATAATTAAGGTTTAAAAATTATATTATTACAGAAATAAACATCAAGCGATAACTCCATTTTTGGAACTTAGGATACTCAAAGCAGAACAGTTTTTTAAATGGAAAGCTTTGGAAAGGAATGGTGTTAGTACCCCTTGTAGAATTACATTTATAAATTTAGTCATTTGTGATTGGCAAGCAGTTTTCTGATTATTATGACAAATAAATCGGTAAAACTAGAGAGGAAATACAGATGTTTAGAGACATTAAATAAATCTAAAGTTTGGTAGAATTACTGTAGATTTTATTGGCTGATACAAGTAATATTTAGGTAATATGAATGAAAACAATTTTATCGAAGTTAATGGTGTTCGCTTTGAAATCATTGTACCCAAACGAGTATTAACTCTGCCTAAAAAAGACATTCTTCAAAAACTTTCGGACATAGGAAAACATCTATCAAAACCACCCTTACATCCGTCCCCAGGATATCCGGTGGAGATAGGAATTAGGATTACTAATAACAGCGATCGCCCTCTTTACTTTAGTTTTTATTTTGCATTATTTCCTGAGATTATTAGGGCTAAAGATGGTGTAAGTGTACCATTTGATATAGGGTGGTTTAGCCCCGTTTCACCACTAAAATCTGATTTTATTTTAGCTATACCGGGAGAAAGTATCAGCTTTTTTCTTGATGCCAATATCTGTTGGCTTTGTGGTAAAAACTATGGTTTCACTACCTCATTTGGAGGTGAGAGATTACTTATTCAACCTCTCCATTCAGAAGGGTATAAACTGCGGTTGATATATGAAAATCAGAAAGATACTAAAGAATGCTATGACTTTCTTAACAAACAAACTCAAGTAATAGAAGGATTGTGGACGGGTCAAGTATTAACTCCGTTTGTAGATATTTGGTTAGTCAATAATTAAGGTTTAAAAATTATATTATTACAGAAATAAACATCAAGCGATAACTCCATTTTTGGAACTTAGGATACTCAAAGCAGAACAGTTTTTTTAAATGGAAAGCTTTGGAAAGGAATGGTGTTAGTACCCCTTGTAGAATTATATTTATAAATTTAGTCATTTGTGATTGGCAACCAGTTTTCTGATTATTATGACAAATAAATCGTTCAATAATTGATAATTGATAATGGATAATTGATAATTACCTCTCCCTAAAAGGAAGAGGATTGAATCAAAGGAAAATTTTTTCTTGTTTCTCCTTAAAAGGAGAGGCTTTAAACCTTAATTATTCGGTAAAACTAGAGAGGAAATACAGATGTTTAGAGAGATTAAGTAAATCTAAAATTCGGTATGATTACTGTAGATTTAGTTAGCGAGTACCTTTATTATTAAGTAGAAAGCCGATCAAAGAGTAAGTTAATTCCTGAAATTAAGCTACATGAATAGCCTGATACTTGATTTCAAATCGTTGTGTACACCCATTAACAGGTTAACCTAAATGAAATCAGCAGAACTTTTTGACAATAATAATGATGAAGCAAATAGCATACGCTTAGAAATATGGGAACCAAGTTTAATAGTATTGCCCATTCCAGAAAGAACGCCACTGGCAAATATTTCTTTTCGATTACGGCTGAAGTTGACTAATCAGACAGGAAAACCTTGGAAAATTAATCCCGATCCAATAATTACTCCAGAACTAATGTCATCCGATGGTAAAGTTTTGGAGAGAAAATTAACCACCCAAAATAGAGAAATATATGCAGAAGATAACATACCTTATCGAAGAGATAACTTAGTCAACAAAGTAGTCGATTTTGTGTCAAATTTAATTGATTATCTTGCCAGAAGAGGTATTTCGTGGTTGAGTCCCAAAACAGCAACATGCATCCCCATTACTGCTAGAATTTCTTGGGAAAAAGATTTACTACAGTTACACTTGTCAACTAACAACTCATTTTTTGATGCACTAAAACCAGAAAATTACCAACTCAGATTTATGTATGAATCTAGCAATCAAACAAAACTTAAGCCTGTAAAGTTTCCTTTCCAGACGATAAATAAAAAACCAATAAAAGGCGAACGCTTAACAACTTCTTTTGTAAATTTACGCTTTGTTGAACTCACTAAGCCAAATAATCGAGCAATAGAAGTAGATGGTATCCGCTTTGAAACTACACTGCCAGAAACGGTATTAAGTTTACCAGAGAAAAAATCTGGTGTAGAAACATCAGTAAAAATTGGTATTCGGATTACAAATAACAGTAATACTGACTTTTATTTTAATTTTTACAGCACACTAATTCCTGAACTTATCACCCCAAATGGCCAAATAGTAGAGAAGCATTACACCAGCAATTTTTTGAAAAGGATATTAGTATCCGATTTACTTTTAGCAGTGCCAGGAAAAAGTATTACTTTCTTTCCTGATGCCAAATTATCGTGGAAAAATGACGATCAATTTCGACTCAAAATAGTTGCTGGAGATGGAGGGTATTGGATTTTTGACAATCTCAAAGCAGGTAGATATTTGCTTCAATTAATATATAAAAATAAATCTGCACAAACAACAGTATATGACCGGACTACAAACAAGGGAATATCATTCAAAAAACTTTGGAGAGGAATGGTGTTAGTACCTCCTGTAGAATTAGATTTAGAAATCTAGTCATTTTAAGTCAGCTAATTTTTGGAAATTTTTTTAAACTTATAAGTCATGTCTATAGCAATTAAAAACATTCCCTTGAAAAATATTCACTAATGTGATTTGCAACCATTTTTCTGATTATTATCACAAATAAATCGGTAAAACTAGAGAGGAAATACAGATGTTTAGAGAGATTAAATAAATCTAAAGTTTGGTATGATTACTGTAGATTTAGTTAGCGAGTACCTTTATTATTAAGTAGAAAGCCGATCAAAGAGTAAGTTAATTCCTGAAATTAAGCTACATGAATAGCCTGATACTTGATTTCAAGTCGTTGTGTACACCCATTAACAGGTTAACCTAAATGAAATCAGCGGAACCTTTTGACAATAATAATAATGAAGCAAATAGCATACTATTAGAAATATGGGAACCAAGCTTAATAGTATTGCCAATTCCAGAAAGAACCCCACTAGCAAATATTTCTTTTCGATTATGGCTGAAGTTGACTAATCAGACATTAAAACCTTGGAAAATTCATCCCGATCCAATAATTACTCCAGAACTAATAGCATCCGATGGTAAAGTTTTGGAAAAAAAATTAACCTCCCAAAATAGGGAAATCTATGCAGAAGATAACATACCTTATCGAAGAGATAACTTAGTCAATAAAGTAGTCGATTTTCTGTCAAGTTTAATTGATGATCTTGAAAAAAGAAGTGCTTCCTGGGTGAATCCCAAAACAGCAATATCCATCCCCATTGCTGCTAAAATTTATTGGGAAAAAGATTTACTACAGTTACACTTGTTAATTAACAACTCATTTTTTGATTCACTAAAACCGGAAAATTATCAACTCAGATTTATATATGAATCTAGCAATCAAACAAAACTTAAGCCTGTAAAGTTTCCTTTCCAGACGATAAATAAAAAACCAATAAAAGGTGATCGCTTAACAACTTCTTTTGTAAATTTACGCTTGGTTGAACTCACTAAGCCAAATAATCGAGCAATAGAAGTAGATGGTATCCGCTTTGAAACTATACTGCCAGAAACGGTATTGACTTTCCCAGAAAAAAAAGGTGATATTAGGATTCCTGTACAGATTGGCATTAGAATTAATAATAATACTCCAAACTCCCTTCGTTTTAGCTTTTATCGCACATTAAGTGGGGAAATTGTAACACCAAATGGTCAAATTGTGTCTGGAATATATCGACTTCTAGGAGTTAAAAGTCCAAAAGAATCAGATTTTCCGCTAGTCCTACCAGGAAAGAACCTTACCTTTTTTCCGAAAGCTTTATTCGAGTTTAAAGGCGATCGATTTACACTAAGTATTGCTTTAGGAGATGGTGGCTTCCTGAGTTTTGAAATTTTTAAACCGGGAACATATCAGATTAGGTTTACGTATAACAACAAGTTTGAAATAGCAACAATATATGAACGAGAAATAAAAAATACAAGATTAATAGAAAATATTTGGATGGGAAGAATATCTACCCCTTTTGTAGGGTTTTGCTTCCGTACATTTTAACTCTACTACCCTTAGAGTTTATGTTTGTTTTTGATTAATTTAACTAAGAGAACAGGTAAGAAAAAGTGCAATTACAAAAATACTTTATGACAGGGCTAACAACGAGCTTAGTGTTTACGCTTGCTGCAACTCCCTCAAGCAGTGCGTTTACTATTACACCACGACAACCAGGTGCTAGCTCGTTTTACAGATACTCGCAGCGTTACCGCTTCCCAGACGGTAGACAAGGTATTACTGAATTAAATGCTTGGCCGTTTTACGATCCCCGTTCAATCTTTTTTGCAGGTCAAGTAAGGGAAATCAAAAGAGGAGGAACAGAAGGATTTATGCAAACGCTAACAGATACTTTTCCTAATTGGAACTTTTCCTCTGCAACGAGCGATTTATCAGGTAGTTTTGATATAGAGCATTATTTTGCATGTGCTCCACAAACTAACTGTGGAGCAGGAGGATTTCCAGCTATACAAGGAGGAGTAGGAGCTTTTTTCCGCTTAAACTACCAACCTAAAGACAACGATCCTACAGGAAACCAAGTTCACTGGATTCAACGGGTCAGAAGTAACTACAACCCAATTGAAGATGGAGTTTTCACTGACATAATTGACATTCCAACAGGAATGACACAAAACCCATACTACGACACTTATTACGCAGCAGGAACGGACTACTTTTTAGATCGACCGTACAACCCTAACGTTGAAGAAAATCATTACTTTTTTGCTGAATTGTATTTGGTTGAGGAGATTGCTCCCCAGACAGTCAAGATTTATAATGGAATCAGGTGGGGTTGGAAAAACCAAGTATCGGGGAAGAAACAAAATCCAAATCCTGCTTGTCCACCTGGCAGCCAACATAGTTTGGGCGGTAGCGGTGGCGGTGGTGTACTTGTTAGCGATAGTGGTGAGAGTGAATGTGTAGTCACCAAAAAATTCTCTGATAGCCTATCATCTGGCACAGAAAGAGACAACTTTTACCTAGACGGCCTAACTCCTGGAGCAACCTTTCACGCCTGGACTAATAATGACCTCCCCTCCAACCAATGCAACCCTAATACATACCTCAGCGGATACAATGATGACGGCCGTTTCCTCGGAGCTGACGACAACAGCAGTCACGTTGGTAATGGTTTTGCTTCCTCAGTATTAGGTACTGTCTCTAGCAATGGCACTATCAATTTATCTGTTAGCGCTGCTGATGGTGGTCGTCGTGGAGAAGATGAGGGTAACTACGAACTTTATGTCAATGTCTACGATGCTGAAGATTTCCCACTAAATACTGGCAGTCAAGAAAATAACAGTGGCAGTGTTATAGTCGGTGGTAGTGGTGGTGGAGGTATCATTGTTGGTGGTAGCGGTGGTGGAGGCATTATCGTTGGTAACGAGGACGGCGGTGACGTAGAAGATACACCAGGTCGTACCCAACAAAACCCCATACTTCCCAGTAGCATCGACTCTGATGGTTGGCAAACTTTCTCTAATGTTCCCGGTTGTCGCTGGTATGACCCTCCCATAGAGAAAGGATTTGAATTTGTTGCCACCGATAACACCCTGTTTACGGAAATTCTAGATTTTCCTGTGGGTGAAGACGATTTGTTTACGGTCATGGTTGACGATATGATTTTGGGAGAGTTTAGTCCTGGAGATAGAGTAGATTTTGTTTCCTTACTAGGTGCAGGTGTTTCCAGATTTAAAGTTACTGATATTGATTATTTCATCGGCGATACAGTAGAAACGTATTTTCCGATTCAATTAGCGTTCGATAAAAATGTAGGTAGTTTTAAAATGCGTCCGATAGTAACTGAAGAAGAAACGCCAAAGAAAACCCCAGAATCAAATTCGATTTGGGGTTTAATAGTATTGTGTGCTTTTGGAGTGTGGAAAATTATCGGTTTGAGGAATCGGAAGTAGGATTCATTAATGGATAATGGATAATTGATAATTGATAATTACCTCTGGTTAAAAATGTCCTCATAGTTATTCGCATCATAACTATTTTCAAGACTAAGAGATTACTTCATTACACTATCGCGAAGTTGGCGATCGCAAGTATTTTTACTAAATTAAATATCTACATGATTAAGCCCCCTTGCCAAGGGGGGTTTGGGGGGATTGAAGCTTTAACTTTCTTGCTATTAAGTTGATCTTCAGGAAACCAGACAACACAACAATTTTGTTGGGTTGCGCTCCGACGCTTAACCCAACCTACATATTCCACCAATTGAATAAAGTTTTGATTTATACCCAATGATTAAGCCCCTCTGACCAAGGGGGGTTTGGGGGGATTGAAGCTTTAACTTTCTTGCTATTAGGTTGATGTTCAGGAAACCAGACAACACAACAATTTTGTTGGGTTGCGCTCCGACGCTTAACCCAAGCTACTGGACTGACACACCTTAAATGGTGCATTAGGGAGTAGGGAGTAGGGGAGTGGGGGAGTGGGGGAGTAGGGAGATCAAGACACCTATAAATAAAAATAAGAGTGCACAGTTTTAGCTGTGTCAGTCTACTACATATTCCACCAATTGAATAAAGTTTTGATTTATATCTAATGATTAAGCCCCCCTTGGAAAGGGGGGTTTGGGGGGATCGAAGCTTATGGAAGTTTTAAGCTTCTTGGTATTAGGTTGACCCGACAACAACTTTATTCTGTTGGGTTGCGCTGCCGCTTAACCCAACCTACTGGACCGACACACCTTAAATTGTGCATTAGGGAGTAGGGGAGTGGGGGAGTGGGGGAGTGGGGAGTGGGGGAGTAGAAGAGATAAAGACAACTAGAAATAAAAATAAGAGTGCACAGTTTTAGCTGTGTCAGTCTACTACATATTCCACCAATGGCCCTCTGACCAAGGGGGGTTTGGGGGGATTGAAGCTTTAACTTTCTTGCTATTAGGTTGATGTTCAAGAAACCAGACAATAAGTTTGTTGTGTTGGGTTAAGCGGCAGCGCAACCCAACCTACATATTCCACTACTATTGCCATGACGAAAATAATCTACACTATATTATTTACCCTCAGTATAGTTATCATTAATCCTTGGGGAAGCAGTCGGGGAGAAATCTGGACTCAGCCAAAATGTTTTGCACTTGCTATCATCGTCATCTTCAATCTCTACCTACTCAGGAAAAATTGGGAAACTCTACAAGTTCCCAAAAGTTGGTTTACTGCCAAATTCCTCTGGGAAATATTTCTGTTTATCGGATTAATTTCTACTATCCTCAGTCCATTTCCCCTCCGTTCTCTCTTCGGTCAAGACCAGATGGGAGATGGTTTGCTCTACTGGTTGCTCATCGCTACTTTCACTCTCAGTAATACTCTTATCTTGAGACAATACCCACAACTATTGCTCGCTCAACTCTACGGTTTTCTCATTGGTGGAATTATTCTCGCTTTCAGCATCTTTCCCCAACTTATCGACTGGCGTATTGACTATACTGCAACAACCGGACAACTATTGCGAAATAACATCCTAGTTAGCACTATTTTTCAGAATCATCAACCTATTGGTTTCTACTCTCATCGCGGTCATGCAGCATTTGTGTTGGCAGCAATTGGAATTATGGCTGTTGCTAGCAGACAGCTTAGATGGGTGTCATTGAAGACAACTGTGGCGATAATAATTCCGATAACTATAGCGCTACTGTTTGCTAATACTCGAATGGCTCTTTTTGCTGTCATAGTAGGAATTTTATACTTATGTGGCAGGAAATATTACCAACAATTAATCCCTATCGTTTTAGTTTTTTTACTGGTTATTGGTTTCACTTCTACTACCAGACAAATTTCCGGTTTATCTTTCATCAAACAAATAACTTCAGACAGAATATATCTGTGGGAGCTAGCAAATCGTGGCATGAGCAAACGCCCTTTATTTGGTTGGGGTTTCAATGGTTTCGGTATTGCTTATCCCGATCTACTATCGAAAAAGAACACGCCAAATGTAGTTCGTTTGGGTAATGTCAGTTACGATATAGTTGCTAAAAATGGAAAACTGCGTACTTTGCCATTGCCTACTTATAAAGCTCATAATTTAATTCTGGATACTATTTTATCTGTTGGTATATTGGGAATGTTATCTTATATGGCATTGTGGGGATACTATATTTTTATCCTTGTTAGATCGTCAAACCAGAAAATGTTAGTAGTAGCGATCGCCTATTTAGTTTTTACTTTCACCTGGTTTGAATGCGCTCAGTTTACCCATATTGCTTGGTGGTCTATGTCTGTTAAATTCATATCAGTTACAAAAGCAAGATGATTTGACTGGCCAAAAGCTTAATTTTGATCGACCATTAGTCCCTATAAATTAAACCAAAATTTCTTCTTCCTTCTACAAAAGCGATCGCGAATGCTACTCCACACAAAAGGCAAGAAAAATTAATTTATGCTTAACTTAAGCCAATTCTGAAAAAGACTATAGTATTTTATAAAAAAACTGTCTTAATTGGTAAAAATTATAAATATCTCAAGAAATCTTACTATTAACTTCAATCAAAAATTCCTAAGCAAAATATAATCAATATTATCCTTAGCTCAAAATATCGGCATGAGTCATTGCCTCAACCCCAACTGTCAAATTCCCCAAAACCCAGACTGGAATATATATTGTCAAAACTGTGGCTCAAAACTACTACTCAAAGACCGCTATCGTCCCCTTAACCTCATTGGACAAGGAGGTTTTGGCAGAACATTCTTAGCTATCGACGAAGACAAACCTTCCAAACCTTATTGCGTAATTAAACAATTTTTTCCAGCATCCCAAGGCACAAACAATATCAGCAAAGCTGCCGAACTCTTTGAAAAAGAAGCTACAAGATTAGACGAATTGGGCAGACATTCCCAAATTCCCGAATTAATGGCCCACTTTACCCAGGATGGGCGACAATATTTAGTGCAAGAATTCATCGCCGGACAAAATTTAGGCCAAGCTCTAGCAGTCGAAGGGCCTTACAATGAAGAGAAAATTAAAGCTTTACTCAATAATTTACTGCCAGTCCTGCAATTTATCCACTCTCACAACGTTATTCACCGCGACATCAAACCAGACAATATTATTCGTCGTCAAAACAATGACAGTCAGTTAGTATTAGTAGATTTTGGTGCTGCCAAATATGCTCTCGGTACGGCACTGTTGAAAACAGGTACTACTATTGGTACTCCTGAATATACTCCCCCCGAACAAAACCGAGGCAAAGCAGTATTTGCTAGTGACTTATATAGTTTGGGGGTAACTTGCTTACATCTTTTGACCAACATTTCCCCATTTGAGTTATTTGATGTGGGTGAGGGTACTTGGGTGTGGCGACGTTATTTAAAGAGTAATTCTGTGAGCGAACAGTTGGGTTATGTTTTAGATAAACTGGTGGAAAATGCTATTAACCGTCGCTATCAGTCTGTTTATGAAGTCATCAAAACTTTAAATGCTAATACTCAAGTCAACTTGACTCATATTCAAGATAAAACTGCTATCCAAACACCGGAGGTTACACCTGAACCCCTACCGACTCAAACTTGGAAATGTCTACATACTCTCACTGGTCATCAAAAGTGGGTTTGCTCCGTTGCTTTTAGTCCTGATGACAATATTGTGGCGAGTGGGAGTGAGGATGAAACGGTTAAGTTGTGGCAAGTAGATAGTGGCAGAGAAATATTGACTATGTTTGGACATTCGGGTTATGTCAACTCTGTTGCTTTTAGTCGGGATGGCAAAATATTAGCTAGTGGGAGTGAGGATAAAACTATTAGACTTTGGGAAGTTAACACAGGGAAACTTCTTTGTATTCTTGGTGACTGGAGTCTGGGAGAATATTTTGGTCATTCTAAGGGAGTAACGGCGATCGCTTTCAGTCCGGATGGCAAAATTTTGGCTAGTGCAAGTAAGGATAATGATGTTAAACTTTGGCAACTTGGGGACGATATTTATGAACCTAGCTATGGGAAAGTGATAATGACTTTGACTGGTCATTCACGTCCGGTGCGTGCGGTTGCTTTTAGTCCTGATGGTAAAACTTTGGCGAGCGGAAGTGAAGATAATACGATTAAATTATGGGATCTCAATTTAGGTAATGCTGTTCAGACTCTATGCAATTATTATCAAGGGATACATTATGTTTATGGGGTTGCTTTTAGCTGTGATGGTAAAACTTTAGTTAGTAGTTGTAGTGGCGATCGAAATATTAAAGTTTGGCAAATAGACCAAGGTGAAATATTAAATACTTTGGAAGGACATTCAAGAGATATTTGTGCTATAGCTTTTAGTCCTCAAGGAGATATTATTGCTAGTGGTAGTGAAGATGAAACTATTAAGATTTGGCATTGGGAAACGGGTCAGCAAATAGCTAATTTAGAAGGTCATTCAAAATATGTTAATTCTGTTACTTTTTCTCAGGACGGAAAGAGTTTAGCTAGTGGTAGTAGCGATAATACAATTAAAATTTGGCGAAAGGAGTAATTAAGTCAAAAGTCAAAAGTCAAAAGTTAAAAGTTAAAAGTTAAAAATTATTATTATCAGGACTTACGCAAATTAACCTTTAAAACGTCATATGTAGGGGCGAATGGCATTCGCCCTAAATGGCATTCGCCCTCACTCGATTTAGTGTCCGTGCGTAAATCCTGATTATGTTAATTAAGCTCTTCTAAAGCACCTTTTTTAAGTCAAAAGTCAAAAGTTAAAAATAAAAAGTCAAAAGTCAAAAATTATTATTATGTCAATTAAGCTCTTCTAAAGTACCTTTTTAGGAGTCTAGAAGAAAGGGTATTTATACAGGTTTTTTTAAGTCAAAAGTCAAAAGCCAAAAGCCAAAAGCCAAAAGCCAAAAGCCAAAAATTATTATTATGTCAATTAAGCTCTTCTAAAGCACCTTTTTAGTAAGCATTTCCTGCGGAATGCTTACCCTTTTTAGGAGTCTAGAAGAAAGGGTATTTATACAGGAAGTATAATACTTTGGGATTAGAACTAAATTATCGGGTGTGCTGACTAAATTTTATCGTTAGAAGAGTAGAAAAAAATATGAATTACTGCCTTAAAGAAAATTGCCAAAATCCTAATTCTCCACCAGAAGCTAGAATCTGTTTAGCTTGTGATTCTATGCTATTTCTAAAAGACCGCTATAGGGCCATTAAACTGATTGGTCAAGGAGGCTTCAGCAAAACTTATTTAGCAGTAGATCAAGACAAACCTTCTAAACCACCATGTATAATTAAACAATTTTATTTCATCTCACAAAATGAAGTAGATATAAAAAGAGCGATCGCTTTGTTTGAAGAAGAAGCAGAAAAACTAGATATTTTAGGAAAACATCCTCAAATAGCTGAATTATTAGCAAATTTACATGATGATTATTGTCAATATTTAGTCCAAGAGTTTATTCCTGGAAAAAATTTAACTCAAGTTTTAGAAACAGAGGGAATATTTTCCGAATATCAAATTCGAGAATTATTAAATAGTCTGCTGCCAGTGCTAGAATTTATTCACTCTCACAAAATTATTCATCGAGATATTAAACCTGAAAATATTATTCGTCGTTTACCATCAAATTCTGCTTATCAAGGCGGAATAAAAGGTCAATTTGTATTAGTAGATTTTGATCTAGCAAAACAGTTAACTGGAACTCCAATATTTAAACCAGGCACAATTGTATGTACTCCTGAATATGCAGCCCCAGAACAACTCAAAGGTAGAGTAAATTTTGCCAGTGACCTATACAGTTTAGGCGTAACCTGTATCAATTTACTAACCAATATTTCTCCATTTAAACTATTTGATACTGGAGAAAATAAATGGGTATGGCGAGATTATTTAATAGATAATCCGATTAGCGAAGAATTGGGAAATATTCTCGATAAATTAATTGCTGAAGCTACAAATAAACGTTATAAATCTGCCACAGATGTTTTAAAAGATTTGAATCATGGAAAATTACCATCCCCACCTACACCATCTTTACTCAAACTTTCATTCCCAAAAATTTCTCTCAAAGATACAAATTATGTACCAGGATTACATCTTTATTCTTGGGGAAAACCTCAAACTATTTCCGGTCATTTAAGTTCAGTTTCATCAGTTGCTATTAGCCCAGATAATCAAATGATTGCTAGTGGTAGTTTTGACCGGACAATTAAATTATGGAAATTATCTACAGGAGAATTATTAGACTCTTTTATAGCTTCTAATATAGTTTTATCAATTGCCTTTAATCCTAAAAGTAATATCCTAGCTATTGGCAATGTTGGTGGAATTATTAATATTTGGGATTTAGCTACAGGTACGATAAGTTGCAGTTTATCCAGACATTCTAATTCTATTGTTTCAATGCCAGTAGTATTTAGCCCAAATGGAGATTTTATTGCCAGTGGCAGTGACGACAGGACTATAAAAATTTGGCATCAAAAAACTTGTCAACTTTTGTACAGCATCAAAAATTCTCGTGGCATTAATGTAGTTGCTTTTAGTCCGGATGGTAAAATTCTAGCTAGTGGTAGTAGCGATAATGTAATTAAATTATGGGAAGTAGAAACAGGTAATCTTATAGATAAATTAATCGGACATAGTAGAGATATTAATACAATTGCTTTTAGTCCTGATGGTAAAGTTTTAGTCAGTGGTAGTAGTGACAAAACAATTAAATTATGGTCTGTAGAAAAATCCAAATTAATTAAAACAATTACTGGGCATTCTGATTGGGTTAGGTCTGTAATTTGTTTGGATAAAAAAACAATAATTAGTGGCAGTGCAGATAAAACTATTAAGATTTGGAATATGGAAACTGGAGAAGTTATTAAGACTTTAAACGGGCATTCTAAGGATGTAAATTCTGTAGCAATTAGTAGTTATGATAATACAATTGTGAGTGGAAGTAGTGACAATACCGTAAAAATTTGGCGTTGTGAATAAGAGGTTAAATAAGTGCTTTTAATAAGGCTTTACTGAATAAATTTGGTTGTGCGTCAAGAAAGTGTGGTTCGTGTGGGGACCCACCCCTAACCTCCTGGGAGGGGAATGTGAGGACCCACCCTAGCCCCTCCCCCGACCGTGGAGGGGAATGTGGGGAGGGTGGAGAGAGCTGAGAAAGTAGGAGGAATAATTCTACCTGTATCTTTTCCTAACTTTTTGGTCCAAGAAGCTTAAATATTTGCACCCCCTTCGCGACCAAAATGCGCTAAGGCTTTATATATCAGTGCTTTTAGATTAGATTCGCCAGCCATACTTACTTATCCCACACTTTACGCTCTGCACAACCATAAATTTGAAACTTCGATCGTGGTTGAGAAAACTATTAAATACAGGACTTACACAAATTATTAGACAATACGCTATCTGTAGGGGGCAAATGCCATTCGCCCCTACTAGATATGGCGTTTGGTGCGTAAGTCCTGAAATAATAAGTTATACCAAATTGATAAATGTTTGCTACAAATAGTTAGGATATTTATTATAATTTATAATTTATAATTTATAATTTATAATTTAGAATGCAGAATGGATAGATTTAATACCATTTTTGATGTTGCAAATTACCTTTTTCGTAAAACAGACTTTATCTGAAAGTCTTTTTCTGGTGCTTATTATTAGTAACATTCTTTTTAAAAATGGTATTATAATAAAGTTTTTGTTTGTAGTTGTGCTTTAGCCCTAATACTAAGTATTGTAAAGGCTAAAGCCCAACTACGAGCCTAGTCGAAGGAAAAGGCGCGGACATATCAAAAGTAAAACTCAGACAACGCCAAATTTTTCCCCCTTCCCCCTTTCCCCTTCCCTCTTCCTTCTTCCTTCTTCCCTCTTCCTTCTTCCTTCTGCTATAGAAACTGTTTTAAATCTCCCGGCGCAACTGTACCATATTCTGTCATAATTCCTGCAATTAATTCCGCAGGGGTAACATCAAATGCAGGATTATAAAATTCTACTCCTTCCGGACAAATGCGTGTTTCTCCTACTTGATATATTTCCACCGCATCTCTCTCTTCAATTGGTATTTGACTGCCATCAGATATTTTGAAGTCTATTGTTGATAGAGGTGCTGCCACAAAAAAAGGAATATTATGTTCTTTAGCAACGATCGCTAAACTATAAGTACCAATTTTATTAGCAGTATCTCCGTTAGCAGCAATTCTATCAGCTCCAACCACTACAGCATGAATTAAACCTTGTTTCATACAGTGAGCAGCCATATTATCACTTATTAAGGTGACAGGAATATTTTCTTGCACGCATTCCCAAGTCGTGAGTTTTGCACCTTGGAGACGGGGACGAGTTTCATCCGCGTAGACTTTTGCTAACCTTCCCTCTCGCCATGCTGAACGAATAACACCCAATGCTGTACCATAACCAGCAGTAGCTAAAGCACCAGCATTACAGTGAGTTAAAATATTCAATTTTTCTGGAGAAGTCGGTAAAACTTCTACCCCGCGATCGCCTATAGCTTGACAAGTCTGTAAATCTTCTGCTTGAATATTTTTAGCAGTTTCTAATAAAGCCGTTTGAATTTCTTCTACAGACCCAGTGGTATTATTTGCTACTTTCAACATTCGTTCAATTGCCCAAAATAAATTAACAGCAGTTGGGCGAGTTTGTCGTAACATAACAGCCACTTCTTCTAACTGTTTTAAGAACTCATTTCTATCAGTTAAAGAAATTTCTTTCGCCCCTAAATACATACCATAAGCTGCTGATACACCAATAGCTGGTGCCCCACGAACTATCATTGTTTTAATAGCTCTTGCCATTTCCGTAGAATTATTAATTTCTAAAGTTTTATATTCTCCAGGTAGGCAAGTTTGGTCAATTAATAAAACACGGTCATTTTGCCAGATAATAGGATTAACTTCTGTGATTTTAGACATCATAAATTTTCCCCATATATCAATAGATAATCAATATAGTAGGTTGGGTTAAGCGACAGCGCAACCCAACAATTACATTCAAGAATTTAGAATTTATAATTTAGAATTTAGAATTACCTCTTCTTATAAATAAGAGGATAAAAGGATTTTTTTCTTCTCTTGGTCGATTGGATATGGCTCCGAGACCCGCTCTTATCAGAGCCGCTCCGAAGATCGCCATCCCACCCTTCGGGAAGCTACGCTTTACATGTTGCGTAGCAAAACGACCGCTTTTTTCTCCATGAATGGAGAGGCTTTATACCTGAATTTTTCGGTAATTTTAAATAGACATCTCCAATAATAAAAAATCAAATTAATTATCCCACAGAAATTATCAATTCTTTCCCCCTACTACTCCTTAGCGAAAAATTGTGGTTTAAAGCCTCCCCTTTGAAGGGGATAATAAGCGGTCGAGGGATAGCGAGGTCTCCTCGCCATATCCATGAGACCAAGAGAAGAAAAATTTTCCTTTGAGTCAATCCTATCCGTTTTAAAGGAGAGGTAATTATTAATTATTAATTATTAATTATTAATTGTTAAATCCCTCTTTTCTGGAGATATCTAATTCTTCCTATCAAAATAATGAGTTAATAATTCATAGCTGATAGCTGATAGTTGACCGCTGAATGCTTGTATTTGTTGCCACCCTAATTTTAGCTTGCGTTGTAAATATTTACCCAATCCTTTATACAACTTTTGAAAATTGTATACAAATAAAATATTCATCATATCCTCTACTGTCAAAGATTTTAAATAATTCACTCCTTTATCAATCAACTCATCACTATCTTGCATATATCTCCTGCGCCCCATTTGTTCAGAAATGTTCCATTTAATAGCATATATTCTCTGCATTTCTCTTTGGTAGGAACGAAAACTAGATAAGCGTTTATCAAGATATTTTTCTATATACTTACTAGCAATTTCTGCATTATCCATACCATGTCTAATTCCTTCCCCACCCAACATATTAATAGTAGAAACAGCATCACCAATAGCAATAATATTATCTTGGTAATAAAGATCCTTTAATCCCACAGAATACCTAACAGTTGAACCATGAGAATCAATTAATTCATACTCCTCAAGTTTCATATAATCTTTAATCAATAGTTCTAGATACCATCTCATAGATTTGGTTTCAACTATTTGTTGATGTTCTAAATTAAACCGCGCCACACCTATTTTTAATCTGTGCTTTTCTGCCTCCATAGGAAAAATCCAAGAATAACCTTTTGGCATCCATTTATGACCTAAGAAAAAAATTAAATCCTTAGCGTATTTATCATATTCTCTTCCTTCAACTTCGATTAAATATTCAATTCCTGCAGCAGTTAAAAATTCAGGTTGCCTACTTTTTTTGTCATACATTACTGCTCTTGCTGGTCCCGTTGCATCAACCAAAACTTCTGTACTAACAGTAAATTTTTCACCTCCGAAACGCCTCATTTCTACAATAGTTTTTCCCTCTTCTTGAAAATGTCTAATGTAGCGACAACCCATCCAAACTTTACCGCCATAACTTTCCACTTCTCCCGCCAAAAATTCTCTAAGTTTGGCAAAATTTAAAACTGCTCCTAATATTTTTGGTGATGCCCAGGTATGATTAATATTAGTTGTCACAATACTAATTTTCTGCCAATAACTACCGACTACTGTTTTTGGCAAATCAAATTTATCGAGAGTTTTTTGAGGAGTTGCTGCACTAGAAAAGTCATTTTTATTAAATGTTTCGTGTTGTTCAACCAATAAAACTTTGCGTCCCAATTTTGCCAAACTTCTAGCACATTGACAACCTGCCGGACCCGCTCCAATAACTACTACATTAAAATCATTTCTACTATTCATAATTTATGATACTAAATACGGTTTAGTCAGATATCTGGTAGTCCTGTAGATGTATAGCGCTGCGCGCAGGCAACAGGCAATAGGCAACAGGCAACAGGGGGAATAAAAAGCTTATAATATAAGATTTTAGCTATTGGACACCTCCTGCAATTTGTAAATATCCCAGCGCACATTGCTATAGTGATATTTATAATTAAATCTCTTTACGGCTGTTTCAGTGGATACTAGACAAACACAGGGTTCACAAGCACATTTCATTTCAACTACAGTTGTCATGATTTCTTCTTCCTTATTATTCTTATTCTTTACTTTCAGCTTAACTGATATTTATAGAATTGGAAGTCAAATTTACATTTTTTAACAGCAAAAAATCATAATGATTCTTATTATTATTTTGAATAAAAAAAATTGAAATTGAAGATATAAAAATTATAATTATTCTCAAATTTTACTCAAGATTAAAGATGGAAAAAATTAGGATAAATTCAAACTAATAGAAACTATACAGGACTTACCGAAAAATTGTGGTTTAAAGCCTACCCTTTGAAGAGGATAATAAAGAAAAATTTTCCTTTGAATCAATCCTCTTCTTTTAAAGGAGAGGTAATTGTTAATTATTAATTATTAATTGTTAATTATTAATTGTTGAAGCATAACCACCAAACATAGTAGGGGTTAACGGCCGTTAACCCCTACAAATGGTCTATAATTTCGTATGCGTGCGTGCGTAAGTCCTTAAATATTTTTATAGATGTACCCAGACAAATAAAAGTAGTATTTAGCACATGACTCTAGCACTCGCAGGGGTCTAGGCCACAATCAGGACAATCACCTAAAACCGCTTGAACCAGTGAATTAGAGCTGTTTAAATTCAACAGGTTTGTTCGGGAACAGCGATTAACAGTAGTCGCACTGTGAGAAGCCTTAGATTCTAATGTTTGATCCATTATATATTTTCCTTGATTTTTAGGTTTTATTGAGTATACTATAGAACTTTAGGATTTGCAAGTTCAGTGATTTTACTTAAATTTACTTGATAGGATTTACAAGCTCAGTAATTTTACCCAAATTTATCAGGACTTATATCAAATCCGTTTAATTCGGCACGTAAAAAATGTTCCATCTTCAACCATTACCAAATATTTCTCGATATTCCCCTCCTCGGAGGGGTTAGAGGTGGGTTCCCATCTCCCCATCCCCCATCTCCCCATCCCCCCATCCCCCATAATTTGTCTCAAGTCTATATTACACCCATAATGTAGGGACGTTGCATGCAACGTCCCTACGGGTTTGAAAGAGCGCTAGTAGGGTGCGTTTCCGTTGTAGAAAAATTTTTGAGAATGGTATTACTCACCTACAACCTGCTTCAAAAATCCCACATGACAGGGCGATCGTCTAAAGAATCTGTGACTATCCGTCCGATCGCATCAATTTCTGCTAGCTCATTCTCAGATAATTTAACATCTCCAGCTTTAGCATTAGCAGTCGCTTGTTCGGCATTTCTTGCTCCAACGATAGCATTTGTCTGGGGTTGAGCTATTAACCAGGCGATCGCTAGTTGAGCTAAACTGCATTGTTTACTTTCCGCAATAGGACGCAGTTTTTCTAAGGATGTTTGCACTCGTTCGTAGTTTTCTTTGATATAAAAAGTCTATTTTTAGCACGATGGTCGCCTTCAGCAAATTTATGGTCAGGTCCGAATTTACCTGTTAATAATCCCTGTGCTAATGAAGAATAAGCAATAATAGAAATATTATTTTCAACACAGTAAGGCATTTCTTCTTTTTCTATTTTTCGCCAGAATAAAGAATAGGGTGGTTGAGTACTATCAATTTGACCATATTGAGCTGCTTCTGCTGTTTGTTCGCCAGAAAAGTTAGACACACCAATTGCTCGAATTTTCCCCTGCTCTTTCAGTTTATTTAGAGCATTCATTGTTTCTGCAATTGGTACAATTTCACTATTAAATGAGCCAGATGGCCAGTGAATTTGATAGAGGTCAATATAATCAGTTTTCAGGTTTTTGAGGGAGCGATCGCAAGCTTCTATTACTTGGTCATATTTGAGATGATTGGGAAAAACTTTGCTTGCTAAAATTACTTTTTCTCGAATATCTCCGACTGCTTGAGCAACTATTCGTTCTGAGTAACCATCCCCATAAATTTCAGCAGTATCAATTGTGGTGATACCTGCATCAACAGCCGCTCTTATTCCTTTGATAGTTTCAGAATCTTCAATTCCCACCCACATCTTTTTTCCAGCTTGCCATGTACCCATAATGATTGGGGTAATTTCAATTTCTGAGTTACCTAATTTTCGCTTCTCCATCATCGTCTCCTAATTATTTTGAGTATAATTATAGCTATAACATATTGTGCATTAAGTCAAGAGTTACGATTGTATTTTAGGTATCCTAATTGTTAATTTATATATCAATGAATTGGATAATTTTTATTACTAAGCATTGAATACTTTTTTTCTTATTTAGACAATTTGTTTGGGGAAAATAATGTCTAGACAAATAGACATTATCTTGGTTGTCCTTAGTCTATTTTATGAAGTTTATGAAGAGAAAAAGCATTTTGAAATAATTACTGAGACTCTATCTTTATATTTAACCTAAATTTCTGTAAATTCACGACAGCAATTTGACTCAAAGCATAATTTTTTCAAATAAACTTGGGCATTTAGTAATAGACAGAGTTAAAATGTAGATAGTTCATTAATTGATAATGGATAATGGATAATTGATAATTACCTCTGGTTAAAACCGTCCTTGATTGAAAATAAGGAAATATTATTTCTTTTCTTGGTCGATTGAATATGGCTCCGAGACCTCGCCATCCCACCCTACGGAAGCTCCGCTAACGACCGCTTTTTTCCCTTTAAAAGGGGAGACTTCAAGGCGCGAATTATTTAATTATTAATTATTCGGTAAAGCTAAAGCGATCCGTAAAAAATTGCGATTATAAAAATCTTTAAAGAG
>NZ_BLZO01000094.1 GCF_014132355.1 Okeania sp. KiyG1
GGCGTTGCTGAATTGAAGTATGAATGCGCGATTGTTTGGTTCTGCTCAAGCTCCCTAAATCCCCCGTTCAACAAAAAGCGCAGCAACATCTAGCTTCCCCTTTCCAAGGGGGACGGGAGGGGGATCAAGGGGGACTTTTAGAGTTTTATTCCCCCAAAATTGGGGGGTTAGGGGGGCAAAATCATACCCAGAATCAGCAACGCCGAAGGAAGAAGGAAGAAGGAAGAGGAGGAAAAGGAGAAAGTTTTGTTGTTTGCTGGCGCAAAACTGCGTTAACGCGTCAGTGGAACTGAGTTCCATCGCTAATTATCCAGAAATGATCGGGACTTATATCATGTCCGGTAGCATCGTTTGTGTATAAAATTAAGGTGACAATAGGAGAAAACCTTCTGCTTAGGGAGAGGTAATTATCAATTATCAATTATCCATTATCCATTATCCATTATTGAATCCTCTTTTTACTTCAACTCCCTAACTAAACTAATGGTTCTTGCTGAGTCGTGCAATGTATTCCTCCGCCTCCTGCCGCAATTTCATCAATATTAATTTGCACAATATCTCGACTGGGGAAAAGTTCTGCTAGAGTTTCTTTGGCACGACGGTCACTCTGGCGATCGCCAAATTCTGGTGCAATAACAGCACCGTTAATCACATAAAAATTAATATATCCTGCTGCAAAGTCATCGCTTTCGTATCCCGGTCTGATTCTTTTCGGTGCTTCCAGCACAACAACTTCTAGTTTTTTCCCATCCGCATCCGTTGACGACCGCAAAATTTCTAAATGTTTTTTGGTAACAGCATGGTCAAAAGATTCAGGGTCTGGATCGTATGCAGCAACAACAACACCGGGACGAACAAAACGGGCATAAAAATCTGTATGTCCATCGGTAATATCATAACCTCTAATACCTGGTAACCAGATGATTTTACGCAACCCCAATAAATACTTCAATTCTGTTTCGCAATCAATTTTACTCCAACCAGGATTGCGATTATTATTGATAATACAACTTTCAGTTACGATCGCTGTACCCTGACCATCAACTTCAATACCACCTCCTTCAAATACAAGTTCTGTATTGATTAGCGGTACTCCTGATTTTTTGGCCACAAACCGAGCTACTTCAGCATCGCGGTCATGATATTGTTTGTTTCCCCAACCATTAAAATTAAAATCAATAGCTGCTTTCTGACCTGCTTCATTCACCACAAAAACTGGCCCTGTATCCCTAATCCAAAGGTCATCTATTGGGCAAACAATCAACTCCACACTAGAGCCACATTTGTCTGCGGCCACATCATAGTCTGCTTCACGAACTAACATTTTTACGGGTTCATATTTGGCGATCGCTCTGGCGATGTTTGCTAGATTATCTTGTACGCCAGAATAGTATTTGTGTCCCCAAATATCTTTACTTGCACTAAATGCCATCCAAGTACACAAATGAGGTTCGCCTTCATCTGGCATATAAAACGAGGTATTTGATGACATAGAAATTGATGTTTGATTTAATAATTGAGGATTAGTTGTGGCAAAACTGACTAAATTCTTGAGAAGAATATAGCTTGATGTGGTCGATATTAACTGGAGAAAAAATCGTCTATTCATCATAAGTAATATCATACATATATTTGGGGGTGGGGAGTAGGGGAGTAGGGGAGTAGGGGAGTAGGGAAGTAGGGGAGTAGGGGAGTAGGGGAGTAGGGGAGTAGGGGAGTAGGGGAGTAGGGGAGTAGTTATAGAATTATAAACATATCAGGACTTACCCACCCATAAGAAATTATACACCATTTGTAGGGGCGGGCGGCCGTAGTAATTCCCAAGAAGCGTGAGGTACAAAATTCTTGTATTGCGCGGGAGTAGGGAGTAGAAAATCAGAAAAACAACTGTACCTCAGTAACTTGAGAAAGGCTATATTCATTTTAAGGAGGGGTCATTTCAGTTATCAGTTATCAGTTATCAGTTATCAGTTATCAGTACCTCTGTCTATTTGCGCAGCATGACCTAGGAAAGCAAAGTGAATTGAAAATACTGAATCGAATATTTTTTTCATCCCCTTCAAAGGGGAGGCGCATACCCCTATTTTTTGGTAATTATGAATTGTTAATTGTTAATTATTAATTGTGATTGTTTTTCTATTTATCTACTCTTCATTCTCTTCTTTAACTCCGGTGATAATTGCTACTAAAATTTTCATTAATTCTTCTAAATCATTAGGTACTCGATATAAGTTTAGGTCTTGCTTAACTTGATTTTATTGTCGTTTCAACAGAGCAAATTGCCAAATTTTACCGATAGAAACAGCTCCATATAATAAATTTTGTTCTGCTTCTATTCCTTGATCGAGAGCAATTAATTAAACTGCCAATTGCTTAAACCCTCTTTCTAAGTTTTCATCCTTTGCTTCAATAACTAATAAATTATTTCCTGCTTGTAAAAAATAATCTAGAGAACCTTTAAGCTGAGGTGAAACTTCCAAAGGATAGGAAACTTTGAGTTTTGCCTGACAATAATCGACTAATTCTATTAACACTGGAGCAATTAAAAATTATCGCCTTGCCATCTCACTATCTAAAGTAATATAGGGAAGACTTTTGCGAAATCTTTGCTTGAGATTTTCTACCCCATCAACTTGCTGTTGAGACTTTGGCAAAACCAACTCTTCTGTGATTAATTGATAACCAAAATAATTTAATATATCTTCCGGGTAATAATTGAACTTGAAATAATCTGAAAAGTTACAACTATCAGGTAATGTAATTGATATATTTTTCATAAATTTTGCCAGAATATTTTTATGGTTTAAGAGGTTGCCTGAGAAGTCCAATTTGCTACATTCAAGCCCCCTAAATTCCCTAATGCGTGGGGGACTAGAGCAAGCAAATTGACTCTTGTTCCCCCCAAAGTTGGGGGGCTAGGGGGGCAAAATTAAGTGCCCCCTAAATCCCCCAAAATTGGGGGACTAGAGCAAGCAAATTGACTCTTGTTCCCCCCAAAGTTGGCTTGCTCGGGGGGCAAAATTCAGTATCAAAAAACTTTTCAGATATCCTCTAAATACCCCATCATCTATCTTACTTCTTCCTTCTTACTTCTTTATTCTTCCTTATTCAACCTTGAAATATTTGGTCAACGGTTAAATTTAATCCAGGAAAAGTAGTGGATTTAATTGATTCATTACCTCTAAAATATTGAACTTGATATTCATCATCAATAAGCTGATAAATAGAAATAGTTGGTTGTTTTGGATTACCAATATAACGATAACCGCCTATCCCTAAATAATCGACAATCCAGTATTCATTAATGCCAATTCCCTCGTAATTTATTAATTTAGTTAAATAATCATCTCGCCAATTACTACTCACAATTTCTACTACTAAGGGAATTGATTCTCCTTTTGTTAGGGTTGAAGATTTTTCCCACAAAGGTTTATCTTTAAGAGCATTTATATCTACAACTAATACATCAGTTCAACAATTAATAATGAATAATGAATAATGAATAATTACCTCTCCTTGAAAGAAGAGGATTGACAAAGAGATGAAAATTTTTCTTCTCTTGGTCGATTGGATATGGCGAGGAGACCTCGCCATCCCATCCTAACGGACTGCTCCGCAAACGACCGCTTATTATCCCCTTAAAAGGGGAGGCTTTAAACCACAATTTTTCGGTAAATAACCACTATTTTCATTGGGTACTTTTACTAATGCTTGTTTCGGTAAAAAATACGATAGTTTACTCTGTCTAAAAAAAACAGCCAATTCAACTGCTAAAAAGCCTGAAATTTCTTCATGTTTTCCTGTTAGTTGTATTTCTACAATCATTCCTTTATATAATTCATAATGCCCATTTTCTGGCTTCCAATCAAGAAATTCATTAAAGCTCATTAATTTAGGTAAAGCTTGATTTTGTATCATCTTAAATTAGCCTCAAATTATTGATAGGGAATAGGGAATAGTTAGGGTCTGTTGAAAAAATTGATTGCTGGGAGTAGGACACGGGGACGCGGAGACGCGGAGACGCGGAGGTGGGAAGAACAGGCAACGGTTACTGCCATTTTATGTTAAGGAATTTTCTGGAATTTCAGTCGTTATTTTATTGCTTCTTCCCTCTTCCTTCTTCCTTCTTCTTTTAACTTTTAACTTTTAACTTTTGACTTTTGATTTTTGACTTATAACTTCTCTTCCTTCTTCCTTCTTCTTTTAACTTTTAACTTTTAACTTTTGACTTTTGACTTTTGACTTATAACTTCTCTTCCTTCTTCTTTTAACTTTTAACTTTTAACTTTTGACTTTTGATTTATAACTTCTCTTCCTTCTTCCTTCTTCTTTTAACTTTTAACTTTTAACTTTTGACTTTTGACTTTTGACTTATAACTTCTCTTCCTTCTGCCTTCTTCCTTCTTCTTTTAACTTTTAACTTTTGACTTTTGACTTTTGACTTATAACTTCTCTTCCTTCTGCCTTCTTCCTTCTTCTTTTAACTTTTAACTTTTAACTTTTGACTTTTGACTTTTGACTTATAACTTCTCTTCCTTCTTCCTTCTTCTTTTAACTTTTAACTTTTAACTTTTAACTTTTAACTTTTAACTTTTGACTTTTGACTTATAACTTCTCTTCCTTCTGCCTTCTTCCTTCTTCTTTTAACTTTTAACTTTTGACTTTTGACTTTTGACTTATAACTTCTCTTCCTTCTTCCTTCTTCTTTTAACTTTTAACTTTTAACTTTTGACTTTTGACTTTTGACTTATAACTTCTCTTCCTTCTGCCTTCTTCCTTCTTCTTTTAACTTTTAACTTTTAACTTTTAACTTTTGACTTTTGACTTATAACTTCTCTTCCTTCTTCTTTTAACTTTTAACTTTTAACTTTTAACTTTTAACTTTTGACTTTTGACTTATAACTTCTCTTCCTTCTTCCTTCTTCTTTTAACTTTTAACTTTTGACTTTTGACTTATAACTTCTCTTCCTTCTTCCTTCTTCCTTCTTCCTTCTTCCTTCTTACTGATACTCTCGCTTAATTGATTTTGCCCATAACAAAAATGGTATTACACCACCCCCTAATAATACTGCTAAAGTAAATAAGAAAATGATTAGTCTAGTCAAAAAAGGTAGGGAGCGCGACACCCAAGGAAATACATAAGGTTGTTGTTCTGAATCTACTGAACTATCTGGTAAATTGAGACTAACTTGCACATTATGTAACGAACCACGGTCGGCATTTATTGGCTGAATATAGTTAATTTGATACTCATCAAATAAAGCCTCTAAAAATTCGGTCAAACTACTAGAAATATCCTCAGCATTACCAGAAAATTCAGCAATACCATTAGTTACTCCCGCAATTTGTTGTAGTCGTTGTTGGTCAACAAATTCTTCGGCAGCAAGTTCGGTTAATTCTTCAGAATTATTACTTTTTTTTCCTCCTCTCACACTAATATCTCTAATAGTAGGAAGTTCCTCTAAATCATATTTTTCCTGCAATTGTTGGGGAGTCAAACCATAACCCAAAGTATGCACAGTAATATTAGGATAACTTTTCAACATAAACACAAGTTTTTCAAAGTCTTGTGCTTCTAACTCTGGTTCATTTTCTCTATTTCCATAAATACTATGATAGCCATCAGAAAGTAAAATTATCGAACGTCTTGGTTGAGATAAATTAGAATTTGGGCGTGGGTTAAAACGAGTATCTTCGGAATTACCAAAAAATTGTACTGCCTGACGTAAAGGTTCATAAATATTTGTAGCTGCACAAAGATTATCCAATTGATTTTCTAGTTTTTTGAGAGATTGTTCAACCTTTCTATTACCTGCTAAAACAAAATTATCTAGTTCCTTTTTCGTTACTTGATTTCCCGGACAATTTTCACCTCCTTTACCAAAAGGTACAATAGAAATTTTGGTATTTTCCCCCTTGTCCGCTAAATCTTGATTGAATTTTCTAATCGCAGCGATCGCTCCTTCTAATTTGGTTTTTTCCCCACTACTATCTAATTGTTTCATACTGCCACTAAAATCTAATAAAACAATTACCCAAGCAGTGGGTAATTCTTCGGGTAGGGGAATTTTCCAATTAATATCAATAGGATTTAAGGTTTGACATTTTCGAGCTTTAGGGTCTGTTTTAGGCGGACAAACTGTTAAATTAAAATTATCTTTTTGCAGACCTCTTACTGGTTTATTATTTTGGTCATAAGCTTTGACTCGCAAAGTAACTTTACTGTCATTACGTTCAGGAATAGCTTCGATAATTTCTACATTTTTTACTTGAGCAAAGCTAGGATTAATGTAGGAGGTTACTATTAATAAAGATAAACTAACCTTGCGGGTCCAAGAAACGATTGTAGTAGACAAATCTGAATAATTTTTTACCATTATAGCCCTCATTTTCGGCATGAAATGCAATTAAATCGTTATGTTTTAGTTTGATTGGCGTACTTTCCTTCAAGCGATCGCCTTGATATTCTATTTTATTAAAAAACTTGAGATTAGGTACTAAAATTGTTTGGCTAGATGCTAAGTCTAAGTCAGCAATATGTAGTGGCAAACCAGGGATACAAATATCTACACCAAATTGTTGATTGCCCATAATTTTTAACTGAGCTGAACCAATTTTAATTTTACCTCTTGCGGGTAATTGAATTGATAATCCTTCCTCAATTTTATCGGCAAAATCATTACTCACAAATTTAATTCTGGGTGATAATTCTTTCTGTATATGGGGATAATTACTCGATGTTTCAGACTGATTAAAATTGATATTTTCAATATATTCAAAACCAGCTCCAGCTCTCAGGGCAACTAAATGACTAGGAGAGGTAGAAAAACTCAAGACTAAACCTAATAAACCGCCCAATAAAGAAAAGCCTATTGTGTCTTCCCAAACTTGTAATGCAGTGGGTATTCCATCCATTTGTTGTCGTATCCATTCAAAGATAATTGCTGCAATTAAAGCAGTCAAAATACTGGTAGTCAAACTAATGGTAAGTCGCTGCAAAAAACGCCGTTTATCTCCTGCTTCTATACTACGCCATCGCCAAGTCAAACCTTCAGCTAAACCCACTGCTCCACCAATTAAAATCCATCCGACTATTCTGACAAATTCATCAGGTACAGTTATAACTTTATCTCTTAATTGTGGATTGAGTAATATTTGTACTAATCCTCCAGAAGCAATACCGATTAATAATCCTAATCCCGCAGCAATACTCAGTGGTATTATACCTCTGCTGAAGTTGCGTTTAAATCGAGTGGGATTACTTAAAAATATATCTGTTGCAACTATACCAACTGCTAGAGAAATTGCCACACAAGGAAATAATGCTAATTCAGGAAACTTTTGTAACCAGCCTAAATCGCTGAGGATAAATTGCCCTATACTCCAGCCGATTAATGCCGATGTAATTCCTGATAGAATATATAGATATATTCTCATAATTTATAATTAATTTTAATTTTAGATAGAGTCAGAATTAGTAGATAATTATACAAGTTTTGAATCTTTTGCATTTTAAATATTATCTTCCAGAATGTCAATAGTATGTTGACAAAAAGAAGCCACGGCAGGGATTTTTAATACAGATTAGACGAAATGAAGAAAAAAAGATTAATACTATTTTTTTATCCTCTGGTTATTTAGAAATAATATACATCTCCAAAAATTAAAAATAAAATCAATTCTTATCCAGAAATTATCAATTATTCCCTCCTGGGAGGGTTCAGGGTGGGTTCCCTGTTCCCTGTTCCCTGTTCCCTGTTCCCTCTTTTCTGGAGATGTTTAATGAACAAATCTTCTCAAACAAAAATCAGGGGAGGATTTAGCCTGATTTTAGATGATTCATATCATGTCCGGTAGCATCGATCTTGTATAGCAAAGGTAAGGAAGAGGGAAGAAGGAAGAAGGAAGAAGGAAGAGGGAAGAGGGAAGAGGAAGAAAGGCTACCCTCGCAAGAAAAAAACCATTATTTCCTGTAGATATTCACCCTTGGGTTTACACAAACGATATAAACGGACATGATATCAGGCCATAGTTAAAGAGTGGTAATTTGACAGCGGGAGCATTGACTTAATCAGAGAATAACGATATAATACGCTCTTAAGCATACTTTTAGACAGGCTGCACTTACTCAGGAATGAAATCCATTAGAACAAAGCTGAAACTTAATAATAAACAGAAAACTCTGATGGCTCAACACGCAGGCTATTCACGCTGGTGTTATAACTGGGGTTTAAGTCTGTGGAATGCTGTAGTTCGAGATGGTTATAAGCCAAATGCCCGTAAGCTTAGAGAGGTTTTTACTAATCACACCAAACCCCTCTACCCCTGGATGAAAAACCTCTCATCTAAAGTTTATCAATATGCTTTTATTAACTTGGGTGAAGCATTTAAAAGGTTTTTTTCCTACGGAATGCTGCGCAAACAAGGGTTAGGTAAATACCCAAGATTTAAGAAGAAAGGTAAGTCTGATTCATTTCCTACGGAATGCTACGCAAACACAATAGAAAACCAGTGGAAAACCAATAGAATTAAACGGATGGAATCATAAATTACCTTTTATTGGTATGGTCAAAACTTATGAACCAATTGAAGCAACAACTCAAAAAATAACTATCAGTAAACAAGCAGGTGAATGGTATTTAAGTTGTAGGGGCGAACGGCCGTTCGCCCCTACGAATGAATTTACTCCAACTTCAACACCAAAAACTACAGAAGTTGTAGGTGTAGATTTAGGAATTAAGACACTAGCAACACTAAGTAATGGTGAAGTATTCAAGAGTGTTTTTCCTTACAAAAAAGCGCAAAACAAACTAGCTAAATTACAACGACTACTGAGTAGGAAAGTTAAGCATTCAAGCAATTGGTACAAAGCAGTAGTCAAGCTAGCCAAACAACATAGACGAGTAGCTAACATCCGTAAAGACGCACTTCATAAATTGACAACTTACTTAGCCAAAAACCACGGCACTGTTGTCATAGAAGATTTGAATGTGTCTGGTATGTTAGCCAACCATAAACTAGCTAAATCAGATAGCAGATAGTGATTGTATGAATTTAGAAGACAGCTTGAATACAAGTGTCAATGGTACGGCTGTGAATTAGTAGTAGTAGACAGATTTTTTCCATCTTCGTTCGACTTGCTCTAGTTGTGGTCATGTACAGGATATGCCTTTAAACATCAGAACTTATGACTGCCCAGAATGCGGTTTATTAATTGACCGAGACTTAAATGCCTCAATTAATTTAAGGAATGCGGTCGGCTTGACCGTTGATGCCTGTGGACGGAGTGCTGCTGACAGTTCCGGTAGAAGCAGGAAGTAAACAGTAAAATATCGCGCTTGTGACGTTTTATATCGGTTTTATGAAGCAGTAGACAGGCAATACATAGGTAATACCATTTCTCAAAAACTTTTCTACATTTTGTTAAGCAGGGGACCCACCCTAACCCTCCCAGGAGGGGAAATAGGGGAGTGAGGGAGAAATAAAAAGTAATAATAATTCACATTAACTGGGCTATTATTATCAAAAAGTAATTCTGCCTATTTTAATTAGTTAATAACTGAAGTCTTACCCAAGTATAGCTTTACTTTTAGGAATTGGTATAAGAGTGTTACCGTAACTACTCATTGATTTTTGGGAGAAGTCTAAGAGTTGGACTTTCGGGAAAAAACGAATTAAAATAGGTATAGATATGATAAAAACTAGACTCAAAAGACAAACAAATTGAGCCAAATGATGAATACAAAAACAATTAAAGTTGCTAATTATCAAACCCTTGAACTTATCCACAAAAGCGAGCGTACCCTAGTCTATCGTGGTAGAAATATCAAAAGCGGGCAACCCGTAATTGTCAAATTAATGGGTCAGGAATATCCTTCCTTTAGCGAATTAGTTCAGTTTAGAAATCAATACGCCATTGCCAAAAATCTAGACATCCCCGGTATTGTCAAACCATACTCACTCTTGCGTTACAACAATGGCTATGCTCTAATCATGGAAGATATAGGAGCCATCTCCCTCGCCGAATATCAGCGCCAATTTTCTATATCTATTGAAAAAGCATTGCAAATAGCTCTTAAAATAGCAGAAATTCTCCATTATCTCCATCAAAATCAAATTATTCATAAAGATATCAAACCAGCAAATATATTAATTCATCCAGAAACAAAACAAGTAAAACTAATAGATTTTAGTATCTCATCGTTACTGCCGAAAGAAACCCAAAGTTTGCAAACCCCCAATGTTTTAGAAGGAACTCTAGCTTATATTTCTCCAGAACAAACAGGAAGGATGAATAGAGGGATAGACTATCGCAGCGATTTTTATTCTCTAGGTGTTACGTTTTATGAACTATTGACAGGAAAACGCCCCTTTGAAAGTGAAGACCCTCTAGAACTTGTCCACGCACATATCGCCAAAACACCTCCGACAATTCCTGAGTACCAAGTACCGACACCCTTAGCCAATATAGTATTCAAATTAATGGCGAAAAATGCGGAACAGCGGTATCAAAGTGCTTTGGGGCTAAAATATGACCTGGAAAAATGTAGGATTGAATATGAAGAAACGGGGAAAATTGAGGCATTTGCCTTGGGAGAGCGGGATTTATGCGATCGCTTTTTAATCCCAGAAAAACTATACGGACGGGAAAAAGAAGTACAAAGTTTGCTTGATGTCTTTGAAAGAGTAGTATCCCCCCCAACCCCCCTTGGTAAGGGGGGAGGAGCAGAAATGATGCTAGTAGCGGGATATTCTGGTATAGGTAAAACCGCTGTAGTTAACGAAGTACACAAACCCATCACCAGGCAAAAAGGGTACTTTATCAAAGGAAAATTCGACCAATTCAATCGCAATATTCCTTTCTCTGCCTTTGTTCAAGCCTTCCGAGACTTAATGGGGCAATTACTGGGAGAATCTGATGCCGAATTGCAACAGTGGAAAGCCAAAATCCTGGAAGCAGTGGGAGAAAATGGGCAAGTTCTCATTGATGTCATTCCCGAACTCGAAAGGATTATTGGACAACAGTCTCCTGTACCCGAACTCTCTGGCAGTGCTGCTCAGAACCGCTTTAACCTCCTGTTTGAGAAATTTATCGCCGTCTTCACAACAATTGAGCATCCCTTAACCCTATTTCTTGATGACTTGCAATGGGCAGATTCAGCATCATTAAATTTATTGAAAGTGCTGATGGGAGACAGTCGGACGGGGTATTTGCTGCTGTTGGGAGCATATAGAGATAACGAAGTTTTCCCAGCTCATCCTTTGATGTTATGTTTGTCAGAGTTGGAGAAGCAGGAAGCAGTAGTTTCGACGGTTACTCTGGCCCCCTTATCTGTGAATCATATCAATCAATTGGTGGCAGAAACTCTCAGTTGTGCGGTAGAGTTAGCCACTCCCTTAACAGATTTAATCTATCAAAAGACGAAAGGAAATCCCTTCTTTACCAACCAATTCTTAAAAGCACTCTATGAAGATGATTTGATTACTTTTAATCAAAATTTGGGATATTGGGAATGTGATTTAGTGAAGGTGCGAGATGCTGCTATCACTGATGATGTGGTGGAATTTATGGCGGGACGGTTATATAAGTTACCGGAAACTACCCAAAACGCCCTGAAATTAGCGGCTTGTATCGGCAATCAATTCGACCTAGAGACCTTAGCAATTACCAGCAAAACCTCTTCCGAAGAAGTGGCCACCAATCTGTGGAGCGCCCTGCGAGAAGGGTTGATTTTACCTCAGAGCGAAGCCTATAAATTTTTTCAAGAATGGGAAAAAGACGAAGAAAAAGCAGATGGTATTGCCGTTGGTTATCGCTTCCTGCATGACCGCGTGCAACAAGCTGCTTATTCTTTGATTCCGGAAGAGCAAAGAAAAATAACTCATTTTAATATTGGCACGTTATTACTGGAGAAAACCCCAGAAGCTCAACTAGAAGAAGGAATTTTTGAGATTATTTCTCATCTGAATCGGGGGATAGAACTGATTACCACTAACGAGAAACAAATGCAACTGTGTAAGTTGAATTTATTAGGAACTCGAAAAGCCAAATCTTCCACAGCTTATATCGTGGCTTGGGAATATTTAGAAACAGGAATTCAACTCCTGGAGGAAAATAGTTGGGAAGCTGATTATGAACTTACACTGAATCTATACACAGAAGCTGTAGAGATAAGTTATCTCAAGAGTAATTTTGAAACGATGGAAAAAATGGCAGAAATTGTTCTCAGCCAAGCTCGCAATATTCTGGATCGGGTCAAGGTGTATGAGATGCAGGTTCAGCGTCTCTCTGTTCAGAATCAATTTGTTGAGGCCATTGAGGTAGGATTAGACTGCCTAAAACTCTTGGGGGTTGATTTACCATTAGAACCAACAACGGAAGAAGCTGGCAGTTGGCTCGAGAAAACAAATATTGCTCTGGATAATTTTTCAGATGAAGCGATAATTGAACTTCCCGACATGACAGACCGGAAAATTAAAGCAGTTATGGGAATGCTATCACGCTTGATTCCACCTTGTTACTTCGGTCGTCCCAGCTTATTATCTATCATTGTGTGTCAGTCGGTCTTGTTATCCTTGGAATATGGGAACACTTTCGATACACCCCCCGCTTTTAGCTCCTATGCTATGGTTTTGTGTAGTTCCAATGATATATCCAGAGGGTATAGAACTGGAAACGCTGGAATACAAATTCTCAAGAAACAAAACAGTAACCCGCGTAAAGCAATAGTATACAATATGTTTTATGCTCATGTCTCTCATTGGAGTCAACATTCTCGTCATAGCATTGCAGCTTTGCACGAAGGCTACCAAAGTAGCATTAATGTTGGCGATCTAGAATATGCAGCTTATACTTTAAACAATCACAGGGTTTTTAAATATTGCGTAGGAGAAGAACTGAGTGGGTTGATACCCGAATTAAAGCAGTCTGTCGAATTCTGTTATTCGATTCAATTTGAAGGAACAGCCTTGCATATCGCTACTATATTGCAGACTGTTCATAACTTAATTCATTTGTCCGAGTGTCCTTGGTCTCTGCAAGGGAAGTTTTATGATGAAACTACAACAGTCGAGATATTCCAGAAAAATAGTAATATCGCAGCACTCACGATTCACAACTGGAGCAAGATATATCTAAACTATCTGTTTGAAGGAGATTTAGATGTTGTCTATTTCCTTTCTGAAGTAGAAGAAGCTCTCAATTCACTTGTGGGGCATGTATTTTTTCCTATTTTTACGTTCATTGCTGGTTTGACTTATCTTTCTCTGGCAGGGGAAGAGATAGGCGAACAGAGGAATCAATATCTCGAACAAGGGAAAAAATTTAGCGACCGCGTTGAATTATGGGCAACTTATGCGCCAATGAATTATCAGCATAAATCAGATTTGATGCAAGCGGAAAAATGTCGGGTATTGGGACAGAAATTAGAAGCAATAGAACTCTACGACAAAGCCATAGCTGGAGCTCAAGAAAACGAATACATTCAAGAAGAAGCTCTTGCCAACGAACTCGCAGCCAAGTTCTACCTCGACTGGGGCAAAGAAACGGTTGCTGAAGCCTATATGCAAAAAGCTTATTATTGTTACGCTCACTGGGGAGCCAAAGCTAAAACCGACCACCTCAAAAAACGCTATCCCCAACTGCTCTGCTCCATTCTCCAACGACAACAATTGGGTTTGACTGCCAACAGTAAGATAACTACTCTCACCAAAGGAACAGTTTCCAGCACAAGTACAGGAACTGGAGAACTGTTAGATTTAGCTAGTTTAATGAAAGCCTCCCGCAACCTTTCCGAGGAAATAGACCTTGATCGCGCCATTACCAACTTTATGGAAGTTATCCAAGAAAACGCTGGAGCTGAAACTGTGGCTATCATGCTCTTTGAAGCAGATACTCTCATGCTGAAAGCTCACGCGACAAAAGAGGAAATGTCTGTAATCAGCATTCCGGTTGAAACAAGTAACGATGTTCCCCTAACCCTCATTAATCAAGTCAAAAACACGCGATCGCACCTAGTCCTCGATAATGCCAAAGAAGACAACAACTATAGCCGAGATGACTACATCCAAAAGCATCAACCAAAGTCTATCTTATGTATACCTTTAATTGATAGAGGCCAACTCATAGGCATTCTCTACTTGGAAAACAATCAAACCAGTGGTGCATTCACCAGCGACCGCATCGAAATTTTGAATTTGCTATGTTCCCAAGCCGCCATAGCGCTCCAAAATGCCAAATTATATGATAAAGAACAACAAGCACGGAACGACTTACAACAAGCCTTAACAGATTTACAACAGGCACAATTGCAACTTGTTCAAAGTGAAAAAATGGCAACCTTGGGCAATCTTGTCGCGGGAGTCGCCCACGAGATTAATAATCCTGTTGGCTTTATTGGTGGCAATGTGGATGCAGCTCAAGAACATTTGCAAGATTTGCTATCTATTCTTTCTCTCTATCAAGAAAACACATCTCCTCCTAAAGAAATTGCCGAAGAGATCGAAGAGCTGGAACCAGATTTTATTGCTGAAGATTTTCCCAAACTAATTGGGTCAATGGAAGAGGGATGCAATATCATTCGCAATATCAGCAAGTCTCTACGAACGTTTTCCCGCACCGATACCGCCAGCAAAACCGAGTTTAATCTGCACGATGGGATAGATAGCACCTTATTAATCTTAAAATACCGTCTGAAAGGAAACGAGCAAAGACCAACCATTGAAATTGTCAAAAAATATGGGGATATTCCCCTATTGAAATGCTATCCTGGGCAAATCAATCAAGTGTTTATGAACTTATTGGCAAATGCCATAGATGCTTTAGATGAAAGCAATGAAGGAAAAACATTTGCCGATATCGAAAAAGAACCAAATCAGATTACCATTGTCACAGAATTAAGCGGAGACAATAAGCAGGTCATCGTGCGAATTGCTGACAATGGAATGGGAATGCCAGAAGAGGTGAAGTCTAGGCTATTCGAGCAAGGATTTACCACCAAAGGAGTGGGCAAAGGAACGGGTTTGGGGATGGCGATCGCCAAGTCTATCATCGTCGAAAAACATCAAGGTAGCATCAGCGTTAATTCAGAAATTGGTGTCGGAACAGAATTTATAATCTTTCTACCCATGATATAGAATCAGGTTGAATAGTTATTGTATAGTTGGGAGTAGGGGACCCACCCCTAGCCCCTCCCAGGAGGGGAATTTGGGGAGTGGGGAGTGGGGAGATTAAAGGCTTGAAGTAATTATAGAATTATCAACATATACTATATAATCGGATTCTATCTAGAAATTGTTGGCATTGGGCTGACTTTAGTGTATAGTATTAATCTACATTACTCAGGAGTCAGGAGTCATATCAAATCCGGTTAAATACTTATTATATGAGATGGGGGGATGGGGAGATGGGGAGATGGGGGGATGGGGAGATGGGGGATGGGGGGATGGGGAGATTTAAGGCGAGAAAGTGTGGATAGAATTATAAACATATACTGTATAACCGGATTCTATATCAGGAGGGAAGAAAGAAGAAACCGAAACAGGAGTAGAAGGAGAAAGTTTTTTGTTTGCTGGCGCACAACGTATTAACGCGGAGCGCGGAAGGGACTCCGATCGGGAATGATATCATACCTCAAATCACTAACGCCAAATTGTTTAACAAACCAGAAACAAATTATCAACATGATACCCAACTTACCTAATTATCAAATCACAGAGCAACTGTACGCAGGTACCCGCACTCTAGTCTATCGAGGTATCCGTAACAGTGACGAGCAACCTATCGTTATCAAACTACTACGAAACAAATACCCAAACTTTAACGAAATAGTTCAATTTCGCAACCAATATACTATTGCTCAAAATCTCGACTTTCCTAATATTATTAAAGCTTTAAGCCTAGAAGTTTATGATAATAGCTATGCCTTAATTATGGAAGACATGGGTGGAATTTCCCTATCTAATTATCTCCAAATAGTCACAGATAAAAATCCTCAATGTAAATATTTATCTTTAACAGAATTTCTGGAAATAGCCATCCCCCTTACAGAAACCCTGCACTATCTTTACCAAAATCTAGTCATTCACAAAGACATAAAACCTGCCAACATTCTAATTAATCCCCAGACTAAACAAATTAAATTAATTGACTTTAGTATTGCCTCTCTTCTCCCAAGGGAGACCCAAGAAATTCAGAACCCTAATATCTTAGAAGGCACATTAGCCTATATTTCTCCCGAACAAACAGGTAGAATGAATCGAGGTATAGATTATCGCAGCGACTTTTATTCCTTGGGAGTAACATTCTATGAATTATTGACAGGAAAACTACCATTTGTCTCAGAAGATGCAATGGAATTATTACATTTTCATTTAGCAAAAGAACCCATAAAAATACACGAAATCAATTCAAAAATACCACTGGAATTATCAAAGATTGTCAGCAAATTAATGGCAAAAAATGCCGAAATACGTTATCAGAGTGCATTGGGAATTAAGCATGATTTAGAGCTGTGTTTAACTCAACTTCAAGAAACCGGAAAAATATCAGATTTTGAACTGGGAAAACGAGATATTAGCGATAGATTTATGATTCCCGAAAAACTCTATGGTCGGGAAATAGAAGTTAATCAACTCTTAGATGCTTTTGAACGAGTTAGTAATCCCCCCCAGACCTCCCTTAGTAAGGAGGGGGAAGGAAGAGCGGAATTGATGTTAGTTGCAGGTTTTTCAGGCATAGGAAAAACCGCAGTTATCAATGAAGTTCATAAACCTATTGTTCGACAACAAGGTTATTTTATTCAAGGCAAATATGACCAATTTAATCGCAACATTCCTTTTTCTGCTTTTGTGCAAGCTTTCCGGGATTTAATGGAGCAATTATTATCAGAATCAGAAGCCAAAGTAGAAAATTGGAAAACTAATATTCTCGCAGCAGTAGGAGAAAACGGACAAGTATTAATAGATGTAATTCCTGAGTTAGAAAACATCATTGGGAAACAACCAGCAGTCATTGAATTATCGGGAACAGCAGCCCAAAATCGGTTTAATTTATTATTTCAAAAATTTGTCAAAGTCTTCACAAGTAAAGAACATCCCTTAGTAATATTTTTAGATGACTGGCAATGGGCAGATTCTGCCTCATTAAATCTGCTGAAATTATTGGTGCAAGATACAGAATATTTATTATTATTAGGAGCTTATCGGGATAATGAAGTTTCCCCAGTTCATCCCTTTATTTTAACCATAGATGAAATTGTGAAAACTGAAGCAACGGTAAACACAATTACTTTAACCCCGTTAAGTGAATCCGATCTAAATTTGTTAGTAGCAGATACACTGAATTGTGAATCATCTGTTGCCCAACCTTTAACAAAATTGGTATATCAAAAAACAAAGGGAAATCCTTTTTTTACCACTCAGTTTATCAAAGCATTATATGACGAAAAATTAATTCGCTTTAATTGGAATATCCAACATTGGGAATGTGATATTACTCAAGTTAAAGCATTAGCAATTACAGATGATGTTGTAGAATTTATGGCATTACAATTGCAGAAATTACCAACAGAAAATCAGGAAATTATTAAACTAGCAGCTTGTATTGGGGCAGGTTTTGATTTGAATACGTTAGGAATTGTGACTGAGAAATTACCTCAAAAAATAGCTACAGATTTATGGAAAGCATTACAGGAAGGCTTGGTAATTCCCACTACAAAAATCTATAAATTCTTTACCCAATCTGATAGTGAGGAAGTCAGATATGCTTCAGCAAATCCCAGTTATCGATTTTTACACGACCGCGTTCAACAAGCAGCCTATTCCTTAATTCTTGAGGAGCAAAAACAGTCAATTCATCTGAAAATTGGTCAACTGCTCCAAGAAAATTTATCAGACATAGAAAAGCAAGAAAAACTCTTTGATATTGTCGGACATTTGAATTTAGCAATTGAGTTAATTACTCTACCAAGAGAGCGGGAAAACCTAGCAAGACTTAACTTAGCAGCTGCACAAAAAGCCAGAAATTCAACTGCTTACGTTGCTGCTAGAAATTTTGTGCAAACCGGAATTAATTTGCTTCCCACAGACTGTTGGCAAAGTCAGTATGAATTAACCCTAAATCTGTATGTGACTGCCACAGAAACTGCTTACTTAAATGCTGATTTTGAGGGTATGGAAGAAATGGCTACCTTAGTTTTGGAATCGGCTAAAACAATACTAGACAAAGTAAAAATTTATGAGATTAAAATCAACGCACTCACAGGTAGAACTCAGATATTAGAAGCACTCGCTGTCGGCCAAAAAGCCCTCGAACAATTGGATATTACATGGCCTTTAGAACCAGACGAAGCCTTTATTGAGCAAGCATTACACACCCTGGATCAGCAACTTAAAGACAAACAAATAGAGGAATTAATTAACCTACCTGTAATGAGTGAACCTCGAATAATTGCCGCGATGCAATTGTTAGCAATTTTGTTTCCGCCTATTTTCCAAGCAAAATCTGCCTTGTTGCCTCTACTGGGTGCGACAATGGTTAGTTTATCCCTAAAATTTGGGAATACTTCCGCATCAAGCATCGGGTATGCAACCTATGGCTTCGTGTTGTCTAGTTTTTTGCAACAAGTCAAAAGGGGATATTACTTTGGGCGAGTTGCACTAAATTTAGTTCATAAATTAAATGTTAGGAAATTCAAGTGCATAGCTTTACTTATATTTTGTGCTTTTGTTCAGCATCGTCGAGAATCACTGAGAGAGACAATAATTACAGCGAAAGAGGCTTATCTAGCGAGTATAGAAGTTGGTGATTTGCTCTATGCTGGCTATAGCATACTTAATTATTTTTATAATAACTTTTTGGCTGGAGTCGAGCTACAGGATTGGGAAACTGAAATTGAAAATCACTGTATTATCATAGCAAATTTCAAGCAAAGTTCGGCTCTAGATTACCTGAATATGCAACAACAAATAGGGTATAACTTGAGGGAAATCATCCATCAACCGGATTTATTAATTGGCACTGCTTACGATGAAAGTGTGATGATTCCTAAGCACTATCAGGATAATGAGCTTATTATTCTAGGTTTTGTCTATGTTTATAAATTGATGCTTGCTTATCTGTTTGGTTACTATACAAATGCTTTAGATTACATGGCCCAAGCTGAAGGCTATTCAATTACAAAAGGAGGAAACGTTCAAACTCCAGTTTTTCATTTTTATGCAGCATTAACCTACTTACAATTATACTCAAATCAGTCAGAAATTGAGAAAAATAATACTCTTGAAACAGTAAAAAATCATCAAATATCTTTGGCAAAATGGGCGGTTCATGCTCCGATGAATCATCAACATAAACTTGAATTAGTAGAAGCAGAAAAATACCGAATCTTAGGACAGAAAACCGAAGCAATTGAGTTCTACGATCGCGCAATTACAGGTGCAAAAGAAAATCAATATCTTCAAGAAGAAGCCTTAGCAAATGAACTTGCAGCTAAATTTTATCTGAATTGGGGAAAAGAAAAAGTTGCTGCCGGATATATGCAAGAAGCTTACTATTGTTATACCCGATGGGGAGCAAAAGCCAAAGTTGCCCATTTAGAACAAAAATATCCCCAACTACTAGAAGTAATTCTGCAACCTCCTCAGCCTGCGAGCAGATTGAGCGGCACAATCTCTCCCAGTATAACGAAAACTGTAAGTAGTAGCACTAATGGCCAAAGCTCAAATTTATTGTTAGATTTTCCAGCGGTGATGAAAGCAGCACAAGCTATTTCTGAGGAAATCGAGTTAGAGAAACTCTTAGCCACTTTAATGCAAGTTGCCCTCGCTAATGGGGGTGCGGAAACTGGATTTTTAGTGATTCATCGAGAAACTGAATGGTTAATCGTAGCCAAAGCCAATCAAAATCAGACAGAAAACCTAGAAATTCCTCTCCTTCAATGTCAAGAACTACCCCAAAGTTTGATTTATTATGTCGCCAGAAGTAAAAAAATCGCAGTTTTTGATGACTTGAGTGCCACATCTCAATTGGCAGGCGATCGCTACATCATTACCCACCAACCCAAATCAGTTTTATGTACTCCCATTAGCAAGCAAGGAAAATTAATCGCAATTTTATATTTAGAAAATAATCTCACAGTGGGAGCATTTACCAGCGATCGGATTGAAACATTACAATTTTTAACTTCTCAAGCTGCGATATCAATTGAAAATGCCCGTTTGTATCAACAAGTGGAAAACTATTCTCAAACCTTGGAAGTTGAAGTAGAGAAAAAAACTCAAGCTTTAAGTCAAAAAGCCAGGGATTTAGAGCAAGCATTGACAAATTTACAACAAACTCAATCCCAACTAATTCACAGCGAAAAAATGTCAGCCCTCGGTCAATTGGTGGCGGGAATTGCTCACGAAATTAACAATCCTGTTAGTTTTATTCATGGCAATATTACCCATGCCAACACATATATGGAAGAAGTACTGAAATTACTTGCTCTTTATCAAAGCCACTATCCTCAGCCACACCCGGACATTGAAATCGCCATAGAGGAGATGGATTTAGAGTTCCTGCGTTCTGACTTTGAAAAACTTTTAAAATCCATGGGAAATGGGAGCGACCGCATCAAAAATATCGTGACATCTCTACGAACCTTTGCACGTCTCGATGAGTCAAAATTCAAACCTGTAGATTTAAATACAGGGATTGAAAGTACCTTAACGGTTTTACAACATCGGTTGCAAAAACAGGAAAAACGAGCAGAAATTCAAGTAGTTAAAGACTATGGAGAATTACCTTTAGTGGAATGTTATGCTGGACAATTAAACCAAGTGTTTCTGAATATACTTAATAATGCCATTGATGCTTTGGAAGAATGCGAGGATCAAGATTCTCTAGCCCTGAGCATTCGCACGGAAACGGATGGAAAACAAGTAAGAATTACCATCTATGACAATGGAGCGGGAATGAGCGAAGAAACGCAAAAGCGAATCTTCGATCCGTTTTTTACCACCAAAGAAGTGGGTAAAGGAACAGGATTGGGGATGGCGATCGCCCATCAAATCGTGACAGAAAAACATGGTGGTAAGATTATCTGTAATTCCACGGTTGGGCAAGGTACAATTTTTACAATCGTGATTCCTAGATAAAATATGGTTTTCCTGGAAACTGACTATAATTCTCTTTCTTTTGGGGAGTAATCACAATTTATTGATTTTTGGGAGATGTCTAAGAGTTAGACTGTCCGAAAAAAACGAATTAAAATAGGTATAGACATGATAAAAATCAAACTCAAAAGACGAACAAACCAAGCCAATGATAGAGACAAAAACAATTAAAGTTGATAATTATCAAACCCTTGAACTCATCCATAAAAGCGAACGTACCCTAGTCTATCGGGGTATAAATCTGGAGAACGGGCAATCGGTAGTGGTCAAATTGATGGGTAACGAATATCCTTCCTTTAACGAATTAGTTCAGTTTAGAAATCAATACGCCATTGCCAAAAATCTAAACATCAAAGGAATTGTCAAACCATACTCGTTCTTGCGTTACAACAATGGCTATGCTCTAATCATGGAAGACATAGGAGCCATCTCCCTCGTCGAATATCAGCGCCAATTGTCTATATCCGTTGAACAATTAATAGAAATTGCTCTTCAACTAGCAGAAATTCTGCACCATCTCCATCAAAATCAAATTATTCATAAAGATATAAAACCCGCCAATATATTAATTCATCCAGAAACCCAAGAAGTAAAATTAATAGATTTTAGTATTTCATCATTACTGCCGAAAGAAACCCAAAGTTTGCAAACCCCCAATGTTTTAGAAGGAACCCTGGCTTATATTTCTCCAGAACAAACAGGAAGGATGAATAGAGGGATAGACTATCGCAGCGATTTTTATTCTCTAGGTGTTACCTTTTACGAACTGTTGACAGGAAAACGCCCCTTTGAAAGTGAAGACCCGCTAGAACTCGTCCACGCACACATCGCCAAAACACCCCCGACAATTCCTAAAACCCAAGTACCGACACCCTTAGCTAATATAGTTATGAAATTGATGGCGAAAAATGCGGAACAGCGGTATCAAAGTGCATTGGGATTAAAATATGACCTAGAAAAATGTAGAGTTGAATATGAAGAAACCGGGAAAATTGAGCCATTTGCCTTGGGAGAAAGAGACCTGTGCGATCGCTTCTTGCTCCCAGAAAAACTCTATGGCAGGGAAAAAGAAGTACAAACCCTTCTCAATGCCTTTGAAAGAATAGCATCCCCCAAACTCCCAATCCCCCCAACCCCCTTTGAAAAGGGGGAAGGGGAGAAGGGGGAAGAGCAGAAATGATGCTGGTGGCGGGATATTCGGGTATAGGGAAAACAGCAGTTGTTAACGAGGTTCACAAACCCATCACCAGACAGAAAGGATACTTTATCAAAGGAAAATTCGACCAATTCAATCGCAACATTCCCTTCTCTGCTTTCGTCATCGCCTTTCGAGATTTGATGGGTCAATTATTAGGAGAATCCGATGCCCAATTGCAAAAGTGGAAAGAGAAAATCCTAGAAGCAGTGGGAGAAAATGGACAAGTTATCATTGATGTCATTCCCGAACTGGAAAGAATTATTGGAGAACAGCCAAGAGTCCCCGAACTATCAGGCAATGCGGCCCAAAACCGCTTTAACCTTTTGTTTGAAAAATTTATCGGCGTTTTCACAAGCATTGAGCATCCCTTAACCCTGTTTCTGGATGACTTGCAATGGGTGGATTCAGCATCGTTAAACTTGCTGAAAGTGCTGATGGGAGATAATCAGACGGGATATTTGCTGCTGTTGGGAGCATATCGAGATAATGAAGTCTTCCCCGCTCATCCGTTGATGTTAACTTTGGGGGAGTTGGAGAAGCAAAACACGACGATTTCAACCATTACTCTGGCCCCATTATCTGTGGCTCATATCAATCAATTGGTGGCCGAAACCCTCAGTTGTTCAGTAGAGTTAGCCACTCCTTTAACAGATTTAGTCTATCAAAAAACTCAAGGCAATCCCTTCTTCACCACTCAATTCTTAAAAGGATTGCATGAGGATGGGTTGATTGCATTTAATCCCTATTTTGGATATTGGGAATGCGATTTGGCTCAGGTACGAGATGCTGCTCTCACGGATGATGTGGTGGAATTTATGGCCTCCCGATTGCACAAGTTACCTGATGCCACCCAAGCAGTGTTGAAATTAGCTGCTTGTATTGGTAATCAATTTGATTTAGAGACTTTAGCCATTATCTGTGAAGCTCCTAGCGAAGAAGTAGCTGTTAATCTTTGGAGTGCCCTGCAAAGTCGTCTAATTTTACCCCAGAGTGAAGCCTACAAGTTTTTCCAAGGATGGGAAAAAGATGAAGTTCAAAGTCAGAATATCCCAGTGAGTTATCATTTCCTGCACGATCGCGTGCAACAAGCTGCCTATGCTTTAATTGGGTACGATAGCAAGCAAATGACCCACCTGAACATTGGGCGTTTGTTATTGCAGACAATTTCTCCAGGGGAACGGGAAAAAAATCTCTTCAAAATTGTCAATCAGTTGAATATGGGGATTTCCTTAATTGAGCAATCGAGGGAACAAGAAGAGCTAGCACAATTGAATTTAGTGGCTGCACGGAAAGCCAAATCTTCTGCTGCTTACAATGCGGCTGCAAGCTACTTAAATATAGCAATAGAGCTACTGCATACTGAGATGATTTCTGCTGAACCATGGCACACTCACTATGCATTGATGCTGCCATTACACAATTTACTGGCTGAAGTAAGCTATCTCAACGGCGAGTATGAAGCATCACAGCAACAGACACAAACAGTTATTGATAATACCCAAGATATCCTATACCGGGTTAAAGTCTACGAAATCAAAATATCACTGTCAGTAGCACAAGGTCAGTGTCAGATGGCTTTGGATGTAGGGTTAGAAATCTTGAATTTGCTCAATGTTTCCCTCGACGATGCTCCCTTACCAGATATCGATATCGATCGCCTTTACACTCTACCTGCAATTACAAATCCTCAAATTATTGCCGCTTTAAGTATTCTCAGTAAATTATGGGCACCTGCCTTTATTGGCAATCCCCAGTTGCTACCGTCAATCGTTTTAACGATGCTTAACCTGTCTGTAAGCTATGGTAACTCAGCAACAGCAGCATTTGCCTATGCACTTTACGGGATGCTGCTCTGTGGCAAGATGACGGATATTGAATTGGGCTACAGCTTTGGACAACTAGCACTGCATACCCTTGAGCGATATGAAGATGCGGAACTAACCTGCAAAGTCAATCAACTATTCCATGCCTTTATTCGCAACTGGAAAGAGCCAGCACGCGATCGCGTTAGATGTCTGGCGGATAACGTATTAACAGGCTTAGAAAATGGTGACATTGAGTTTGCTTGTTATTCTGCGATTAACTATTGCGATAACCTTTGCTTAATCGGCGAATCCCTAACCGTTATTCATCAAAAACAAACCTACTACATTGAGGTGATCGAGAGTCTCAAGCAAGAATTTCAATACTTTGCTGCCGCAATCTGGGGACAGTTCGTTGAAAATTTAATGGGTATGGCTGTCGAGCCAACACAGCTTGTGGGACAAAGGTTTGACGAATATGCACAAATTCCCAAACTTCAAGAGAGCGGAGCAATTACTTCTTTGTTCTTTGTCTATACCACTAAAACTATTCTCAATTATTTGTTTAACGATTACGAACAAGCCCTGATTGATTCCCAGTGGGCGATTAATTACGAAAAAGGTGGAGAGGGAATGTTACCGATTACTCAGATTTCACTGTATCGGGCATTAGTATTATTAGCTCTTTACCCCACTGCTGACCCTCAAAAGCAGACTCAAATCCTAGACGAGGTCAAAACTCATCAACAACGCCTAGAATTATGGGCAACCCACGCCCCGGAAAATTTTCAGCATAAACTAGATTTGCTTGCTGCGGAAAAGGCAAAAATTCTAAGTCATCGAGAGGAAGCAATAGAGTTATACGATCGCGCCATTGCTGGAGCAAAAGAAAACCAATACATCCAAGAAGAAGCCCTCGCTAACGAACTGTTTGCTAAATTTTACCTCGACTGGGGCAAAAAAAAATATGCTGCACTGCATATGCAAGAAGCCTACTACTGCTATGCTCGTTGGGGGGCTAAAGCCAAAACCGATGACTTAGAACAACGCTATTCTCAGCTACTCCAACCTATTCTCCAGCAACCTAAAATGGGATTAACCCCGCACAGTAGCTCGAACCATTTCAGCACCAAAACTATCGCCAGTACCACTGATGCAGTGGAATTATTGGATTTCGCAACTTTAATCAAAGCCTCCCGCACCCTATCGCGAGACATTGAAACTGAGCGCGTCATTGCTAATTTAATGCAGATTATTTTAGAAAATGCCGGAGCTGAAACCGCGACCTTGATGATATTTAACGATGATCTATTAATCTTAGAAGCACAAATTATCAACGGAGAAATTGACCAAAAAGACTCCATCCCAGTAGAGAAAACCAACAAAGTTCCCTTGGAAATAGTCAATACAGTCAAACGCACCCAAATTCCTCTAATTTTAGACGATGCTCGTAAAGAAATACAATATCTCGGAGACCCTTATATTCAATACCATCAACCCCGTTCTCTACTCTGTTTACCGTTGCAGGATCGAGGTGAACTCCGAGGCATTCTTTACTTAGAAAACAATCAATCGACAGGAGCTTTTACCGAAAAGCGGGTGGAAGTTATCTCGTTACTTTGCGCCCAAGCAGCAATTACTCTAGAAAATGCTCGCCTCTACGAACAAGCGCGTCAAGCTCTAAAACTGGAACGGGAACTCCACGAACTGCAACGCACTCAACTGACTCTCATTCAAAGCGAGAAAATGTTTAGTTTGGGTCAAATGGTAGCAGGAATTGCCCATGAAATCAACAATCCTGTTAGTTTTATTCATGGCAATATTACTCATGCCAACACATATATGGAAGAAGTACTGGAATTACTCGCCCTTTATCAAAGCCACTATCCTCAGCCCCACCAGGAAATTGAAGAGGCAATGGAGGAGATGGATTTAGACTTTCTGCAAGAGGACTTTGAAAAACTGTTAAAATCTATGAAAAATGGGAGCGACCGCATCAAAAATATCGTGACATCTCTACGAACCTTTGCACGTCTCGATGAGTCAAAATTCAAATGTGTAGATTTAAATAAAGGGATTGAAAGTACCTTAACGGTTTTACAACATCGGTTGCAAAAACAGGAAAAACGAGCAGAAATTCAAGTAGTTAAAGACTATGGAGAATTACCTTTAGTGGAATGTTATGCTGGACAATTAAACCAAGTGTTTCTGAATATACTTAATAATGCCATTGATGCTTTGGAAGAATACGAGGATCAAGATTCTCTAGCCCTGAGCATTCGCACGGAAACGGATGGAAAACAAGTAAAGATTGCGATAGCTGATAATGGAGTTGGTATGAATGAAGAAACGCAAAAGCGACTTTTCGATCCTTTTTTTACTACAAAAGAAGTAGGAAAAGGTACGGGACTGGGGTTAGCGATCGCTCATCAAATAGTCACAGAAAAACACGGTGGTAAGATTAGCTGTGATTCAACAGTTGGGCAAGGTACAATTTTTACAATCGTGATTCCGAGATAAAATATGAATTTCAATTCCCTCCTCTTGCTGGACTTTCGGAAAAAAATGAAATAAACTAGGCATAGATATTATCAAAATTAGACTCAAGAATGAACAAGGCAAGCCCATGAGAGAGATAAAAACAATTAAAGTCGCTAATTATCAAACCCTTGAACTCATCTATGAAAGCGAACGTACCCTAGTCTATCGTGGCATAAATTTGGAGAGCAAGCAATCCGTAGTGGTCAAATTAATGGGTCACGAATATCCGTCCTTTAACGAATTAGTTCAGTTTAGAAATCAATACGCCATTGCCAAAAATCTAAACATCAAAGGAATTGTCAAACCATACTCACTCTTGCGTTACAACAATGGCTATGCTCTAATCATGGAAGATATAGGAGCCATCTCCCTCGCCGAATATCAGCGCCAATTGTCTATATCCCTCAAACAATTTTGGGAAATTTCTCTGCAAATAACAGAGATTTTGCATCATCTCCATCAAAATTGCATTATTCATAAAGATATCAAACCCGCCAATATATTAATTCATCCAGAAACCCAAGAAGTAAAATTAATAGATTTTAGTATCTCATCGTTACTGCCGAAAGAACGAACAAGTTTGCAAACCCCCAATGTTTTAGAAGGAACTCTAGCTTATATTTCTCCAGAACAAACAGGAAGGATGAATAGAGGGATAGACTATCGCAGCGATTTTTATTCTCTAGGTGTTACCTTTTACGAACTATTGACAGGAAAACGCCCCTTTGAAAGTGAAGACCCTTTAGAACTCGTCCACGCACACATCGCCAAAATACCCCCGGCAATTCCTAAAACCCAAGTACCGACACCCTTAGCTAATATAGTTATGAAATTGATGGCGAAAAATGCGGAACAGCGGTATCAAAGTGCTTTGGGATTAAAATATGACCTAGAAAAATGTAGAGTTGAATATGAAGAAACGGGGAAAATTGAGCCGTTTGTCTTGGGAAAAAAAGACCTGTGCGATCGCTTCCTCGTCCCAGAAAAACTATACGGACGTGAAATTGAAGTACAAACCCTTCTCAATGCCTTTGAAAGAGTAACATCCCCCAAACTCCCAATCCCCCAACCCCCTTTGAAAGGAGGGAGAAGGGGGGAAGAGCAGAAATGATGCTGGTGGCGGGATATTCGGGTATAGGGAAGACAGCAGTTGTTAACGAGGTTCACAAACCCATCACCAGACAGAAAGGATATTTCATCAAAGGAAAATTCGACCAATTCAATCGCAACATTCCCTTCTCTGCTTTCGTCATCGCCTTTCGAGATTTGATGGGGCAATTATTGGGAGAATCCGATGCCCAATTGCAAAAGTGGAAAGAGAAAATCCTAGAAGCAGTGGGAGAAAATGGACAAGTTCTCATTGATGTCATTCCCGAACTTGAAAGGATTATTGGAGAACAGCCTCCTGTCTCCGAACTCTCTGGCAGTGCTGCTCAGAACCGCTTTCACCTGCTGTTTGAGAAATTTATCGCCATTTTCACCACCCAAGAGCATCCCTTAACAATCTTTCTCGATGATTTGCAATGGGTGGATTCAGCATCGTTAAACTTGCTGAAAGTGCTGATGGGAGATAATCAGACGGGATATTTGCTCCTATTGGGAGCATACCGAGATAACGAAGTGTTTCCTGCCCATCCGTTGATGTTATCTTTGGCAGAGTTGGAGAAACAAAACACGACGATTTCAACCATTACTCTGGCCCCATTATCTGTTGCTCATATCAATCAATTGGTGGCAGAAACTCTCAGTTGTTCGGTGGAGTTAGCCGAACCTTTAACAGATTTAGTCTATCAAAAAACTCAAGGCAATCCCTTCTTTACAACTCAGTTCTTAAAAGGATTATATGAGGATGGGCTGATTGCATTTAATCAAAATTTAGGATATTGGGAATGTGATTTGGTTCAGGTACGAGATGCTGCTCTCACGGATAATGTAGTGGATTTTATGGCCGGACGATTGCACAAGTTGCCTGAAGCAACCCAAGCAGTGTTGAAATTGGCTGCTTGTATCGGCAATCAATTTGACTTAGAGACCTTAGCCATTATCTGTGAAACCCCTGTGGAGGAAGTCGCTACCGATCTGTGGAATGCTCTGCGAGAAGGGTTAATTTTACCCCAGAGCGAAGCATATAAGTTTTTTCAAGAATGGGAAAAAGAGGAGGATAATGCTGAGGGAATTAGAGTTGGTTATCGCTTTTTGCATGATCGCGTTCAACAAGCTGCTTATTCTTTAATTCCCGAAAGTCGAAAACAGCAGACCCATCTAATCATTGGTCGATTACTGCTCGGATATACATCAGAGGAGAACTTAGAAGATAAAATTTTTGATATTATCAATCATCTCAATATGGGAGCGGGTTTAATCGCCACAGATGATGAGAAAAAACAACTCTGTAAGTTAAATTTGCAAGCAGGACGCAAAGCCAAAAATGCAACTGCTTACGAAGCAGCCATTGAATATTTATTATTGGGAATCGAATTATTGACCGAAAATAGTTGGGAGTGCGATTATGAACTGACCTTGGCACTCTACGAGTCGGCCACTGAGTCCGCTTATCTCAATGGTGACTTTGAAAAAATGGAGCAGTTGGCCGAAGTGGGACTGAACAATGCTCGTGCTTTGCTCGATACTATCAAATTTTATGAGGTCAAAATGCAGGCATTAGAAAATAGCACTCGCTTTCAGGAAGCAGTTGATACTGGCATGATGGTTTTGGAAAAATTAGGGATTCGGCAGTTTCCTAAAAAAACAAATTCCTCGGATATTGAGCTTTGGTGGAATGATTTAAAAACAACTTTGGGCGATCGCCATCCAACTACCTTAGCAGAACTTCCTGTGATGACCAACCCTAAGATGCTAGCAGCGATGAGACTTCTATTCTATGTAAGTCCTATTACTTACAAATGCGACCCAATGTTGATGGTATTACTTACTTTTGAGCAAGTTAATTTATCGCTGCGGTACGGCAACTCACCTGTTTCTGCTAGTGGGTATTGCTTTCAAGGTTTTTTGTCATGTAACAATTTTGGTGACATCGAACAAGGATATCAATTCGGCAAACTAGCACTCCAACTCGAACACCAAAGTAATGCAGTTGCCTATGGTCGGGCTTTTTACATGATGACTAATCATATCCAGCATTACAAAGAACACTTGAGAAATAGTATCAAAAATCTTAAAGAAGCCTATACAATCTGTTTAGAAGTTGGAGACCTTCAATTTGCAGCCTATGCTCTTGCCTTTTACTCATTCTATAGCTATCTTAGCGGCAAAGAATTATCCGAACTAGCAAAAGAAATGTTAGTTAATAGTAAAGCTGTAGAACGCATGAACAAGGAAACTTCTAAGAATTGGATTGATATATATCGTCAGATAGTTGATAACTTGTTGGGTAACTCTCAAAATCCTTGTGCGATTGTCGGTGAAGCTTATGATGAAGAAAAAATGCTGCCTCTTTGCAAGCAAGCCAATGATTTGACAACACAAAGTTATTTTTACATTCCTCGGGTATTTCTTTGCTATTTATTTCAAGATTGGAATGGTGCATTTGAGAGTCTGGAAAATGCAGAGAACTGTTTGGGAGGTGCTACCGCAACGCCGTTGGTGACTCTCTTTTATTTTTATCAATCTCTGGTGATGTTAGCTGAGTTCATATCGCAACCAGAAAGCGAATGCCAAAAGAGGCTGGAAAAAATTGCAGCTAATCAGAAGATATTGCAGAATGCAGCAATTCATGCCCCAACTAATTTTTTGCACAAATGGCATTTGGTTGAAGCAGAAACATATCAGGTGTTGGGCAATAAAACCGAAGCAATGGAGCTATACGACCGCGCTATTGCTGGAGCTAAAGAAAACGAATACATTCAAGAAGAAGCTCTCGCTAACGAACTCGCAGCTAAATTCTATCTTGATTGGGGTAAAGAAAAAATAGCGTGTACCTATATGCAGGAAGCTTATTATTGTTATGCTCAGTGGGGAGCAAAAGCTAAAACCGACGACCTCGAAAAACGTTATCCTCAACTGCTATATCCCATTCTACAACGGCAGCAATTTAGGGGAAATGCCAACGATACCATAGCAAATCTTACTAAAGGAAAGGTTCCCAACACCAGTACCTCCACTGGAGAACTATTAGATTTAGCCAGCATTATGAAAGCTGCCCGCAGCCTTTCTCAAGAAATCGACCTTAAGGGTGCCATCGCTAACTTCATGCAAGTTATCCAAGAAAATGCTGGTGCAGAAACTGTCGCATTAATGTTATTCCGCGAGGAAACCTTAATCCTAGAAGCCAAGTTAACTGACGGACAAATCCAACCAATAGAGAGCCTTCCCGTCGAAGAAAGTATAGAAGTTCCCTTCGCGATCGTCAATACCGTCAAACGCACCCGAAAGTCTCTGCTCTTAGATAATGGTGCAGGTGAAAATGACTATGTACGAGATAGGTATATAAAAGAAAATCAGCCTGTTTCTATTTTCTGTCTGCCTCTATCAGACCCCGGAAAACTCATAGGTATTGTTTATCTGGAAAACAATCTAACAATGGGAGCTTTTACCACAGACCGGGTAGAATTGATAGAATTGCTCTGCGCTCAAGCTGCTATTACCCTGGAAAATGCCCGCCTCTACCAACAAGCACAACAAGCACTCCAACTCGAACGAGAACTTCAAGAACTGCAACGCACTCAACTAACTCTCATTCAAAGTGAAAAAATGTTTAGTTTGGGTCAAATGGTAGCAGGAATTGCCCATGAAATCAACAATCCCATCAGTTTTATTCATGGCAATGTTACCCATGCTAACACATATATGGAAGAAGTGCTGGAATTACTTGCTCTTTATCAAAGCCACTATCCTCAGCCGCACCAGGACATTAAAATCGCAATGGAGAAGATGGATTTAGAGTTCCTGCGTTCTGACTTTGAAGAATTGTTAAAATCCATGAAAAATGGGAGCGAGCGCATCAAAAATATCGTGACATCCCTACGAACCTTTGCACGTCTGGATGAGTCAAAATTAAAACCTGTAGATTTAAATAAAGGGATTGAAAGTACCTTAACGATTTTACAGCATCGGTTGCAAAAACAGGAAAAACGAGCAGAAATTCAAGTAGTTAAAGACTATGGAGAATTACCTTTAGTGGAATGTTATGCTGGACAATTAAACCAAGTGTTTCTGAATATACTTAATAATGCCATTGATGCTTTGGAAGAATGCGAGGGTCAAGATTCTCTAGCCCTGAGCATTCGCACGGAAACGGATGGAAAACAAGTGAAAATTGCGATAGCTGACAATGGAGTGGGCATGAGTGAAGAAACGCAAAAGCGACTTTTCGATCCTTTTTTTACTACAAAAGAAGCAGGAAAAGGGACGGGACTGGGGTTAGCGATCGCCTATCAAATAGTGACAGAAAACCACGGTGGTATGATTAGCTGTGATTCAACAGTTGGGCAAGGTACAATTTTTATGATCATGATTCCTATCGCAATATGATTTGAGTTGTGAGATATTGGAAACTTTTAGGGAATAGGGAACAGGGAACAGGGAACAGAGAAGAAGAAAAAAACGTATCATATGAATATAATAATTGCTATATTCTATACTTTTAAGGAACACCTCAATTCTCACAACTGATTCCTGATTGCTATAAATAAAATATAGTTTTCCTTGACATAGAATACTTGACAAGATATAATAAGCATAATGGAAAAGGTGCGCTCATATATAGTAATAATTGAAGGGTCATTTCAGTTATCAGTTATCAGTTATCAGTACCTCTGTCTGTTTGCGCAGTATGACCTAGGAAAGCCAGAGGCTTGAAAATACGGTTTTACCTAATTCTGATTTTGTTGAGAACAAGTAATCAGGCGTTCCATTTAATTTAGCATCATAAGTTATGGACTTGTGGCTCCAAAGAGTATATTTATCAATAAAGTCTTTATAAACTTCTCTTAAAATTGGATAAATAATATTTTCGCATCTTGATGATTCAGATGTGTATATATCCATGTTTTTTTCGCTGAATTCAAATTCCTTGACAAACAAATCAGAAGGTTTTAAATCAGCGACCTCAATAAAGTCTTCTTCCAAATACTTGATATTATACTCTTCTTGAACTTGAGCAATAGTTTTATAATCACTAAAAGCCATTAATAACTCCTATTTAAATGACTGAATACGCTGCTTCTTCAACCTTACTGAAGATAATTATCAAACCTTTCCCGTAATTGTTCAACTGTCAAATTCTGCATCCAATATTCTACCAAAGCGTGACCAAATGCCCAAGCATTCCGGTCTGGTGAAGAGGGATTTTCTAATAACAAAGGCCAAAGTGCCAGTAAGTCAAAACTACCTAAATTTGCATCTCCACTTAAAAGGGAAAATAAGTCGTAAGCCATTTGTAACTTACCAATAACCACAGGCAACTCTTCAACCGGAATTTTTTCCGCCAGCAAATAAGCTAAAGTTGGCGAACCAGTTGTCAGAGTAGAAACGAACTGCAACACTGGACTCTTTAATAAAGCAGTTAACCCCTGAGTAGTCGCCATTTGGAAAGTGTAATGGTCAATAATTTTAGCTGCTGCAACAGTACGAACTTCGCGATCGCGCAAAAACCGAGCCAGACGTAGTTGTTTAGCAGGAGCAATAGCTTCGAGCAAAGACATAGATATCGCATCAACATTCCAAGCACCTCTATTACTTTTAATATCCCCCGTAACTACAGGCAAAACTTGATTACAAAGCTCCCCAAATATTTCCGCGCGATATTGAGTCGCCTCCCGAATAGACTTTTCCTTCGCACCTTTACCCCAAACAAAATCATAAGGAGGTTGCCATTCTCGGATAGGTCGCAAACGGTCAACTTGCGTCACAATAACAATAGTAGGCAAACCTGCAATTTCCTGTTTCATATCTTGGAGAAAGTCTACATCCATTTGTAGCGCTGGATCGAGAGCAGGAGTAACAAGCAACAATAGATCGGCAGTTTCAGCATAGTCGAGTACAAGTTCCCGCAAGTCTGGGCGGTTTGCTTGTTCGTAACCTGGTGTATCCCACAAATTGAGAATTTCTCCAGTTTGCTGCCATTGATAATTTTGAATTTTATCCGTACTAGGTAATACATCCACTTCAGCACGGTCAGCTTGAAACAGAGTATTAATCAAACTACTCTTTCCCGCTCCCGTGCGTCCCACCAACAAAATATTAACAGGTTTTTGCTCTACAATTTCAGCAGGTTGAGCTTGTTCAAGAATTTGTTCGAGGGTTTGAGTTTCTGCCTTCGGGAGAGTAGGAGCAGGAATAACAGACTCAGAAAATTCTAAGTTGTTGCCTCCGTAGAGAGCGATCGCTTGCTGACATAGATTTCGCAATGCCACTTCCCGTAATATCTGACTGAAATTAATCAATAACTGTTGGTTTGCCTGGTTACTGTAACGCCGACTTGCTAGTTTAGCTGCTGCTGTTACTGGGTTAAGAAACCATTGTGCCAAACCCCAAACTCGGAAAAGTTTCCGTGCAGAGGGTTCTAATTTACGATAAATTTCATATCCCTGATACGCCTGACCGACAGTTATTTGGTTCAAAGTTGGAGATAATTTTTGCATCCATCGGTCCATATCATCAACGGTACCTCGAATGAGACCGTAAGCTTGGGGAATGTAGATATTGAGCAGAGGATATTTGCCCTCCGGATGGTAAGTATTAGCAACAGCAACTATTACTGCTTGACAACGTTGCCAAAATGTTTGCCAGTCTTCCCACAGAGGGAGGTCGTTGCGGGATGATTTGAGAATTTCTTGCAGAGCAGTTTCTATCTGGAGAGTTGTATTGCTTTTTGTGGGTAGGGTTATGGTGTCATCAGTAAATTCGATTTGTTTGTTAACTTCTGCTATTACCTCTTTCATTTGTTCAACTGCTGGTCGCGTCCATTTGACCAGTAACCAACGCCATCCCACAAATAGGAGGATAAATACGCCCCATATCCAGTTTATTCCCCACTGGTTGATTTGCATTCCAGCAGATATCATCAGGAAAGCTACAACACTAACAAGGGGAATAGCTAAAATTACTAATTGCCACAGTTTTAATCGTATCATTGTTTATATTTATTAATAGGGGAGCGGGGAGTGGGGGAGTGGGAGTGAGGGAGATTTAAGAGGTTGTCTGAGAAGTCCCATTTGCTACATCGCTCGCCCCCTAAATCCCCCAAAATTGGGGGACTTAAAGATAGCAAATCGACTCTTTCCCCTTTGCTACATCGCTCGCCCCCTAAATCCCCCAAAATTGGGGGACTTAAAGATAGCAAATTGACTCTTGTTCCCCCCAAAATTGGGGGCTAGGGGGCAAAATCCAAAATTGGGGGCTAGGGGGCAAAATCCAAAATTGGGGGGCTAGGGGGCAAAATCCAAAATTGGGGGGCTAGGGGGCAAAATTCCGTATCAAAAAACTTTTCAGATATCCTCTAAGGCTTGAAGTATAGTTATAAACATATACTATATAACCGGATTCTACATAAGGGGATAAAAAAAAGAGAATATTCCTGATGTCAATCCCAATACTTTCCTAGGTCATGCTGCGCAAACAGCTAGAGGTACTGATAACTGATAACTGAAATGACAACCCCCTCTTCTCCCCTCCCTACTCCCTACTCCCTACTCCCTACTCCCTCAAGAAAAAAATCAAGCAATACCTGAGTTGTTTCCTCTGGAGCTTCCTCTGGCAAAAAGTGACCACAGGGGAAAGCTTGACCCCGCACATCTGTTGCTCTTTCTCGCCAAGTTTCCAGCACATCATAACATTTTTCCATCACTCCGCGCTCTCCCCACAACACAAGTAACGGACATTGTATTCTACTGTTAATATCTTCTGCATCATGTTCCAAGTCAATAGTAGCTGCGGCACGATAGTCTTCACAAGTTCCATGAATACTGGCAGGGTCAAAACAACGAATGTATTCTGCTACAGCATTCTCGGTAAAAGCAGCTTGGTTATAACTCCACTGTTTTAGTTTACTGACAAGATAAAATGCCGGGTCAGAACCGATCAGGCGTTCGGGAATATTGTTGGGTTCGAGCAGAAAAAACCAATGAGAGTAAGCAGTAGCTAGTTGTTGGTTGACAGTTTGAAAAATTTTCCTGGTTGGTACGATGTCGAGAACTGCTGCTTTTTCCACACATTGGGGATGGTCGAGTAAAAGGCGATGGAGAACTCTACCTCCGCGATCGTGACCTGCTGCCAAGAATTTGGAGTAACCTAGAGCTGCCATGACTTCTACTTGGTCTTGAGCAGTAACTCGTTTAGAATAGGTGAGATGTTGAGGATCGGAGGGTGGTTTGTCACTATCGCCATAACCGCGTAGGTCTGTGCAGATGACGGTGAAGTGTTGGGCAAGTGCGGGAGCGACTTTGTGCCACATAATGTGGGTTTGAGGATAGCCATGTAATAGTAGTAGTGGATAACCTTTTCCACCTTTTACTAAATTAATGGTGGCATTGGAAGTGGGTATTTTGTGGTAGGTAAATTGTTCAAACATGAAAATGTATTTGAGTTATAGCGTTTCACGGAAGTTATAAGTCAAAAGTCAAAAGTCAAAAGTTAGATTTTATCAGTTCAAAACTGTGATGCTACAGTAATTTCAGGAAATTATTTAACATTTAAAGGAAAAAAGCGGTCGAGGGATGGTGAGGTCTCCTCGCCATATCCATGAGACCAAGAGAAAAGAAAAAATTTTCATTATTAGTCAATCCTATCCGTTTTCAAGGAAAGGTAACTATTAACTATTAATTATTAATTATTAATTATTAATTATTAATTGTTAAATCCCTTTCTGTGAATTTTCATCTACATCAGAGAATACCCTATGAGTAATTTGTACTTCTGGGTTAATTTCAATCCATAAATTTGTTTCCTCAGTATGATGAGAATTATGTTGAGAGGGTTGATAGATAATTTTGCAAGGTCCGAGAATATCAGCTTCATGGCATAAATGATGGCGATCGCCCTGCTGAATATTAATTGCTGGTAAACAAGTGCCGTTTTGATGATTAGCATTGATAACGGTAGGCAATATCTGAATAACTGTTTTGTTTGTACGTTGTCCTTTATTCCAAGTACCATCAGGACCACGACTACCTGGAATAATTTCTGGTATTCCTTGACTATTAAGAGGAATTAGCCAAGACCGTCCTTTTTTATTAGCTCCCTTAATCCGACCTTCTTTCAGCAATACCCGCACCCTAGCAGTTGAGATATTTAGGAGAAAAGCTGCTTCTGTTGTACCTACTACCATCTGAAAAAACCATTACGAAACACTTATTTTATTAGTATAACGTATAGTAGGGAATAGGGTTCATTAATGGATAATGGATAATGGATAATTGATAATTACCTCGGATTTTAACCGTTACGGAATTGAATATAAGGAAATATCCTAGCACTTTTTTTCCCCTTAAAAGGGTCGGCTTCAAGGCACGAATTATTTAATTCTTAATTATTAATTATTCGGTAAGCATTCCGGAGGAAATGCTTACATTAATAGTTGCATTTATCTATATTTTTAATATTGGGTTTAAGACCCCTTTCATATTTCCCTTTTTTTCAAAATTTACAAATTTACAACTGATAACTGAAATGACCCCTTCTTTCTTCTTTCTTATATTTCTTATACCAATTCATTTTCAAGATGTCACAAATAGTTTTGCTCCTTTAAATGTTAAATAACTTCCTTCAATAATTGATAATGGATAATTGATAATTACCTCTCTCTGTCTAAAAGGAAGAGGATTGAATCAAAGGAAAATTTTTTCTTGTTTCTGCTTAAAAGGAGAGGCTTTAAACCTTAATTATTCGGTAAATTACTGTAGCATCAAAGTTTTGAGCCGATAAAATCTAACTTTTGACTTTTGAGTTATAACTTACTTCCTTCTTCCCTCTTCCTTTCAAATCTTACTTTTAACTTTTAACTTTTGACTTTTGAGTTATAACTTACTTCCTTCTTCCCTCTTCCCTCTTCCTTTCAAATCTTACTTTTGACTTTTGAGTTATAACTTACTTTCTTCTTCCTTCTTCCTTCTTCCCTCTTCCTTTCAAATCTTACTTTTAACTTTTGACTTTTGACTTTTGACTTATTTCCTTCTTCCTTCTTCAATAATTTGCATAAAAATCCTTTCCAGGGCAGATATATATACATGGGGTAAAGATTGGGTCTAAGCCAAAATAGTTAGAACTTTGATAAGCTCAACTCATAACATTCAACTGTTGTGATAGGAGAGCGATCGCTGTGGAGGACCAATTACAAAATCTAATTACCCAAATAAAACAATATCAAAATCCGAGTCCAGAACGCCAGAAAGCTATTAATCGTCTATTGATATTAATTCAACAACTCCCTGGACTATATAGTTCGTCCCACCAGGATTATCTGGAGGCTTTTAATCGGACATTAGAATGGGTCTGCAAAAACATTCAAAGTTTTGAACCTCGGCCTCCTTCTTGGGAAAGAAGCTTTGTTGTCTGGATTAATGGTTATCTGAAATGGCGTATCCAAGACCTATATACCCCAGATAATAGATATGAAAGTTTGGATAAACTTATTAGTAATGAAGGAGAAAAACTAACAACTTTAGGAGAAATTTTACCAGCTAATAGTCTAAGTTTACTGGAACAAAAAATTGCTGAATTACAGAAAGCAAAACGTCAAAGACAAGGTGAATCTGTGAGGCAATATATTGAGACAGACCCAGAAGAAAAGCTCAGGTCTTCTCATCCGAAAAAACATCCTGAATGTAATTGTCAAGTCTTAGCTATTCAGTTAAATTTTACAGAACCACCAAATAAAATCTCTGATATTTGTAAAGAAATAAATATTAGTAAACAAACTGTTTATTCCCACTGGAAGCGCAGATGTATTCCGTTATTAAGAGAAATCGCTAATCAATTTGGAGAAGAATTATGAATCTGAATTTTTCACAAGCATTAAAAGTTTTTTTGACTGCAGAAGCTCATAGTTATGCAGAGCTATTTGCAGCAGAACAAGCTACTCCTGAAAAAGGAAAACAAGTTTATCTAAATACTCTTGCTGTTGTGGCAGTTCAAACTTATTTAAAGTGTTTAGGTATTCAGACCGCGATTCATCAAGGTGATTGTTGGCATCCTGGTTCAAGAACAATATTTAATGTGGCTGATTTAGTTTTACCAAATATTGGCAAAGTGGAATGTCGTCCGGTATTTCCTGGTGAAAAAGAATTGTTTTTGCCTCCAGAGGTTATTGATAACCGCATCGGTTATATAGCAGTTCTATTTGAGGAAAATTTAAACCAAGTACAAATATTAGGATTTGTTTCTGCGAGAAATGTTGATGAGTTTCAAGATTCTATTCCCCTCACACAAATAGAATCTTTGGATGCTTTAATTGATGAAATTGATTGGTGTCAAAAGTGGGTGAATTTACGTCGGTGGTTTGAAGGTTTTTTTCCGGCAGAATGGCAAAGTTTACAGTCACTATCTACATCTACATCTACAAGAAGTTTAAGAGTTTCAAAGGATAGTATTTCTCAATCTCCAACGGATGATGTAAGTATTAGTTGTGGAAAAATTATTAATTGGGGTAGTGGAGTAAATGAAAAATCTACAGAATTAGCGGTAAAATTGACGGATAGATTTGAGGAGGAAATAGATATTTGTGTGCGACTTTCTAGTACGAATAAAATTCCATATTTACCTCCTGGTTTACGAGTACAAATATTGGATGAATCTGGTAATTCTTGTATGGAAGCTGAAGCTAGGGAAGCGGATGATTGGATACAATTAGAATTTGGTTGTCAACCTCAAGAACAATTTACTATAGAAATGAGTTTAAATGAGCAAATAATTAGGGAAAATTTTGTAGTTTAAGGGTAAGTATTTCCTGCGGAATGCTGTGCAAATAGCTGTTAGCTGTCAGCTCTCGATGCATAAAAGAGGGGGTTTAAATGAATATAGACTTTAACTTGAAAGCCAGCTTTTGTAGTAAATTTAATTCTGACTCAATTAGTAAAGCTTTTATCTAATACCAATTTCATAAAATATTGCAAAGCGTGAGGACACAGGGAACAGGGAACACCTGAACTGTGACCAGTGAAAGAAAAACATAAATATTAAAGAGGAAAAAAGGTGGCAATTTTATAATTTATGGAATTTATAATTTTTCTTTTAGGAATAAATCACAAATTAAGATGTAACTGCCTTTTTTGAATTTGGTATCAAACTAAAAAAGTAATAGCTGATGGCTGAATGCTGATGGCTGAATGCTTAAAAATTAAGATGTAACTGCCTTTTGAATTTGGTATCAAACTAAAAAAAGTAATAGCTGATGGCTGAATGCTGATGGCTGAATGCTTAAAAATTAAGATGTAACTGCCTTTTTGAATTTGGTATCAAACTAAAAAAAGTAATAGCTGATGGCTGAATGCTGATGGCTGAATGCTTAAAAATTAAGATGTAACTGCCTTTTTTGAATTTGGTATCAAACTAAAAAAAAGTAATAGCTGATGGCTGAATGCTGATGGCTGAATGCTTAAAAATTAAGATGTAACTGCCTTTTTGAATTTGGTATCAAACTAAAAAAAGTAATAGCTGATGGCTGAATGCTGATGGCTGAATGCTTAAAAATTAAGATGTAACTGCCTTTTTGAATTTGGTATCAAACTAAAAAAGTAATAGCTGATGGCTGAATGCTGATGGCTGAATGCTTAAAAATTAAGATGTAACTGCCTTTTTGAATTTGGTATCAAACTAAAAAAGTAATAGCTGATGGCTGAATGCTGATGGCTGAATGCTTAAAAATTAAGATGTAACTGCCTTTTTGAATTTGGTATCAAACTAAAAAAGTAATAGCTGATGGCTGAATGCTGACGGCTGAATGCTTAAAAATTAAGATTATCGCAGATAAATATGGAAGTTATTAAAATTATTAAGATTAAACTTATAGATAGTGGTGAAAATGGGTTTCATGTGATTTTAAATTCAATAGGTGCTAATTTTGAGCCTATTGATGGTTTTTTACCATGTCTACCTGCTGAATTAGAAAAATCTTTTAATCAATGGCAGTCAGCTTATTCTCAGTTAGAAGATGTGAGAAAAGTAGCAACTCGTATTAGTCCACAATCAGTAGTTAATTATTCTAGTTATGAGGAAAAAGAACAACTTAAAATCACTCTTAATCAATGGTTGGATAGTGGCGATCTTAATTGGCAACCTGTACGAGATGAATTAATTTCTGTGTTAACTTATCTAGGAAATTCTGATTCAGAAATTCGGCTATTTTTGGATATTAAAAATCCTAATTTATGTCGCATTCCTTGGCAAGAATGGAATTTATTTCAGTCTCGTTTCCCTCAAACAGAAATTGCTATTCGAGTTCGAGGTAAAGGAAAGTTTAGACGGCCTCGTAAATCCTCAAAAGTAAGAATTATTGCCATAGTCGGCAAGAGTGATGGTATTAATACACAATTGGATTTAGAAGTAATTCAAAAGTTAAAAGAAAAGGGTGCAGAAGTAAGATTTTTAAATCAACCAACACAGGAGATTTTATCTGATACTTTGCGGGAGGAACCTGGTTATCATATATTGATTTTTGCAGGCCATAGTTGTAGTAAAGAAGATGGTTCAATTGGTTGGATATATTTGAACGACCGGGATAAATTAAGTATTAAAGAGTTTAAAAATTCTTTGAGATATGCAATAGATAATGGGTTGCAGTTGGCAATTTTTAATTCTTGTGATGGTTTGGGTTTAGCAAATCAGTTGGCCCAGCTTGGTTTATCACGAATTATTGTCATGCGAGAACCTGTTCCTGACCTGGTGGCAGTGAAATTTTTAGAGTATTTTTTTGCAGAATTTGCGAATAATAAATCTCTGTTTAAATCTATGAAAATAGCTCGAGGAAGATTAGAACATTTTGAGTCTGAATATCCAGGGGCGATGTGGTTACCTACTCTTTGTATTCAAGAAACAGCTTTGTCTCATCCTCTGAGTTGGCAGCAGTTAATTTATCCCAATTTCTGGCAGGCATCAATCAATAAATTTAAGCTTCCTTTGGGACTAACAGCAGGAATTTTGTTGATAATTTTGGCGATAAATTTAGTTAAAAATAAATTCACTGAAACTAAAACAACCGGGATACAACCAGAAATTCATAAAAATATTAGTCAGGGGAAAAGTTGTTAATTTCTTCCGATAAAAATCCGGCAAAAGAAGAAGGAATAGAACAATTTTATAATGGTAACTTTGCTCAGGCGATCGCTAAATTTCGCCAATCTCTCCAAGTCAATAAAAATGACCCGGAAATTTTGATTTATTTGAATAATGCAATTGCTCAAAAAAAATCTGATACTAATATTGGGCAAAAGGTAGAAATTGCAGTTAGCGTTCCTATTAGTCAGGAATCAGATATTTCCCAGGAAATTTTGCGAGGAGTTGCTCAAGCTCAAAGCGAATTTAATTGTGGTTTACCGGAAATTTCTCTGGCGATTAAAAATCCTGAAAATAAACTAAATTGCTCTGGTAGTTTCAATGGTAAATTTTTAAAAGTTACTATTGCTGATGATGAATATCTACCAGAAACAGCAGAAAAAATTGCTCAAGCTTTAATAGCAAAAGAAGAAATTATTGCCGTTATTGGTCATTCTTCTAGTGATATGACTTTACAAGCAGGAGAGATTTATAACAAAGCAGAATTAGTAGTAATTTCTCCTACTAGCACTTCTATTCTTTTGAAAAATTTAGGTAAATTTGTCCTGAGAGTTGCACCAAATGACAGTCTAGCAGCTCAAGCTCTATTCAATTATTTGGAGCGACAAAATTGGGCAGATAAAAAAATAGCAGTTGCCTATGTACCTGGTAATAGTTATAGTCAGTCTTTAGCTAAAGAATTTAATAAATTACTGCCAGAAAAATTCGTATATAAGTGCAATATTTCCTCCGGGAATTTTAGTGCCAGTGACTGTGTGAAAGAAGCACAAAATCGAGGTGCAAAAATAATGCTTTTAGTCCCTGCTACAGACAGAACTTTGAGTAATGTTATCGGCATAATTAATAATGCTAAAGGGTTGAAATTATTGGGTGGAGATTCTGTTTATAATCCTAGGGTATTAAAAGATGCTGGCCAACAAGCAGACCGAGGAAATTTAACCCTTGCTATTCCTTGGCACCGTCATCCTAACTCCCAATTTAGTCAAACAGCTCAAAAGTTTTGGAATGCGGAAATTAATTGGCGTACTACTACATCTTATGATGCCACTCAAACTATTATTAAAGCTGTAGATGAAATGATAGGTAATTATTCTCGTAAACAGTTACAAAGTATTTTATCTAGTCATGATTTTTATCTGGAAGGAGTAACAGGAAAAATTAGATTTGGGGAGTTAGGCGATCGGCAGTTTCTCGAGAAAGATAAACCAGTATTAGTTCAGGTAAAACCTAATGCTAAATCTGGAAAATATGAATTTGTAATTCTGGAGGAGGGGAGTGAGGGAGTGGGGGAGTAGGGGAGTAGGGGAGTAGGGGAGTGTGGGGAGTGTGGGGAGTATGGGGAGTATGGGGAGATGGGGAGATGGGGAGACCTGGAGTGGAAAAAACTGTGATTAGGAAAGAAACCGAAATACATCCTTTTTCTTTTAATTGGAGCTGAGGTAATTAGAACTGACATAATTAGATAATTTGTCCCAAGTTCAATCAATACTATTACCGAAATATTGTTATTTAAAGCCTCCCCTTTTAAGGGGATAATAAATAGACATCTGGTGAAAAAGATATAGATTTTTTGCAGGAGTAGGCAACAGGCAACAGCTCCGAAAGGCAACAGGTAAGATATTTTTATGAAAAAGGCATGAAAAAGGATTTTTTAGGGTAAATTTTTCCTATCCTTAGACTGCTCTAATTAAAATATTTGTTTTCTGGAGATGTCTAATCAAAATTTTCCTGTTCGTCAATCCTCATTCTTTTCAAGGAGAGGTAATTCGCGCATTCTAAATTCGCGCATTCTTGAAGGTTGCAAAACTGGCAAATTATCCTGCATCTACAAGGCTGATATTTTAACTAAAACTGATAGCTGAAAGTTGTTAAACTAGAGCTATTTCAAGTAGTTATTAATATCATGTATCTTTAAACAATCACAATAAAAATTTTAGAGAATAGGGAAAAGGGAAAAGGGAACAGGGAGAATTGATCAGAGAAAACATTTTTATTATGGCTAATTAATGAGACTTGATATAAGTCACAATTATTTGCCACCTCACTTAACGAAGTCAGAAGTCAGAATGAATAGGTTTGATACCATTTCCTATGTAGTAATTTATCTTTTTCGTCCAATAGATATTTCCTACAAATTATTTTAATACTGCTTATTATTTGTAGCATTCTTTTTTCAAATTGGTATAATACCCAATACCCAATACCTAGGGTTTGCTGAAAAAGTCTTATGGGTGAGGGTAGGAGACAGGAGACAGAAGACAGAAGAAATGGGAATGAGCGAGGAGGTAGGAGCAAGAATTGTAAGAATGATTTTTCTGCCCAACTATGCCCCTAAAATACTAACTTTTTGAGTGTTTTAGACTGAAACAGGTACACTTTTTAAAGGCCATAAAAAGGCTAAAACCTTTATCTGTAAATGCTTTTATATTTAATCAGCAAGCCCTACCTAACACCTAAATTAATTGTTAAACCATTACCAATAAACCTATTACTTATTATCTATAAAATGACTCAACAAAATATTTGGTATACATTTCTTCAGCGAGCCAAACTACCCTTAGAATTGGCAGGATTATCCATTGCAGCTATTCTGCTGCTCAAAGATGTAGGCCAATTAATTAAAACCATAATTCCAGAGATTCCCAAAATTAATAGTACCATTGGCGAAAAAACCATGTTTCCTTCTGGGAAAATATCCTCAGAAAAAAAATTAGGAATGGAAGAATTCAACAACAAAAGATTTAGTAGTGCTATTTACCAATTCCGCAAATCTCTGAATAGGGATAAAAATGACCCAGAGACAGTTATTTTTTTGAACAATGCCATTGCTAAACAAACAAAAATACTCAATCAAACTGGAGAAATATTACAAATAGCAGTCAGTATTCCTGCTGCTGGAGAACCTAATATTGCCCAGGAAATTTTGCGAGGAGTTGCTCAACTTCAAAGTGAATTTAATTGTGGTTTATCTGAAATTTCTCTAGCAATTAAAGATACTCAAAGTCAACTAAATTGCCAAGGTAGCTCCAATAATACATTTTTACAAGTCACCATTACTGACGATCGATATAAACCAGAAACAGCAAAACAAATTGCCGAATATTTAGTAAAAAAACGAGAAATTCTTGCCGTCATAGGTCATTATTCCAGTGAAATGACTCTCCAAGCAGGACAGGTTTATAACAAACATAAATTAGTAGTAATTTCTCCTACTAGCACCTCAACTAGATTATCTAACTTTGGCAAATTTGTATTTAAAATTCCCCCTAGCGATCAAATTGCAGCCCAAACCTTATTTAACTATTTGAATCAGGAAATTTTTCTAGATAAAAATGTAGCAGTAGCTTATGTACCAAATAATGAATATAGTGAATCTCTTACTAGAGAATTCGAGATGCTATTGAAAATGAAAAAATTTGTCCATAAATGTTATCTTGATGCTGGAAATTTCAGTGCCCAAGACTGTGTTGAACAGGCAAAAAATCAAGGTGCTGAAGTAATGTTATTAGTTCCAGCAACTGACATAACTTTGACTAAAGCTATTGGAGTAATTGATAATGCTAAAGGATTAGAATTAATAGGGGGAGATTCTATCTATAATTATCGAGTAGTAAATGATGCTGGAGAAGAAGCAGCTCAGAATAATTTGACAGTTGCTATTCCTTGGCATCGTCACCCTAACTCTCAATTTAGTCAAACAGCTCAAAAGTTTTGGAATGCGGAAATTAATTGGCGTACTGCTACATCTTATGATGCTACTCAAACTATTATTAAAGCAGTGGATGAAATGGCGGGAAATTACTCTCGTCAAAAATTACAAAGAATCTTGTCTAGTCCTGATTTTTTAGTAGAAGGAGTAACTGGAAAAATTAGATTTACTGAGTTAGGCGATCGCCAGTTTCTCGATACAGATAAATCAGTATTAGTTAAGGTAAAACCTAATGCTAAATCTGGCAAATATGAATTTATTATCTTGGAGGAGGGAAGCTCAAAATAATTAATAATTAATAATTAATAATTAACAATTACCTCTCCTTGAAAAGAAGAGGATTTATTCAAAGAAAAATTTTTCCTTCTTTATCCCTTTAAAGGAGAAGCTTTAAACCTTATATATGTTAATGAAAACCGCTATAATTAGGGTTTGCTTATGGAAAATCTTTTTGCTGGGGTAGGAGACAGGAGACAGGAGAAATGGGAATTTAGAAGAGGTAGGAGAAAGAATTGTCTCAAGATTGTTGTGCCCAACTATGCGCCTAAAATACGCTCCTTTTTGAGCATGAAGAGCCGAAAACCAAGGTATTACAGACCTAAAAAGGCTAATGTCTTTATATGTCAATGCTTTTAGATTTAATCAGCAAGCCCTAATTATTCGGTAACTAGCACAATTTTTGTATTTCATATTACTTCTTCCTTCTTACTTCTTACTTCTTACTTCTTCCTTCTTACTTCTTCCTTCTTACTTCTTACTTCTTCCTTCTTACTTCTTCCTTCTTACTTTTGACTTTTGACTTTTGACTTTTGAATTTTGACTTCCTTTAGGATGCAACTATGAGTATTGTTAAGATTAAACTTCTCGAAACTGAAGCCTCTGGATTTTATGTAACTCTCACTGCTAACGATGGTAAATTTGATTCTCTTGATGGTTTTTTACCAGCTTTACCACCAGAATTAGAATCATCATTGAGTAATTGGCAGTTAGCTTATAACCAACTAGAAAAAGTTCGTAAAATTTCTACTAGAATTAGTCCCAAAAAAACTATTTCTTTCTCCAGTTCAGAACAAAGAAAACTGGTAAAAATCATATTAATAAATGGCTAGATTCTGACGATAGTCGATGGCGACCAATCCGAGAAGAATTAATTTCTGTATTTAGCTCATTGCAAAACTCTGAATCAGAAATTCGTGTATTTCTAGATGCGAAAAATCCTAAACTACGACGACTACCTTGGCAAGAATGGGGTTTATTAGCATCTCGGTTTCCTCAAGCAGAAATTGCTATGAGAGTCAGAGGAAAAGGTGCATTAAAACCTTCTCCTAATCATGGCAAACTCAGAGTGCTTTTAGTCGTAGGAAAAAGTGCCGGAATTAATACCGATTTAGATGTAGAAATAGTGCGAAAATTACAGACAAAAGGAGCAGAAATTATATGCTTAAAACAGCCCAATAGAGAAAAATTTGCTAATACTCTCAGAGAAGAATTAGGTTATCATATCTTTATTTTCTCCGGTCATAGTCGCAGTGAAGAAGATGGTACAATTGGCTGGATTTCTCTCAACGACCGTGACGAATTAAGCATTGACGAATTCAAGAATTCTCTCAGATATGTAATAGATAAAGGATTACAATTAGCAATATTTAACTCCTGTGATGGTTTAGGATTAGCGAGTCAATTAGCTCAGTTAAGTTTGCCTCGTAGTATTGTCATGCGAGAACCCATACCTGATGAAGTAGCAGTCAAATTTTTAGAATATTTTTTGAGGAGTTTACTAAAAATAAATCCTTATTTAGTTCTGTTCATGCTGCCAGAGAACGTCTGGAATATTTTGAATCTGATTATCCAGGAGCAATGTGGTTACCAACAATATGTATTCGAGAGTCAGCATTAGATAAACCTTTAACTTGGCAACAAATTACTGGCAACTTAATCCAGACTCCCCAAACTTCATTACTGAATAAAAAATTTTATTATTATTAGGAGCTATAGGTTTATTGATTATTGGTGGAGTAATTTTCTCGCTGATTAGTGGAGAAAAAACACCAGAACAAGATGTCGTAAATTCTCCCTGTCCGCAACAACCCATCCAAAATAAACCCCCCACAGAAAATCAAATCAAACCTGTCAGATGTCTTGCTTATGTTTCTGATGTTCCTAATGGTAAATGGCTACATGGAGCTAGTACAACTTGGGCACCAATTCGCGCTAAAATCAATCCTAAAATTCAAGCAATCTTTCCAGAATTTCAGTTAAATTACAGACAACATCCTAGCTTACCTCCTGGTTCAGGAACTGGAATTAAAATGCTATTAGAAGGTCAAATTTCTTTTGCTGAATCTTCACGACCTGTGACAGATACTGAATTGCAAATCGCCAGAAATAGAGGATTTCAACTAAAGCAAATTCCTGTGGCTATGGATGGCATTGCTATAGTAGTTCATCCAGAACTTGATGTGGCAGGTTTAACCTTAAAACAACTCCAAGAAATCTATACTGGTAAGATTCAAAATTGGAGTGAAATAGGAGGACCTAATATTGAAATTATTCTCTATACTCGTCCTTTGAATAGTGGTACAACTCCTTTCTTTCAAGAAAACATTTTAGGTAACAAAGAATTTGGTGAAAATGTAGCTTTGGTTCCCACTACTACTCAAGCTTTACGAGAGGTAACTGCAAATAAAGGAGGAATTTATTTTGCCACAGCTTCAGAAATAATTCCTCAGTGTGGTGTAAAACCTTTATCAATTGCCTATCGATCGGGAGGTACTTTTATTCCTCCTTATAAAGGTGAATTTGTGCCGCCAGAAAATTGTCCTGAACAGCGTAACCAACCAAATTTAGAAGCATTTGAAAATGGAACATATCCGATTTCGAGACGGTTATTTGTGATTGTGAAAAAAAGATGGTTCTTTTGATGAAAAAGCTGGAGAAGCTTATGGAAATTTACTGTTGACAGATGAAGGGCAAAAATTAATTGAAGAAGCTGGATATAGTCCCATTCGTTAATGTTTTGAAGAAGGAAGAAGGAAGGAGGAAGAAGGAAGAAGGAAGAAGGAAGAGGGAAGAAGGAAGAAGGAAGAGGGAAGAAGGAAGAAGGAAAAAGCAGATAGTCCAGTAGGGTGCGTTAATGAAATGTAACGCACCATCTCCCGACAAAAAAGAAACTAAATCATTCTTAACCCATAAAGTGCGGTGCGTTACGCTAGCGCGCTTCACAACCTACCAATAGCTAATGTTTTAAAGAAGGAAGAAGGAAAAGTACAATAGTAGTCCAGTAGGGTGTGTTAATGAAATGTAACGCACCATCTATCAACAAAAACCAATCCAGTAGGGTGCGTTAATGAAATGTAACGCACCATCTATGGACAAAAAGAAACCAAACCATTCTTAACCCATCAGGTGCGGTGCGTTACGCTAGCGCTAACACACCCTACCAATAGCTCAACGGATATGGCAATAAATTTAATTCCTGGAATTTGGCATAAATTTCTCGGTAGTGCCTGATAAATTAGTAAATCTTCATTTGGGAACCCTCTGTATCTATAGATATATAGATATATGGTTGCCCAATTCAGGTATCAAGGGAGAAATATATGTATCTGGAAATAGTTAAGCAGACTGAAAAAAACTTGTTTTGAAAAATAAATTATCTTATGGTTATGTCTTTTTCTTCGCTTTTCCCTTGACAGGAATATCGTTGCTTTCGAGTTTAGCATTTTTACGGGGGATGGGAGTCATTAGCGTTTCATGTCAACGAGTCGAACCAACTCAAGTTAATTGTCAGGTTAATCACTCAGAGTATTTAGGTTTAACCCAAGGATCTTCTACTTCCTTGACTCGGGTAACAGAAGCCAAATTTAATTCACGGAAGAAGAAAAATAGTGATGGTGAAACTTATTTTGATTATTTTGTTACCCTAGTAACTCAAAAAGGAAAAGAAGTTGTCAGTTGGCAGGGTAATTCATATATCAATGGTGTTAAGGGTTACCCTCAAGAAATGAATGAAATGGTGGCAAAAATTAACACATTTATCAATAATTCAACTCAACCATCTCTTCTTATTCAGTACGATCTACGTTGGAAATTGGAAAACCTGCTATTTTTACCTATCTGCATTATCTTTCTTGGAACAGGAGTTTTACTTCTGTATATACTTTTGTATCTAAAAATCATGACACTTAACAAAAGTGAACGACGATTAACCTACAAAATCTATTCTTTATTGGGTATCAAAACCAAACACTATTCTTTTGCCCAAATTCAAGCATTAATTCTAGAAAGTTATACAGATAGTGATGGAGATACATCCTATAGCTTAAAGGTAGTATTACCAGCAAACAATCAAAATGATTGGTGGGAAATCCCTTTAATATTACCAGCAGAAAATCAAAATGACCAGTGGAAAATCCCTTTAATATTACATGATTCTGACATTTACAAAGTTAAAAAATTAGCTAATGTTGTTAGTGATTTTATCGATAAACCCTATAAAGAACAGTCAAATAAGTAATCATTTTTTTTGAATGCTTTGGGTGAGTTTAGTAGAACGGAAATGTCTATACATTTAAAGTGTTAAGTTTTGTAAAGGATACTGGTAATATCTGTAAAATTGCCATGTTTTGTTGATGAATAATACAGTAAGGCGCTTTGATTTCTGACGATTTATTCCTAGCTAGATCGAATTTTGCATAAATTTTTCGGTAGTGCCTGATAAATGATGGGAACCTTCTCTATCCGTAGATATATGGTTGTCCAATTAAGGTATTACAGGAGAAATTATATGGAAATAGTTAAGTGTACTGGAAAAGAAATTGTCTTAAAAGATGAATTATCTACTCGTTTTGCGGCCTCGTTGGTTTTTGTTTTTCCCTGGATAGGAATACCATTGTTGATTAGTTTAATAATTTTATCGGAGATGGGAGTAATTAAAGCTTCATGTCAACGGGTCGAACCAACTCAAGTTAATTGTCAGGTCAATAGCTCAAAGTATTTAGGTTTAATCCAAGGTTCTTCTACTTCCTTAACTCGGGTAAAAGAAGCCAAATTTAATTCCCAAAATGATAGTGATGGCAGTAATTATTTTGTGACATTGGTAACTCAAACAGGAAAAGAAGTTGTCAGTTGGCAGGGTAATTCATATCAAGAAATGAATCAAATGGTCGCAAAAATTAACACATTTATCAATAATTCAAACGATCCATCTCTGCTTATTCAATACGATCTACGTTGGAAAGAGAAAAATCTGGTAAATTTAGCTATCTGCATTCCCTTTATTGCAATAGGAATCTTACTTCTATACGCAGTTTTTTATCTAAAAACACTAATACTCAATAAAAGTGAACGACAATTAACCTACAAAGTATTTTCTTTATTGGGTAGTAAAACCAAACACTATTCCTTTGCCCAAATCCAAAAATTAATTCTAGAAAGTTATACAAATAGTGATGAAGATGAAAATAAATCCTATCGCTTAGAGTTAGTCTTACCAGGAGAAAATCTAAATCATCAGTTGAAAATAACTTTAAAATATCATGATAATATCAAAGAATTAAAAAATCGGCCACAATGTTCTCCGATTTTATCGAGATACCCTATCAAGAAGTGTCAAATTAGTAATCATTTTTTTTTAGCGTTTGGGTGAGTTTAGTAGAATGGAAATGTCTATACATTTAAAGTATTAAGTTTTGTAAACGATGCCGATAATATCTGTAAAATTGCCATGTTTTGTTGATGAATAATACAGTAAGGCGCTTTGATTTCTGACGATTTATTCCTAGCTAGATCGAATTTTGCATAAATTTTTTGGTAGTGCCTGATAAATGATTGGGAACCTTCTCTATCCGTAGATATATGGTTGTCCAATTAAGGTATTACAGGAGAAATTATATGGAAATAGTTCAGCAGAATGAAAAAGAACTTGTCCTAAAAGATAAATTATGGATCTTGTTGTTTTTTGTTTTTCCCAGTATAGGAATACCAGTGTTTACTCCTCCAATGATTGTATTACAGAAGGATTTAGTAATTAAGGCTTCGTGTCAACGGGTTGAACCAACTCAAGTTAATTGTCAGGTCGATAGCTCAAAATATTTCGGTTTAATCAAAGATTCTTCTACTTCCTTAACTAGGGTAACGGAAGCTAAATTTAATTCACAGAAGAAGAAGGATCGTAATGGTGACACTTATTTTGATTATTTTGTTACCCTAGTAAGTCAAACAGGAAAAGAAGTTGTCAGTTTGCAGGGTAATTCATATATCGATGGTTTTAAGGGTAACCCCCAAAAAATGAATCAAATTGTGGCAGAAATTAACACATTTATCAATAATTCAACTAAGCCATCTCTGTTTATTCACTACGATCTACGTTTTAAATGGAAAAACCTGCTACCTTTAGCTATCAGCATTACCTTTATTGCAATAGGAATCTTAATTGTAGCAGTTTTGTATCTAAGAACACTAATACTTAACAAAAGTGAACGACAATTAACCTACGAAGAATCTTCTTTATTGAATACTTATACCAAACACTATTCTTTTGTCCAAATCAAAGAATTAATTATAGACATTTATACAGATAGCGATGGAGATAAATTCTGTAGCTTAAAGATAGTATTAGTATTACCAGCAGAAAATCAAAATCATCAGCGGGAAGTCACTTTAATAAAAGGTTTTGACATTGAAAAAGTTAAAAATTTAGCTAATACTGTGGCTGATTTGATCGAGATACCCTATCAAGAACTGTCAAATTAGTAATTATTTTTTTTAAGAGCTTGGGTGAGTTTAGTAGAACGGAAATGTCTATACATTTAAAATATTAAGTTTTGTAAACGATGCCGATAATATCTGTAAAATAGCCATGTTTTGTTGATGAATAATACAGTAAGACGCTTTGATTTCTTACTATTTATTCCTAGCTAGATCGAATTTTGCATAAATTTTTCGGTAGTGCCTGATAAATTATTGGGAACCTTCTCTATCTGTAGATATATGGTTGCCCAATTCAGGTATCACAGGAGAAATTATATGGATATAGTTAAGCAGACTGAAAAAGAACTGGTTTTTAAGAATAGATTATCTTATGGTTTTGCCTTTATCTTCGCTTTTCCCTGGACAGGAATTTCGTTGCTTTTTACTTTAGTAGGTTTATGGCAGATAGGAGTAATTAAGGTTTCGTGTCAACGAGTCGAACCAACTCAAGTCAATTGTCAGGTCAATAACTCAGAGTATTTAGGTTTAATCCCATATTCTTCTACTTCCTTGACTCGGGTAGCAGAAGCTAAATTTAATTCGAGGAAAAGTCAGGATAGTGATGGTGACACTTCTTTTGATTATTTTGTTACCCTAGTAACTCAAACAGGAGAAGAAGTTGTCAGTTGGCAGGGTAATTCATATTCCAATGGTATTCATGGTTCCCCTCAAGAAATGAATGAAATGGCAACAAAAATTAACACATTTATCAATAATTCAACTGAGTCATCTCTGCTTATTCAGTACGATCTAGGCTGGAAAAAGGAAAACCTGATACCTTTAGCTATCGGCATTACCTTTCTTGGAATAGGAGTTTTACTTCTATACGCATCTTTTTATCTAAAAATCATTACACTTAACAAAAGTGAACGACAATTAACCTACAAAATCTATTCTTTATTGGGTATCAAAACCAAACATTATTCCTTTGCCCAAATCAAAGAGTTAATTCTAGACAGTTATACAGATAGCGATGGAGATAAATCCTGTAGCTTAGAGTTAGTATTACCAGCAGAAAATCAAAATCATCAGTTTAAAATTCCTTTAATATTATATGATTCTGACATTGAAAAAGTTAAAAAATTAGCTAATGTTGTTGCTAATTTTATCGATAAGCCCTACCAATATTTATCAAATAAGTAATCATTTTTTTTAGAGTTTAGGTGAGTTTAGTAGAACGGAAATGTCTATACATTTAAAATATTAAGTTTTGTAAACGATGCCGATAATATCTGTAAAATAGCCATGTTTTGTTGATGAATAAGATAGTTAAGATGCTTTGATTTCTGACGATTTATTCCTCGCTAGATCGAATTTTGCATAATTTTCCAGAAACTAGCTGATTAATAAGTATAAAGAAAAAATAGACACTTAATATATGGCCTCAATTATTAGAGTGCCTATAGAAAATTATATCAATCTCAAATAGGTGAAATATCATGATGAAAATAGGTGAAATTCTAATCCGTAGACAATTAATTTCTCAAGCTCAATTAAATCAAGTAATAGATATTCAGACTTCATGTCATCAAAAAATTGGTGAGCTTTTATTATTTCAAGGTTGGATTGGAGAAGATGATTTAGAAGCCGCTTTAAGAGAACAATATTGGCGAGATAATGGTTATTGGGTAATTGATTAAATCAAGTCAAAAGTCAAAAGTCAAAAGTCAAAAGTAAGAAGGAACAAAGCATTTAGTTAAGTAGGGGCGGGTTCCGCGTTAAGTTAATGGTCTCACCCACGACTGGGTAAACCCGCCCCCCGCCCCAATAATCAAAAGTCAAAAGTAAGAAGGAACAAAGCATTTAGTTAAGTAGGGGCGGGTTCCGCGTTAAGTTAATGGTCTCACCCACAACTGAGTAAACCCGCCCCCCGCCCCAATAATCAAAAGTCAAAAGTAAGAAGGAACAAAGCATTTAGTTAAGTAGGGGCGGGTTCCGCGTTAAGTTAATGGTCTCACCCACGACTGGGTAAACCCGCCCCCCGCCCCAATAATCAAAAGTCAAAAGTAAGAAGGAACAAAGCATTTAGTTAAGTAGGGGCGGGTTCCGCGTTAAGTTAATGGTCTCACCCACAACTGAGTAAACCCGCCCCCCGCCCCAATAATCAAAAGTCAAAAGTAAGAAGGAACAAAGCATTTAGTTAAGTAGGGGCGGGTTCCGCGTTAAGTTAATGGTCTCACCCACAACTGAGTAAACCCGCCCCCCGCCCCAATAATCAAAAGTCAAAAGTAAGAAGGAACAAAGCATTTAGTTAAGTAGGGGCGGGTTCCGCGTTAAGTTAATGGTCTCACCCACGACTGGGTAAACCCGCCCCCCGCCCCAATAATCAAAAGTCAAAAGTAAGAAGGAACAAAGCATTTAGTTAAGTAGGGGCGGGTTCCGCGTTAAGTTAATGGTCTCACCCACGACTGGGTAAACCCGCCCCCCGCCCCTAATTATTCATAAAGGCATTCTACAGGATGCCTATTTTTTTTGCATAAATAGGGAGAAAAAGGCTGATTAATAAATATATAGCAGTCGCCACTATAAGTTAGGACATCAGATCGGATGATTCATGTCACGAGCAAGATGCTCGCACTAATTTTCCTAACCAACCTGGCCGTTGCTATAGCTAAATTAACTATCACAGAAAAATGAAAATCAACTGGCAAAAAATCAGTCTAATTCCCAGCTTAGGACTTCTGTTTTTGGGAGCTTGTACTCCAGCTAATAATTCCTCAAATACTTCAGGGTTGGAAGTAAAATTTTTAGTTGGCAGTGCCTTAGAAAAATTCTGTAACCAAGCAGCGACCCAACTAAACCAACAACAACCAAAACTCGATAATGGTAAATCTTTTTACCTAAAATGCGAAGCGAAAGGTAGTGGAGATGTAGTCAAAGATATCGTTTCTTTATCCCAAAAACTCAAAAGTGGAACCATCCAACCAGACTCCCCAGAATTTCCCACCCTAATTTCCGTAGATGGAGAAATTTATCATTCCCAACTCTTATACCAAATCAATCAAATCTATCCCGGACAAAACTATATTCCTCAAATTACTGATGCACCTTTGTTGGCAAACAGTCCCATGGTATTCATGGCATCACAAGAAATAGCAGCAGGACTACGGAAACAACCAGATATATATAGATCGCTCGTCAGTGCTAAAACTCACCAAGACCTAGACCCTAATAGTCCCCAACTACCAATACATTATGTTCACACTGCTCCCACTCGTTCCAATTCTGGTCTACAAACTTTGGTAGCTCAGTTTGCCTCTGTTGCCAATAAACGCCCCGAACAACTCACAGTTGCTAACGTAAAACAATATCAATTCCAAGTCCAAAAAATTCAGAGCAAAGTCACTCGTTACGGGGTTTCCACCAGTTCTCTAGCTGAAGATATGGTGAAAAATGGTCCGTTTTGGGCATCCATCGCTTCTGTTTATGAGTCTTCCGTAATTGAGGCAAATACTGATAATACTCAAACTCGCTATGAAGCAATTTATCCCAGTTCTACTTTTACTTCTAATATGAGGGCAATTTTACCAACTGCACCCTGGGTGAGCGAGGAGGAAAAAGAAGCAGCAGAAAAAGTCATTGAATATTTGCGATCGCCAGTCGCCCAAAAAATTCTTACAGACTTAGGTCTTAGACCAGGGATACCGGGGGTCCCTTTGGGAGCAAAATTTTCTTCCCAATACGGAGTAGACCCCAATGCTAGATATGATTCTCTGCGGACTCCCCAACCAGAAGTAGTGAATGCCATGATTAAGTCTTGGCAGGAATTTGCGAAGAAACCATCTCAGGTAGTTTTGGTAGTTGACTCTTCTGGGTCTATGAGCGGTGAAAAGTTACCTGCTGTTCAGAATACCTTGCGCTATTATCTCGAAGGTTTAGGACCAAAAGAAAAAATTGCTCTAATTGACTTTGACTCTAAAATTAAAGCTCCGGTTTGGGTTGATGGTACTACTGAAGGTCGCGCTCGCGGTATGCAGTTTATTAGTAGTTTGAAAGCGGATGGTGGTACGAAACTTTATGATGCTGCTTTGAATGCCAGAAATTTATTACAGGAAAATCTGCGTTCTGATGCTATTAATGCTGTAGTTCTTTTAACTGATGGGGAAGACTCTGGTTCTCAAACTTCTCTCAAACAACTTAGCGATAATCTGAAAAACAGTGGATTTGATTCTGACAAAAGGATTGCTTTTTTTACTATTGGTTATGGGAAAAAGGGAGAATTTGATGCTGGAGTCTTGAAACAAATTGCTAGTTTAAATGGTGGTTATTATCGTCAGGGAGACCCAGAAAGTATTGTTAATTTAATGTCCGATCTACAAACAGAATTTTAATTTTTATCTGGAGGTAAATATGAAATTAGTTAATCCGTTTGATTATCCTATATCTATATTAATAGGTGGATTTTTGTTAATAGCTGGTGTCCGGTTTGTGAGGTTGCCAAGTTTTGTAATTTTACCTGCTACGGCGGTTGTTTCTGTGGCAAGTGCTACAGTGTTGAAATCTCAAGAACCCGATCCAGAAAAGTTGGCAAAAAAACAGTTAGAACAAGAATTAGAAGTTATTTCTGGACTGGCAAAAAATTTGGCACAGAAAGCTGAAGTTTTGCGGCAAGAAGCTAATCAATTGTTAGGTGGTGAAGCGTTCCAAATGGAATTATTAGTAACAGTTCAATCAGTTTGCGATCGCGCTATTGAATTGCCCCATAAAATTACACAAATGTCTCAAAATTTACCTAAGAATGAGGCGTTATTATCTGTGGAGGATTTGGAAAGACAACTATTAGAAGTTAAGAGTAAGCAAAGGTCAAATTCTGATATTACTCAACAGCACTTAAAACAATTAGCTGCGAGTTTAGAGCGAAATATTCAGTTAGCAAAAGCTGGAAAAGATACTCGGCAAGCTAAAATTGTTAGTCTGCATACAATGGTTCAAGATTCGGCAGGATTATTGCAAGAACTAGAGAATAAATTGCGGAATGCTAATTTGAATGATTTGGCAGAAATTCAAGAATTACGCAGTTTAAGTGACGAGTTAAATAGCTATCAAAATAATATGAAAATATTTCTTTGATAAGAAGGAAGAAAGAAGAAGGAAGAAGGAAGAAAGAAGAAGTAAAAGTATTACGTTATCTGAGTTTTATACCAATTCCTAAAAGGAACGGTATACTTGGGTCAGACTTCAGTTGTTAATTAATTAAAACAGGTATAGTTACTTTTTTGCTAAAAATAGCCCAGTTAATGTTAATTATTCTTACTTTTTACTTCTCCCCCCACTCCCCCAATTTCCCCTCCAGGGAGGGGTTAGGGGTGGGTCCTCTGCTCAATAAAATGTAGAAAAGTTTTTGATAAATGGTATTAGAGCTTCTCGATCTGTCCGCGCCCTTTGCTTAGACTGCTGTACTTAGTTACTAATATTTCACCGTTGAAAAAGTGCTGAGATATGAATACTCTAAGTAGATTGATTTAATTGTATTCCTGAAAATAATTAAGTTGGCGGAAATAATTAAATTCTTTCTGATGTATTTATAAGTACCAGAAATAAAGTTATGAACAATAAATTTGATTCTCTTTTATTGGTAGCACTTTTCACAACAGCTATGACTTTTTTACAAGAGGATAAAATACTAATAAGTCAGTTAAATGGTAGTTTTGTTAAAGCTGAAATAGCTATTATTCAACAACAAAAAAATTATCGAGAGGACAAAAAACCACCTGTTCCATATAAAGATGGTAGCAGCCGTTAAAATTAATTAGCAGAAGGAAGAAGGAATTCCGTAAAACGGAATTCAAAAGTCAAAAGTCAAAAGTTAAAAGTCAAAAGTAAGATTTTATAGGTCAAAACTTTGATGCTTCAGTAATTTCAGCAAATTATTCGACATCTAAAGTTTGGAACTATTTGTAACATTCTTTTTTCAAATTGGTAGAAGAAGGAAGAAGTAAGAAAAAAGAAGGAAGAAGGAAAAAGGATAAATAAGGCGTTTATTTATCTAGTATAGAAGGTTAATAATGAGTAGTAATGGCAGTTGCTAGCTGTTGCCTGTTGCCTGTTGCCTATTCCTTATTAAAAATTTACTTAATATGACAACTGATAACTGATAACTGATAACTGATAACTGAATTGACACTAGGAGAATATTCAACCATGACAATTACAAATCAAAAATCTATCAAAAATCGTCGCATTTTATCTGGAATACTTACTTGTGCAGCATTAGCTTTAGCTTATGCACCAATTCCAGGATTAAATCAAAAAATCATAGTAGTTAGTGGCACAGAATTTGCCGAACCACTCCAACAAATAGAAACTCAATTTGAGCAAAAATATCCCCAGATAGACTTAGAATTAAAATTCCAAGGTTCCCAAGATATAATCAACAATTACATAGACCAAAAAAACGACTTTAACCCTACAGTTTTAATCCCGACAAATGCAGCACTATTAGATGAATTAAACCAACGCTGGCAAAGTCAAAATAATACCCAAGCATTCTATCAACAACCAACAGCGATCGCCAAAACTTTCCTAGTAGGAATTGCTTGGCCTGAACGTGGAAAAATCTTATTTCCCAATGGCAAATTTTCCTGGCAACAATTAGAAAAAGCAATGGCAGCAGGTAGCTGGCAAAAAATAGGTGGTAAACAACAGTGGGGTAGTTTTGATTTCGTCACCACCGACCCCACTCGTTCCAATAGTGGGCAAATAACCATGAATTTGTGGGCAAAGTCAAAAGGCAACAACAACTTGAATACACCCACCGTTGAATCATTATTTAGTAAAGTCAAACGGTCAGTATATTTGCCTCCCCGTTCCACCGATATATTGTTACAAGAATTTATTGCTCGCGGACCTAATGATGCGGATGTAGCAACAGTTTACGAAAGTATCGCCCTCTATCGTTGGCAACAGTCAGGAGCAGCTCAAAATAAACCTTATCAAGTTTATTATCTCAACCCCACCGTAGAAACTGTAGCGACAGCAGCGGTCGTGCGTCGGGATGTAAATGGGGCAACTGCTAATGCTGCTGGTAAATTTGTAGATTTCTTGACTCAACCAGAACAACAAAAAGTATTTGTGCAGTATGGTTTCCGTCCCTCCCACGGCAATATTGATTTGCTCTCAGTTGCCAATAGTCCTTGGAATCAGAATATTCCAGGCGCTCAAGTTAACCCGCAAATTTCCACTTTACCAGCACCACAACCATCAGTTTTAGGAGAAATTCAAAGGTTGTGGCAACGGGTGCAGTAGGGGAGTAGGGGAGTGGGGGAGTGGGGAGTCGGGGAGTCGGGGAGTGTGGGGAGTGTGGGGAGTGTGGGGAGTGTGGGAAGTGGGGGAGTGGGGGAGTAGGGAAGTGAGGGAGTGGGGAGTCGGGGAGTCGGGGAGTGGGGCTCAGATGGAACGTTTTTTTAGGCCGAATTATAGCAATGAGCGCTGGTATATTTACAAATTGCAGGAGGGGCCAAATAGCTAAAAGTCTTATATTATCGTTTTTTTATTCCCCTCCCAGGAGGGGAAGTCAGGAGTCAGGAGGGAAGAGGGAGGAAGACTATTGAGCAAGAAAAAAACCTAAATTTCCTGTAGATATTCACTCTTGGGTTTACGCAAACAATAGCAACGGACATGATATTAACTCTGTCATTAAATACAGATATTAATGGTAGCTCAATGAGGAATTAAATGCGATCGTAATATAGCAAGGAACGAGTTGGTTAGGACGTAGATTGATAATGAACCTGAGACATAGAAAAGCTTTTGTCCCTATTCCCTATTCCCTATTCCCTATTCCCTAGCGTGTAGCGCTATATAACCTGCGGAATGTGAGTTAAAACTATAACCAAAACCAATATCAATTAAAACTATGACAACTAGCACCAAATATAAATATGTACATCTCGACGAAAAAAACGTCCTTGTTATTACAGGAAGCACTATAAAAGTAGTCGAGTTAATTACCTCATTCAAAACTTACAGTCAGAAACCAGAAGAATTGCAGAAAAACTATCCTCATTTGAGCATGAGTCAAATTTATTCTGCCTTAGCTTATTATTGGGATAATCAAGCAGCAATAGATGCAGATATAGAAAAGCGTTCTCAGTATGCAGAAAAATTAGCCCAAGAAGCAGAAGAGTATTCCTTAGGCAAGGAACCGAAGGCAGAGAAAAATAGAACAAATATCAAGCTTAAAAAGAAGTTTTATGTTTTGCTAACTGTATTAACAATAGTATTAGTATTAGCAATTAACTACCTGGGAGTTCCTCCTAATAGATCGGATTTTATCAGACCTGTAGGTCATGGGGTAATAACTAGCGAATTCGGTAATAGACTCCATCCTATCTATAGAACAATGAAATTACATAAAGGCATAGATATAGGTTACTGTAATGGCAAACCAGTCTTTGCTTCAGCTGATGGAGTTGTGAATATTGCTAGTTGGATAAGTGGGTATGGTAATTTTGTTGAAATCAATCATAGTAAAGGTGTTCAAACTGCCTACGCACACATGGAAAAGTTTTTTGTGAATAAAAATGATTGGGTCAAACAAGGCCAGATAATCGGTATTGTGGGAGGAACAGGAGGAGTTACTGGTCCGCATCTACACTTTGAAGTGCTAAAACATGAAAAATTTATAAATCCACGCAAGAAAGTCAATTTTCCTAGGTTGGGTGTCAGTTTTTGACATATTATTGCTACATATCCTTGAGAGTAGGGAGCAGGGTTCAAATACATAAGATATCTTTAGTTTAATGCCGATAATCGTTACAAACATTACCGAATTATTAATTATTAATTATTAATAATTAAATAATTATGGTTTAAAGCCTCCCCTTTTAAGGGGAAAAAGAAATAATATTTCCTTATATTCAATCCTCTCGGTTAAAACCCGAGGTAATTATCAATTATCCATTATCAATTATCAATTAATGAATGAACCATTATTATTACTTAATAGCTAAAGTCGCATCGGAAGTATAGCATTAATGCATGGAAATTGGTATTAAAGAGTCTCAGAGATAGAAAGAAGGATTTTGCATATCTAAAGATAGCAGAGAAATATACTGTATTTAGACCGTCAAAATGTTGATTTAATATCATTTTAACTGGACATTGTCAGTTTGAGATTAGGAAAATTTGCTTTGTACTGTAACTTCCAGTATTTTTACATCTAGAATATTGTTTTTCAAAATTCTAAAATATAATTACAGACAAAAAATAAATCTCATACAAATATACATTGCGTAAGGATACTTAGGGAAAATGTTTTTTCTAGGAATTGGATTCTTGATTATAGGTCTAATATTAGCAATAGTAAGCGGAATATGGGGCTTAGTTCAAGCTTTTAGTGAAGGCACATTATGGGGTGTTGCTTATTTATTTATTCCTTTTGCTTTTGTCATTTTTTATCTTAAAAATTGGAGTAAGACAAAAATCAGAAAAAATTTTATCTTGATGATAATTGGTTTAATTTTATCTCTTGTAGGGAGTGGAGCATTAGGAAATCATATAACTAATAATTTTGTAGTTAATTCTGCCAATATTCCAGAAAATCCAACTATTACTACTAATTCCGAAAATACTTCAACAAAGATAGAAACAACCGAAGTTATTTCGGAAAAACAGATAGAAACAACCGAAGTTATTTCGGACCCATTTAGAGATGGAATAAATGCAGCAACAAAAGCAGCCGAACTTGCCCAAACAGCTAATACTCAAACACAGTGGAATGAAGTAGCAATGACTTGGCATCAAGCTTTAGTTTTAATGAAAGAAGTTCCTGAATCTCATACTAAATATGAAGTTGCCCAAAACAGAATTGATTTATATCGAAATAATCGAGAAATTGCTAAGAAAAAGGCTAGCTATTAATGAGGTCAAAAGTCAAAAGTCAAAAGTCAGAAGTTAGAATTTATATAGAATCCGGTTATATAATATATGTTGATAATTCTATAATTTCTTCAATATCCCCTTTATAAAAATATTTCACCTTAAAAGGCAAAATTTTAGACTCAATTACTTTGATAAATTAGGAAAAATCAGGAAATGCGTAAATCTAAATTAATCTTAGCCACAATTGTCTCATTATTTTTGGTTAATGAAGTTAGTATTAATCCCCATAGTAATGACATCAGTGAATTAATTAATACAGAGACCTCCATTGCTTACGCAGGAAGAAGAGGAGGAGGAGGAAGAAGTAGAAGTAGTTCTGGAAGTTCGAGTAGAAGTAGAAGTAGGAGTAGTTCCCCCAGTCGCAGTAAACCAGTCCGTTCGCAGTCTCAACCTCGTAACTCAAAACCCAAACCTAGCAGAAATAATTTAGTTAAACCGACCAATAACACTCGCCCCACAACAAAACCAGTCCCCTCTTCCGGTAGTAACTCTCAGCGCAGTGGTTCATTTTCCAAACCCAGCAACAATACCAAACCAAACAATACTACTCGCCCCACTACCAATAACACCAACACTGATGGACGGACTCGCAGTGGTTCCTTTGCTCCAACTACAAAAAAACGTTACTCTGTGGAACCTGCTACCGGACGACGTTATTATACCCGTCCAGGAACTCAAGAACGTTATTATCAGGAAACAGGTACAGGGCGATTTTATTATGTAGAACCAGCAACCCAACGACGTTACTACATTAATATTGATAATGGGCAACGTTATTTTATTGATAGTAGCGCCGGACGATATTATTATGAGCAACCAGGTACAGATAGATTTTATTATGTGCATCCAACTACGAGAGTCCGCTACTACTACGAACCTACTGTCCGCGAACGAGTTGTTTACAGCTACTACGATGGACCAGGAATATTTTTAGAAGAGTATCTTACTATACTTTTAATTGGAATTTTGCTGGTATGTATTTTTTATCTTTTAATTATGGCGATCGCTTCTGCTTTTGGTGGTCGTCGAGAAGTATTGGTAGCTGAGGAAGATGAATATATAGAGGTTATTGAGGAGTCACCAGGATATGTGGAAGTGATTGAGGAAACATTGCCAGTAGCAACTGTACCAGAAGATTTGGTTAATGATATTGTAACTGTGAGTAAGTTACAGGTAACAATGGTTGCACCAGCAAATAATATTCAATCTAACTTAGCAAAAATGAGTGAGGAGATCGATATTGATACCCCAGAAGGTAGAGTACAATTATTGTTAAGCTCGGCGATCGCTCTGCTGCAAACGGAGGAATATTGGACTGATGTTGCTGCTAGTTCAGAAACTGTGGAGACTAGACAGGAAGCTGAAAAAATTTTTGAGCAGTTATCTTTTGCTGAGAGGTGTAAGTTTGAGGTTAATACTGTTGATGATAATGTGGAAGTCGATAGTCATATTCTTGTGACTTTGTTGTTGGGAACGGAGGATGATTATCCTTTATTTGGTGAAGTTAATGATGGAGAAAGTTTAAAGCAAACTTTGAAAGAGTTAGGCAAAGTTACCCCAGATTATTTATTAGTATTTGAGTTACTTTGGACTCCAGTAACAGAAAGCGATCGCCTGATATCCATTTGAATAAAAAATGTTATGGCATTACTCATAAAGATGAGGTACATTTACGATCCCCCTAAATCCCCCTTAAAAAGGGGGACTTTGAAATATCCCCCCTTTTTAAGCGGTTCCCCCCTTACTAAGGCAGGGCTAATTCATTGTAGTCAGAGAATATTTATATGGATATGAAATACAAAAAATTGTGCAAATAGCAAATAGATATAAGAATCTCCCCATCTCCCCATCTCCCCATCTCCCCATCTCCCCATCCCCCATCTCCCCATCCCCCCATCCCCCCATCTCCCCATCAATTTTTCTAAGCGTGACAATAAATTGACCCTACCTTACTAAGGGGGGTTAGGGGGGATCTAAAACTGTATCTCACCAATTTGAGAAACGCTATATAAAATTGTGTCGCTCTGGAACAGGAATTTAATCAGTAGACCTCTCCAAAATAGAAATTAAGGTAAAATTGTAGTGCCCAATTATATATATGCTGTCCCCAAATGAATAATATATTAGAATATATTTATAATCATCCACTCATAAACAAAAAGGATTATTGGTATTACAGATAAACAACTAATAAAATTAATAGAAAATGCTCAAAAAGTTGAAGACAAAAAAAGACAGGCGATAATGCTCCGCATCGCTAACGCGAACGCCAGTGAAGAAAAAAGATTTAAATAGGGAGGAGGAAGAAAAAAGTCTTTAGGCAAGGCGGAAGAGATAATGTTGACATTATATTATTTGCATCATGTACCAACATTTCAACTGCTAGGAGCAACCTAAGCGAGTTAGTGAATCAACAGCAAATAATATTTTTCGCGCTTTGGAGCGATATTTTGAGGGAATTATTACCATCTAGTTTACTAGAGGAATTCTCGGGAAAAGAAAACGAATATTTATGGATAAAAGAAGCTTTGACAGAAATAGAATTGAGAGTTAATAGTACTTCAGCAGGATATATTCAGGTCAAAAAATGATGAAAAGCAGAAAAAATATTACTCAGTCAAGCCAAAAAGTCATACGTTAAAAAATCAAATAGTAATCACTAGCTTTGGGAAAAGAAATAGTTGATGTAATAGTAGGAGAAAGAGGTCCAGAGAGTGATATAAATTTATTCAAAAAACGTAAGCATTCAGCTATCAGCAGTCAGCTATCAGCAATTAGTAATGAATAATTACTTCTGAGGTTTTGTCCAGGAACTTTGGTAGTAACTTTTTATTATTTTTCAATTTCAAAGGTTGCTTTTACCTTCCCTAAAATTAATAGCTGATAGCTAATAGCTGACGGCTGTTTGCGCAGCATTCCGGAGGAAATGCTTACCAAAAAACAACAAAAAAAGTTTGATAAAGAACAAAGATTTCAAGGAGATAAAGGTGATCAAGGTGGGGAAAGAATTGACAAGCCAAAGAAAAAAAAAGAAACCATAAAATGTCATACAAAGTCAAGAAAGAGAATCAAAAAAAAGCTCAAAAAAGAAGATTTGTAGAACATGTAATAAGACTGATAAAAATCTGCGCGAGTGGCACGAGAAAGATTCAGATTAAAAGAGAGTAACCCGTGAAAAAGTAATTTTAACAATATGTGGTTTAGTGAGATTAAGAATAGGAACACTAATGTTAACATAAATCATAACTTTAGGTATAGTAAAAAGCCAGAAATAATTACATAAAAATGCTAAATAATTAACAATAACTATCTGTAATACTATAAATCTCATAAAAAATGACTATCTGGAGGAGCTGGCGATCGCTCTCTCAAAGATAGTTACAGTAAGTGCTTGATAATTTTTGGAGATGTCTAGTTAACAGTAAAAAGTGGCTTTGTTGCACAAAAGGTGATGTTTAGGATATAAATAGCATCAAGATGTGACAAATGTACCTCACAAAAGGTGAAAACTGCCATAGTAATTTAAAATAATGACAAATTTACCATTGTATTTACCAAGGCCAAAAAAAGCAGCAGGCACTTATCTAAGAATAGTGTCAATAAATGACGTTTACGACATCAAAAATTATCCCTATGTCGAAACAGTTATTCGATGCCTAAAACAGACAGCAGAAGATGCGATAGTGGTGGCCGTCCTCAGTGGCGATTTTCTTTCCCCTTGTTTACTAACGTCGTTGGATGGTGGTAAATCAATGTTGGATGTTTTAAAAGTAGTAGATATTGATTACATTTGCTTTGGGAATCATGAATTCGATGTCAATCTAGATGTGCTGCAAGAACGATTCAAAACTTACCAAGGTAAATGTCTAAATAGTAATATTCCTAACTTACCAATTGTTGGCCCAGAAGGCAATCCTCTGCCAAAATATGACATTATAGAAGTAGGAAACCACAGAGTTGTATTTGCTGGATTTTGCACTGATAACACCGATATTTTCAGACCTGGAACAAACTTAGCCATTGAACCTATTTTTGATGCCTTAAAATCTACCTGGTCTGAATGTGCAGAGGCAGCAACTATACTCATTCCTCTAACCCACCAAACCATTGTAGAAGACAGACAACTAGCGACGCAGATTGAGCAAGATGACCAACTCAAAGGCAAAATCCCAGTAATTATCGGTGGCCATGAACACGAAATCTACATTGAAGAAATTGCTCAAAGCTTTATTGTCAAAGCTGGTTCTGATGCGAAAAATGTCATAGTGACAGATGTGTGGTGGTCTACCGACGGTCAAGTGAATACTGCAGTTCATCTGTTGCCAGTTAGCCACTTCGATGCAGACCCCAATGCACAAATGTTCGTGGAAACAACACAAAAATTTCTGGGTTCTCTGATGGATGTAGAAATTTTTCAGGTCAAAGAAACCATGTCCTCAAAAAGAACCCGATATCAGCCGGAAAAAGTGGCATCAACTTTATGCTCTTATATCAAGAGAAGCTTACAAAATATAGATATTGTCATGCTTCAGGGAGGATGTGTCAGAGGTCAGGGCGACTATGAACAAGGTACGTCTTTTACTTATGGCGATCTAATGGAGGAACTGCCGTTTGAAACAGAAATTGCAACTATCCAAATACCAGGAAAAGTATTACAGGAGGCGATCGCTATTACCCGCAGTACCCCAGAGCAGGAAGCACCGAATTATTTACACACAGATATAGATGTCGTTATTGAAGACTACCCCAGTTTGAAAATAGTTAGTATTAACCACGAAGCTTTCGACCCCAACAAAATGTATAATGTGGGAATTTATCAATTTTTGCTGACAGGTTTAAACGAAATTAAACCACTTCTTGATTACATCAATGCTTATAGCAAAGTACCTCCTTTAGAACAGTGTCTTCCTGCTAAAAACTTAATCGTGGAAACTTGTATGAAAGATGCGTGGCGAATTTTAGTTAATTTTGATGAATGGGATAGCAACCACGATGGGTACATTTCTCATACAGAACTCGAACAAGCAGTAAAAAAAAGCATTTGCATATCTGGATAAAAACCAAGATGGACAGATTTCCCCAACCGAATTACAGGAAGCTCTGGCACAGAGGACAGGAAATACAGACAATGGTTTGCTCAATATGATGTTTAAGTCTCTCGATGCCAATAACGATGGTATGGTATCTATGGATGAGCTAGCATCCTTAGCGATCTAGGTAGGGTTTGCTGAAAAAAGCAAAGTATGGGAACCCACCCCTAACCCCTCCGGTGGAGGGGAAGACAGAGAAAGTAGGAGGAATAATTGTTCTTTGATTTTTCTGCCATACTCACCCCAAAATACTCACTTTTTTGAGGGTAAGTGAATTGAAACAGGCACACTTTTTTCGATTATAAAAAGGCCAATACCTTCCAAGAGCTAAAAGTCTTATACCAATTCCCAAAAGTATTGCTATACTTGAGCAATACTTCAGTTATCAATTAATCAGCACAAGCAAAATCACTTTTTTGCTAATTTTAGCTAAATTAATCTTAATTATTCTTATGTTTGCTTCCCCTCCCAGGAGGGGTTAGGGGTGGGTTTCCTGCTCAACAAAATGTAGAAAAGTTTTTGAGAAATGGTCTTATATTATCGGTTTTTTATTCCCCCAGATGAGCTGTTGCCAGATGAGCTGTTGCCTGCGCACAGCGCTATATAATGCTTTTGTATTATCTCAGGAGAAAAAAAAATGGTTAATGCTCAAAGTTCCCCTCGTCCAATTATTATTGATACAGATGGTGGTGTTGATGATGCTTTAGCAATTATTATGGCTCTAAATTGCGATCGCTTTGATTTGAAAGCTGTGACTGTACTGGCAGGAAATATTGATGTCCATCAAGCTGCTAATAACGTTCTGCGAGTAATTGATATTGTACAACCCGAACATCCTCCTTTAGTTGCGAAAGGTTGTGAAAAACCTCTGCTTCGCCCTCCATTTAATGCTGCAGGTATCCACGGAGCTGATGGTCTCGGAGAACTCCATCGTTTCAAAAATGCTGACGGCACGGATCGCTATCCTCAACTTACTGTACAACCTTCTTCAGAGAATGCTATAGAAGTATTGCTCAAGGCGGCTGAAGAGTATGGTAAGGACCTAACAATTGTAGCTTTAGGTCCTTTAACTAATATTGCTACCGCACTACAAACCAACCGCAACACTATGCAAAAAGTAGGGCGCATTATAATTATGGGGGGAGCAGTGATAGTTCCTGGTAATATCTCGGCAGCAGCAGAATTCAACTTTTTTGTCGATCCAGATGCAGCTCAAATAGTTATGGAGTCAGGTATTCCCCTAACTTTGGTAGGATTAGATGTGGCTATGAAAGCTCCTCTATCGCGCCAAGCTGTTGAAGAATATGCCAAACAGCATCCTTCTGTAGTTTCTCAGTTTATTGCTGACTGTACCGAAATTTACATGGCTTTTTACCGAGATAATGAAGGATTTTATGGTTGCTACCTGCACGATCCTTTAGCAGTTGGGGTAGCGATCGACCAAAGTCTAGTGTCCACTGAGTCAGTTTACATGGTGGTGGAGACAGAAGGAAAGTTTACCTCCGGTATGTCATTAGCAGACCGACGCGATCGCCGAGATGAAACAGCAGATCCTCCCAATGTGGATGCTTGTCTGGATGTAGATGCCGATCGCTTTCTTAAGCTGTTATATGAATTGATATAGCGTTTTCCGTTGTTATTAGATATCTCCAGAAAAAAGGGAATAGGGAATAGGGAATAGGGAATAGGGAATAGGGGGAAATAATTGATAATTTATGTGGGATAATTGATTTGATTTTTATTATTGGAGATGTCTAATGGTTGGTTAGCAAGCAGTTTCTCATGCTCTTTAATTAGGATAGACATCTCCAGAAAATAAACTTGCCCTTTATTTGCTATAAACTAGAGTGTAATAACTCAAAAAATTATTTTCTGTGTTTTTTTCCTAAAAACATCTTCCCTATTCTCTACTTTTACAAAAAGTCTATATTTTGGAGATATCTAGTGTATTTTTATCAAAATAATTGGGTCGCGCAACCCCACCTTTTACAGGGGTTTTCATTTCAGTAGACCACAGTAGGGGCGAATGGCATTCGCCCTTACGGCGTTGCACAGTGACGAATGATTTGAGATTTTTGATGAACAAAATTTTGGATTTGAGAATTGGTAGATTAATTAATGGTTTTTTTAGTCAAAATCTAAAGCAATTTTTTGCAGTATCATTCCATAATGTGCAACCCCGCCCTTACAGGGTTTTGGTTATGACGATGTGGTTTATCAATCAGCAAAAGCGCTGTAAGGCGAAATATTTTTGGAGGTTTGCTCAAGTCTCCGTTACAAAAATAACTTCTGACTTCTGACTTCGTTAAATTCTTTCTAGTTAGGAAATACAACAAATGCTTATTACTTTTGGGAGGTTGACTCATCGCCTCAAATTTTTATTACTGTTGCTGACATTATTAATCACAAGTTGTCAGCAAAAACCGATGGAAGTTAAGGTTATACAAAATCTTGTTTATGGAAATTATAATTCTCAAAATCAGGAAAAAGCACTGCTTTTAGATTTATATTTACCAGAAACAAAACCAGATAAACCTTTACCTTTATTAATCTATATTCATGGTGGTGGTTGGTTACGAGGAACTAAAGAATATTGCCCTGGAAAAATTGTGGCACAAAGAAATTATGCCATGGCTTGTATTAGCTATAGATTTAGTAATGAAGCACTATTTCCTGCCCAAATTCATGATGTTAAAAAAGCTGTTCGTTGGCTGCGAAAAAATGCAGATAAGTACGATATAGACCCTAACATTTTTGGTGTTTGGGGACCTTCTGCTGGGGGACATTTAAGTGCTTTATTAGGAACATCAGCAGGAGTAAAAGAATTGGAAGGAACAAATAACCCAGAAATATCTAGTGCTGTACAAGCAGTTTGTTCATGGTATCCAGTTACAGATTTTACGAAAGTTACTCCCGCTTTTGACGAACCTATTACTCCTGCTGTTGAGGAAAAGTATAAAGATAAAGAATGGTATGGTTATACTTTAGTAACTAATAAGTTATTAGGAGGACCTGTCTCGCAAAAATTAGAATTAGCAGCACTTGCTAACCCTATTAATTATATTGATGCTCAAGATCCACCTTTTCTGATTATGCACGGAGAAAAAGATAATGTTGTACCAATGAGTCAAAGTGTTTTATTAGCAGATGCTCTATCAGAAAAAGGTGTAGAAGTTCAGTTAGAAAAAAAAAACCTGATTGGGGACATTATCATGGTAGAAGTGAAGCTTTTGACCCTGCTTTAATAGATATGGCAATGGTTTTTTTTCGATAAACATTTGAAATATAGCAGGGAACAGGGAACAGCTGTGCGACCCCGCGACGACGACAGTCGCAAGGGAATGCGCACCAAGAGAGGGAACAGGGAACAGTGACAAAAGCTTTTCTGGTGTCTCAGGTTCATCATTAATCAGGGAACAGGGAACAGTGACAAAAGCTTTTCTCTATCTCAGGTTCATCATTAATCTATGTCAAATACCAACTCATTCCTTGCTATAATAAATAACTTAAGCATTTCGCAAGAAATGCTCCGCAAAGAGCTATTAGCGGTCAGCTCTAACTAAAAGTAATAGCTGATAGCTGATGGCTGACGGCTGAATGCTTACTAAATAACTGATGAACTCAAACTCCCAAACTCAAACTCGCAAAGCAGACCATCTTAGAATTTGTCTGGAATCAGATGTCCAATTTAACAACATTACTAATGGCTTAGACCGTTACCGTTTTACCCATTGTTGTTTACCAGAACTAAACCGCAACGAAATAACTACAAACACTACATTTCTGGGAAAACAATTAGGTGCGCCATTGTTGATATCTTCAATGACAGGTGGCACTGAACAAGCAAAAATGATTAATTATCGGTTAGCCAAAGTTGCTCAAAAGTATAAAATAGCAATGGGAGTGGGTTCTCAACGAGTGGCCGTGGAAAATTCTCAAGTGGCCGATACTTTTGCTGTGCGATCGCTCGCTCCGGATATTCTCCTATTTGCTAATCTAGGGGCAGTTCAACTAAATTATGATTATGGTATAGAGCAGTGCCAACAAGCGATCGACATCCTACAAGCAGATGCTCTGATTCTTCATCTTAATCCTTTGCAAGAGTGTATTCAAACTGAAGGCGATATAAATTTTCGTGGATTATTTGACAAAATATCAAAATTATGCTATAGGTTGCCAGTGCCAGTTATTGCCAAAGAGGTAGGTAATGGCATTTCCGGAAAAATGGCTCAAAAGTTAATAGATGCTGGAGTAGCAGCAATTGACGTAGCTGGAGCTGGGGGGACTTCTTGGGCAAAAATTGAAGGGGAGCGAGCCACAGATATACGTCAGCGTAGGTTAGGAGAAACTTTTGCCAACTGGGGAATACCAACAGCAAAATGTATTACTGACATCCGCGCCTTCAACTCAGACATTCCGCTAATTGCTTCTGGAGGTTTGCGGAATGGGGTGGATGTGGCTAAAGCGATCGCTCTGGGTGCAGACCTCAGTGGGCTAGCTTGGCCATTCCTTCAAGCTGCGGCTGAATCAGAAGAATCTCTCAATATATTAGTAGATATTTTAATAGCGGAAATTACAACAGTCCTCTTTTGCACGGGTAATGCTAATTTATCTGAACTGAAAAAATCTGGCAGTCTAGAAAAGAGGGAGTAGGGAGTTAGAAGTCAAAATTCAAAAGTCAAAAGTCAAAAGTTAGAAACCAGTCTACTACTGGAATGACATAATGGGACATGGGGCGGGTTTATCTAAATTTAATGTTGAGCAATTAACTTAACGCGGAACCTGCCCCTACTATTGCAATATTTTGGCGGCATGGGGCGGGTTTATCTAAATTTAATGTTGAGCAATTAACTTAATGCAGAACCTGCCCCTACTATTGCAATATTTTGGCGGCATGGGGCGGGTTTATCTAAATTTAATGTTGAGCAATTAACTTAACGCGGAACCTGCCCCTACTATTGCAATATTTTGGCGGCATGGGGCGGGTTTATCTAAATTTAATGTTGAGCAATTAACTTAACGCGGAACCTGCCCCTACTATTGCAATATTTTGGCGGCATGGGGCGGGTTTATCTAAATTTAATGTTGAGCAATTAACTTAATGCAGAACCCGCCCCTACTATTGCAATATTTTGGCGGCATGGGGCGGGTTTATCTAAATTTAATGTTGAGCAATTAACTTAACGCGGAACCTGCCCCTACTATTGCAATATTTTGGCGGCATGGGGCGGGTTTATCTAAATTTAATGTTGAGCAATTAACTTAACGCGGAACCTGCCCCTACTATTGCAATATTTTGGCGGCATGGGGCGGGTTTATCTAAATTTAATGTTGAGCAATTAACTTAACGCGGAACCTGCCCCTACTATTGCAATATTTTGGCGGCATGGGGCGGGTTTATCTAAATTTAATGTTGAGCAATTAACTTAATGCAGAACCCGCCCCTACTTTAGACTATCACCTACCACCTAAAACCTACCACCTGGAAACATGAAAGACTTCTTCAAATATACTTTTGCCAGCTTGATTGGCAGTTTACTGGGAATTGCTCTAATTATCAGCTTAGGATTTGGCGGACTAATATTTCTTGTTGGCTCCATCGCTAGTAAGGCCAAAGACATCGGGCCACAAGTTAAAGATAAATCGGTCCTAGTTTTCGACCTCGCTACGAATATTACAGACACCAGACCCATCTCCAGTACCGGGGAAGCACTCCAAGAAGCTCTCTCTGGAGACCAACCCGCAACTATTACTCTCCGAAAAGCAATTAATGCTCTTGATGCTGCTGCCCAAGACGAAAAAATTATCGGTCTTTACATTAAAGGTAGCAGTACACCAGGAAGAACAGGACTGGCAAATTTACAAGAAATACGTCAGGCACTGCAACGGTTCCAAGAAGCAGGCAAAAAAATCATTGCCTACGATGTAGACTGGACAGAGCGAGAATATTATCTGGGTTCGGTAGCAGATGAAGTTGTCATTAACCCCATGGGTGTCTTAGAATTCAATGGCTTAAGTTCGCAGACTATGTTCTTAAGTGGGGCGTTTGATAAGTTTGGTATTGGAGTACAAGTAACGAGAGTGGGTAAATATAAGTCCGCAGTTGAGCCTTTTACCCGAGAAACAATGAGTCCGGAAAACAAGGAGCAAAATCTCAAATTGTTACGGGATATTTGGGGTAAATACCTGCAAACAATAGCCCCCAGTCGTGGGTTAACAATACAGCAGTTACAGGCGATCGCTAATCAGCAGGGTATTTTGATGGCGGATGCTGCGGTAGATAGTAAATTAGTAGACCGATCTGGTTACTATGATGAAGTGCTAAGTGAACTAAAAGTGCTAACTGGCAAAGAAGAAGATGACAAAACTTTCACACAAATTAGTCTCAGCAACTATACAAGAGTGCCAGAAGTTGTAGAAGTTGCCAGCGCAGATGTTAATAGTAAAAATAAAATTGCTGTAGTTTATGCTGAGGGAGAAATAGTTAATGGTACGGGTACTCCTAGACAAATAGGAGGCGATCGTCTAGCAAAAGAATTGCGACGACTGCGATTTGATGACAAAGTTAAGGCTGTGGTTTTGCGAGTTAATAGTCCTGGTGGAAGTGCTTCAGCATCAGAAGTTATTGGTCGAGAAGTCAAACTTACGGGGGAGAAAAAACCTGTAATTGTATCTATGGGTAATATAGCTGCTTCTGGTGGATATTGGATTTCAATGAATGCGGACAAAATATTTGCTGAACCTACTACTATTACAGGTTCAATTGGAGTTTTTGGTGTTTTGTTCAATATTCAAGAGCTGGGCAATGAAAATGGTATTACTTGGGATACAGTGAAAATTGGTCAATTTGCCGATCTTAATAATAATTCTCGTCCTAAAACGGAGGAGGAGTTAGCCTTAATTCAAAATATGGTGGATTCAATTTATGAGCGTTTTATTACAGATATAGCAACTGCTCGTAATTTACCAAAGGAGAAAGTAGCTGAAATTGCTCAAGGTAGAGTTTGGTCTGGTGTTAATGCTCAAGAATTAGGTTTGATAGATGAGATTACTGGAATAGAGGGTGCGATTAAGTTTGCTGCAGAAAAAGCGGAATTGGGAGATAATTGGAAAGTTGAAGAATATCCTAAGTCTCGTAGTTTGGAGCAAAGAATTTTCCGCAGTCTTTCTGGTGTGGAGGCTGAAATATCTACTTCTCCTGTAGACCCACTGACGGCAGAATTTCAAAAGTTGCAGCAGGAGTTAGCTAGTTTGAGAGCTATGAATGACCCTTATGGAATTTATACTCGTTTGCCTTTTAATCTCAGAATTGAGTAAATAGGCGTTCAACAATTAATTATTAATTATTAATTATTAATTATTAATTATTAATTATTACCTCTCCTTGAAAGCGGATAGGATTGAGAGGTTGTCTGAGAAGTCCCATTTGCTACATCGCTCGCCCCCGCGCATCCCCCTTTCAACAAAAAGCGCAGCATCCTCTAGCTTCCCCCGATCCTGCGGGGGACGGGAGGGCAGGGTGAATTTATTGTCACCAGAGAAAAAAGAAGTAGGGGAGTGGGGGAGTGGGGGAGTGGGGAGTAGGGGATGGGGGAGCATTTGTCAATTCATCGTCCAGAGAGAAAAATTGTATCCTTTGAAATTTTGAAATTTTGTGCATCTTGCTAGTGAGTTAACCAAAAATATACAGTTGTAAATATTCTAGGCGCGACAATGAATTAGCCCTGGGACGGGAGGGGGATTAGTAAAGGGGGACTAGAGCAAGCAAATTGTCTTGTTCCCCCCAAAGTTGGCTTGCTCGGGGGGCAAAATTTAGTATCAAAAAACTTTTCAGATATCCTCTAACTCAAAGGAAAATGTTTTTCTTATTTCTACTTTAAAGAAGATACTTTAAACCTTAATTATTCGGTAACTATGGCAACTGATAACTGAAATGACTATCCCCATCCAATTTTTCCAAAAAGGTCAGTCCTAAATCTTTTTTTTCCTTCTTCCTTCTTTCTTCTTTCTTCTTCCTTTTTCTTGAATTTCAATGCTAGAAAATCTTAATATCAGAACAGCAAACTTATCAGAAAATTATATAATTGCCGAGCATTTTTATAAAATGTGGCAAGATATGAGTGTACCTACTGATTCTATAGAATCTAACTGGTTAGAAATTACAAGAGTGCATATTGATAATGCTAGAAAAGAACTATCTTATCAAGGTTTTATTGCTGAAGTAAATAATACAATAGTTGGTTCAGTTAGCTGTCAAATATTTGCTGGTTTGTCTCCCACTGTTCTTAAGCCGGAATATCGAAAATATGGTTATATTTGGGGTGTTTATGTTGAAGCAAATTATCGCCGTCAAGGAGTTGCTAAAAAGTTGATGGGAGAAGCGATCGCTTACCTTAAATCTCTTAGTTGTACTAAAGCTGTTCTTCATGCTTCGCCTGAAGGCAAATTTCTATATTCTCATCTTGGCTTTGATGAACATAATGAAATGTGGTTAGACTTGTCTTAGAATAATTTTTTCTTCTTCCCAATCTTTTCTTTTACAGGTTTAATACCATGTCCGGATAATTAATCATCAAAAACCTTCTCCCTTTAAACCTTTCTTTTCCTTCTGCCTTCTTCCTTCTTCCTTCTTCCTTATTAAAAATGTCAAAAAAACAAAAGTTTCCTCATCTTGTTGGTTCAAAATGGACAGCCAATCAAAAAACTTGGGGATGGCGACATTTCCAAGTAGTAAATCGTAAAAATCAAGGTCAATGGGTATTTGCTGAAATGGTAGCATCCTGTGACTCTAGTGTGAGATTTTGGTTAAATGCTAAACAACTCAAAGACCGCTCTCTTTGGAAACCTGGATGGCAATCAACACAAGAATTAGAAGCCATTGAATAATTAATAATTAATTATTAATTATTAATTATTACCTCTCCTTGAAATTCGTATTACTTCTTACTTATTACTTTTGAATTTTGACTTATAAAGGAGAGACTTTAAATCTTAATTATTTGATAAGTAGCACAATTTTTGTATTTCATATTACTTCTTATTTTTTACTTTTTACTTTTGACTTTTTAATTTTAACTTATAAAGGAGAGGCTTTAAACCTTAATTATTCGATAAAAATGGATTATGAACATCTCAAAAAAGCAATTCAATTATTAACAAATGCCACCCAAAAATTAGAAGATATTGTCAGTGAAAAATCGACAAATCAAGCTAATAATCAAACAGTTGAATTTGCTCAAGAAACTATCAAAAAAGCTATGGCAGAAATCTCTGCTGCCATTAATCCTCCTATCATAAATCATATACCAGATGAATTTTTAGCTAAAGCAGAAAGTTTAGGTATTCCCTTAGATGATATTGAGGTTATAGTCGCTATTTCTGAACATCATCCTAGTCAATTATTAGGTGTATTAACAGAAATTGAAAATCGAGCTGAAAATATCAGACGTAGACGAGAATATTTTCTCCTACGATTACCAGAAATGCCAATAGAAAAATTAGGTTCTCGACTACCAGTTATCAAAGCTAGCGATTTGAATTGGCCGGAAGAACCGATTTCTCAAGAATATCGAGAGGCAATTAAAGCTAAATACAAAATTAATCGACTGATGAAAAAACGACCTTATTCTAGGGCAACAATTTTTGAAAAAATTAAACAGGCAGAGGCAGTTTTTGCCGAATCTCAAGCACGGGAAAATGAGTATGATTTAGATGAAGAAATTCCGTTTTAATTTTTCTATGTTTCCAGAAAAAAGGCAATATTAATGGATTTATATCAATTTTATGTGAGGCTGCACAGAATTATGAAATTTGTGAACTTGTCTATCTTAATCTACAGTAAACTCTGATTAAAAGATTATTCTATGCAACTTCATATTAATTTGGTATTAAACAGTTAAAATACTTCATTAAAAGAGTTAGCTAAAAGCGATAGGGTGTAGGTTTATCTAAACTTCAGCAACTAAGTAACCTTGATTATTCAATACAAGACTATCCTTTCTTTCAAAAAGAGTTTGAATGAACAACGGGCAATTCCGATAACAAAAAACGACTTCTTTTTTACCTAAAATACTGACACTGTTCAAAAACAAAGGTAATTCTGCTAATAGATATTTAACAGCAATTTATAACCGATAATCACTAAGGTCTGTTTGAGTTTCCACTACCTGCTTAGAAGTTTCGAGACAGTTTATTCTAAATTCACTATCATTAGCATATTTATCTTCATAAAATTTGAGTGCTGAGAGATAATTTGTGTTTTTGTTCAAATACCGAAAATCTAATATTAGTTCTTTGGCTTCATTTATTGATAGGTCTAATCCTGTTAAGGCTCTGAGACATTTATTTCTTAAATAATTAGCTTGCCTTTTAGCTTTTTTGGTAGCTTTAACTTCATCATATCCTAAAACCATTAGTGTATACACATAGGGTTCGTCTGGGATAAAAAAATTAAAACTCTTAAAATTATTCATCGCCCAGTTTGATAAAATCGCTATATTTTTCTGAAAAATAGCTATTAAACGGACTAATACCTAAAAGTACGTGTTCTCCTCGTTCATATAATAATTGGCAATTGCTGGTAATCGGATATACTTTAGTTATTAGTTCTAATTCCGTCATATTGATAGAAATTATTATGTTATATGAGGCATTCTTGGGTTTTAGAGCTGATTTATCAAGTAAATCTTAAATTAACTAATCCCTCGAACGTTAGATGAATCTAGTGCTGCTACCCGGAAGTTAAAAATAATGCATTTAAAAGTCAATCATTTTTGATTGGTAAGGCTTTTATACCAATTTTATATGAGGTTGCATAGAATGATGAAATTCATTAAATCGATCTATCTTTATCTACGCTTACCTACGGTCAATTATGCTTAAAATATTATTCTATGCAGCTTCATTTCAATTTGGTATTAGGATTTTGTAACTGGTTAGTTATTTCTGCCATCCTGCACTAGGTTTTTGCAATATAATAATTGTTGAAGATATCTTCTGGAATTTGTTGAATATCCACATTGATAAACCCTGCTTCATTTAACATTTTCAGTGCTTTTTGTTCCCCCCACATTGCACCAAGTCCTGCCCCATTTTGCCCTAATGAAACAGTCATGCAATGCATACAAGATGTTGTGTATAACCACGATCCTAAAGGGTTGTCCAGATTTTCGTGTAGATGACTTGATGCTGCTAAATCAACCATTAAAAAAGTTCCGTCAGGTTGAAGTGAATCAGCAATTAATTTCAAGACTTTAGCTGGTTGTGCCATATCGTGGATGACATCAAAAGCTGTAATTAGTGCGTATTTGTTTGGTTCATTGAAAGTTGTCAAATCTTGAACTTCTAAATTAACATTGGTTAAACCAAGAGATTGTGCTTTTTCTCTGGCAGCATTAATCCCATTTTCTAAAAAATCATAGCCTGTAAAACGACTGTTGGGAAAGGCTTTTGCCATGAGGTTAAGTACATGGCCATCCCCACAACCAATATCAAGAATATCAACACCTTGACGCATCTTTTCAACCACATCAGGTATCAAAGGTAGAATTTTTTGGGTTATGGTGGCGTCAAATCTATCTGCATTAATTTCAGCCCACAAGTTCATGAAGTCTGGGTAAGCAGAATAGGAAACGCCACCACCTTTGTGAAAATGATTAACAATAGCCTTTTGGACTGATGCCAGAAATGGAATAACCAGTGTCAACCGTGCCATGTTATTGGGTCCTGCAACCTTTGTGAGGACAGAAGCGTGTTCGGCGGATAAACTATAGGTATTGGTTGTGGGGTCATAGTCGATGATTTGCCCAACGACCATTGCTGCCAACCATTCACGGACATATCTTTCTTTTAACTCAGCCACTACAGCTATTTGTTCGCTAGTAGAAGGTGGCAAATTAGCCATAACTTCAAACAACCCAGTCTGATACCCAATACCGATCGTCAGACTTAGCATAGATCCATTTAGGATATCGAGCATTTTCTCAGAAAAGGCATTTACCTTTGCTTGGTCTAGATCATTCATTATTGTTTCCTCATTTCTGCTTTAGCATTCTAGTATTAAGTTGTCGTGTATCTAGATTTTATCATCTAAAAATAATAAAGTAGTTCATTAATGGATAATGGATAATGGATAATGGATAATTACCTCTGGTTAAAACCGCTCTTGATTGAATATAAGGAAATATTATTTCTTTTTTTCCCCTTGAAAGGGGAGGCTTTTAACCAGAATTATTTAATTAATAATTAATAATGATTAATTATTCGGTAAAAACCTGGAGTAAAAATGCTAGCGCTCAACTACCTTAGTTAGGAACAACGTCAAAATTTACTGATTTTTTTTTGAGAAAGTGAAAGTTCCCTTATTTAGAGATATAGCTAATACCATGTATGAAAAAAGAATGTTACGAATTAATTTGCACCATAAAAAGACTTTCAGATAAAGCCTGTTTCACGAAAAAGGTAATTTGCAACATCAAAAATGGTATTAAATATATCCCCAAGTGCATTCTAAATTCGCGCATTCGCGCATTAAAATAAATACCCTAACTATTTGTAGCAGACATTTATCAATTTGGTATAATACTATTTGCTAAAAATAACTTATTTTGTTGTTCATAAAGTTCAATCGCTTGACTATAAGCTGACTCCATTGCCTGTAATTTTTGAATCTATCCATGAGAATTTTTAATATTTAATACCATGCATGAAAAAAGAATGTTACGAATTAATTTGCAGCATAAAAAGACTTTCAGATAAAGTCTGTTTCACGAAAAAGGTAATTTTAAACATCAAAAATGGTATTAAATATATCCATTATGCATTCTAAATTCGCGCATTCGCGCATTAGAATAAATACCCTAACTATTTGTAGCAAACATTTATCAATTTGGTATAACAACACCCACCCTAAATTATGATAAGCTTCTGCATAAAAAGAACATATTCCATATTTGAAGCCTCCTTATTGCAGAGGTACTGATAACTGATAACTGATAACTGATAACTGAAATTACCACTTTTTTTATTAGCTAAAATCCAGTTTTTTAATCCTAATGCAAAAGCAGAATTACTATCTATTTTTAAGGAGCGATCGCATACTATTAATGCTTCTTTCCATCTAGATAATTTTGCTAAACTCCAAGCATAGTTAGCCTGTATCCAAGATTCTTCTGGAGATAAATTTACAGCTTTTTCTAACTGTTGAACTGCCTCTGCCCAATTCTCTAGACGACAATTAATTAATCCCAAAACTCCATAACCTCTACCATCATTGGGATTAATTTTAATAGCTCGCTCGGCAGCCAAAATAGCTTGGCGATAGTCAATATAAACTAATATCATTGCCAGTTCTACAGCAGCAATACCATTATCAGATTCTTTTAACAAACATTGTTGATAAGCAGTGACTGCTTCTGTCAAATTTCCTTGTTTTAAAATCTGTCTAGCTTGCCTTAACTCTTGAGAAACAAACTTACCTTTCAGTGCATCAATTAATTCCTCAGCACTTTGAAAACGTTCCTCTATTTCCATCTTCATTCCTGTTAAAATAATTTGTTCTATCTGGGGACAAATTGATGGTTCTATTTGACATGGAGAAATCAAAGTTTCTGAACTTAATCTACCAGGTGATGCTACTGGTAATTTACCTGTTAAAGCATGATAAATTGAAGCACAAACAGCATATAAATCTGTACTAGCATTGGGTTTACCGAAGTTAGTATATTGTTCTATTGGTGCATATCCAGGTGTCAGCATAGAAGTCATTTTATTCGTGAGACCTGCCAAAAATTCTCTGGCGGAACCAAAATCAATGAGGATAGCTTTATCTAGGGAATTAATAATAATATTATCTGGTTTAATATCGCGATGTAGGAAGTTATTGGCATGAACCAATTGTAAAGCTTCGGCAATTTGAATAAAATATTTTTTGACAATATTTTCTGGCAGTTTACCTTTTTCTTGCAAAATTTTAGATAGGGGTTTACCTTTGACAAACTCCATTACTAAATAAGCTGTATTGTGAGCCTCAAACCAATTAATGACTCTGACAATATTGGGATGGATACATTTTTGTAAATATTCTGCTTCTGTCTTAAATTTTTGGATTTGTTCCTGCTTAATTTTGGCAGTAATAGAGGGAGGCCAAATAATATTTATGCCATGTCTCAGAAATTTATCTGGGCAAAGTTCTTTAATCGCAACATCGGTAAAATTTTCTAAATCAGTTGCTTTGTAAGTAATGCCAAAACCACCCTCACCTAATGTTTTTTCTATTCTATATTTACCTTGCTGAAGTAAAGTGCCACTAGGAAGTTGATATCCTACTGAATTTATATTAGTTAAAGGGAAACCACAAGCGCGACAGGTAATGGCAGTATCAGAATTTTCTGCGCCACAAACTGGGCAGTTTATCGACATTTTTTTATCCTTATTTTGCTGGAGAAGGAAGAGGGAAGAAGGAAGAAAGAAGAGGGAAGAGGGAAGAGGGAAGAAAGAAGAAGGAAGGAAGAAGAAAAAATGACCTTTTTATCAGAGTTTTAAAAAAGAATCTTACTAATAATAAGGGCGTTCATTAATTGATAATTGATAATGGATAATTGATAATTACCTCTGGTTAAAACCGTTACGGAATTGAATATAAGAAAATATCCTAGAACTTTTCTCTTGGTCGATTGGATATGGTTAGGAAACCCATCCATCCCTCGACCGCTTTTTCCCCTTAAAAGGGGAGGCTTCAAGGCGCGAATTATTTAATTATTAATTATTCGGTAAGGGCGAATAGCCATTCGCCCCTACTTTACAGCTCCTGACTCCTAAATTAAATATATAAATTAAATATACAGGACTTACGCAAATTGACTTTTAAACCACCATCTGTAGGGTGCATCTCAATGCGTGAATAAAGCAAAAAATTTATCGCTTTTAGGGAACAGGGAACAGGGAACAGGGAACAGGGAACAGGGAACAGGGAATATATAGGAAAAAAGTATTTTTGCAAATATGAGATGCACCCCATCTGTAGGGGGAAATAGTATTCTCGATCGCTATATATATATAGAGTCTCTGCGTAAGTCCTGATATATTTAAACAATCAGAAATAGTAATCGAATTTTACCTATAGCAATTTCATCTCCTGAGTTTAATATTTCTGGTTTATTCATCCGGTATCCAAACCTAGTTTTACCCATAGGTTTAATATAAATACCATGAGTAGAACCCATGTCTTTTATCTGCCATTGATTATTTTCAAAATAGATTTCTGCATGGGTAGAAGAAACTGTTTCATCTCCATAAAATCCATCTAAATCAATTTCTACAGGACCGATATTCGGGTCAAATTTACCAATCAGAGCATTGTTACTATCGATAATAAATTCTGGTACGGGCGAACCTACTTGTTTTGGAATAAGTTTAGCAATTGTGCCAGTAATTACAGTAGGATTAGCAGAGTTTGTAGGTAAAATATTTGCTTTTTTAGCAGTTTCTAGAGTTGGAGGTAAGCTAGTTTGAATATTTGTATGAACTGGTGCAGTGACAGGATTATTGTTAATATTTTGATTAATACTTTGATGAAAATTTACTGGTTGTTCATCTGTTTGTAAAACAGTTTGTGTTTCTCCCTCTTGAATTCCTTTTTCTGTAGCCTCAAACAAAGTGATTGATGGTTGTATTTCTGAACCACAAACTTCGCAAAATTGATTTTTGTCAGAATTTCTATCGTAGAAACATACATTACAATTAATAGCCATAATTATCCTCAAAAATAAATTTAGGTAGTGGTGCAAACTTCAATAATTTAGAATTTAGAATTTAGAATTTAGAATTACTTCTTCTTGAAAACGGAATTGATTGACTAATCATGAAAATCTTTTCTCTCTTGGTCAATTGGATATGGCGAGGAGACCCGCTCTTATCAGAGCCGCTCCGCTTTATATGTTGCGGAGCAAAACGCCATCCCACCCTACGGGAAGCTGTGCTACGACCGCTTGTTTCTCCTTTAAAGGAGAGGCTTTAAACCTTAATTATTCGGTAATGGTAGAGGGAGTAGGAGAGTAGGGGCGAATGGCATTCACCCGTACAGGAGTAGGGGAGACCTGCAGTGGAAAAAACTCTGAGTAGGAAAGAAACCTAAATACATTAATTTAGAATTTAGAATTTAGAATTTAGAATTACCTTTCCTTGAAAAGAAGAGGATTGAATCAAAGGAAAAATTTTTCTTGTTTCTCCTTTAAAGGAGAGGCTTTAAACCTTAATTATTCGGTAATGGTAGAGGGAGTAGGAGAGTAGGGGCGAATGGCATTCGCCCGTACAGGAGTAGGGGAGACCTGCAGTGGAAAAAACTCTGAGTAGGAAAGAAACCTAAATACATTTTCTCTCTTTTAATTCGAGCTGAGGTAATAATAGCTAACTAGATAATTTGTCCCCTGTTCAATCAATACTATTACGGTTGCACCGACTGCCAATTGATTTTAATTCCCTTCAGGACTTACACACGGGCGCTAAATTTAGTGAGCGCCAATGCCATTCGCCCCTACAGATGGCATTTTCAAGGTTAATTTGTGTAAGTCCTGTCCCTTTCTACAACATAATTTTTAATTTGATGTTTTTGTTTAGTAACAGTCTTGAGCTAACTACCTTCTTCCTTTTTGTCCCTTCATTCTTTCTTTAAAAAGCATTCAGCTTTTTAGGCTGATAGCTGATAGCTAATAGCTGATAGCTAGTTAAGAAAAATCTAAGGGGGGTAAGGCACCAATTTTTGGTTCTATATCAGATAAGTCTGGATAAATAAGTTGAGGAATTTCTTGATTTCCTGATTCTTTGAGACTGTTAATATTTTGATGATTAATTTTAGGTAAATCTAGAAGAATATTACTATCTCTATATCCTTCTTTGATATCTTGAATCCATGTTTTGATAATTATTTGTAGGTACATATCATTAATATGACAGCTACTTTTACTTTGTAGTTCATTTCTAATTTTATTGCACACTATAGGGGTAAAAAAACTGGCAGGCTGATTTTCATAATATTGTTCTAAATCTAAAGTATATCTAGATATTTGATTAGTATTTTTGTTTGTAAGAGTCAAAGAATATTTTACCATAATAATTCTAACTAATTCAGGCTAACTGTATCTATATTCCATTTTTTATCTGTAGAATTCCAAACTAAAAATAACTCCAGAGATTGAGCAATATTTTCTCCTGATTTTTTTGTATATTTTACCAGAATATTTACTGTAGCCGTGTCTGTACTTGTGCTGACCTGCTTAACATCTTGAATAGCAATATTACTAATTCCTGTCCACCAATCATAATAGGAATTATAACCATCTGGATGTAGTTGTTGATTATCTTGAAAACTTGTTGATAGTTGATTCCAAGCTTGCTCATATTTACCTTGATTAAGATTAGAGTAGTAATTTTTTACTGCTGTTTCACTAGAAGTTTTAGAGCTAGATTCTTGAGGTGTCGTTTCTGATTTTGGCGTTGATGAAGTTTCGTCTATATTAACTGTAGAAGGTTCTGGTGTTGGTAAATCTCCTAAATTCATTTCTAGGTTAAATTCTGTAGATTCACTAGGACTAGAAACTTGCACAATATATTCTCCTGTTAAGGGCAAGTCAATAGACATTTGTTCTCCAGAAATTGGTGAATCACTCTGTTCAGCGATGATTAATTCTCGACGTTGTAATAGTTTCGTATCTGGAGAAAATATCCAAATACAAACATTGCTAGTAATTCTATAGTTAAAGTCTTTGCCCCTTCTGGCATAGAATTTATAACTAAGTTGTTTTTCAGAGTTAACAGTATCAGATATAGTAATAATATTTTCAGTTAAAGATAAAGATTTAGCATCTGTTTTATCCAGACGAATTATTGGTTTTTGTGGGCATTCTACAAAGGTAGGAGTGGGCGATGTGCTAGACAAGTCTAATTGATTTTCAGCAGTAGATAAGTCACTGCACCCACAGATGATTGAAACCGTCAAATATAGTAGTAATTTTTTCATATAATTATTTGTGCATAGATTGCATAAAATAGATTAGTAAAAAATCAGATTTGCTGTTTTGATTTAATAGGCTTAATTAGCAGTAAATGATTAATTTTGATTAGCTTGCTTTATCTAAGTTCAAACATAAATTATCTGACTATTTTAGTTTTAGTTCTGCTAGATTAATTGAAGCATAAATCTGGTAGATTGTAATAATTTTTGTTGCCAGACACAGTAGTGGGAGCATCTTGCTCCCTTACTCGTATCTTGCTCCCTTACTCGTATCTTGCTCCCTTACTCGTATCTTGCTCCCTTACTCGTATCTTGCTCCCTTACTCGTATCTTGCTCCCTTACTCGTATCTTGCTCCCTTACTCGTATCTTGCTCCCTTACTCGTATCTTGCTCCCTTACTCGTATCTTGCTCCCTTACTCGTATCTTGCTCCCTTACTCGTATCTTGCTCCCTTACTCGTATCTTGCTCCCTTACTCGTATCTTGCTCCCTTACTCGTATCTTGCTCCCTTACTCGTATCTTGCTCCCTTACTCGTATCTTGCTCCCATGAAGCACCGTTGTTCATCTACATATCCGGACTTACGCACGAGGCACGAAAAAGTAGCGTTTGAGATTGCTTTCCGTTCCGGAATGCTCCGCAAACCCTATCGGTCGCTGCGGACAGAAATACGTTCTACTGGATAAGTCCTACATATCAGGACTTACGCACGGACACTAAATCCAGTGAGGGCGAATGCCATTCGCCCCTACATATGGCGTTTTAAAGATGAATTTGCGTAAGTCCTGATATATCATTACCATGCAGAACTACCGGGAGTAGAAAAGAAGAAAAACAGCCGTACCTCAGTAACTTGAAAAACGCTATATCTAAAATTGCTTGGCGTTTGTAGACACGGGTAGTCCTGCTCGCATAATGGTAGATGCTAGATGGGAATGAACAACACCACTTTCAGGGAGCAAGATACAATTAATAATTAATAATTAATAATTAATAATTAATAATGGCTTTGTTGCATGAAAGTATATAGCTGCCGCACTTGCTCCAGATATGTACTTCATAATGTGCGGAAACAGCTATAACTATTGGACAATAGATAATATAGAACATCAATATTTTACAGAAAAAGGTTGAAACTTTTACCAGTAAAGGCTTTGAAATTTAATCAGCATAGTAATAACTATTGGACAATAGATAATATAGAAGAGCAATAATCGCGATCGCTATCTTTCGCGAATCAGCACAGCAATAACTATTGGACAATAAATAATATAGAAGAGCAATATTTTCCAGAAAAAGGTTGAAACTTTTACCAGTAAAGGCTTTGAAATTTAATCAGCATAGTAATAACTATTGGACAATAGATAATATAGAAGAGCAATAATCGCGATCGCTATCTTTCGCGAATCAGCACAGCAATAACTATTGGACAATAGATAATATAGAAGAGCAATATTTTCCAGAAAAAGGTTGAAACTTTGACCAGTAAAGGCTTTGAAATTTAATCAGCACAGCAATAACTATTGGACAATAGATAATATAGAAGAGCAATAATCGCGATCGCTATCTTTCGCGAATCAGCACAGCAATAACTATTGGACAATAAATAATATAGAAGAGCAATATTTTCCAGAAAAAGGTTGAAACTTTGACCAGTAAAGGCTTTGAAATTTAATCAGCATAGTAATAACTATTGGACAATAGATAATATAGAAGAGCAATAATCGCGATCGCTATCCTTCGCGAATCAGCACAGCAATAACTATTGGACAATAGATAATATAGAAGAGCAATATTTTCCAGAAAAAGGTTGAAACTTTGACCAGTAAAGGCTTTGAAATTTAATCAGCACAGCAATAACTATTGGACAATAGATAATATAGAAGAGCAATAATCGCGATCGCTATCCTTCGCGAATCAGCACAGCAATAACTATTGGACAATAGATAATATAGAAGAGCAATATTTTCCAGAAAAAGGTTGAAACTTTGACCAGTAAAGGCTTTGAAATTTAATCAGCACAGCAATAACTATTGGACAATAGATAATATAGAAGAGCAATAATCGCGATCGCTATCTTTCGCGAATCAGCACAGCAATAACTATTGGACAATAAATAATATAGAAGAGCAATATTTTCCAGAAAAAGGTTGAAACTTTTACCAGTAAAGGCTTTGAAATTTAATCAGCATAGTAATAACTATTGGACAATAGATAATATAGAAGAGCAATAATCGCGATCGCTATCTTTCGCGAATCAGCACAGCAATAACTATTGGACAATAAATAATATAGAAGAGCAATATTTTCCAGAAAAAGGTTGAAACTTTTACCAGTAAAGGCTTTGAAATTTAATCAGCATAGTAATAACTATTGGACAATAGATAATATAGAAGAGCAATAATCGCGATCGCTATCCTTCGCGAATCAGCACAGCAATAACTATTGGACAATAGATAATATAGAAGAGCAATATTTTCCAGAAAAAGGTTGAAACTTTGACCAGTAAAGGCTTTGAAATTTAATCAGCACAGCAATAACTATTGGACAATAGATAATATAGAAGAGCAATAATCGCGATCGCTATCTTTCGCGAATCAGCACAGCAATAACTATTGGACAATAGATAATATAGAAGAGCAATATTTTCCAGAAAAAGGTTGAAACTTTTACCTGTAAAAGCTTTGAAATTTAATCAGCACAGCAATAACTATTGGACAATAGATAATATAGAAGAGCAATATTGATTGACTAATCATGAAAATTTTTTCTTGTTTCTCCTTTAAAAGAGGAGACTTTAAACCTTAATTATTCGGTAAGGGAACAAGATGCTCCCACTGTTTTTGTCCTTGACCAAAATAATTACAATAGACCAAAATTACAATGCACCAGCATCTAGACAAGTCACTTGTCGAAAACTCTCTTCATCCACTTTTCCCTTTTTCTTTGCTATAAGATATAGCAGTAGCATTACTATATTTGACTTATGGAATAGTTTAAACAACCTAATATTATTTAATCTTCTATCCTAGATAACTAAAGCCTTCCTCCTTCCTCCTCCTTCCTTAATTTGACTTATGGAACATCTAAAACAACGAAATATCAACCTTCTTCCTTCTTCCTTCTTCCCTCTTCCTCCTTCCTTCCACTATGTCTCAAAACTTCAGAAATATGGGTTTAGACTAATTCTGGCACTGTGCATCTGTTTATTATCAATATTTTTATTCTCTCCCGTCCTAGCAGAAGATGCAACAAACGTAAAAGCTCCGGTAGTATTAGATGGTCGAGAGCTTATAGAAGTTGGCCCTTTGGAAAAAGTGACAGCCCAAGAGAGAGCGGAATTAATCACATCAACTCTAAAATCAGCCTTAGCTGAGAGTATTCAACGAGGAAAACCACCACAGATAAAAGTAGTTCGCTCTAATCAAGAAGTAGTATTAAACATCGATAGTCGTCCCTTAGTGCAGGTGACAGAAGCAGATGTCCTCAACTCCATGTACTCAGAAATTCAAGTCCAAATGTGGCAGGAAAAACTCCAGCAGGGTTTAAATCAAAGTTGGCGGGAACGCACGCCAGCTTATACCCGTTGGGCAATCAAAAAGCTGATAATTGCCTTTTTGATTACTCTGTTACTTCAGGGGGGACTCGTATTACTATTTCGTTACATTCAACGCCAGAAGCTCCAAAATCCTCAGAAACGCTGGAACTCCCTACAACTATTAGGTTTACTATTATTGCAAGTGGGAGTATGGGCAACATTTATCAAGTATGGAATTCAACTATTTCCCATAACTAGAGCTTGGTTTTATGAAGCTTTCAAACTTCTAGACAGTACATTTAATTCCAGAATGTTTCAACTGGGAGAAGAAAGCATTTCCCTGAGCAGAATATTAGCGATCGCCTTAACCATAGTCGCACTTTGGGTAGTGGTAAGCTGGTTTGTGAGTATTCTCAAATCTCGCTTCCTACCCCTCACAGAAGCAGACCGCAGTCATCAAGACACGATCGCTTTTTTTGTTCAATACGGACTACTTTCTATAGGAGCGGTCTTAATTCTCAATGCTGGAGGAGTAGACTTTCAGTCTCTAGCTATTTTGCTTGGAGCGCTCGGAGTAGGAATTGGTTTTGGATTACAAAATATTGTTAAAGACTTCGTCTGTGGGTTAATTTTGATTGTTGCTCGTCCGGTCAAAGTTGGAGAATTAGTTCAAGTTGGAGAATTTCAAGGTTTAGTCCAACGCATCGGTGCCAGAACAACTGATATTTCTAATATCGAACGCTACATTATTACCATTCCCAACTCTCGGTTTATTGAAGGGGAAGTCCTCAACTGGAACCGCAGTGGTATAACTAGGGTGAAAACTTATGTGAAAGTTCCTCATGGAACAGATATTGATTTTGTCTACAAAGTTTTGCTTGCTTCAGCTCAAGTAGAACATCCAGATATTCTCCGTCATCCACCCCCCAAAGTTAAATTTCGGGAATATGCAGAGGATGGGTTACAGTTTCGGGTAGTAGCTTTTATCCGCGACCCTCTCAAGCAACCGAAGGTGAGAACACACTTGTATAACCAGATAGAAAGATTTTTGCGAAAGTATGGAGTAGAAGTAGCTCGTCCTCAACAAGACTTACATCTCAAAGACCTCGACCCAGAAATCTATGCTTGGTTGCGGTCACAAACTTCTGTAGAGCATCGACTTCAAGCTCAAGAAACTCCTTCTATCGAACCACCTGCTATCAAAGAAGAGTACGACTGGGAAGCGATCGCCAATGCGATGCGTGGAGCTAACGGAGTTTCTATCAAAGACCGCAAATTTCAATTTAAGAAATTTGAAAATGTCTTTTTTGGGTCGGATGCAGTAGAGTGGTTAATGATTCACGAACGAGCTACTAGAGAAGAAGCTATTTTAATGGGTCAATTAATGTTAGAACAGGGGATAATTCACCATGTTTTAGACGAACATAATTTTAAAGATGAGCCTCTGTTTTATCGCTTTTATAATGATGAGATTGAAAGTAATCTTAGCACTAATTCTCAGATGAAAGAGAATAGTCAACGGGAAACCGATCCAGATGCTAGGGGAATTGATTTAGAGCCACAAAATAATTCTGATGAATAGCACAATTGTAGGGACGGGTTTAGCCGAAAGCCTTGATATTTCTGTAGTCCTAAAAACCTGCCCTCTAATACCATTTCTCACGCAAGAATGCTATGTATGATTGGGTGGGGACCCACCCTCGCCCCTCCCTCCCAGGAGGAAGTGTGGGAAGTGTGGGAGGTGTGGGGAGAGGTTAAAAGTAGGAAAAATCTATACTAACCGACTAATAATTGTCAAAAAAAGACTTTGAATCTTGGTAAATATTTGACTGTTGAAGTATAACTGAAGTATAGCATTACTGTTGGGAATTGGTATCATACCATTTCTCAAAAGTTTTGCTACATCTCCTTGGAAGTAGGGAGTAGGGAGTAGGGTTAAAAGGCATAAGATATTTTGGATTAATGCCGATAATCCTCTACATTCATTACTGAATCATTATTATTACTTAATAACTGAAGTTCATCGGAAGTATAGCATTATTTTTGGGAATTGGTATAAATAGGATTTGCTGAAAAAAGCAAAGTGTGGGGAGGGTGGGAAGACAGAGAAAGTAGGAGGAATAATTGTTCGAGAGATTTTTCTGCCCCCTCACCCAAAAATTCTCACTTTATTGAGGGTAAGTGAATTGAAATAGGCGTACTTTTTTCGATTATAAAAAGGCTAAAACTTTTATTGACAAGTACTTTGATATTTAATCAGCAAGCCCTAAATAATTTCTTTAAATTTTTGCACTATATTTTTAACTACTTGTTTCTTTCGATTCATTTGTTTGACTTTCTCATAAGTTTTATTGAATGTTTGAATACAGAGATTCAAGCGTTGATTAAATTCATCTATACTCATTTTTTCTACATATTCAAATAATTCATTGCTATCTCTAAACTCGGTATAGTCTAAAAAACTATTTTTTTCAAAATCTTCATAAATCGTGCTATTTTTGCCCCCATAATAAATAGGAAGACAGCCACTGATGATAGAATCCCAAATTTTTTCCGTACAGTAGTAGTCAGCAATAGTATTTTCAAAACAGAGATTAAAATGATATTTTTGCAATATCTCTATTTTTCTTTCTTGCCATCTTCCTGAGCGAGAATTTTCTATAACAATATTTTCTTGCCATCCTTTGCCATAAATATCAATTTTATCTAACTGATAACCCTGTAAAGCAATTTTTTTCTTAATTCATATAAATCTAATTCCCGTCCATTACAAATCAAGGATGTATTCCAATTACAATTTTTGATTAAAGCTGCAATCTTTTTATGTTTTTCCCTAGCAAATTTTTCAACTTGATAATCTGGTATTTTACATATATTTTCTCGCCAAAAAAGTAATAATAATTCAAATAAATATCCCCCGTGTAAATGTTAATTATATGTACATCTACTCCTTTCCAGGATACTTTGTGATTAAAATGAGTATCAAACCTTGGTTCGTGAGTCCAAACTAGGTATTTTTTAGACGAACCATACTGAAGAATCAAAGGTTTTAATTTTTGAAAAAATCTAGTGACAAATACATCGCAATCTTCTTCTCTATCGCTAAACACCATTTCATCGCCAGCAAATTTTTCAACTTGCCGAATAAAAGGAGTACACTCCATATTATCTACTTTAAAAATTTCGATCATTTCTCTTTTTTTTCACCTACAATTGTAGTCTGGAAGCGCTAGTATGGTGAGCAAATATTGAGTTATATCATGTCTGGTTGAAAAGCGCTCTGCAAAAAAACTATCCTGTCTATAAAGAGTAAATCTCTCTCTACTTCCTATTCCCTACTCCCTATTTTCTGGAGATGTCTAATAAAAATCCTTTTATATTCTGACTCCTGACTCCTGACTCCTGACTCCTTCTTGATTATTTATATGCTAAAGTAAGCTATGTCTATTAAAACCGTATAGTTTGCAGGATTAATCAAACAACCAATGGCAACTGAAACAATCGTTTTATTATCAAAAAGAGAAATAGAAAAAATGCGTCGAGCAGGACGTTTAGCAGCAGAATTATTACATCATCTTGAACCTCTTGTCAAGCCAGGGGTAAGCACTCTAGAACTAGATGAAGAAGCAGAACGTTGGACGCAAGCTCATGGCGCTCGTAGCGCTCCCCTTGGTTATCATGGTTTTCCTAAGTCTATCTGTACGAGTATTAATGAGGTAGTTTGTCACGGTATTCCTAACAAAAAACAAATCTTAAAAGAGGGAGATATTATTAATATTGATGTGACTCCAATTCTTGATGGCTATCATGGGGATACTTCTAAAACTTTTTTCGTAGGTGAACCTTCTCCATTGGCTAAAAAATTAGTTGAAGTTACAGAAAAATCTATGTATTTAGGCATTGCTGAAGTTAAACCTGGAAATAAAATTGGGGATATTGGAGCTGCTATTCAAGAATATGCTGAAGCAGAAGGTTTTTCTGTAGTTAGAGATTTTGTTGGTCATGGTGTGAGTAATATTTTCCACACTGCACCACAAATTCCTCATTATGGTACTAGAGGAAAAGGGAAAAAGTTGCGGACTGGAATGGTATTTACTATTGAACCGATGATTAATGAAGGTACTTGGGAAGCAAAGGTGCTGGACGATGGTTGGACTGCTATTACTAAGGATGGTAAATTATCTGCACAATTTGAGCATACTGTTGCTGTTACTGAAACAGGGGTAGAAATATTAACTCAATATGAAGGCTAAATTCAACAATTAATAATTAATAATTAATAATTAATAATTACTTCTTCTTTTCAAGGAGAGGGTTGACTAATTATGAAAATTTTTTCTTGTTTCTCCTTTAAAGGAGAGGCTTTATATCATGTCCGAACGCAATCGTTTGTGTAAACCCAAGGGTGAATATCTACAGGAAATTTAGATTTTTTTCTTGCGAGGGTAGCCTTCTTCCCTCTTCCTTACCTTTGCTATACAATACCGATGCTACCGGACATGATATTAAACCTTAATTATTCGGTAAATTAGTAGTCCTAAAATTGTAAAGGCGCTTAAATGTGGGTAAGTAAAAGATAATATTCAAGCATCTTACTTGAGCAAGAGAAAAGAAAATTAAGTATTTCAAGCCTCCTGCTTTCCTAGGTCATGCGGCGCAAATAGTAGGAGGTACTGTTAACTATTAACTGATAACTGTTAACTGAAGTCCGCAGTTACGACCTTATGGGGCTAACTGATAACTGAAATGACCATCAACTAATAGCTGTTTGCGCAGCATTCCGCAGGAAATGCTTAAAATCATAGTTTTCATTGCCCTGATACTGTAGGTGGAAAATCTGATAATTGGTTTATTTCAGAAAGAATAATTTCTGGTTTATCTCTATACATCTGTAGTTGCCCAGTAATATAAACATATCCTCTACCTAAACCAAAGTAACGATTTTTTAATAGCTGTAATAATGGCTTCATTTCTTCAGTATTAGTATTTGGAATCCATAATTTTAAACGGTGGTCTTTAGTTCCATCATAAATTAAAGCACCATTATCTAACCACTTAGAAACTCCTCCCTGTAAATCATAGAAAACTGTTACATATTCTTCAGCTCTTGCTGCTGCTAAAATCTTGGGAAAATCTAATCTCACTTCTAGAACTCCAGAAGCTATTCCATAGGTACGATAATTATCTACAATGGAAGCTCTTAATGACCACCAAGGTACTAGCAAATTATAATTTCTTTTACGTTTACCTCGATTTATTTGAGGGTTCCAAACACCAAGATTATTAGCTTGAGCTTCTATTTCTGCAGCTATCATTTCTTGATGATAAAGTCTAGAATTTCCATATTTAATAAAATAGGGACTCCAGCCTTCTTTAATTAGTTTAATATTAAAATTTTCTCCATTTTTTTGACATAAGCTATTAAACGACCTTGATGGTCGCGATATTTTTCTAAACAATTTTCTACAGGGTCGTCTGTATCAAATTCAATATCAACTTGAGCAAGTTCACCATCAGATAATATGAAATATTTCATTGCCATTTCTGATGCAGCTTTACCCATGTCTGTCACTGGTTTGGAATATTCAGAATAGCTTTCTTCAGCATCAACATAATCCATTCTGATAAATTCTCGTTTATCGTTTAATAAAACTTTAATTGTGTCACCATCAACTACTTTTGTAACTTGAATATTTTGAATTGTTGTGCCTTTTTTTTATTAGTTAAAGTTTGAGATTCCATGATCGGTAGCTTTTATTTTTTTGATTATTGCAGAAGAAAGAAGAAAGAAGAAAGAAGGAAAAATCTTACCTTGTCTGAGTTTTAAAATTTTTAACTGTTCTAACCTTTGGTTTGAGTGTATAACTAAAATAATATAGTATCGTACATTGAATCCGTCAAAAAGTAAATGATATAAGTAAGTAGGAAGGAAGAGGGAAGAAGGAATAAATATTGAAAAACAAATACAAATGATAAATGTAGCTTGATAAAATGAATTTGAGAAAATCTTTTAAGGATATATTTCGAGACGCACCTTTTTGTGGAATTATTTTTTCAAGCTGGTTTAAGTAGTTACGCAAAATTAATTAATTTGTATATTTGATGATAGTTTTCTCAAGGAATATCTGGAAGTATATTTTCAGCCCAAAGTTTATTTCCGTTCTTCCTCCAGATTGTGAATAAAATATCTATGAAGAGAGTAGAAGTCAAAATAGTTGATGAGGAAATTATTTAGGGTTTGCGTATGGAAAGTCTTTTTGCTGTGGTAGGAGACAGCTATACTGGAGACAGGAGAAACGGGGAATGAGCGAGGAAGTAGGAGCTAAGTTTTGTCCCAAGATTGTTCTGCCCAACTATGAGCCTAAAATACGCTCCATGCATGAGCGTGAAGAGCTGAAAACCAAGGTATTACAGACCCAAAAAGACACTTGTCTTTATATGTCAATGCTTTTAGATTTAATCAGCAGACCCTATTTAGTTATATTGCATCTCTAACAATTAATAATTAACAATTACCTTTCCTTGAAAACAAGAGAATTGACTAAAATGATTTTTTTCTTTTCTCTCCTTGATGTGTAAAAGCTTTAGACTTTAATTATTCGGTAAATTTTTTTCTTAATCAATTTCATCTACCGTTATATTACTTAAATTATCAAGATATTTATTTGATGATTTAAGTTTTAGGGATTGTTCTTAGATAGGGTGCATCTCAATGCAAGAATAAAGCCAAAAATTTATCGCTTTTAGGCAAAAGCTCCGAAAGGCAACAGCGGTCAGACCCCGCGCCGCCGCCAGGCGCAAGCGGTCGGACCCCGCGACGACGCCAGCTCGCTTGCGGAACGCCGACCAAGAGAGGGAATGCTGACCAAGAGAGGCAACAGGGAATATACAGGAAAAAAGTATTTTTGCTTGCTATGAGATGCACCCCTTAGATAAGGTGGAAAAATTTGGAGATAAGGTGGAAAAATTTGGCTATAAGTATCTATGGAATTAATTATAAAAATTATTTATTTATACACCTTCTAAAATTGCCTTTAAAGTAGTTAGCCATTGTTGACAAGGTTCATCAATAGGTGCAATATTACGGCGTTTCTGTGCCAGTGATTCAGTATAAGCAATTAACCATGCACTTGCTAACTTTTCTTCTGTCAGAAAACCCTCTTTTATTGCTTGATTAAATTTGTTTTTAATCCAATCTGTAAATGTAATTATTTCTAGAGAAATGCCAAATTATTCTTCTAATTCTTGACAACGAGAGATTAATTCTGATTGTCGCTGTAGTTTAACACTTGTAACAAAACCCGCCAATGTAACATTAGGATGACTTAACAACTTATCTGCTAGTTCCTCAATTTCATCTCGTAAATAAGCCTTACCGAATAATTAATAATTAATAATTAATAATTAATAATTAAATAATTCGCGCCTTGAAGCCTCCCCTTGATCGGGGAAAAAGCGGTTGAGGGATGGCGAGGTCCCCTCGCCATATCCAATCAACCAAGACAGCGGTCGTTTGCGCAGCATTCCGTAGGATGGGATGGCGATCTTCGGAGCGGCTCTGTCACTCTTCGGGTCTCGGAGCCATATCCAATCGACCAAGAGAAAAGAAATAATATTTCCTTATATTCAATTCCGTAGCGGTTAAAACCCGAGGTAATTATCAATTATCCATTATCAATTATCAATTAATGAACATATTTAGCATCCCAGGCTTCAATAATATTACCTTTTTCTAATATCTCAATATCGCCAATATTACCGTGCTTCTTATTTGCAGAACGCATTTGCGATAAAGGCTTAAGTTCACAATCTGGAAATAGTTGATTTTCTTGCATTGCCTGCATAAGACTATGTATAGCAATTTCCATAATACGTGCTGCATAATCAGATTCTTCTATATGTCTCCATATTAAGTCAGTAATAATTTGCTGATTTATAATTTCAGTTGATTCTAAAAAATGTTGAACTGAATCAAGAGTTTCTGTAGCTAATTTTTTAAATTCTCTAGCATTATTGAGTAGTTGTGATAGTAAGTAATGTAGAGCATTTTCTGAGTTTATTTGATTAGCTTCAATTAATTCTACAAGACTAAGCCATTCAAGACGCGCTCCTCTAATATTTGCTTTAGAAACAGGTGAATAAGGATAATTTTCGGCTAAACTGCGCGTCATCATAAATCCATCGGCATTGAGTTTTAAGAGTTCATATTTGCGCAAAATAGGAGTAATATATTGTTTGTCTAAAGAACGCATTGGTATTCCCTTTTGCCATGAAAAAGCATTTCTGTTTGTGCTGTTTTTATGTAGCCTAATACTTTATTTTTGTTCAATACTTTTTACACACAATAGACATCTTCAGAAAAGAGGGAATAGGGAATAGGGAATAGGTATGGAGGGGGAAATAACTGATAATTTATGTACGATAATTGATTTTATTTTTGATTTTTGGAGATGTCTAATTGTAAAATTGTCAAACCAACTAATGCTTTACCAACTTCACTGGTAACTGCATTAACAAGTATATTCAAATTATTTATTTGATTTTATTCGAGTTGATATACATCACTCATAGCACGTCAGCATTCAGCATTCAGCATTCAGCTATGAGTTATTAGCTCATTATCGCACCGAAGGAGGAATTAGTCTCCAAGGAGTGAAATATGTTTGCTTCCGCATTCCGTACCGAAAGAAAAAGGTTATCTGATAACCTTAGCAAGTCCTGTACGTTTAAAAGCTGATAACGCAGTTCCTCTGTAAGAGGCTAGCTGACTGCTAATAGCTGTTTGCGCAGCATTCCGTAGGAAATGCTTACCATAGCACTCTGGTCACGACAAGCAATAATTTGTTTTTCCAAGTAATCATTTGCAATTCCCTGGGTAGTTTTTTGATATCTGAGTCTAGTTTTATGGCTCATTTTGCCTTCCAAAAAAAGCTGTTCTTTGCCATTGCTTTCTATCAGTTAACTTTGATTTTTAAACACTCTTAAATATATATCACTCATTACCGAAAAATTCATGTATAAAGCCTCTCCATTCATGGAGAAAAAGCGGTCGAGGGATGGCGAGGTCCCCTCGCCATATCCAATCGACCAAGACAGCGGTCGTTTTGCTGGCGCACAACTCCGTTAACGCTACGCGACATGTTTGCGCAGCATTCCGTAGGAAAAAGCGCAGCGCACCCGTTGGGTGGGATGGCGAGGTCTCGGAGCCATATCCAATCGACCAAGAGAAGAAAAAAAATCCTTTGATCCAATCCTCTTATTTAGGGTTTGCGTATGGAAAGTCTTTTTGCTGAGGTAGGAGACAGCTATACTGGAGACAAGAGACAGGAGAAATGGGAATGAGCGAGGAGGTATACCCATTTGATAAATGTTTGCTACAAATAATTTTCTAGGTGTTAGGTGGTAGGTGGTAGGTGGTAGGTGTTATACTAGATTGATAAATGTTTGCTACAAATATCTAGGGTATTTCTTAGGAGTAAGTTCTCAGTCCTCAGGAGTCACACGGTAATGGCTTTAATACCATTTTTTAGGGTGTAAATTCTCTTTTTTGTCAAAGGGACATCTTCTGCATTTGTCTTTTTATCCCTCTTACTATTCGTAACATTCTTTTTTCAAATTGGTAGTAGGAGTAAGAATTCTAAGAATGATTTTTCTGCCCAACTATGCGCCTAAAATACTAGCTTTTTGAGCGTTTTCAACTGAAACAGGGGCACTGTAATTCGACCCTAAAAATGTTCAAACCTTTATATCTCAATACTTTTATAATTGATCGGTCAGCCCTATTTATAAGAAGAGGTAATTCTAAATTCTAAATTCTAAATTCTAAATTTTTTCTTAATTGCACACTTTTAGGATTTAAAGTCGGAAAAGTATAAGGAATTAAATATTCTCCAGGAATAATTTGAGGGTTTGTATTGTGATTCCTCACTTCATAACCAATTTTTCGTAAACATTGCATATACTGAAAAATATCCTCAGTATTAACTCCCCATAAAAAAGCTAATTTTTGAGTAGATAGTTGAGTTTTTACACCTATACCTTTAATAATAGATTCCACTACCCGCCAAATAGAATTAGTCTCTAATTCCCTAGAAAAACTCATTGTCATTTTAATCTTTGGTTGATACTGATAATATCCAGATAACTGAACTAAATCTGCTTTACCTGTTATTTGTCTCAGCTTTTCTTCAAATGCTTTCCATAATCCTGTAAATACTTCTAAATCCCAATCAGAAGCAATTAATTTTACTCTTTCTGTATTTAAAACCCAATCTGGGAAATTTGCTGAAGGTATTATATCTATAGAATATTGATTTTTTTTGTCTCTCAACTGACTCTTACCTGCATCTATTAGCCAACAACTAGAATGTAAATCATAGTTTAGATAAATTTTGACAGAATTACTTTTGGGTAAATCATGCCAACCAAAGTCTGTAGACAAAAATTTCTCTATATTTCTTTGATTTGGGTAATTATTGATTGATAGAGATACTGTTTGTAATTTCTCTAGAGATTGAGTAGAGAATTTAGCGATCGCTTCCTCAGCTTTTTCTGCATATCTTTTTGTTAACTGACGCTTTCTTTGTCTAAATCCCAGTTTTTGAGTTGGAGATAAATACTGCATGGAAAATGGTAACTTCACTCCCATAACTTGCTCCAAAATACCCAATGCTAAAATTCTGCCTAATTGTGGTGGTACAGAGTTACCAATTTGTTCAATACAAACTGAACGATTACCAACAATTTCATAAGCATCGGGAAATGTTTGAAGTCGTTTTAATTCTGCTATTGAAAACCGTCGATTTTCCCAACTAAAAGGTCCTGTATATTGCCCTCCTTGTGCTTTAATAGTTCTCACTGGCATTTCTGGGTCAGCCTTATAAAGAAAGTCAGAAAATTTAGAACGCCAACTAAAAATTGGCTGAGGATGACCCATTTTATCAGTGTAAAAACTATAATTTAATCCTGGTGGTATATCTGTTAATAAATGCCCATATTTACCTTTTATTTCTAACTTTTTCTCTGAGATATTAATATCTTTTACTGCTGCTAATGCTGTATAAAAAGGTTCTTTGCCAATAGAATCAGGTCCATGAGTAGGAGCAGGAAATAGGTAATTTCCTGTTTTTAATCCAACAATAAATAGTCGTTCCCGATGTTGTGGTACACCATAGTCTGCTGCATCAAGTATGCGATAGTAAATTGTATATCCCGCTTCTTGAAATGCGGTTTGAATTGTTTGCCATGCTTTGCCATTTTCAGCACCAATAATTCCATAAACATTTTCAAATAAAAATCCTTTTGGTTGTAGTTTTTTTAAAATGCGAACGTATTCTAAAAATAGTTTTCCTCTAGTATCATTTGTTCCAGGAACACCAGATGCTCTTCTACCTGCTGCTGAAAATGTTTGACATGGTGGCCCCCCAATAATAAAGTCTATTTCTAATTCTGGAGAGGGAAAATAGTCTCTGATATTAATGCAGATAGGTTGACTGTTTTCTAAGTATTTTCCTGGCTGAGAATTTGTTTCTAGAGTTTTAATATATTTTGGTTCTAGTTCAAGCATTTTGATTATTTGAAAACCGCAGTCATGGAAGGCAATATCTAGTCCTCCACCACCTGTAAATAAGCTTAGAGTTTTGATAGGAGAATAAGATTTTTTGGTGCACCAATTATGAATTAATTCCCCAAATTTATCAGGCCATCCAGGAGAATTTGTCATGTTCAGAGTTTTAAGTATTTCTTGAAATTGTGAGGTTGTTTTTGGTTCGGTATTGAGTATGTTTAAGGGTAGAGATAGTTGCTGCATAATTGGGGAATTACTCAATAAATTTATCTGAGATTTTATCATGTTCACAACAGATTTACTCTGAGCGATCGCCCACTTATTAACGAAGTCAGAAGCGAGTGTGTAATTCTGAGGTCCCCTAAGAATTTCATTAATTGATAATTGATAATGGATAATTGATAATTACCTCGGGTTTTAACCGCTACGGAATTGAATATAAGGAAATATTATTTCTTCTCTTGGTAGATTGGATATGGCGAGGAGACCTCCCCATCCCTCGACCGCTTTTTTCCCCTTAAAAGGGGAGGCTTCAAGGCGCGAATTATTTAATTATTAATTATTAATAATTAATAATTCGGTAAGACACACTTCATTACAGTCAGAAGTTATTTTTGTAACGGGGATGTGTGAGCAACTCTCCAAAAATATTTCGCCTTAAAAGGCGGGGTTGCGCGACCAATATTATTTTAATAAATTGAGATAATTTTTAATCTCAACAACAATTTTAGTTTGTGGATAGGATGCGCATTTATACAGAAAATTGTCAATGGGCAAAGCCAAGAATTAACTTAACAGAGGTCTGTAGAAAAGTGAATAGATAGGGAAGTGATCGACACAATACGCAAAGGCTAGGTTCAACAATTAATAATTAATAATTAATAATTAATAATTACCTCTTCTTTTCAAGAAGAGGATTGACTAATCATGAAAATTTTTTCTCTCTTGGTCTCATGAATATGACTCCGAGACCCGCTCTTATCAGAGCCGCTCCGAATGGCGTCATCCCACCCTACGAACTGCGCTACGACCGCTTGTTTCCCCTTTAAAGGAGAGGCTGTAAACCTTAATTATTCGGTAAAGTATTTAATACTATCAAATTTAATCAATACTTTTTAGCCTTAACTTATGCTATGAATTTTTAGAAGTTACCAATAATCAATACCTGAAATAAATCCATTAAATCAAAATAATATCAAAGATAAAAATGGGAAAGGCAGGAATAATTTGGCACTTATTGTAGAATCACATTATTATCTGCCTTACTCCACCAAAATTGAATACCTAATTGAATTGCTTCAATAAAATCTTTTTATAGGTATTTTTAAATCTAAAGCTCTCCTGCACCAACACGATTTCGTAAATTAATTAATTGTTCAATAGTTGTTTGAATAGAATGAAGAGCTGTGGCATCTTCTGATGCTTGCTTTGCTATATCTAATAAATAAATTGCTTCAGAAAGTTGATAATAAACTTCTTGGCTTCTAGTATTAATTTGGCTGAAGTTGAAATGATACATAGTTGAATACCCCTAATACTCTACAATTTCATCATCTCCTAACTCGTGGAAAACCACATCCTTCGACTGGTTCATCCTATTGGGTGATTATTATTTTGGATTAAGATTCAATATCGAGCATCACGCAAAAATATTTGATATTTTCTTAACATTGCCAATAGTCGTTAGCTGAATCGCCGAGAAGCCTCACGCCATAATGTGCAGATTTGGTGGATGAATCGGTGGCAAATTGAATGGGTTCGATGCCCATTCAATTTGCATGCCATCCCAGCAGAAGCTTTCGCCCTAGTTGAAAAACTTGTATTATTGTCTTGCAATAACCCCGGAAATTTTCCACCATGGGCACTGCCTACCAATATAAATTAAGGCCCAACAAAGAACAAATAGCCACAATAGAATTGTGGTTGGAATTGTTCCGTCAGCAGTACAACTATCGTTTGAGTGAAAGATTCTCATGGTGGTCAGAAAACCGTTGTCCAGTTAACGCTTGCCCCAAGGTGCATGCCAATTCCTCAACTCAGAGAAATTCCAGATTATTACTCTCAAAAACGAGATTTGGTCAATACCAAAGACAAGTTTCCTTATAAAAAGGTCGCTGATAAACGTAAAGATTTTCATTTTAAAACAGCCAATGAATTGTTATCACTCATCTGAAGTTATCCAATACGAAAACTTAAACATTAAAGGCCTAACAAAGACTCGTTTAAGTAAATCAATTAACGATGCGTTCGGGGGGACAATTCCTAACTATTTTAACTGTCAAAGCCGGAAATGCTGGAGGTGAAAACTATAGCAGTGAACCCCAAAAATACCAGCCAAGATTGCTCAAATTGTGGTGAAAAAGTCCCCAAAGAATTAAACATACGAACTCATTCTAGTCCGCATTGCGGTATTGTAATAGACTGCGACTTGTTTGCGTTTGCGCAGCATCCCGTAGGGAAGCATTCCTTAGGAAATGCAGCTATAAATATAAAAAATAGGGCGGCAGGGCATTCCGTCCTTAAAGCTCGTGGAGCCCGACGGAATACCGGGGCTACGAAACGAGAAGCCCACACTATAGTGCCAGCTTAGTGTGAGAGTATGTCACGATCGAGAATGTCAACAGAAATATATTATTTAGAGAAAAATAAATGGATCTAGTCAAACTCCAAAATTCATTGGACAATATCTCCTTTGCCATCTTGTTTGCCACAATGCTAATTTATTGGGTGGGTGCCGCTTTTCCTCGTATCCCCTATCTCTCGGTCTTGGGTTCTACCGGAATGGCGACCGCTAATCTCTCTATTGCAACCCTATTAGGGGCACGTTGGCTAGAAGCTGGCTATTTTCCCATTAGTAATTTGTACGAATCTCTATTTTTCCTGACTTGGGGACTTACTACTATTCACCTCATAGCTGAAAATATGAGTGGAAGTCGCCTGGTGGGAGTTTTTACATCTCCCTTGGCAATGGGTATTACTGCTTTTGCTGCCCTAACTTTGCCCTCCGGTATGCAGTTATCAGAACCTCTTGTGCCTGCTCTAAAATCTAATTGGTTGATGATGCACGTCAGTGTCATGATGTTGAGCTATGCGACTTTGATGGTTGGGTCTTTACTGGCGATCGCTTTTCTCATTGTTACCAGTGGCCAAAAAGTAGAGCTTAGTGGTAGTTCCTTTGGTACTCGTTCTGGAAGAAATAATCATTCTGTGAAGCTCTCAAAAAATTTGCAACTTCAAACAGAGGGAGCTACCCTGAACGAAATTGAGAATAACCATCAATCTTCTCCTCTATCTATAAACAATGGCCACAGTCAAACTGCCGTTTTAGAAATGGCTAGACCTACTCAAGTAGTCGAGACAGAAGTAACTCTTTCTCCTCAACGTTTGAGTATTGCCCAAACTTTAGATAACATTAGTTATCGTATTATTGGCTTAGGATTTCCTTTGCTGACTATTGGGATTATTGCTGGAGCAGTTTGGGCCAATGAAGCTTGGGGTTCCTATTGGAGTTGGGACCCGAAAGAGACATGGGCCTTGATTACTTGGTTAGTATTTGCTGCCTATCTCCATGCTCGTATTACTAAAGGATGGCAAGGAAGACGACCTGCTATTTTGGCTGCTACTGGATTTGCTGTAGTCTGGGTATGTTATTTAGGGGTAAATCTTTTGGGTAAGGGTTTACATTCCTATGGGTGGTTTTTTTAGTTAAGTGTTAATGGCGTACAACATGAACGGGACTTACGCAAATTGACTTTTAAACCACCATCTGTAGGGGCGAATAAAATTCGCCCTCGCCATAAGTAGAGTTTATGCGTAAGTCCTGATGAATTTTAACCATGGAAATTAATTCTTGTTGTGCGTTAATTATCAAGGTAAGATTGGCAAACAAAAAATATTAGTGTTCAATAATGGATAATTTATAATTGATAATTACCTCTCCCTAAAAGGAAGAGGATTGAATAATAAGGAAAATATTTTCTCTCTTGGTCGATTGGATATGGCTCCGAGACCCGCTCTTATCGGAGCCGCTCCGAATTGCGCCATCCCACCCTACGGTTCGCTTTGAAGATCGACCGCTTGTTTCTCCACGGTGAGTGAGAGGATTTTTACCTTAATTATTCGGTAATGGGGATAAATTTAGGATAATTAAATATGGAAGCTGAAGTTACTTTACTAAATAATGATGATGTTTTGTCTACAAGTGCTAGTCTTTTAATGTTTCAATGTACATTTCAAGTCAGTGAATATATAACGATGATTTTAGCTAGGTTGGAGTCAGAAAATTTATTTGAAGAAGGGCTAGAATGTCAATTATTAAGACCTGGTGATTATTGGAAAAAAGGAAAAGTGAAATTTCGTTTAGAATTTTTTCCAGAAACTGAAAAAGATTTATCTGAAGCTGTCGGTCCTATTTCTCAACCTTTAGCTGACCCTATACTAACTTCTGATGAACAGCCACAGAATGTAGGAATGTGGAGTTAATATTCAAGCAATTTTTTCAATATAGCAATTCCCAAAAAGCGTGAAGTACAAAATTCGTTGGCTTTAGGGAACAGGGAACACCGGATCTGGGAACAGAAGACAAATAAAGATAGGTGTACTCCATTAGGCTGAGAAACGTTATAATTAACTAACAATAGACATATCGAGAAAAGAGGGAGTAGGTCATTTCAGTTATCGGTTATCAGTTATCAGTACCTCTTCAATAAAGAGGCTACGAAAATACGGAATTCTCTTTTTTTTATCCCCTTAAAAGGGGAGCTTTAGACCAGGATTTTTCGGTAATAGAGAGTAGAAAACAAATTTTTTGTAGTTTAATATCAAATTCATCAGAAGTTGCATAGGGAAATATATCGAGGTTGACTGTAGTGGCGTGACACACCTAAAATGTTGCAATAGTAGGTGCGGGTTCCACGTTAAATTAATGAGTCTTAACCAATTAGATGAACCCGCTCCTACCCCAATAGAAATCTCCCGCAAAAGAGGGAATAGGGAATAGGGGGAAAGAACTGATAATTTCTGTACGATAATTGATTTTATTTTTGATTTTTGGAGATGTCTAATAGTCTAGCGCACAAAATTAGGTGTGTCAGTCCAGTAGATCGAGATAGATAAGTTCTTGAACAAGGAAGAAGGAAGAAGGAAGAAGGAAGAAGGAAGGAGGAAAAAATAATTCTGTGCCACCTCACATAAAATTGGTATAACACCAATTTGATAAATATTTGCTACAAATAGTTAGGCTATTTCTTAGGAGTCAGGAGTCAGGAGTAAGGAGTCGTATGGGAATTGCTTCAATACCAGTTTTTAGGTCGTAAATTCTCTTGGTGCGCGTTCCGCAAGCGAGCTGGCGTCGTCGCGGGGTCGCACCGCTCTCTTGGTCGATTGGATATGGCGAGGTTCCCTCGCCATCCCTCGACCGCTTTGTCAAAGGTACATTTCCTGCAAAATCTTTTTATCGCACTTATTATTTGTAACATTCTTTTTTTAAATTGGTATAACATCTAAAACCTAAAACCTAAAACCTAACGCCTAAAACCTAAAACCTAAAACCTAAAACCTAAAACCTAAAACCTATGGCATTTAGAGATATTTTAGCAATGGAAAATCAAGATAACTTTCAAGAAAAACGTTGCTCAGAACTTTTACTATATTTGGCTTTAAATATAGAAAATTTCCAAATATTACCCAAAATAAAATTAGAAACAGACCTGCCTCAGACAATTATAGATGGGATAAGAAAGTATTTTTTGACTTATCAATCTGCCTGTGAATATGCTAACCAGATCTTCCTAGAAATTTACCAATCTGGTGCAATAAAAAAATACTGTCAACAAAGCAAAATAGGCAAAAAATTACCAACCGCTTTTTATATTCATATCTCTGCTTTAGCACAACTTCATCCTTTACTACAACTCTACGAAAATTTAGCTCATCGTTTATATCTCAAAGCAACTTCTCAGCAGAAAGTTGATGCAAAAACCACCACATTAATTAAATTTAACTTTGATAAACCCACAATTTCTTATCTCCACTATCCAGACTTCGACACCGACCCTCATCCAGCTTTAAAAACTAGCATTTCCATCAACATGAATAGTGGAAAAGTTGAGTATAGAAACTACCAAAATAGTAAAAACCCCCCTGTGCTGCATCGCAAAGAAACCTTTGTGAATACTGACTATCCCCACTACAAAAAATTTGCTAAACTGACCAGTGCTGAAGTGAAATTAGGACTGTTAGATAATACTCGCTTAATTGGCACTCGCCAAGGATGGTTCACACACCTAAAAAATCATGGAATTGAAATTAAAGACCATCATGTAATTCAAAATACTATTGAAATACCAATTCCCAAAATAGAACGCCACAAAGCAGCGATCGTTCGTAAAAAAATTTCTAAACCAGTACGTTTGGGTTTAGAAGCAAATCTCTTTACAGAAGGTACAACCTTTTTTGATTATGGTTGTGGTCACGGTGGGGATATTAAACATATTGCTCAAAAAGGTTATCAAAGTGCAGGATGGGACCCCTATTATTCGCCCAATAATACTTGTATATCTGCTGATGTTGTCAATCTTGGTTATGTAATTAATGTAATTGAATCTTTAGCAGAACGTAGGGAGGCTTTGATTAAAGCTTGGGGGTTGACTAAACAGGTTTTAATTGTTTCCGCTATGGTATTAATTAATGACCAGAAAACCAAGAATAAACTTGCTTATGGAGATGGCATAATTACAGCTCGTAATACTTTTCAGAAATATTATGAACAGGAAGAATTAAAGTCTTATATTGACCAAGTTTTAAATGTAGATTCTATCCCTATAGATTTGGGTATTTTCTTGGTATTTAAAGATGAAAAACAGGGGCATAATTTTCGAGCATCTCGATTAAAAACTCGTTTATCTAGACCTAGAATTAACTCCAAAAATCAGCAATTTGTAGATTATGAAGAACAGCTTATACCTTTGATGAATTTTATGAGCGATCGCGGTCGTCTTCCGGTCAGAGGAGAAATTGCTGAAGAGGCAGATTTAATTGCAGAATTTGGTAGTTTTCGTCGTGCATTTCGAGTAATTCTGCAAGCTACAAATGCTGTAGAATGGGACCAGATAACTGACAAACGTCGCCAAGATTTATTAGTATATTTAGCCTTGAGTAAATTTGGCAACCGTCCTAAATTATCCCAATTAGCAACAGTAGTTAAAAATGATATTAAAGCTTTATTTGGTAGTTATAGCCAAGCTTGTACATTAGCCGATATATTGTTATTTAGTTTGGGTAATTCTCAACTAATTAATAAATGTTGTCAAAATAGTTCTATTGGTTATAAATTTTATAATTCTCTGTTAGTTCATGTTTCTGCTGTAGCAAAACTCGATCCGTTGTTACGACTTTATGAAGGTTGTGCTAATCGTACAATTGGTAGATTAAATGAGGCAACTATCATTAAATTTCATACAAAATTACCGATAATATCCTATTTATTTTATCCCGATTTTGACACAGAAGCTCACCCAGTTTTGCATACAAGTATGCACATTGATTTACGAGATTTAAGTGTCAGTTATCAGAGTTATACAAATGAATATAATCCGCCAATTTTACATAGAAAAGATGCTTTAGTAACACCAGATTATCCAGACTATGAAAAATTTGCTAAACTCACACAACAAGAAGAAGATAGAGGACTATTAAATGACTGGAAAAATATTCAAAACCGAATTAGTTGGCTCAAATGTTTAGAAGAAAATTGTACAGAAATTAAAGGTCATCGTGTTTATTGGCAAACTAATGTTGACCCTTATCGCTTAAAAATATTAAAGTCTGCTCATGCTACTAGGAAGCGGGAAAGAAAAAAACAACTATAGCGCGTAGCGCTAGGGAATAGGGAATAGGGAATAGGGAATAGGGAACTTTCATCAATTCATAATGGATAATGAATAATGGATAATTACCTCTGGTTAAAACCGTTACGGAATTGAATATCAGGAAATCTGATTTCTTCTCTTGGTCGATTGGATATGGCTCCGAGACCTCGCCATCCCTCGACCGCTTTTTTATCCTTAAAAGGAGAGGCTTTAAAGCGAATGGATTAATTATCAATTATCAATTGTCAATTATCCATTGTAAAAGGGTTTTTTCCTGTATAGCGCTACGCGAACAGGATTGGAAAATTTCCTAACCAATTCTTGTAATGCTATAAATCAGGAATGAATAAGCTAGTGACTGAAGATGTTCTATAGTGTTTATCAAGTTTCTGAAGTACAATTTTTTTATTATTTTCAAGGAGAGGTAAGTAGGCAGGTGTTAAAATTTATTGTGAGATGAAGGCAGGAGACAGAAGGCAGAAGGGAAGAGGTTTTAGAGCTACTTTACTTTTTGTTACATACTTAGTTTTTTTGTGCCAACTTACTCAATTATTAATTATTAATTATTAATTATTAATTGTTGAATACTTCCTGCTCCCTAAAGCAGTAAAACTTTGTACCTCATCAACTTGATAACTACTGTAAAATAGTTAAGAATAAGTCAACTATAACCAGAAAGCAATGAATAAATTATTTGAAAAAATAAATACCCAAGTAACGATTTTAGGAAGTCTTATTGCTATCCTTTGGATTGTACAAATTATTAATTTTGAATTTTTAGCAGGAAAATTGAACTATTATGGCGGAATTCATCCTCAAAGTTCTACAGGACTTACGAGTATTTTTTTAGCTCCATTTTTGCATGGTAGTTATGGTCACTTAATGGCTAATATTCCCCCATTAATTATTCTCGGTTGGTTAATCATGTTACGGGGAGTTCGTGATTTTTTCTTTGTGAGTATCGTTACTATAATAGTTAGTGGTTTAGGTATTTGGTATTTCGGTGCGCCTAATTCTGTTCATATTGGTGCAAGTGGATTAGTTTTTGGTTATTTTGGGTTTTTGCTACTCCGAAGTTTATTTGACTTCAGTGTTTTATCAGTAATATTCGCCTTAACTGCTGGTTTTCTTTACAGTGGTTTAATCTGGGGTATTTTGCCTTCCGATCCTAATGTCTCTTGGGAAGCACACTTATTTGGTTTTCTTGGTGGGATATTGGCAGCTCAACTTTTGGGTAAACGTAAACAAAATAGTTAAAGTAGAATTGATAGGTATTCAATTTCGGTAATTATGATGATTTATGATGCGAGCAAGATGCTCGCACTAATTGCCCTAATCAACCGCCAGGTTGCTATAAAAGAAAGAGGATATATATCGGTTTATTTCCTAAGAAAATCATGTCCGGTTGAATACTTACAAATAAGGCAGTAGGAAGCAGGGAGAATAAAGATATTAGCCATGCAACTGACAGTTTTAGTTTTTTTCATCACTAATTATCCAGACATGACATCACAGTTTTTTCCACTCTCCTACTCCCCTACTCCCTTACCGAATAATTAAGGTAAAAATCCTCTCACTCGCCGTGGAGAAACAAGAAAAAATTTTCACGCTCCGCGTTAATCCTACCCGTTTTCAAGGAGAGGCAATTGTTAATTATTAATAATTAATTATTAATTATTAATTATTAATTATTAATTATTAATTATTAATTGTTTAATCCCCTAATCCTACTCCACAGACCTAGTCCTACCACAAAAAATAACCCGCTAATTAAAGTAGGTTCAGGTATCCCTGCATAATCTTTAACCTCATCTGTTGATTGACAGTCGGTAGTAGATTTTTGAGAATATTGAGATGTTTGAGTTAAAAATTGCGATAAACTAGAACTCCCAGAAGAATTACTATTGGTAGCTAAATTACTATTATTGTCGTTAGAATCTATTACAAAAGCTTCTACAGGTAACCTAGCAGAAAATCCTACACTCATAATTGAGCTAACCACAACTACTTGTAAAAATTGATTAATTTTCATTGATTTATACTCCAGATTAATTCAAAAGTCAAAAGTCAAAAGTCAAAAGTAAACAGGACTTACCGAATTATTAATTATTAATTATTAGTAATTAAATAATTCGCGCCTTAAAGCCTCCCCTTTTAAGGGGAAAAAAGCGGTCGAGGGATGGCGAGGAAACCTGCGCCATATCCAATGGACCAAGAGAAGAAATAATATTTCCTTATATTCAATTCCGTAACGGTTAAAACCCGAGGTAATTATCAATTATCCATTATCAATTATCAATTAATGAAGCACGGACACTAAATCTAGTAGTGGCGATTTCCTACGGAATGCTTCGCAAACGCGAATCGCCCCTACATCTGGCGTTTTTTAAGGTTAATTTGCGTAAGTCCTGAGTAAAGAAAGTCAAAAGTCAAAAGTAAAGAAAGTTAAAAGTTGTAGGGGCGAATGGCATTTGCGTTCCGCAAAGCTCCGAATTGCGCCCTCACAAGATTTAGTGTAAGCATTCAGCCGTCAGCTATCAGGTATCAGCTATTAATTTTGGGGAAGGTAAAAATAATTGAGAAATTGAGACAGAATAAAAGTTACTGTTAAAGTTCCCTCCCTAAATCTTAGAAGTAAAGTTACTGTTAAAGTCCCCTTCCTAAATCTTAGAAGTAATGAATAATTAGGGTTTGCTGATAGCTGACTGCTAATAGCTGAATGCTTACGATTTAGTTTCCATGGGTAAGTCCTGAGAAAGTCAAAAGTCGTAGGGGCTAATGGCATTGGCGTTCCGCAAAGCTCCGAATTGCGCCCTCAAAGTCAAAAGTAAGAAAAAGATGAAATTGCTGGTAAAAATTCCCCAATCCAATTCCCAACTAACCATAACATATAACCCAAAACCAAAACTGTATAAATAATACTAAGAGGAGCATAAATAGCTAAAATGGCTTGGTCAGATGTTTTTTCAGGCGAAGGTTGACGGCGCAATAAATCAAAATAAAATTCGAGCGATCGCCTCCTCAAATTATTAATTCCTGTCATGGCCACCAACAAGTAATAACCATCAAAAGCATTTAATGGATTGAGATTTAACACCACCGTTACCAGAGCAGCACTCATCAATAAATAACTATTTTGCTGCATCAAACTCTGGGGAGGAGAAGCTAATAATAACCACAAAGCTAACGCCCAAATAACTATTTGAACTATTACCCCCGCAGCTACAACTAAAACTCTTTGTTTCCGTTTAACTAAAGAATATTGGTCGGAAGTATTGGTGTACATTCCCGGCAGAAAACACATAAATAATAAACCAATTTCCGGTATAACACCCCCGAAATGTTTCAGAGTAAAAGCATGACCTAACTCATGGAGAAAAATCACCAACATAGTCGCAAAACCTAACTTTAATAAATTAGTAGGAGCAGTAGTAAAATCTCCCCAAACTTGTTGATGAGCAGAAACAATATCTGTGGCATAAGCTAACCACAAAAAAACTGTTTGACCGAGGAAAAAACAGAGTAAAAACCCAAAACCCGCCGTCCAAATCCAACGAAGTTTATCTATACTTTCTGTTAACCATTCATCAGGTTTGAACAGAGGGATTTTGAAAAATAATATTTGCGCCAAAGAGAATTTTTTCGGCGGTGGTTCCGTACCTTCTAACATACCTGTTGCTGCCAATTTTTGTAATAGTTGTTGAATGTCTTGGAGGGTTAGATCGTATTTATTAGTAATAGCAGGTATTGGTCTTTTTCCTAATAGACAAATGACATTTTTATCAATATTATCTACTTGGAGAAACGTTGGATATTCAGGATTGCGTAATATCCAATAACCATCTGGATGTTGAATCCAATGCACCTCTGATTTTAGTTGCATATATTTATCAAATTGAGAAAATACTTTTTGCTAATAAGTAGTTTTTAAGTAAGCATTCAGCCGTCAGCTAGCCTCCTATGGTCGGAACTGCGGACTTCAGCTATTGCTTTTCGTGTGGCTTTAAAGCTGTATTAATTGAGCTAGAATTAATCTTACTACAAAAGTTGTTAAAGTCTATATTCATTTAAACTATGTCCTTAAAAGCAGGGTCTTATTGCGCTCTAGCTGACTACTAATAGCTGTTTGCGCAGCATTCCGCAGGAAATACTTACGAAAATATAGTATAAGTTAAACGAATTTTTACTTCATTCTTTAAAAAGCTGACAGCTGACCGCTAATAGCTGAATGCTTACGTTTTTAATACTATAAAACCGTGAGTATACTGATGTATTTGCGAACAATTAATTAGTCCAGTAGTGGCGTGACGCACCATAAAATATTCCAATAGTAGGGGTGGGTTCCGCGTTAAATTAATGGTGTTACAAATAATCTGATAAACCCGCCCCCAACCCAAGGATATAATGCACTATTTTAGCTGCGTCAGTCCAGTAGGGTTCCTTAGAAAACTAAAATCTAAAATAGATATTTAAAAATCTGTCATAACACCCCATTTTAATTGTGTAAATCTGTCAGGACTTAGAGGTTGTTTCTAGAAAGATATAAAATTTTTTTGTTTATTATGGCATAGTTTTTTTGTTCTGGTTGTCGAAGATCGACAAAACCTCAAAAATATTTCTGTCGAATTTAACCCGGTCTAACTGGAATAGTATGCGTTATATGACTTTCAGCAATAATTTTTTTTTTGCAGTTCAATCAATTTTGTCGATCTTCGACAAAACCTCAAAAATATCTCTGTCGAATTTAACCCGGTCTAACTGGAATAGTATGCGTTATATGACTTTCAGCAGTAATTAGTTTAAAAATTCAATCAATATTATCAATATTGTCGATCTTCGACAAATTTTTTTTTTTGACCTATGTTACGCTAAGTTATTAAGTAATTAGTAATTTAAGTTATTAGTTAGCCTCCTATTTAGGAGCTTTCTTTTGGAATGCTTTGCCAACCCTAAAGTCGATCGATAAATCCTCGGATGGAGAAGTTTAAGACCTTATTTATTTGGTTAAAATCATAAGTTTATCTATATATTTTCTGAGGTATTACTTATATAGAATTAACTGCGATTGAAAAATTAAAATGTAGGTCCTTGTAGAACGAAGTATTAGAGTCGCTTATCCGTAGAATAAACCCAATAACAATATGGGTTTGTTTGGTTGGCTTTGGTTCCTTAGCCCAACGTACTGGACTGTTTCATCTTAAATGTTGCATTAGAAAATGGGGTGATGGGGGATGGGGTGATGGGGGATGGGGTGATGGGGGATGGGGTGATGGGGGGATGGGGTGACGAAAAAAGCTAATGCACTATTTTAGGTGAAACAATCCACTACTGGACTGACACATCTAAAATGGTGCATTAGAAAATGGGGTGATGGCAACCCACCTCTAACCCTTCCCAGGATGGGAATTGGGGGGTTACAAAAAAAGCTAATGTACTATTTTAGGTGAAACAATCTACTACTCTTATTCCAACAGAATAGGCGTGTCACAGAAAAAATATTTAAACAAATGCCAATCAATAATTAGAGGTGCAAATTATGGTATTGTTTTGGAATAAAAAGACTCAACAAAAACCACAAAAAAAATCTGCCAAAAAGCCAAGAAGTAAAACTTTTATTTTAGAAGAAATTATTAGTCCTGGTGCTTATTGCCCCATACCAATAGATGACTCCCTCGTTAACCATCCCATCTTTGGATTATTCACAGAACAAGAATTAATTTCCACGATTTTAGGAACTGACGCTCCTCCAGATATTGCAGATATAGACACAGAAATTTTAGTACAAGATTATTGGAAAAAAATCGACCAATACTTTCAAGAAAATCCCAATGAAGCTAATAGTTTTGATTCAGAAGATTTGTCTACTTGGCCAACCCTAGAAGCACTGATAAATCCAGGACAACCAAGTGTAGAAATACCTGATGTGGGTGGGGCAGTAGATACCTTACCCCCTCCAGTAACGATACCAGTAGACCCCCCTAGAAATAATCCTGGTAGTGGCACTCAAGGCCCAATTCCAGTAGACCCCCCCAGAAATAATCCCGATAGTGGTACTCAAGACCAAATTATTGATACTCCTCAACCACCTACCTTAATTAATTCTATTTCAGACATTACTCTGACACCGCAAATATCCTCTCAAACTATAGATATTTCTCAGGTGTTCGCTACTCCAGATGGGGGACAACTGAAATATGAAGTCATAAGTGGCAATGGTGAACTTCTCAATATCAACTTAGAAAATAATCAACTATCTATAGAAGCACTACCCAAAACAGGGTCAAATCAAATTACAATTCAGGCAACTAATGATGCTGGAGGTGTGGCAGCTCATACTTTTAAGGTTTTCAATAATTATGTTCCACCAGAGTCGGCGGCAACTATTAATAGTAGTTTAACTGAGTTACAACATATTATTGATGCTAACCCTGATGAATTATTAGCACGTTTGGATACTCCAGAAGCAAAAACAACTTTGGAAACGTTAATGACTGAGTTAGAATCTAACTTCGGTAATATTGCCAACACTATCCAACAACCAGAAACTCTGACAAAAGCAGGAGTGTCTCCCGAAGCTGTTGCTACCCTGGAACAACTTTTGGCAAGTGAAGAAGTAGGGGCAACTTTAGGTTTGCCAACTTCTGTGGAGTCAGCTTTGACTTCGGATGATTTTCGGACTTGGGATAAGTATTTAGTTAATGCTACGGAAGCTGCTTCTATCCTTTTACCTGATGCTCCTCAAACTAATGTGGCATTTTTGGATTTTGCGGGAGGACATGGGGAAAATGTGACAGAAGTATTTGAGTCTGTTAACCCCAATGCTGAATATGAACGTTTATCTATTAATAATGGTAATTGGGCAGAACCGTTGGTGCGGGTTGTGGAGCAGTTAAAGGCGAAGGGCGATCGTGGCGGTTTAGTGAATTTGAGTTTGGACTTGACTGCCATCGACTCGGAAGGTCGGGTTACGACTCGTTATGAGTTGACTGCGGAGGAACAGGAGGCCATTCAATTTGCTCGCGAGAATAATGTTTTGTTGGTGGTAGCTGCCGGGAATACTGGCGGTCAGATGTCTGGTTTAGGCATGGCGGCAGAGAAGTTTGATAATATTATTACTGTGGGGGCGGTGGATCGTTCGAGAGACCGCGCGGACTATTCTGCTTATGACTCCGAGGGAGTTACTCCCCAACTTTCCCTGGTGATGGCACCGGGGGGTGAGTGGGAAAACGACCCCAATGCTTTTGTGGGTACGTCCAGAGCGGCGGGTTATGTGACGGCAGCAGCGTCTTTGGTTTGGGGCGCTAATTCGGAGTTGAATTATCAACAGGTGAAGGAGTTGTTGTTGACTACTGCTGATGACTTGGCAGCTCCGGGTTGGGATGCGGAGACTGGTGTGGGTTTGTTGGATGTTAAGGAAGCGGTGGAACGGGCCAAGGTGACTGAGGCAAAACCGCTGGAGGTGACTGCTGCGCCAGAGGTGTTGTCTTTTACAGGTGAGGGTCGGGTTAATACTTCGTCTCGCGCTGCTTCTGCGGGAACTGAGGCAGCTATTGAGGAGTTGTGGAGCGATCGCCAAAATTTGGTAAAAGATTTGGAGTCTTTGCAGGATGCGGGGAATCCAGATTTGGGTTTGGATGAGTTGAGGGCGCGGGTTGAGGATAAGACAGAGGCAGCTTTTAAGGAGTTTGGGCGCTTGAGTTCGGATGTAGCGATCGCTTCTGCCAAGGAAAATATGGTTTTGGAGGAGTTGGGGTTTGCGAGTCGGTGGAATGGAATTGAGCAAGGGCGCTTGCAGAATTTTGAGGTGGTTAAGTTAGCTTTGAAAAATCGTTTGGAGGCGTTGAATGAGGCTAAGGTTGAGTTAGAGAAGCCTTCTGCGAATGAGAAGTCTTTGAAGAAGGCGATCGGTGAAGTTGAAGAAAAACTGCGCAAGCACAAAGTACCGACTTACCCGGATTACTATTGGTTGGTAGCAACAAATACCAGTCAAATTCAAGACGAGATTGATTTAATCTCTGAACAAATTTCAGATTATCAAACTAAATACAATAAGAGTAAGAACCCGTGGAGACCACGCCAAAAACGGGAGATATTTGATAAGTTAAAGACGAGTGCAGAAGAAGTAAAAAGTAAGCTTCAAGAATATTTGAATCTGACCGCACAACAAACACGTCTCTCCAAGTCCAGGAATGGAATAGAAAAAGATCGGCAGCTACATAACATTTTGAAACGACGAGCTGCGGCAAAAGCTGACATTGATACTGCTTATGGCAATTTGCTAAAGTGGGCAAAAGAATGGAAGGAAAAAAATGGAACTATATGGAAGCACTTTCGTGGAGAAGGATTTCCTCCTATTCCTTTTATATTGAATCAATATAATAGATTTTCTACTATCTTGACTTACCCTAGTAGTAAAAGAGAAGTTCTTAAAGAGCCGAATGAAAAAATCGATTTTTACGATAAAAGAATCAATAATTGGAATAACATAAATTTTTTGAATGATCATGCGAGGGATGTTGGAGAGCGTGTTAGTGCATTAGATACGAAGCATTTTTGGGAGGAGCAACGGGCGGCCTTAAAAGACAAGAAGAAAATTGCCGATATTGTTAAACAGCAAAAAATTGAAGCTCTGGAATTGCAAATTGCTCAGACCGAATCCGAATTGAAACAGTTGGAAAATCTGTCTGTATATACCGAGCAAGAAGTCAAAGCCGCAGACGATCGCTTAATGGCCATCGAACAGCAGCTAAATACACTTCTGCAAGACAAAGCATCCGCAGAGCAAAAGCTGCCGGGATATGAGGAAGATTATCGTCGGTTCCAGGAAGCGGGCGAAGAAAAAAATAACATCTCTCAACAAATTCAGACATTAGAAGCACAACAGCGCTCTCTCCAACAGCGGGAACAGAACGAGCGAGCGCAGTTGCGGAATATTGAGGCAGCTCAGTTAGCTGATGAAGCAGCAATTGTTCGAGCCAAGAATAATATTAATTCGGTTCAACAAAGGTTGCGCTCTCATAGAATACCGATTTACCCGACTTCTTATCGTACTGAGAGTACCACAGCAATTCTGGCTGAAATAAAACGTATTAAGGACGAAGTAAGCTATTACGAAGGAAGGAGTAATACAAAAGTAGATATCAATGGCGTGCGTAAATACAGAAAGATATTTCGCCAACTAATACCACCGACTGAGAAAGTGCAAAAAAGTCTGGAAAAGTATTTGGATATCCTCAACAAGCAAAATCGCATTAAAAATGGCGCCTGGGGAATAGAAGAAGACCGAGAATTATCTCAAGTATTGAGGGAGCGAGCTCGCCAAAAACAAGAAATCGTTCGTTCCTATCAAGATTTGCTCAATTGGGTTGAAAAGTGGAAAAAGCGAAATAACGAAATATGGCCTGGAAGTAGAAATACAAATGCGAGAAATAAAGAGAGTGCTTACGATAGCGCCATCTCAAATTGGAACCGCATTGATAATTTTAGCTATAGAGCTAATTTGGTGACAAATCGCGTTAATGCACTGCAAACCAAACAAAATCTGGAGTCACAACTAGCTTCCGAACGCAATAAATTGGCATCCTTAGAAAACAATAAGAAGATTGCTGACCCTGTTAGACAACAGGAAATAGAGAGCCTAAAATTGCAAATTGCCCAGACTGAATCAGAAATAGAACAGTCTCAACAAAATATCGATAGCCTCCTTGAGCAAAAAGCAGTCGTAGAAGAAGACTTGCTGAAATACCAAGATAGCGATCGCCTCCTTGAGCAAACTCGCCAGCAGTTAGAAACTATTGGCCAACAGTTAGATACCTTGAATGGGAAAAAAGACGAACTGCAAAAGCATAAAGTCGCCCTTGGGGAAATGCAACAACACCTGGACTCTCTAGCAGGAGGCAAAGCAGCAGCAGCTACCCAAGCACGATTAGAAAAAATCGAGGAGAAACTGAATGAGAGGCGGTCGCAATCTACCTCCGCAGAAAGGAAGTTGCAACAATTCCTAGAGACTTCCGGCTATTTCCTACCTACCCGCGAACGGTTGGCGATTATTGACAAGCGAATTAGGGAGCTAATTACCGAACAGCTAACAGTGCAAACCACTAAATTTGAACTGTCAATGCAACCAGGAGCAGAACAAATTCCAGAGATGGAAGCTATATCGAATCAACTGCAAAATTATATAGATGACCTGGAACTAGAATTGCTCTGGATGCAGGTGCAGCGCGATGCTTTGGCACTAACGGTATCTGATTCTCTCGAACGGATGGCGATCGCCGATGTTAAGGCTGAAATCGAAAAATATAAAGCTACGGTCGGCGAGGCTGACTTGCCGTTGGATCGGTATCTTGATTTCTTAAATGGAATTGAGGGTAGCGGGGGAAATCTACGGGATGGTTTTGACGATATTAGTGCGTCGTTGCAAAAGGCTAAAACTGAACTGGAGGAAGCCGAGGATATTGTGGTGACTCTGGGAATACAACAGTTACAGCTAGAGGATGAAGAAATAGCAACTAAGGAGGCTATATCGAAAGCAGAAGAGGAGATTCCACAGACAGAGGAGGCGATCGCTCAAACTCAGGATAAGATTCAAGAAACTCAAGCATCTTTGGCAGCGTTGCCGACATTAGCGGAAATCCAAATATCTAAAACTCAAAAGCAAGCTGAGATAGACGAACGGGAGGAAGCGATCGCTAGTACCAGAGCCCAGATTAACAATATCAGTAGGCAACAATCAATCTATCACTCGCGGATTCGGAGTCGCAATAGCAGTATCAGCAATTACAGCCGACAAGTCTCTAATTTGTATTCTCATGCCAACTTCTACGAACGACAGCGGCAAACTTACCAAGCAGAAGTAGATCGCTTGACCAGAAAGGGCCTTTGGAAGAAAGTAGCTACTTGGCAGGGCGGACGAATTGTCCATAAATGGGTTTACAGGAAAAATCGTGGTCAAAAGTTGGATGACGCAAAAGCAAAAGTTCAAGATTTTACTAGAGCGCGTGATTCAGCACGCCAGCAAGCGCAATCGCTGAATGCGACAATTTCTCGAATGCGGACGGAAATTTCAGCCTGGAATCGGCAAATAAGCAGTTTAAACAACCAGCAACGAGGATTCAATAATCAGTTGACAGCAGATCGATCGCAACTCTCGAATTTGCAGCAAGAATTGGAGCAACTTGTCAGTCAAGAGAACGCTGTTAATTCCTACACCGAGCAATTGGGAACCCAGAATACTCAACTTTCCCAACTACAACAAAAACTGGATGAGTTGACAAACAGCTTGCCATTGCTGAAAGAGAAATTGCCAACTATTGCCCAACAGCTTACGGACAAATACCGGGAAAAAGAACTCGTAGAGACTTATTTACCCCAGGTGCAAGCAGAAGTCGAACGCTTCCAAGGACGACTGGACTTGTTCCAACGTGCGGATGTCTTGGAGCAGGAGTATCAAACCCAACAGGATGAATGGCAGAAAGCGACGGAGGAACAAAGCACTGCCACCGACGAACTGCTGGCAACTCGTCTGGAAGGGGCAAGCGATCGTGCCAGGTATGCAGCGTTGGAAACTTTTGTCGCCGAAGCTCAAGCCAAAATAGACGCTTACGAAGCTGAGAAGGAAGAAATAGACCCATCGCTGAAAAAATTGAGGCAAGAGCAAGAATTAATGCAAATGCAACTCAGCAACCAGAATCGGCAACTAGAAAGCAATATCGATCTGTATAATTCAACAAATGGGGCTTATATACAGGCAGACCAACAAGCCCAATTTCATAACAATAGGATTTGGAAGTGGGAAAACGGAAAATGGAATTATCGCGGGAGGCAGAGACGGCTACGCGATGAATTCAGAGAAGACGCATCCTTATTGTCCGACAGACTCAATGGACTGTGGGCAACTCGCAACCAGATTGTAGGACGCATCAACGACTTGCAAGAGAAAATGGATGAAAATCAGAGCGAGATTAACGGCCTCGTCTCCAAGAAATCTGCACTGAATCGGCAAATTCGGGAACAGGAGAGTTCTCAAACAAAGTGGAAAACCGAGCTTGCCTCTCTGAAAACTATTCTCGATCCCCTAGAGACAAAGGAACAAGCCCAACGAACAACTTTCGATAACGCCAATACCAAGTTGCAAGACACTTCTGGCAACATCGCCGAGACAATGGAAGAACAAGTAACAGCATTGCGTCGGTTGATTAGTTTGGGGATGGTGGCATCGGAATCGGATATTGATTTCTTCTCCAGCCAGGTTGAAACTAAGATTAATGGGTTTATTGAACAAATTGGCGGACGCGATGGCAAGCTGAAAGAACAAGCAGAACGGTTGCAGCAGTTAATTGACGATCGCCAGAAGGAGTTGGAACAAAAAGCCGAAAAAGCAAAAGCTATACGCGCTCAAGCAGACTTGTTAGAACAACAGGCTAAGGAGGCTTACGAACGCAGTAAAAAACAAGGACGATTCTATACTCGCGAATGGACCAAATATGAATTTCAGCGATTCGGCAACCGCACTCGTCAATTGCGGACGGATGTTTATACCGATCCTGATTACATTGATTACGAAACTTTCTCCCAACAAGCTTTGGAGTTACGGCAGCAGGCAGATAATATTGAGGATGGAGAATTAATGACCGATGTTGTGGAATTGCTGGAAGAGCAAAACGCACATCTGGACACCTGGCAGGGAGAAAACAAAGCCACTGTTGAAAAATTGGAGAAATGGTTGGAAGAGGCGATCGCTGCTTTGAGTCCGCTGCGGGAGAAGCAAGAGTTGGAAACTCGTGAAAAACTAATTCGCAATGATATTCGACTGAAGGCGCTGGAATCTCAGAAGGGATTGGAACAAGCAGCAGCGGAGGCTTTGGAAACAGATTCCATTCTATCTTCTGTTAAATTGAGCGATCGGGCTACCGAAGATTTGCAAAATCTCGCCCAGACTTGGGTCAAGGATTGGCAGTCTGGCAACCAGATGACGAAAAAGTTGGGTGATAAACAAAAGCAGCAGTCTCAGTCTGTGGATGAGTTGATTGAGGATATTCAGGAGATATTAGCCGATCCTCACGGGGAATATCTGCGTGGCGGGGCGAATTTGCGGGATGCTCTCACTATTCTGGGAGTTGTCGCTCCTCGTGCTGACCAATATGCGATTGGTAGCGTTAAAGAGGTAGATGTTGAGACTGTTAAAGAGGTAGATATTGAGACTAATGAAAGCGCCACTGAAAGGGACAACTGGGTTAGTAATATTGTCAATGCTGCCGCCAACGTGCAAAGAATTGTGGCACCAGAAGAAACGAGTCAACCTGATGCAAGCGATGCTAACAGCGAAAACTGGACTTCAAGCATTTTTAATACTGTAAATGCTGCTGCCAATGCGCAAAGAAATGTGACACCAGAAGAAACAAGTCAACCTGAGGCAAGCGTCACTGATACGGAAGAAACCGTAGCAGAAGCAGCACAGTTTGGGCGGGTTCGCAGCGTCACAAACACCGAACAGGCTGTAGAAGGACTGGATTTGCGCGTAGAGCATTACACCGAGTTAGGAGAGGAACTCGCACCGATCGCCAAGCGTTATGAAGAACGGGCTAAAACAGTAGAAAAGTACGTCGAGCTTTGGCAGCGCTTGAAAAAAGCTGAGTCTTTAATTGGGCGAGCGAATGGGCTTTACGAGGAATTGAAGCCTTCTAATGAGCGGTTGATCAGCTTGAACAACCAAGCTGATGAGAAAGAGAAAAAGGCAAGAAGGCTTGACAGAATAGCTAATAAAGCAGGCAAAAATTCCAATCGCCGAGCAATTTTGAATTCGCAGAGCCAACGTTTTAAAAATGAAGTCGATGCCCTGCGAGCAGGAGCAACTCGACTTGATCAAGACATCAATAACATACCCTTAGATGCCCGCGAGCTGCGAGAAAAAGGATTTTCAGAGTTAACGAGCGTTATCTCTGACACGCGCACTGAAGCATTGAGAGCAAGAGAGAACGGCGATGCCAGCAATTTGAGTTCGACTCGCTCTAGCTTAATTTCTATAAAACAGTCATGGCTGGTAAACGGCTTATCCGACAGAATGAATCAGCAGTTCGTCGATGCGATCGCTGAAGTTGAAGAGGTACTAGAAAAACTGCTTCGGAAGAAAGAAGAATCTCTCCAACAGTTGCCAGAAGTAATGCTAGCGGAGTCGGACTATAAACAACAACTACAGCAAGCAAAAGCCGCCCTAGCCCAAGCAGAAGGTAAGGCAAAGGCTGCTGTGGATACGATTAACTGGTACGAGACACAAATTGACGACCACCGCAAGCAAAGCAAAAGGAAAGGGTGGATCTGGTCAGATGAAGAAGATTTTCTTCACGTCGATCACCACTCGCTCATCGTTCAAAACTACCAGAAAATTCTCAACGGGCGAAAACGTGCAACTCCTGACACCGAGGAAAATCTCGGTTTGCGTCAGGTAGCGATAAACAATTTGGCTGAAGCGGAACGCTGGCGTGCAGAAGTTGCTCGCTTGTCAGAAGTGGTCGCCCAAGAAGAGGAAGCTGCGGATGCTGCTGCGGGGGCACGATATGCAAGTAAAGAGTTTCGCAATTTTGCCGAACAGTTGCAAGTACGGGAGGAATATATTCCCTCTTACGAACAACAAGGCGATCGCCTCGAAGATTTAGTCGAAACTTTGAAACCGCAACGAGCGGAAGCGATGGCCGAAGCTCAAAAAGCTGCCAACAAGGTCGAAAGTAGTTGGCAGGAGTACGAGGACGCGGCAGCAAATTACCAGAAAGCGATCGCCGAAGTACTGGAACGGCGGGGAACAGTTAACCAACAAGCGGTGGAACTCCAGCATTTGATGGCCGAAGCAGAACGGGAGCTAGAACGGCAAAGCGTGGCCTTGGCAACGGAACTGGAACAGGGACTATCGCTGAAAGATGCGGTCCATACTGCTTACCAGGAAACTGTCGGCAAAATTCAACAACTCGAATCCGAAGGCAGCACCGACGGTTTGACCGAATTAGAAACCAAAAAAGCCCAGTTAGAAAAAACCCTGCACCTGCTCACCAATAAAGCTGCCGTGCTGACTTCCCAACAAACCGCCCTCACCCAGAGGCGCACCCTACTAGCAGCACAAAACGAAGTAATTTGGGCAGAACAACGGCTCGTCGATGCCTATATCCAAGACCCAGACGACGATTTCAGCAACCTGGAAGACCAATTAAAAGATGCCCGCGAAGTCCTAGCAGAAGCCCAACGTCTGGCAGAACAAGCAGCTAAAGCTTCAGAAGCATTGGGCGAACATTTACAGGTGCTGCAATCGGATTTAGAAGTCCAGAATCAGGAGCATCTCGACGAACTCCAGAAGCATCGCGACACCTTCAAGGAATTAATCGAGAAGGTGGAAATCTACGATAACCTTGCTGGGGAAGCAGCGCAACAGCAGCAGAGAATTAACGATCTGGAGCGGGACATTATTCAGGAGTTGGAAAAAGCTATAGATAGCGGCAATACAGAAGCTCAGAAATTGCTCGAAGCAGTTCGGAATCGCGACTTTTTTGCTGCTGCCAATATTTACAAGCGCGATTACCAAGACCTCGCTCTGGAGGAGGGAGGCGATCATTTTCACCGCTTGTGGCGTAAATATCGCGAGGAACAACTAGATTATCGGGAGAAACAGAGAGAAGCCCTACAGGAAACTGTCGAGAACCAGGAGATAAGGCTGGCAGCAGAAGCAACTCTGGCAACTCTGGAGGATGAAAAAGAGATCGCCCAAGAGCAACTAAACGATACCCTGGAAAAACTGAACGATGCCCAAGAGGACCAAGAACGGTTGCAGCAAGAGTTAGCGATCGCTCAAGTCCGGGTAGATGAAACGGAACGGTTACGGGCACAAACGGAGCAGACCATCGTCCAGTTGGTAGCCTTGGAGCAGATGAATCTAGCCCAAGCCCAGTTAGAGCAGGAGATTGCTAAGGCTCGTCAGCAGGACATGGATAAAGCAGTGCGCGATCGGCTCCTCCGAGAGCAACGGGAATTGGAGCGGGAACGTCAGGCTACTATTGCTGAAATAGAGTTAATTAAGCAGTTGCAAGCTGAAGATGGCCTGCGTCTGTCATTGAATCAAATGCGGGGTATTTTGGGCCAATCTGGTTTGGCAGCAACAGATGATGCAGACGAGTTGGAAAGCCAGTTGGCGGGTTTGCAATCGCACTTGGGAAGTACGGAAGCGCAACTAGCAGGAGTGCTAGAAGGTTTTGAAAAGTTGGAAGCCGAACAACTTGACGACTTCCCCGACGAGCTTAAGACTTTGTTGGACAATGCCAAGAGCGATATTAACGATGCTTTGCAAGGTAAGGAAGCGGCGACGGTTCAGACTAACTTGCTGCGAGCAGTCGAGGGTCTGATAGGGCAGATGACGTACTACCAGATCCAAATGGCCATGATTACACAAGATGATGAGGAAGATCGCGATCTCCTGATCGATCTGATGGAAAGTTCGGACGAGAATATGGAGCGTTTGCAACAAGCAGGTCTGAAAGCAGATATTTTGGAAGAAGAGAAGCAAATTCTTCTACCAGATTACCTAGCTTCTCTAAATAAAGTGCTGTATGCCGAGCAAGCGTCAGATATTTCTAAATCTCTAGCGAAACAGTCGCGGGCAGCGATCCAGCAGATTATTCAGAAACGGATCGAAAGGCGCGAAGCAGCTAAGAAGAGTTTTTGGCGAAAGGTGTTGGGTATATTTTCCCAGATAATCAGCATTCTTACTGCAATCGCAGGACTTGCAGCCATCGTTTTTCCAGCGCTAGCTCCTGTGATGATCGGTTTGAGCGCTGTCGGGGCTGGTATTAATACCATCCAAGCTGCTGTCAATGGCGATTGGATAGGGGCAATAGTCAATGGTGTCATGGGAGTTGCTAACTTAGTTACAGCAGGATTGAGCAAGGCTCTCAATGCGGTGAAAAATGCTTGTGCGAGCGCCTGCCAAACTGTTTGGGGCATGAGTCAGGCAAAAGCCCAAAAACTTCTCACTATTCTCAACACATCGAAGGAAGTCCTACCCGGCACTGTTGATGGTATCCGTAATATTGCGGATGATAAGGAGATTCTGGGTATCGTTCAAATTTTAGGCAGTCTGGCAACAGCAATTACTGAGCCGAGTGCGTTAGGAAATTTAACTAAAACTACTTTATACAACCAATTTGGCAAAGGCTCGTTTATGGCCGACCTGATTTTTAATGGGTTCAAAACCTTAAAAAAAGCTCCCGAAGCCATTTATAAGAGCATCGAATACATTGATAAAGGCGACCTATTTAACGGTATTACAACAATACTAGGCACTGCTTTCTCTTTGGGTGAAGACCTAACAAAAGGTGTGGCTGACAATATATTTTCTAACTTGTTTGATGTCTTGGGCGCGGTAAATAGCACTGCAGTTACAGTTAACAACCGATTTATCGAGCAAGGCGGTGTCACTGGTTTGCTAGCAGGGATAGGAGAAATTGCCAGCGCTTGGAACGATCCGATTGATACTTTTGTTAATTATTTGGGCACCCAAGTTAATCTACCTGAAACGGTTGGTAAGTATGTGTCAAAAACGGTAGATGCTCTCTCGGTAGCACCGCAAAAGATAAGTGCTGGAATTGAAGCCATACAAAACGGAGATTGGGTAGATGGTATTGGCAATATACTTAAAGCAACTCTCAAATCGGCTAAAATTTATGCTAAAGGCACTAAAGTCGAACCATTTGCTAATGCTTTTGAAAACGCTGGTTATACCGCTATCGCCATCAGCGAAATTATAGAGGGTGCTGTCAATGGTTGGCGCGAATTGCCTAACAGTGCTAAGGATGCTTGGAAAACTCTTAAAGAAGGTTGGAAAGATGATGTGGAACGTTACACAATTGAGGAACGCTTTAAATCAATTTTCAAAGAACTGGGCATCCAAATCAAAGATTCTCATAGCCTAAAAGAGATGTTTGAAACTGCCAGAAATTGGGTTACAACTGAATTCTCTGGAGAAGTTAAAGAATCTCTACTAGACCTTCTTAGCACCTTAAATCCTTTCTCTAACCGACCAGTGCCCGTAAACCCTTAGACAGACAAGAATGAGCCGTTAACTTTTGTCTCAACTACCACTAGAACCCAGGCGATCGCTCTTGTTTTCAGGGAGCGATCACTTTTTTTCCTCTTGTCCGTCAACGCTCTTTTTATCTCAGAAAAAAAGCGATCATTTTTTATGATAACTGATAACTGAAAGGAGCGATCGCTATTATAACCAACTCTATTACCGATGCTACTCTCAATCAGTTAAAACTGAATCTGGTCCAGCAATAACAATCCCATCAGGAGCAAAAACTTTCCAGTCATCTACATCGTAAGTGTAAACCTGAAAAACACCAGCTACTAAAGCTGTAGCAGCGTGCCTAGCATCGTGAATCCGACGAGCTGTTAAACCTCGGTTAGCAGCAATTTCCAACATTTTGATACTCACCTCAAAATTAGTATCTAAAACGGCAATTTTTGAAGGGTTTTCCACCAATGCATGAACGCAAAGCTTCGCTAATTCTGGTGTTTGAGGAGGTTTAGCACCTACCCAGGTTAAAGCCGCATAAACTTCACTCAAAACCCCAACAGAGGTACAAGCATTCAACTCCCCCCCGTCTGGCCGCTTCCACGATAGCTCTGGCTTCAGTATGCCGATAATCACCACTACATAAAGCACCAATAAAAATTCCTGCATCTAAAAAAAAACAATTGTCATTGTTAACCCTAGTAAATTGCTTTCTTCCAACCCGAAGGTACGTTCGCCTCTAAAATAGGTAAAGGCTTTAATTCTTCTTGCCGAACTTCTACTACTAATATTTCTCTGTCGGATAACTGCACTGAGAGTGTCGTCCTCTCTTTTAGTAATTTGAGAAAATCCTCAACAGAAAAAGATTGAATATTTTCGATGGTCAAGACTTGATTAGTATCACTCATTGTCCAGGTTCTTAAATTCTATTTGATTTTAGTATAGCAGTTGTTGGGGCGATCAAGACAGATTTAATTGGGTTCCCAAGAATCAATTTCTGTAGGAAAATCAAGTTCAATACTGTTGTCATAACGGGGATTTTCTGCCAGCGCATCAATTATTTTCTTAATCCTTTGACGCACAACACCAGGTCATTTCAGTTATCAGTTATCAGTACCGACCACTAAAGCTGGAGGCTACGAAAATACTGAACTGAAATTTTTTCATCCCCTTAAAAGGGGAGGCTTTGGATCTCATTTTTTGGTAAATTATATCAAATCCGTTTTATTGAACATAAAAAAATTCTCCAATCGTCATAACTACGCTCATCTTTGTAATTCTCTCTCCTCCTGACTCCTGACTCCTGACTTCCCTTCCTGGGAGGGGTTAGGGGTGGGTTGACTCCTCCTGGCTTAACCATTCTATGGCTGTTTAACCGGATTTGATATTACGCCTGCGATCGTGGACTGATGCTAATAACCAAACTCTATACATATCTCTAGCCCAATTTGAATCTTTAATCCCATTCATCCTTAACTGCATCCCAATCTAAACCAAGTTATGTATAGCGATCGCTTTTTTCCTCTTGTCTACAGCTAGGTGCGGTGCTAATCTCATGTTTCATTAAATAACTGTAACAGGACTTGCGCAAACTCTTAGACAATATGCTACCTGTAGAGGGCAATAGATCCCAAATGGGGTTCTATAGTTGGGAGTGGGGGAGATTGAAGTAGTTATAGAATTATCAACATATACTATATAACCGGATTCTATATAATTTGTGGGAAAAATTAAATTTTTTTCTAAAATAGACAATTTTTTCCTTACCTATGTTATTTTCCTATAGAACCCCTGAGTGGATCTTTGGACGCGGTATGTGCTTTTGGCTTCCGTCCTCAGTCTGAGCGATCCAGTGGAAATTCAGGAACGAGAATAGGGGAGGCTAGCGGATGGGACCCCGCGTCGCCCAATAGCACACCTGGTAGCTTCCCTTGCAGGTAGAAAAATACTCTCATCTCCCCATCTCCCCATCCCCCCATCCCCCCATCTCCTCCTCTATTTTTAAATAGATACCACTCAGGGGTTCTATAATAGGTGATTTTAATTAGGGCTTGCTGAATAAAGCTAAAAATCAGGATATATAAGGTAATGAAGCTTTTTATATTCAATTGATCTCCTAGTTTATGGCTCTTATTTGCCTCAAAATACTGACATTTTCTGCTGAAATTCAAGAAAATTTATTCACATAAAATGGCCGAAACAGTTGTCTGTTCTCCACAAATCGACCCGTCCCCGCGTATCGACCCGTCCCCGTGTCCTACTCCACCAACCAATTTATTCAGCAAACCCTAATTATTAGTTTGCCTCCTGGTTAGGAGCTTTTCTTTGGAATGCTTTGCCAACTCTAACAGTTCTATAATGAGGATTAATTTCTCAAATAATCAAAAAACTAGATTAAGAACTGGATAGACTAAGAAAAATGCAATATAATTTTTTTGATTTAAAACACTAATAATTAGAGGTGCAAATTATGATTTGGTTCTGGAAGAAAAAGAATAAACAAAAACCACAAAAAAAATCTGCCAAAAAGCCAAGAAGTAAGACTTTTATTTTAGAAGAAATTATTAGTCCTGGTGCTTATTGTCCCATACCAATAGATGACTCCCTCGTTAACCATCCCATTTTTGGATTATTCACAGACCAAGAATTAATTACTACTATTTTAGGAATTGACGCTCCTCCAAATATTGCAGATATAGACACAGAAATTTTAGTCCAAGATTATTGGGAAAAGCTCAACGAATACTTTCAAGAAAACCCGACAGAAGCGGATGCTTTTGATATAAATAATTTGTCTACTTGGCCGACATTGGAGGCGCTGATAAATCCAGGGCAACCTAGTGTAGAAATACCTGATGTGGGTGGAGCTGTGGGTACTTTACCCCCTCCAGTGACGGTGCCAGTAGACCCCCCTAGAAATAATCCGGGTAGTGGCGGTCAAGACCCAGTTATCCCTCCTCCTGAACCACCTACCCTAGTTAATGCTATTTCAGATATTACTCTGACACCAGAAATATCCTCTCAAACCATAGATATATCCCAGGTATTCGCTACTCCAGATGGGGAACAACTAAAATATGAAGTCATAAATAACAACAACGAACTTCTTAATCTCAACTTAGAAAATAATCAACTATTAATAGAAGCACTACCCAAAACAGGGTCAAGTCAAATTACAATTCAGTCCACTACTAACGCTGGAGGTGTGGCAGCTCATACTTTTAAGGTTTTCAATAATTATGTTCCACCAGAGTCTGTGGCAACTATTAATACTGGTTTAACCGAGTTACAAAATGTTATTGATACTAACCCGGATGACTTATTAGCTAGTTTGGATAACCCAGAAGCACAAACAGCTTTGGAAACTCTAGCGACTGAATTAGAATCCAATTTTGATAATATTTTCAACGCTATCCAACAACCAGAAACTCTGGCAAAAGCAGGAGTATCTCCCGAAGCAGTTACTACTTTGGAAAAACTATTGGCCAATAGAAAAGTGGGTGCAGCTTTAGGTTTACCAACTTCTGTGGAGTCAGCTTTGACTTCGGATGATTTTCGGATTTGGGATAACTATTTAATTAACGCTACGGAAGCTGCTTCTATTCTTTTACCCGACGCACCTCAAACGAATGTGGCATTTTTGGATTTTGCTGATGAACATGGGGAAAATGTGACAGAAGTATTTGAGTCTGTTAACCCTAATGCTGAGTATGAACGTTTATCTATTAATAATGGAAATTGGGCACAACAGTTGGTGCAGTATGTGGATAACTTGAAAGCTGCTGGAAAAGACCGGGGTATTGTCAACCTCAGTTTTGATTTGACTCAGGTGGATGACCAGGGAAGGACAACAACTCGCTATGATTTGACCGAAGCAGAACAATTGGCAATTCAATATGCACGGGATAATAATGTATTGTTAGTAGCTGCTTCCGGTAATACTGGTGGAGAAATGTCAGCTTTAGGAAAAGCAGCAGAAAAGTTTGACAATATTATTACTGTAGGAGCGGTGAATAAGTTGGAGGAAGTTGCTGACTATTCGAGTCGAGGCGACACTTTGACTTTGGTTGCTCCTGGAGGACAGTATGAAAATGACCCGAATGCTTTTGTGGGTACTTCCCGGGCGACGTCTTATGTGACTGGTGCTGCGTCTCTAGTTTGGGCAGCTAACCCAGAGTTGAGTTATCAGCAAGTGAAGGAGTTGTTGACTCTGACTGCTAAAGATTTGGGCCCGGAAGGTTGGGATGCAGAGACGGGTGCTGGTTTGTTGGATGTGACTGAAGCGGTTTTGATGGCAGGTTTAGTGGCACCGGAGGCGGTGGTTAGGTTTGGGGATGTGGATATTTCGCAGTTTAGTGGTGCGGGTAGGGTAAGTGTTGATGTTCGTGCTGCGTCGCCGGAAACTGAAGCTGCTATTCAGGGTTTGACGGATACTCAGAATCAGTTGTTGGGACAATGGCAGGTTTTGAGGAATTTGGGTAATGATGATGTGACTTTGGAGGAGTTACAGAATGAGATTGCTTCTCGGAAGTCGGATGCGTTGGATAGTTATCGGGATGTTGATACTGCTGCTGCGATAAGTTTGGTGAAAAATCAAGAGTCGTTGACTGCTTTGGGTTTGGCAAGGGAGCATTATCAAATTGAGTTGGCGCGGTTGCAGGGTTTGTTGGAGCGTCAGGGACAATTGCAGGATGGGTTAGTAGCTTTGACTGGGGAACGGGATGAGTTGGTTGTTACTAATGCGGAACAGTTAAGAGTTTTGGAGGAGGCGATCGCTCGGACGGAACAAGAATTGGATGATGCGAGGAAGAAGTTGCAATATCAGCTTGTGGACCCGGATACTTTGGTTGCTCAGACTGATGCTGTGAAGGCTGAAATTACTGATTTGGAGGCCAAGATTCAAGAGTATCGTCAGCAGTCTGCTGTTTTGAAGGCACAAGCAGATAATTATTATGCCCAAGCTAACCAGTATCGGCAACAGCAACAACATCATACTAATATTGCTAATAACGCTTGGATAACGCGCCGAGGTAAAAGTGGACGACGGTATACGGAGCGTAATACTCCTGTATATAACCATCATATAAATATAGCTAACCAAGCGGCGCGTAATGCTGAGTCAGCTACTTCCCAAGGCGATGTTTTCCAAGCTAATCACAACCAATTGCAACAGTTGACTGCTCAAATGGAGCAACAAACTCAGGAGTTGAGAGATTATGAGGAGCTGCTGGAAGGAAATAATCAGCAATTATCCACACTCACAGGCAACCCCGATGATGCGCAGCAAATTTTAGAAGCACTCCAAAAACAAGCGGCAGAAAAGACCCAACAGGCAGAAGAATATTGGCAGCAAGCTGAATTTGCCGAAAAACGACGGGTGGAAAATCAGGAGAAAGCTAACTGGCATAATTCTATGATTAACCGTCGTGAAGTTGTTGGTCATCGTAAAAAGCGTAAGAAGCGTGAACCAATCTACGGTTGGCGTCACTATCCAGAACACATTGCTCCTCGCGACCAAGCACAACAACAAGCTAACAATGCTGAAGTTGAACGCCAAATCTTTGAACAGTGGGCACGACAAGCGCAAGCTGAGGCGGATGCTTTGAACGCAGAAGCTACGTCGTTAGGGGAACGAGTGGAAGATTGGCCAGAACTGAAGCGGGGTATCGAGTATGAAATAAATGCCAAACAACAACAGTTACAAGCTGAGAATGATTTACTGGCATTGCAAACTCCGGTGCAAAGGCAACAGTTAGAAACTCTGGAGTTGCAAATTGCTCAAAGCGAGGCGGAGTTGCAAAAACTGGAAACCGAGCAGTTACCGGAACAGCAGCAAAAAACTGATGCTACTGAGGAACGGTTAAGTCAGGTACAGCAGGATGTAGAGGAAAATCAAGTTCAGCGCAGTCAAACTCAAACAGATTTGCAAAATTTCCTAGAAACTTATGGTTATTTACTGCCATATCAGGAACGTCGGGCAGCAGTGCAAAAACAGATTCAACAGTTAACGGAAGAAATAACTATTGTCCAACAGTTATTATTGCAACAGCAAACTGAGGTAGCTAATAACCCCAATAATAATCTAACCAGTCAATTAGAATCTACCCAAAATTATCTAGAGCAGATAGAGCAACAGTTGGCTTATGCAAAAGTGCAGGAGGAACAACTGAATCTTGCTGCTCCTGACTCTCCGCAACGTTTGGCTATTGGTAATTTGATTGATGAGTTGGCAAAACGACAAAGTAGGGGCGAACGGCCGTTCGCCCCTACATTACCCTTACAGCAATACATTGACTTTTTGCGTGGGGTAGAAAATCGCAATAACAATTTGTTGAATGGGTTTGACGACTTGGAAGAGCGTTTGACGGCTGCTCAAACTCAACAAACTGCTGGAGATGAGACTTTGCGACGACTTCAGAACGAATATCGTGATTTAGGTTTGGCAAAAGCGGATATTGAAAATGAGAAATTAATGCCAAATCTGATTACAGCGTTGCAAACGGAAATTGACTCGCAACAGGAAATTTTAAATGGTTATCAGCAGCAAATTAGTGATGCTCATGCTGTGGCGAGTAATTTTGAGCAACAGCGACAACAGCATCAAAATAGCGCTAACCATTGGGATTCTCAAGTTAACACTTGGGGAGTTGTCGGTCATCGCCGGGAAAATAAAAAGACCGTCCCTGTTTACGGTTGGATACATAACCCACAGGCAGAAGCTAACCGCAATGCTGCTCAAGCTGCTGCTAACAATGCTGCCCAACAAAGGGATGTTGCCACTCAACAAGCACAACAGCTTGAGGCAAGTTTGCAACCAAGTATCAATACAACTCAAGCAACCATTGCTAACCTTGAGAACAAGCAGCAAATTTTCACAGATATCGAAAATATTCAACCTAACGCGACTTTGGAGGAGGCGATCGCTCTTAAAGATACTCAAATTGATAACACAAAAACAGCAATTAGTCAAACGAAAGATACGATTAATTCCCTCAAAAACGATTTACCTATCACCAAGCAAGCTAAGTTCGATAAAGAGGTAGAAATCGTAGGGCAAGAGGGAGCGATCGCGCCAATCCAAACCCAACTCAAAGCTACTGAAAGCAAGATAAATGTAAAACAAGCAGAAATTACTCAGAAACAATCATTATTGCAGGAGTATCATAACCAAATAAACCAAGCGAATGCCGTTACTAATAATTTCGAGCAACAGCGACAGCAGCATCAAGCGAATGCGAATTATTGGAATGGTGTTGCAAATCGATCTGGTGGTGGCTTCTTAGCCGCTATTGCCAAGATAACTGCTCGTATCAGACGCGACGAGGCACTTGCTGCTGCTGAGTCCGCAGCCCAACAACGTGACTTAGCTGCCCAACAAGCACAACAACTCACTGCTACTTTGCAACCGCAAATTCAGGCAATTCAACAAGATATTGCGCCACTGCAAACTGAAAAGCAAAACTTAGAAACAGAAAAACAAAACCTGCAAACTCAGTTAAGCAACCAACAACAAAATTTACAAAATCTCCAATCTGAACTAGCAGGAATTGAGCAAAATATCAGCAACATTGAGTCCGATATTGTCACCAATGAGCAAAAGGTACAACAGCTAGACGCCCAACTGCTGAAAGAAAACTCAGATAAAATACATCTCCAGGAGGCTTTAGCAGAAATAGACCAACGTATTGCGGATAAAGAGTTAGAAATATCAGACAAATATGAGGAAATTCAACTGACGGAAAAATACGCCCGCCATGTTAACGCCGAAGTCGATCGCCTAGAAAACCGCCTCGACTTAATTAACCGAGCAGATGCTCTCGAAACTGAATATCAAAACCAACAAGATAACTGGCAAAATGCCTTAGATAACCAAATAGCATCTACCGAAGAATTGTTGGCAACTCGCACAGCAGGAGAAAACGAACGGGAACAATTACTATCGTTGCAATCTCAGCTAGCAGATACTCAAACTCAACTTGCCACCGCTCAACAGCAACAAGCGCAACTCACAACTGAGGTAGAAACTGCCCAAGAAGATTTACAGTTTACTCAACTGCAACTAGGGAACCAGCAATTGCAGTTACAAAGCTTACAAGCTCAAGACGAACCATTGCGCAGCGCTGAAGCTTATTACTACAACCAAGCTCAACAACATCGGCAGCAGATTTGGTATTCCAACGGTAGCCAGTTTGTGTATAATGCCGAACAAGCAGCAGCATATCGCGCCAACATGGAGCAGGCAGCGCGGATGGCACAGCAGCGCAATGATAATTGGCCGAAAATAGAAGAAACTCAGAAGAAAATTGAGGAGTTGAACCAGGCGATCGCTACTCAAACAGCAAATATCGCTAGTAAGCAACAGGAGTTGGCAGAAGTCACTCCAGAGGTGGCTAACTTAACTGCCAAGGCAGCAGAAATCGAAATTCAAATCCCCCCTCTAGTTACTGCTCTAGAACCTCTGCAACAGGCAGAAAATGCCAAATTAGCAGACTTCCAAAATGCTGTTGAGCAAACAGAAACCGCATCCGTAGAATTAGCTCAAACCACCAAAGAGCAGGCAACCGCTTTGAATCATTTGATTAGCTTTGGCGTTTTGGGAACGGAATCTGATGTCGATTTCTTCCCGACTCAGGTGGAGTCAAAAGTTAATGAATTTATTCAACAGTTGCAAAACCGCAGTAATGACTTAGGTTCCCAAGCTGATACTCTAGGAAATTTGATAGCAGACTGGCAACAGGAATTAGACAATACCACAGATACAGTCAGTCGTCAAGCGTTAACCGATTTGATTACCGAAACTATTGGCCAACAGAATCATCTATTGCAACGTCAACAGGAAAATCAGGAAATAGTAACGGCATTGAGCGATCGCTTAACGGCAGCTAAAGCTTCTCTAGAAAATCTCCGACAACAGCAGGAGTTGGAAATTCGGTCACAACTCAATAATAATGATGAGCGGTTAGAGGCGCTTAACCGTCAGTTGCAAACAGAGACTGCAGCAGAAAAGGCGCTGAATGAGAATACAGTATTAGCTTATGCTCAACTCAATGACCAAGTGCGGGCAGATTTGACGGCGAGTGCGACTCAGTGGGTGAGTCAATTGCAAGAAGGGCATCAGCAAACTAAGGAAATTGGGGAAAGTCAGCAAAATCTGTCTCAGTCCGTTGATAACTTGATTGAGTATATAGAGGATAATTTAGCTGATGTTGATGGGGAACGCGACCGGAATTTGGCAGATTTGCGAGATGCCATTACTACCTTGGGTGTCGTTGCGCCCCGTCGCGATGAGTTTGCAGTAGGGGAAACTCACCTGAAGCAAGAGATTGAGAAGCTGAAACAGTTAATTGAACAGGATGCCAAGTTGTGGCAGGAAATTGCTCCCATCGCCCAACGTTTTGGGGTTGAGTCTCAAGAGTTGGCCGAGTATCAGCAGCAGTATGAGGCTAAAAAACTGCAGGACGAAACAACAGCGCAACAGTACGAGGAACAGCGACAGCAACATGAGAATAATGCCAATCATTGGAAATCTCAGATTAATACCTGGGGAGTGGTAGGACATCGGCGAAGGAACAGAAAGACTGTACCAGTCTATGGGTGGATTCATAATCCTACTGCTGAGGCCAACTATAATAATGAACTAGCAGCAGCGGAAACAGCAGCTCAAAACCGTGATGCAGCTTTGGAATTACCTACAGCTCTAGCATACCGGGAGGAATTTGTCAATAACGCTACCAACAATGGTACAGCTATCGATGTATTGCAAGCTGAAACCGAAGAAAAAAGTAATGAATACAGTTCCCTACTAGCACAAGTGAAGGCAGAAGAAGCACAAAACAACGCTCAAGCTTCTGCTGCTATAGTTCAAGCTGACTGGTACGAACAACAAGCTGCCGAACACTGGGAACGCAGTCGTAAAAATGGTCCGACTTGGACTGAAACTCGCGTAACTTGGAAACGGGGTAGGTCTGGTAAGAAGAAAAGGCATGAGGTAACTATCACCCATGTTGACCACGACTGGATACTCTGGGATACCTACAGCAAATTAGCTCCACAACTGCGACAACAAGCAGCCGAACAGTTGGTAGTCAGCGACGAAAAATCCCAAGAACAGGAACGCTTGCAACCGCTAGCAGAACAGTGGGCAGATACGCGTAATGCTACTAACATCGCTGAAGCACCGATTAATGCTAGTCGCAACCTGGTGGAAGTATTGGAAACTTCCCGCGAACAAATTCCTGCTGCCCGCGAACAGTTGCAACTGTTGGAAGAGCTATTGCCAGAGGTAGAGGAAAAATTTGCAGAAGCTCAGAAAGAAGCTGACGAATACAATGCCAGAGTATTAGCTGAGTGGCAAGAACATGACGAAAACGCGACAGAATATATCAATACCATTGAGGACATATTAGAACGTCGTGGCGACCTCAATAAACAATCCCAGGAATTGCAAAACAAACTTGCCGATACGGAAAAATGGGTGGAACAACAAACCGTCGCGTTGGATACTGAAACGGAGCAAGTCGATAATTTGCGTCAACAGTTGATAGCTGATGGGGAGGCGTTGGCAGAAAAAATTGCTGTGGCAACGGGTAGCGAATTAACAGAGTTGCAGACCAAACAAGCACAACTCCAGGAAGCTTTGGGACTCATTGAAAATAAAGCAGTGGTATTGCGACAGCAGCAAACAGCATTCAGCCAAAAACGCACTTTGCTGACCGCAGAAAACGAAGTTATTCTCGCAGGACAACGCTTATTAGATGCTTACCTGATAACTCCTGAGAGCGACTTTGAGGAATTGCAACAACAGCTAGCAGATGCTCGTGCTGCTTTAGCGGAAGCCCAACGTTTGGCAGAACAAGCAGAAGCCAGCAGTCAAGCATTAACCGCTCCGTTACAGGAACTCCAAGAAGACCTCCTGGCACAAAACGACGAACATTTGCAAGCTGCTAAGGAACGTCAGCAGATACTCAAGGATTTGTTGGAGGCAACGGAACTGAATGCTAACTACACTTTAGAAGCTGCCCAGAAACAGCAGGAAGTGAACGATTTAGAATTCCAAATCTTGCAACGGTTGCAGTCAGCCACTATTGCGGGTAACGAAGAGGCCAAACATTTATTAGATGTGGCGACTCAAAACGATATGGCAACGGCGGCAGAAATCTATTATCGCAGTTTCAATGATGTTGCTGGTGATAAGCGCAGTAGTTCTGCTGGTGGTGTGGGACGACCGGAAGACCGAATATTAGCGGATAAGTATTATCAGGAGATGCAAAACCATCGCCAGTTGCAGCGGTTAGCTCAAGAGCAAGCAGACCATTTTGGAGAGATTCGCCAAACTGCTGAAGCGCAATTGGAGGAATTGCAACAGCAACAGGAGGATGCTGCCCAGACGTTGCAGGAGATTAACGACCAGATTAATGAGACCCAGGAGCAACAGGAAGCCAAGGAGCAGGAGTTGGCAGTTGCTCAGGCTCGTTTAGATGGAATTGCTCGGATACGGGAGCAAACAGAACAAACTTTTGTGCAGTTGGTTAGTTTGGAACGCTTGAATCTGGCTCAAGCACAGTTGGAGCAGGAAATTGCAGAGCGACGGCAGTCGGAAATTGATGAGGAAGTGGCACGGCGTTTGGAACGGGAGGAGATTGAGTTGGAGCGTCAGCGTTTGGAAGCGCGGGCGAAGTTGGAGCAGTTGGAGCAGTTGCAGGCTGAGGAGGACTTGCGACAAGCGGTGAATCAGGCGCGGGCTGATGTTGGTTTGGATGCTGTGGCTGGTGGTAGTAATTCTGCTCAGTTGTCGTCGGATATGGCAGCGTTGTTGGGGCAGTTGCAGAATTTGGAGCAGCAACAGCCTGATTTGCCTGATGATGTGAAGGTTTTGTTGGCTGATGCGAGGGGTGATATTTATCTGGCGTTGCAAGGGGAAGAGGCTGAGAATATTCAGGAGAATTTGCTGAAGACTACTGTAGGGTTAGTGGGGCAGATTCAGAATTATCAGACTGAAATTGCTAAATTGGACTCAGAGGAGCTTTGGGATCATCAATTGTTGGCCCAAGCAGAAAATGATTTGCAAGCTGCGTCTCGCGAAATGGTAGAGGAGCTGCAGCGATCGCAAGCTTTATCTGGGGAACGGGAGATTATTAATCCTCTGTACATTGAGACCTTGAGTAAAGTTGCCTATGCAGAGCAGGCTGTGGACATTTCCCAAGATTTAGCCAAGCAGTCGAAAGATTTCCTCGGTCAAATCCTCGAACAACGAAAAGAAGAACGGAAAGCCCGTAAAAAAGCATTCTGGAATGAGTTGTTAAGCGTAGTTTCAACAGTTCTGAATATCCTCGCTTTTATTCCAGCTCTGGCTCCTTTCGCAATTGCTCTGAGAGCTGCTAGTGGAGCTATTAGTGCAATTCAAGCTGCAATCAATGGTGACTGGGCTGGTGCTATTTTCGGTGCTGTTATGGCTGGAGTAGGTGCTGTTGCTGGTAGTCTTGGTAATGCTATAAACGCAGTCAAGGGCACGACAGCAACTGTCTGGGGAATGACTCAAGCTGCTGCTGGTAGCCTCCTTTCCAATATACAAACCATTCAAGGTGTAGCAAGTGGCTTATTTCGTGGCATACGAGCCGCTGAATCTGGTGATAACATCATGGCTTTCCTACAAGTCTTGGGCGCAGCAGCAACGACAGCTATATCAGGAGGACTAGGGGGACTGAGTGAAACAGATTTCGCATACCAGTTGATTAATACCCTTCAAGATGTTCCGGTGATGATATACAGTAGTATGCTAGCTATTCAAAGCGAGGATTGGATTGCTGCGATTAGTAATATTTTCAATGCTGCGATAACTACAGCCCGAAACTTTACCAATTTGGTAGCTTCCTCAGACACATTCAAGAGTATTTCTCAGGAACTTAGCAAGTGGGAGTTATTTGGGAATGTTGGTTTAGCCCTAGCTGGCGCTATAGAAGAAGATAGTCTGCTTGGCTGGCTATCTGGCATTGAGGGAGTTCTAAGTTCTGTGCAAACGTATGGCAATGAGAGAGCTAGTTTTAGCAGGAAGGTAAGAGCCAGAGTGGAAGCTGAGAGGTTAGCAGCTAATTCCCACGATCCAGAAATAATAAGACTGGCAGAAAGAAAAGGTTTGTCCCTAGAACAAGTTTGGAGAAGTTCAAATGGACAAATTTACTATGATGTTCCTTTTGAAATTAGAGACGGTTTGATGGGTCGATTAGTCGTAGTAGGAGGGGATTTTGATCCATCTAAACCAACTCGCGTTGTTATTCATGGGTACAGAGGTTCTTTCAATGAGGAAGATACAGAAAATTGGATGACCCAAATGACCAATGGTTCTCCAGACAGAGATGAAAATATCGTGCTAGTTGATTGGGGAGAAGCAGCAGGAAACTTATGGTATCCAACACCAGCAGCAGATACTGAAATTGTTGGTAATACAGTTGCTCAAGAACTTGAACGATGGGGTGTTTTACCAGAAAACTTGACTCTTGTTGGTCATAGTCTTGGAGCTCAAGTTTCTGCCAACATAGGTGAATATTTTACGGATGATCAAGGATCACCTCTTGTTAAACGCATAATTGGCTTAGATCCAGCCCAACCTCTTTTTGAACATGATGGTATTATTCCCGTATTGGGTTGGTGGAATGGTCCTACCCCAGATCCTTCGGATAGGCTTGATGCTGGAGATGCCCAGGAGGTTATTACAATTCACAGTGACAGTGAATGGGATGGCTTAATTCCTCCTCTAGGGTATTCTGATCCTGGAGGACACAAGAGCTATTACTTAAGTGATGCAACTGTAGACAGTATTATCGCAGATAATCCCAATTTAAGTGGACCAGTTGCAGACCACTCAGTAGCCCCTTACTTCTTTCTAGAAAATGAAGATCAAATTTTAGAACAAAGCCAAAATGGCTCTTACAACATAGGATCTGATTCTAACAACAATCTAAAGATTGCAGAAAGATAAATCATCCTAGTGGAACCTATATACCATGTAGGGGCGAACGGCCGTTCGCCCCTACGGGTATGAATTATCCCCTCAAAATATACAAACAGCGATCGCTCCTTTCCCCAAAATCAACCAACCACAAAAAAACATGACAAACACAACAATCATTGCCCAAACCTACACCCACAGACCAGCCACCCAGGAGGTAACAGCGAACGCCAGAAATGTGTAGGGGCGAATGGCATTCGCCCGCACAGATACCAAGAATTCCCTCAAAATCTGGAATAGGCGATCGCCCCTGACCCAAAATCAACCAACCAAAAAAACCATGACAAACACAACAACCATCGCCCAAACCTACACCCAAAGACAAGCAACCCAGGAGGTAACAGCGAACGCCAGAAATGTGTAGGGGCGAATGGCATTCGCCCGCACAGATACCAAGAATTCCCTCAAAATCTGGAATAGGCGATCGCCCCTGACCCAAAATCAACCAACCAAAAAAACCATGACAAACACAACAACCATCGCCCAAACCTACACCCAAAGACAAGCAACCCAGGAGGTAACAGCGAACGCCTGAAATGTGTAGGGGCGAATGGCATTCGCCCGCACAGATACCAATTATTCTCTCAAAATATGGAATAGGCCATCGCCCCTGACCCAAAATCAACCAACCACAAAAAAACATGACAAACACAACAATCATTGCCCCTACCTACACCCAAAGACAAGCAACCCAGGAGGTAACAGCGAACCCCTGAAATGTGTAGGGGCGAATGGCATTCGCCCGCACAGATACCAATTATTCTCTCAAAATATGGAATAGGCCATCGCCCCTGACCCAAAATCAACCAACTACAACAAAACATGACAAACACAACAATCATCGCCCCTACCTACACCCAAAGACAAGCAACCCAGGAGGTAACAGCGAACCCCTGAAATGTGTAGGGGCGAATGGCATTCGCCCGCACAGATACCAATTATTCTCTCAAAATATGGAATAGGCCATCGCCCCTGACCCAAAATCAACCAACCACAAAAAAACATGACAAACACAACAATCATTGCCCCTACCTACACCCAAAGACAAGCCACCCAGGAGGTAACAGCGAACGCCTGAAATGTGTAGGGGCGAATGGCATTCGCCCGCACAGATACCAATTATTCTCTCAAAATATGGAATAGGCCATCGCCCCTGACCCAAAATCAACCAACCACAAAAAACATGACAAACACAACAATCATTGCCCCTACCTACACCCAAAGACAAGCAACCCAGGAGGTAACAGCGAACCCCTGAAATGTGTAGGGGCGAATGGCATTCGCCCGCACAGATACCAATTATTCTCTCAAAATATGGAATAGACGATCGCCCCTGACCCAAAATCAACCAACCACAAAAAAACATGACAAACACAACAATCATTGCCCCTACCTACACCCAAAGACAAGCCACCCAGGAGGTAACAGCGAACCCCTGAAATGTGTAGGGGCGAATGGCATTCGCCCGCACAGATACCAATTATTCTCTCAAAATATGGAATAGACGATCGCCCCTGACCCAAAATCAACCAACCACAAAAAAACATGACAAACACAACAATCATTGCCCCTACCTACACCCAAAGACAAGCCACCCAGGAGGTAACAGCGAACCCCTGAAATGTGTAGGGGCGAATGGCATTCGCCCGCACAGATACCAATTATTCCCTCAAAATATGGAATAGGCGATCGCTCCTTTCTCCCAAACCAACCCTAAAACTATGACCAACATAACAATCATTGTTTACCCAATACATCTGGTATGGGCGAATGCCATTCGCCCCTACGGATACCAATCATTCCACAGAAATATGAAATAGGCGATCGCTCCTTTCTCCCAAACCAACCCTAAAACCACGACAAACACAATAACTATTGCTTTCCCAATAAATCTGGTATGGGCGAATGCCATTCGCCCCTACGGATACCAATTATTTCCTCAAAATATGGAATAGTCGATTGCCCCAGACCCAAAAAAACACCCAAAAACCACGACCAACACAACAATCTATGGGCGAATGGCATTCGCCCCTACGGATACCAATCATTCCAGTAAAACAAAAATCTGATAAAATGGGAAAAAACAAGAAATATCAACCTTATGTCTTACGATCCTAACAAACATCATCGGCGATCGCTTCGCCTCAGAGGTTATGACTATTCACAAGCAGGAGCCTATTTTCTCACTATTTGTACTTACAACCGTCAGACTCTATTTGGAGAAATTCTTGACGGTAAAATGCAGTTAAATCAACTAGGTGAGGTAGTTGCTGAAGAATGGGAGCGATCGGCACAAATACGCCAAGAAATAGAATTAGACTATTCGGTAATTATGCCAAATCATTTACATGGCATCGTTGTAATTAATAACGTAGGGGCGAATAACCCTGTAGGGGCGAACGGCCGTTCGCCCCTACACGACCATTTTGTTTCGCGACATCAAACCCCCCTACGGATGAAACCTCGTTCAATATCATCATTAATGGCAGGATTCAAATCTGCTGTTACTAAACGTATCAATCAGATTCGCTATCATGGCGAACAATTAGCTACATCTGCTCCCGTGTGGCAACGGAATTATTACGAACATATTATTAGAAATGAAACATCATTAAATCAACTTAGACAATACATAATAGAAAATCCTTTAAAATGGGAAATTGATCAATTACATCCTAATAATCCTTCAAAATGGTAATCACAATGACCACAAATATTGCCTACCAAATAACCATGTAGGGGCGAATGGCATTCGCCCTCCATAGATACCAATCATTCCACAGAAATATGCGACAAGCGATCGCCCCCTTTCAGTTGCCAGTTATCAGAAAAAGCTATCTATCGCTTTTTTGAGTCAAAAATAGGCTAATATTAAACCATCATTAACATCCAAAAAAAATCCTACTCCAATGAAACCTGTCCAAATATCAATCGAAATCCCCGAATCAGTGTTGGCAGCAACCAACGCAGATGCCACAACATTTGCCAGAGAATTACGGACATTAGCAGCAGTAAAACTCTATGAAATGGCACGTTTATCCTCTGGCAAAGCAGCCGAACTAGCAGGAATGTCACGAGTAGAATTCCTACTCAACTTAGACAAATATCAAATCTTTCCCTTTGCTCAAGAATTACAAGAATTGGAAGCAGAACGTGCCAGCAGCAATCAGTAATACATCTCCCCTGCTCTACTTGCACAGAATAGATTCTATAAACTGGTTGAGAACTTTATTCGATAGTATCTGGGTTCCCCAAGCAGTAGTTATAGAACTAGCAGAAGGTCAACGTCTCGGCTTTGACGTTCCCGATCTAGCACTCTATCCTTGGCTGCAAATAATAGAACCAGTTACCATTCCACCTGAAATAGCTAATCTTAACTTAGGCAAGGGCGAATCAGCCGTTTTAGCTTTAGCCATATCCAACCCTAAACACTTGTTACTACTTGATGATGGATTAGCCAGACGGGCAGCAAAAAATCTAGGTTTTACAGTGTGGGGAACACTCAAAATTTTGTTAGAAGCTAAATCTCAAGGATTAACTGATAGAATAACCCCTTTGGTCGAACGCTTACAAAATTCTGGTATGTGGATTTCCCAAGATGTACGCCAACAAGTTTTAGATATAGCAGGAGAATAATCTCCCACTCTTAGCTCGAACAAGAGCGCTCCCTTCCTCAAAACCAACCAACCACAAAAAAACCATGACAAACACAACTACCACCCAAACCTACACCCAAAGACTAGCCACCCTAGACGACGTACCCACCATCGCCCCCCTGTGGAAAGCCCTTGTCCACAGTCGCGAACACCTAGACCCCGCCATGCAAGTCAAACCAGACTTTGACTTCACCGAATACGTCACCTTCCAAATTACCAAACCCCACTCCTACTGCTACCTCCTGGAACACCATCAAGACAACCAAACCACCATAGTCGGTTGCCTCTTCATCTACTTCTACGACGAAAACCCACCATCATACCTGGACGAACAATACCGACCTCAACACGAACTAGAAAACCCGTTTATCCCCCGCAGAGTCGGTTCCATATTAGGAATGTACCTCGACCCAGAACACCGGGACCCCAAAGCCATTCAAATATTAGCCAAAGCAGGCATAGACAAAGCCGAGGAAATGAAAGTAACCGACATCGACCTATTAGTATGTGCCGAACAGACCGGAATGCAGGCCCTGTTGAAAAAATGGGGATTCAAACAACAAGCATTCCAGTTTTGCAAACATTACAGTATCGACCCCAAGGAGGAATTACCAGACTTGCACCAACCTTTACCAGAATTGGAACCACTTCCTAAAAGTCAAAAGTCAAAAGTCAAAAATTAAAAGTAAGAATTGAAGAAAGTTAAAGGTATGATAAAAAATAAACTTTAGTATTTCAATCCTCTGGCTAAACCCAGAGCTGCTGATAACTGATAACTGATAACTGATAACTGATAACTGAAATGACTTACACTCATAGATTAGCAACTCCAGAAGACAGTCAAGCAATAGCACCCCTCTGGGCAGGATTTGCCACCGAACGGGCAAGTATTGACCCATCAATGAAACTCAAACCCAACTTTGATTACGAAAAATATGTCAGCCATCAACTCAATAAACCTCTATCTTATTGTTATATTTTAGAAGCTCAAACTAACAATCAAACTCAAATAGTAGGCTGTATATTTATCTATTTCTACGATGAAGCACCACCACCTAACTTACCAGCAGAATTTCTAGAAGAACATGAACTAGAAAATCCTTTTTTACCTCGGCGTATCGGTTCAGTTTTAGGAATGTACGTTCAACCAGAACATCGTCAACCAGAAAACATTCAATTATTAGCAAATACCGCCATTCAAAAAGCACAAGAAATGGAAGTAAGTGATATTGACTTATTAATTGCTGCCGACCAAAAAGGTATGCAAGCATTATTAAAACGCTCTGGTTTTACACCTACAGCAGTTCAATTTAGCAAACATTATGAAATTTTACCTAATACTAATTCACCTAGTTTACACCCGCCTCATCCAGAATTAGATGTACCAGAACCACCATTACCAGGTGCGATTCCTTTAAGAGACCCTAAAACTAATGAATTGGTTTACAATAATCAGGATAAACCTGTATTTATTTATCCAATTACTGATAGTAGTAGGCAGTTAATTAAAACATCAAAAAACCTACCTATTTATCCTACTCCATTGCGAGACCCACAAACTCAAGATTGGGTATTTGATGCTAATGGAGAGTTAGTAGTAAGTCCAATTTTACAAGATGATTCTGGTCAAATATTTGAGCATCAAGGTATGGTTCAATTTCATCCTCCCAGTTATAAAATGCAGGCAGGAAAATTAGTTTTAGAAAAAGATGATTCTGGTAATTATCTATTTCGTGATGTAGAACGAGATAGCCAAGGTAATATTGTTTTATCACCAGAAGGTCTACCTATTTTTCAACAAAACTCGCTCAATTAAATACATATTAGAATTCAGGATTCAACCCACCCTAACCCCTCCCAGGAGGAACTCAGGAGTCATATAAGGTAGCAAGATGCTCTCACTGCCATTCTCCTTGACCAAAATAACTAAAATAGACTACCATTACAATGCACCACTACCAGAAATTCATTTGAGAAGTTGAAAAAATGCAGATATCATCTCCTATCGATCAACTTACTGAAAAAGCCAAACAAGTACTCAATGAAATTACCTATCTCACCTTAGCAACAGTAGATAAAGAAGGAAACCCTTGGAACTCACCTGTCTATTGCGGCTTTGATGAAGATTACACATTTTATTGGTCATCATGGATAGAAAATCAGCACTCTCAAAATATTATTAATAATGGGCAGGTTTTTGCAGTTGTTTATGATTCAACAGCATTGAGTGGAGAAGGATTTGGTGTTTATTTCAAAGGTATAGCTGAAGTTATTGAAGCAGAAAACAAAATATTCAATAAAGCAATTGATACTATCTACACGAAAAATGGCAAACCAAAAAGAGACAAAAAATATTTTCTTAACTCAGGACCGCGACGTTTATTCCGGTTCATGCCAACAACTATTTGGGTTAATGTCAAAGAACCTTACGAGGATTATTTTCTTGACAAAAGAGTAGAAATTACTCAAGAAATCATATCAAATCCGGTAGTATCGGTGTAATTAGATGGAGGGATGGGGGATGGGGAGATGGGGAGATGGGGAGATGGGGAGATGGGGAGATCGGGGGATGGGGGATGGAGAGATGGGGGGATGGAGAGATGGGGGATGGGGAGATGGGGGATGGGGAGATGGGGGGATGGGGGATGGGGAGATGGGGGATGGGGGGATGGGGAGATTAAGAAATATTTGGTAATGGTTGAAGATGGAACATTTTTTACGTGCCGAATTAAACGGATTTGATATTACTCAAGAAATCATATCAAATCCGGTTACAGCGCTTTTGCTGATTGATGAACCACATCGTCATAACCAAAACCCTGTAGGGGCGTTAGCGGAGCTATGCGCAAGCTTTCGGCCGAAAGCTTGCGCATAACTATCGTTAACGCCCCTACAATACAAGGAAAAACCTTATATGACGGTAGATATTTCCCCAACTTTATACACAAACGATACCAACGGACACGATATTATAGCAGATTGCAAGTATAGCGCTGTGCGCAGGCAACAAGTAATAGGCAACAGGCAATAGGGGAATAAAAAGCCGATTTTATGAGACTTTTAGCTATTGGGATCTCCTGGAATTTGTAAATATACCAGCGCACACTGATATTGGCTATCCTGCCCTTGTAACTGAGCTATCTTAAGTTGAGATTTTTTCCAATTATTAGAAAATTTAGTTTTATGTCTGTTGAGGTATTGCAGTCGTGATAATTTAGATTCTAACTTTCGGTAAGACTTAGCGCCTTCAAATACTTCACCAGTAGATAACGTAGCTAGAGATTTTATACCTAAATCTACACCAACTACATCTGTTGATTTCTCAGTATTTATGGAAGCTGAGTCTCAGAGCGAAACTGACAAACCATCTATCAGCTTTTCTACTAATAGTTACTGACTTGGGAGTAACATTGTCTGGTAATATTTCAAAGGTTTTAACCCATCCAATTCTCGGTAATTTTATGTGATTAAAGCCTACCGATATTGAGCCATCTAAAGTAAAACTATCATCCCTACCTTTTTTCTTGAATTTAGGTTGACCAGACACTTTACTGAATCTTCGCTTCCAAGCTGATGATAAATATCTCAAAGCATATTGAGGCGCAGACTCAAGATACTTCATAATACCAATAGTTATTAGGTTTAACCATTGCTACTAATAGTTTATGAAGGTCAATTGCAGTGGGGAATTTAAGTTTACCTGAAGGATTATTGGAATAGGGAATTAAGAATGTTTCTAGTTAGCCATAATCCCCAATTCCAGGCATGGCGAGCCACACCTGCGTGTTTAGCTAGCAAGGTTTCTTGTTGGTTATTTGGGTGTAACTCCGTTTTGAATCCTAGTAGCATAAAATAAAATATAGATAATCATAGAATATACTAGATAATCTATGATTATGTCAAGCTGTTAATTACCCTCAAAATAGAAATGACTTACGCACGGACACACTTATCCAGTGAGGGCGAATGCCATTCGCCCCTACATACGGACACGCTTATCAAGTGAGGGCGAATGCCATTTCCTAAGGTCATGCTCCGCAAACGCCCCTACATATCGCGTTTTCAAGGTTAATTTGCGTGAGTCCTGATAGAATCTAAATATTTATACCAATTAATCGCTAAATCAATATCTGTAAACGGAACTTTAATATTTTTAGACTCAGAAAAAATAAACTCCAAAACTACCTTACCCTGACTTACTGGGTTTTCTATATCTATAGGTTTATTGTTAACCAATAATTGTAGCGATCGCACATCCTGCAAAGAAAAAGTCTGCAAATTTATCGGGCCACTGCGCGTTGGTTTTCCCCAAGTTATACTTTCACCATTCTGACCCAATACCGCATAAATATCATATTTAGCTTTCTCAAAAGATTCTGCCCAAGCGCGGTAAGCTTCCAACTTTTGATACTCATTCCAACCTGCCCAAGCTAACCAGATAAACACACCCAATAGGGGCAACCACAATAAACCTCTTTTCCATATTAACCTTTAGATTTTCTAGTTATCTTCTCTCAATTTTAGATGGTGAGCAAATTTCACAAAATATAAAGATTACAGGATTTATGCACGGACACTAAATCGGGTCAGGGCGAATGCCATTCGCCCCTACATATGGCTAGAAAATATCGGGAACGGGAAAATATCGGGAACGGGCAAGATGTCCATTCCACAAGACTATTAAAATCATCCGGCATTTTAACTTCCGTGTAGCGGCACTAGAGCTTTACCGAAAAATTGTGGTTGAAAGCCTCCTCTTTATAAGAGGATAAAAAGAAAAATTTTCCTTTGAGTCAATTCTCTTCTTTTGAAGGAGAGGTAATATCATGTCCGCTGGTATCGTTTGTGTAAATCCAAGGGTAAATATCTACAGGAAATTTAGGTTTTTTCAAGCTTTTAAGCCTTCTTCCTTCTTCCCTCTTCCTTCTTCCTTACCTTCGCTATACAATACCGATGCTACCGGACATGATATAATTCTAAATTCTAAATTCTAAATTCTAAATTCTAAATTCTAAATTCTAAATTCTTGAATCCTCACCCCCGAAAGTTGGCGGCGGCAGCAGGCCAGTTTTCATTGGCGCGGGCAATATTGCCTGGAATATCGCGTTCCCAGCGATCGCGAATCCTTAAACTGAAATTGAGATATAGCCTCCCATCGACAATGCTCCAGGCTTCTGGAACAATAGGGGCAGTGTATCCATTAGCAACGGCAAAAGCACAGAAACCGCCATACTGCGGAGCATATTGCTCTGGGGAAGCTGCAAACAAGTCGCGATTTTTGGCACTGGAAAACCACCAGTTGACACCCATCCAGTTGTGAGTAAATTGTTTATTTCCTGGGACAGGTTTACCTACTTGAAAATAGGCAACTGGGTCAGTACCTCGAATGGCAACTCCGTTTTCCGCAAAAATCGGCTCTGTGACATTGGCTATTTGAGATTCATCAGCCTTGTTGGACGATACGGCAATAGCAGGCGATACAGAATCTGTGGATAGTTCCACTGATGACTGAAGGGAATCTTTTGTTTCTAGGGAAGCACACCCTATGACCAACCCGAAACTAACTGAAGAAAGGACAAAATATCGACGTTTCATTTAACTTTCTCTCAAAAGGATTTTGGCATTGCAGGATAGACATCTTTAACTTAGGCCAGTCAACTGAGGAGGCTGTGAGAAATTCCTGAAACTCTTTTTCATAACAACCCCTATGGGGAGTGGGGAGTGGGGAGTGGGGAGAAATAAACATAAGAATAATTAACATTAACTGAGTTGTTAATGACTAAAAAGGGACTTTGTCTGTATTAATTATTTAATAACTGAAGCGTCTCCGGCCTAAAGGCGTGGAGATTCCTACTGAGCCGTAGTTCTTCGGCGGGGTGAAGTGCCATAATATTATCAAAATCATAAGGGTCGCGCAACCCCGCCTTTTAAGGCCAAATTTTTTGGAGCGAAGCTCAAATCCTACTTCTCCTCCAGGGAGGGGTTAGGGTGGGTTGGGAGGGGTTAGGGGTGGGTTAAATTCTGACTTCTGACTTCTGACTTCTGACTTCTGACTTCTGAAACCGTCCAATATTGTCAACTCTGAGCTAGAGTAGTAAGAAAGTCCTCAGTATAGTGAATATCTCAAACAATGAAAAAATTTCTGTTTGTCTGCTTATTCTTAATTGGGCTTGGTTGGGCCTTATCTAACTTTACAGGTTTGGCCAATAAAGGAATCTATGACTCAATTGTATTAGACTTCCGTGAAGATATCGGAGTTACTAAAATTGTCGATGAAATTAAGACAATCTCCGAACAATACCAAGTCTCTCCTCGTCTAAATAGTGAATTTTCTTTATCAGATAATGTGTATATTGTCAAGGGCGATCGCCAACTTCTCAAAGAACTGAAAAGCTCTCTCAACAAATATACTGAATACATAGAACCCAACTATATTTATAGCGCTAATGCTATCATTTTTGAGGGCACTAAGGGTGTTCCCAACGACCCTATGTACGGGAAACAATGGAACCTCCGCAGCATTAACGTAGAGGAAGCATGGAATGAAACCAAAGGCGACGGCGTAACTGTAGCGGTAATTGATACAGGAGTCACCAGAGTTCCCGACCTGGAAAAAACAAAATTTGTGTCTGGCTATGATTTTGTCAACGACCGGACTTTAGCCACTGACGATAATGGTCACGGCACCCACGTTGCAGGTACTGTTGCCCAGTCTACCAATAACGAATATGGTGTAGCAGGTATTGCTTACGAAGCCAGCATTATGCCTTTAAAAGTATTATCTGCTAGTGGTGGCGGTACAGTTTCCGATATTGCCGAATCTATAAAATTTGCTGCTGACAACGGTGCAGACATCATCAATATGAGTCTTGGTGGCGGCGGTGAAAGCCAAATAATGAAAGAAGCTATCAACTATGCTCATAGTAAAGGCGTAGTCGTTATTGCTGCTGCGGGCAACTCTGGCCAAAATTCAGCAAGTTATCCCGCTCGTTATCCCCACGTTATCGGTGTCTCTGCCACTGACCCAGCTGGAGAAAAAGCTTCCTATTCTAACTTTGGTGCAGGAGTTGATATTTCTGCTCCTGGTGGCTCAACCTCTGGCAAAAATGAAACTGGTGGTATTTTGCAAGAAACTATTAACCCAGAAAATGACAAGAGTGTGTTTGCTTCCTTCCAAGGTACTAGCATGGCATCTCCCCACGTTGCAGGTGTGGCAGCATTAATCAAAGCTAGTGGTATTGAAGACCCAGAGGAAATTGCCAATATCCTCAAAAAATCTGCCAGAGTTGTCAAGGAAGACCCACTAAATCATTTTGGTGCAGGTCAGTTAGATGCTGCTGCTGCAGTCAAATTGGCAATAAAAGGTCAAATTACTTTCCGCGACTTCTTCCGGTGGTTGCATGATAATGGGTATCTCAGTCCTGGTTTTTGGCTTGATGGTGGTGCTGTGGCATTGTTACCGAAGTTGGCAATGGTCTTGGGGTCTTATATATTAGCTTGGTTCCTGCGGAATTATTTTCCTTTCAGTTGGAGTTTCCCTCTCCATACAGGATTAGTTGCTGGTAGCAGTGGGTTATTTTTCCTCCGTGGTTTCTATATCTTCGACTTACCACAATGGCCTATGCGTGTGATGGGTAGTTCCCTACCTGAAGTCGGTGGAGCTATTCAAGGTAGTGGTATTTTGAATCCCATTTTTGCTAGTGTTTTGATTCCAGCATTGTTAATTGTGTTGTTATTAGGAAATCAGCAATGGAAGTGGTTAGCGATCGGCACAACTATTGGTGTTGCTAGCTGTTTGGCTGTAAGTGCAGTTGTATATCCGGCAGTTTGGGGATTAGGTTCTGGTTTTGCTGCTCAAATTTTCCTAGTTGTTAATGCATTTTTATGCTTAGGTTTAGCACGTTTGGCAATTAGAACGGAGGAGAAATTAGCATGAGTAGCATTACAGTGAGTGGTACTGTGGAAAAGAAAGGTTTTGGTACTGGCACTTGGGGGTTAGTAACTGAGGGTGAGACTTATGAGTTGAAGGATGCTCCGACTGAGCTATGTAAGTCTGACCTGAAGGTAAGGGTTACAGGTGTGGTGCGAGATGATGTGATGACTTTAGCAATGATTGGTCCGGTATTAGAAGTTGAGTCTTTTGAGATATTGGAATAGTGAGTTATAGCAGGTTTCAAATCAGTGAAGTACACCTGTAGCGGGCAAGATGCTCCACTACAAAAATTGGCGTTGGTGAATTTAGCTATGATTTTCGTGTTTAGGGAATAGGGAATAGGGAATAGGGAATAGGTAGGGACTTGCATCCAAGGTCCCTACAGACCTTGATTACGGTTCGCCCAAATATCTTAATTCTTATGTTGATTCACCAACGCCCAAAAATTTTATTTAAACCTCGCCTTTGAGAGCGATATCTTAGTTTAATATTTGTACTTCATATATAGCACCTTATTGAAAACTAGACAAAGCTAGACATTTGCCATCGGTGAGTGCAAATGATTTCGTGGCTCACCCGTTTCAATGTGTACTTGCACAGAAAGTTGATGTTCCGCCCATAAACTATGGGTGAGGATACCCTCAAGGGCTTTCCGACCTTGAAAAAGTTGAGTCCTCCGAATACGATGCAGGAGGAGATTAGAAAAACTGCGATCGCGAATATCTGGCACGGGAGCAAGATGCTCCCACTGTTCTTGTAATAAAAATAATGGCAATGCGCGATCGCCCATTTCTGTTTGTTTCAATCTTAGATAAGTTTCCACTTCTTTAAAAAAGCATGGTATTAGCACTTTGTAGGTTGGGTTGAGTCCGCGTTAATTGCCCCCTAAAATCCCCCAAAATTGGGGGACTTTTAGAAGCAAATTGACTCTTGTTCCCCCCCAAAGTTGGCTTGCTCGGGGGGCAAATTTCAGTAGCACTTTGTAGGTTGGGTTGAGTCCGCGTTAGCGCAGCTTATCCGGAGGATAAACCCAACAAGGGACTCCTATCTGTTGGGTTGCGCTACACCTATTAAAAGAACTTTTTGATGAATTGTCACAAAAAAAACCCAACAAGGAACTTCTATCTGTTGGGTTGCGCTACCGCTTAACCCAACCTACTAAGGTCTTTTGAGATTTAGCTGTCAGGTTTCAATCCCTAATAGGGATTAGGGTAATTTTCCACAAGAATTAGCTATCGGAAATCAAGCTGATTTTGTAGTTTCAATCCCTAATAGGGATTAGGGTAATTTTCCACCATTTGCTGATGGCTCTTATGTATTGGTACTCAATGGGTTTCAATCCCTAATAGGGATTAGGGTAATTTTCCACCAAAAAATAAAACCGAATATTTAGATTTAGTTGAATCTAATGTTTCAATCCCTAATAGGGATTAGGGTAAGTTTCCACATTTAATTCTTATGCGGGTGGAGTAAAAGTAAGTCATCCGTTTCAATCCCTAATAGGGATTAGGGTAAGTTTCCACTTTTTATATCCTAAGTCTTTTGCTAATTGCCGTCTTTGTTTCAATCCCTAATAGGGATTAGGGTAAGTTTCCACAAAATCAACAAAAACCTCGAAAGCTAAATACCTCGTTTCAATCCCTAATAGGGATTAGGGTAAGTTTCCACGAATGAGGGAATGAGCAATTCTCAAATCCTTAATGCAATAGTTTCAATCCCTAATAGGGATTAGGGTAAGTTTCCACTGACGGAAAAATCAACCTTTTAATTTGGGATACTGTTTCAATCCCTAATAGGGATTAGGGTAAGTTTCCACGGATTGGCAGTTTATCGTTAGGTGCCTTGTTGTCTGCGTTTCAATCCCTAATAGGGATTAGGGTAAGTTTCCACTGTAGGATAAAAACGACGAAAACGATAAACAAAAGGGTTTCAATCCCTAATAGGGATTAGGGTAAGTTTCCACTAAGAGAACCCCGAGGACTTCTCCACAAACGGATGTTTCAATCCCTAATAGGGATTAGGGTAAGTTTCCACAAGAGTGGTGATAAATTCATGTACAAGAGTCTTCGTTTCAATCCCTAATAGGGATTAGGGTAAGTTTCCACCTAGAGTAGCAGCTAGAGTGCTAGAAAAGATAAAGTTTCAATCCCTAATAGGGATTAGGGTAAGTTTCCACTATAGGATTTATGTCTGGTATTCTGGGAGATATGATGTTTCAATCCCTAATAGGGATTAGGGTAAGTTTCCACCAAATCACTACTAGAACTAATTGAAATGGAATTAGTTTCAATCCCTAATAGGGATTAGGGTAAGTTTCCACCTCATTTACAGATGGCAATTAAACGCACTAATTGGTTTCAATCCCTAATAGGGATTAGGGTAAGTTTCCACGCAGAAATATAAGAATCCAGGTTAGGTCGTCTTAGTTTCAATCCCTAATAGGGATTAGGGTAAGTTTCCACGATTTCTCAATATTATAGCCAGGTCAATAAAGAGTTGCGTTTCAATCCCTAATAGGGATTAGGGTAAGTTTCCACTGCCGGATTCTAGAACCCAGGCCATATTTAATTTTCAAGGTACATTTGCGACGTACATCTATAAATATAGCATTTCCAGCCACAGCTCCGCAATAGGCCACAGAAAAAAACAGCCAAAACCCTTGCCAAATAAGCATTTGCAAAATTGCGACGACCGCCTCAACTACTCCACCAACATCAAACCCTTGCCCAAACTTAACTTCAGCCATTTTTTTTCACCCCTTCTGTTCTACAGCTACTGATCGTCGCAAATCAACCCCTTATCTCAAACTCACTATCAACAATATGGCCAGTCCGGAAACCATTAAGAAAAAAAGGATATATTAATAGGAGTAACAAATTAAACAAAACTCTTGACAAATTACAGTTAGTTTGATACCAAAATAACCCAGAGGATAAAATTAAATGGAATTAGGCGTAAAGAACACCACACAAACATTAGAAATTGCAGACTCAAGAATCACTGAATATTTTCAACGCTCCGAAGGTCAATGGCATTCCGAAAGACGTTACTACACTTTACCCGAAGGAAATACCCAAGAAATTGTCAGTCATTTAACAATTAAATTTCTCAAGCTAGGAAGTCCAGAACTTATAGAATTAGCCAAGCTCCATAAACTACAAAATCCTGAAACAGCTATGATTTGTGGTTCATTAGTCAGTTGGCTTAGTCAAGATTCTGTATCGGGTAAGAAACAGTCTGAAGGGTCAACAATATTTGGAGTTCGAGGCTTAATTTTGTATCGCGATCGCGCTTTTGCCACTATTAACCCCATCATAGCTAAATATCGTCTATCCGATCCTAACACATTATGTCTCAGAACAGAGTACAATGGGTCTGTATTTGAGGAAGAAATTAAACAAATCGGCCATAAATACCGGACACGGCAAACTATTATTTCCCGTGCGGGCGAACAAAAAATGATTGGTCAATATCTAGAAAAACGTATATTAAGTAATCAGAAAAAGTGAAGCGACGGAATTTTTTAATCGGAGCTACAGCGATAACTTTAGCTGAATTTTTAGCAGGATGTGAGACTCAGGGAGATTTGAATATTCAACTGTTAAAAAACACTATTCCTGCTCAAATGGTGTCAAGGTTTAAGAGGGAATTAACATCTCAGTCTACATTAAATTTTAAACCCCAGGAAAATTTAACAGAATTATTTTCTCTGCTGCAAAGTTGGCAGAGGAAACTTTTATTAGAAGAGCAAAAATCATCTACAGAACAAACAAAAAATATAAACATTGCTAATCTTGTTACTTTAGGAGATTATTGGTTAGCAAATGCAATTAAACAAGAATTAATTCAACCTCTTAATTCTGAAAGTTTACAAAATTGGAATAATTTGCCGAAAAAATGGCAAGAGTTAGTTAAGCGTAATAATCAAGGTTATGCAGACCCCGAAGGGAAAATTTGGGCAGCACCTTATCAATGGGGTACAACATTAATTGCTTATCGAGTTGATAAGTTTAAAGCTTTGGGATGGCAACCTACAGACTGGAGCGATCTATGGAAAGAAGAATTACGCCATAGATTTTCTTTGTTAAATCAACCTAGAGAAGTTATTGGTTTAACTCTGAAAAAATTGGGTAAGTCTTATAATGCTAAAAATCTGAGTAAAGTTGAAAATTTAAAATCGGAACTGGTTAAACTAAATCAACAAGTTAAATATTACGCTTCCAATAATTATTTACAATCTCTAATTATTGGAGATACTTGGTTAGCTGTTGGTTGGTCTAACGATATTTTACCACTGATTAAAACCCGCAAAGATATTGCTGCGGTAATACCTAAATCTGGTACAGCTTTATGGTCTAATTTATGGGTAAAACCTGCTGCAACTGTGGAGACTTCTTTAACAGAAAAATGGATTGATTTTTGTTGGGAAACTGAGATAGCAGAACAAATGTCTTTAATAACTCAGACTACTTCTCCAATTATACCAGGGATAAATCCAACTGAATTAACTTCAGAAATTAAAGATAATTCTTTATTATTACCTCCAGAAGATATTCTAGAAAAAAGTGATTTTCTCTATCCACTGGCAGATAGTACCATTGAACAATATAGGCAATTATGGCGAGAAATTCGTCTATTTGTTGGGATGAAATCTGGTTAAATATTTGGTAGTCCTGCATAGTCAGGAATTACGCAAATTGACTTTGAAACCACAATCTGTAGGGGCTAATGGTATTTGTCCTTGCTATATGTAGAGTCTCTGTGTAAGTTTTGATAGTAATGGTATACAAGGAACAAGGGATGTTTGGCACGGGAGCAAGATGCTCCCACTGTTCTCGTAACAAAAATAAGGGATGCTTGGCACGGGAGCAAGATGCTCCCACTGCTGTATATCGTAACAAAAATAATGGAATGCACCACTACTAATTCTTCTAAAAATTGTTTGAAAAATTGGGAGTAAAGAAATCTAGTTACCGAATTATTAATTATTAATTATTAATTATTAATTATTAATTATTAAATAATTTTGGTTTAAAGCATCCCCTTTTAAGGGGAAAAAAGCGGTTGAGGGATGGCGAGGTCTCCTCGCCATATCCAATCAACCAAGACAGCGGTCGTTTTGCTTCGCATAACTACGTTAACGGCTGTCGCCGACATGTTTGCGTAGCATGACAAACGGAAAAAGCGGAGCTTCCCGTAGGGTGGAATGGGGAGGAAACCTGCGCCATATCCAATCGACCAAGAGAAGAAATAATATTTCTTTATATTCAATTCCGTAACGGTTTTAACCAGAGGTAATTATCCATTATCCATTATCCATTATCCACTAATGAAGCTCAATATTCACTCTCCTGTAGTGATAAATTCAAAATCTTTAGGTAGACTAAATAAACTTCTACCAAATCTATAATCAATTTCTACATTACAATTTAATGGAGCAGTTTCAAAGTTACAAAAATAGGCAGCAATTGGTTTTTTATTACGAGGTTCGCATACTTGTAAGTTATAGCCATATTGTCTAGCTACATTGCCAAAATGATTAATAAATTTATAACGTTCTAGGTAGCCTTGATTATCCCAATTTAATTTTCTGACTACCAAAATTACCCAATTATCATCAGAGTCAACAAACCAAGTATAAATAAGTTCTTCACCAAAGAAATCTTGGGTTAACCACAGACTAGGAATACTTGGTTGAGTTTGAGATAAAGGAGGTTGGGGTAGTTGAGAAATTTCGTTTCTCGGACAGGTGGGAAAAATAACTTTTGGTGTGGCAGTGGCACTCAGAAGGAGGAGGGAAGAAGGAAGAAATAAGAAAGAAGAAATAAGAAAGAAGAGGGAAGAAGGAATAAGTAAAAATTTAGTCATTATTCAGAAGGAAGAAGAAATAAGGAATAAGGAATAAGTAAAAATTTAGTCATTATTCAGAAGGAAGAAGAAATAAGAAAGAAGAGGGAAGAAGGAATAAGTAAAAATTTAATCATTATTCAGAAGCAAGAAGAAATAAGGAAGAATAAATAAGTAAAAATTTAGTCATTATTCAGAAGCAAGAAGGAAGAAGGAAGAAGGAATAAGTAAAAATTTAATCATTATTCAGAAGCAAGAAGGAAGAAGGAATAAGTAAAAATTTAGTCATTATTCAGAAGCAAGAAGGAAGAAGGAATAAGGAATAAGGAAGAAGTAAAAATTTAATCATTATTCAGAAGAAAGAAGGAATAAGGAAGAAGGAAGAAGTAAAAATTTAATCATTATTCAGAAGGAAGAATAAATAAGGAATAAGGAATAAGGAATAAGGAATAAGGAATAAGGAACAAGTAAAAATTTAGTCATTATTCAGAAGGAAGAAGGAAGAAGGAAGAAGGAAGAAGGAAGAAGGAAGAAGGAAGAAGGAAGAGAAAAAAAATTAGTAATCATTTGATATTCAACATCAAGCTTGAGTAGAAAAGGCAGAAGTTGCACAAAATATAGCAGAAAAAAAGCAATAGGGAATAGGCAACAGTGAAAACTGTCTAAAGATAATTACAGCAAATTTCAACTATATGAAGTACAGATATTAACAATTAAATATTTGTAGTGCGAGCATCTTGCTCGCTATGGGTATATTTCACAAAGATGGAATCTGCTTTATATGTTGCGGAGCAAAACGCCCCTACAGAATGAATCAAATACAGTCCGATTTTTTTCCACTTTTCTCTATACCATATTCCCTACTATAACAATCAAGAATCAGATGTGATAATTTGATTGCTTCGGTGTTTCCCATTCCCTATTCTCTATTCCCTATTCCCTATTCCCTAGCGCTATATATTAATTTTTTTGATAACGCATTCCTGGTAACTGAGTAACTAACCCTAATAACTCCAACTGTAATAAAGAACTAGAAACATCTCCAGGTGATAAACCTGTTTTTTGAACAACTAAATCTACAGGAATAGCTTCACTAGAAATATGTTGAAAAACCTTCGCTAAAAGAGGTTCTAAATCTGGAATAGAATCCCGTTTTTTCTCCTCAAATAAAGATAATTGTTGAGGAGGTTCTACCACATCAATATCTAACGGTGGTATTGCTCCTAACATTTCTAATAACTTATCCATAGTAATCGGAATTACCTCCGCACCATGATTAATTAACTGCAAACAACCATAAGATTTTTCATCATCCAAACGAGCAGGTAAAACATACACATCTCGACAAAATTCATTTGCCATATCTGCAGTAATTAAAGCACCCGACCTTTGAGGAGCTTCCATCACTAAAACTGCCCTACTTAATCCTGCAATAATTCTGTTACGTTGAGGAAAATGTTTAGAATTTGGTCTCGTACCTGCCGGATATTCACTCACAACCAACCCCTGTTTAATAACCTTTTCCGCAAGAGTTTTATTTTCCTTCGGGTAAACTGTATCAACCCCATTACCAAAAACAGCAATTGTTCGCCCCCCTGCTTCTAAACAAGCACTATGTGCCTCAGTATCAATTCCCATAGCTAGTCCAGAAACAATAGTAAACCCACTTTTTGCCAAGGTCGAACTTATTTTCCGAGTCCAACGACGACCATATTCCGTGGGGTAGCGAGTGCCGACTATTCCTACCGTCGGAGTAATACCTAGAATTTCTTGGGGGTCAACTATACCTCGATAATACAGCAGAGCAGGGGGTGTCGGAATTTCTTGCAAAAGGCGTGGATAGTCTGGGTCTGCTGGAGTCCAGAAATCAGGATTTTTGGCCGTGTGTTCTTCTATCAGTTGTTTTGGGTCGAGCCGCGATCGCTCTTCCACTACTTTCTCTATCTTCTGGCGGCCAAATCCTGGCACTTGGCCTAATTCTTTAGGGCTGGCCGTCCAAGCTACTGCTAAAGTCTCGAATTGTTGTTTGAGTCGTTGTAGAGCAATTGGACCTATACCACTAATTTTGGCCCATGCCAGCCAGTAGGCACGTTCTTCTATCAATTATTTCTCCTCTTGAGCAATTGGTGTTTTTGAGATAGCAGTCAGCGGTCAGCAGTCAGCTATTCCTAGGTCATGCTGCGCAAACAGCTTCTCTGGCGTGTATAGTGGAGGACATTGCAGGCAACGTCCCTACTTTATTGTCAAACGCCAAAGTAAAGAAGGTACTGCTATATTTTATGGGTTCTGGCTCTCCCAGAATTTATCTAAAATCTAAAAGTAAATTTATTGATTTTTTCTTCAATCTATTATTGACGTTTTGTTCAACATTGATTAAAATATAAATATACAGCAAGGAACAAGTTGCTTAGGACATAGACTGATGATGAACCTCAGACAGGAAAATGTTTTACCCCTGTTCCCTATCCCTATTTCCTGTTATAGCAGTCGAAGCAATAGCTGAATGTTGTTTGCGGAGCATTCCGTAGGAAACGCTGATAGCTGATAGCTATACAAAGAAAGCTTTCAAACCTGACTAATTTATCTAATTGGTAGCAGCTAATTTCTAAGCTGAAACCGAGGGATTTTCTGTGGAAATTTTGTCAAAAATTGGAGAAAAAATATGACTAATAATATAGAAGTAGTATTCAGCTTTGACACAACTGGCAGTATGTATCCTTGCCTAACTCAAGTACGCCGAAAAATCCAAAGTTCAGTAACTCGATTAATGTCAGAAATTCCTGGTATTCGGATTGGAATTATTGCTCATGGAGATTATTGCGATCGCCACTCTACTTATGTGACTAAACAATTAGAATTATCCCAAAATATAGATGCTATTTGTAACTTTGTAGAAAGGGTAGGAAAGACAGGTGGTGGAGACGCGCCAGAATGTTATGAATTAGTATTACATCAAGCCCAATCTTTTGCTTGGACTCCGAAAACTACCAAATCTTTAGTATTAATTGGAGACGATATTCCTCATCCACCTAGTCAAAATCCTCAGAAGCTAAATTGGCGAGAAGAAGTGAATAAATTATCAGATATGGGAATTACAATTTATGGCGTACAAGCATTAAATCGTCGTCATGCCACGATGTTTTATCAAGAATTGGCAGAAAAATCGGGTGGGTTTCATATCAAGTTAGACCAATTTGCTTATATTAATGATTTATTTTTAGCAGTTTGTTATCAACAATCTTCAGATGAAGAGCTGCAAAGTTATGAACAAGAAATTTTAGATATGGGGCGAATGAATCGTGGTTTAAATCAAATTTTTAATACCATGTTAAATCGAGAATAAACCAGTATTTATGAGTCAGCATATTTGCGAGTTGTGACACCGGGAAGGTTCCAAGTATTAGAAGTGGATGAGAATAAACCGATTAAAAAATTTGTTCTAGAAAATGGTTTGACTTTCAATAAAGGGCGTGGTTTTTATGAGTTTACTAAGACCGAAACTATTCAAGGTAAAAAAGAAATTATTTTAATGGATCGAGCAACAGGAGATTTATTTGAAGGAGAATCTGCACGGGAAATTTTAGGTTTACCTCATGGTACAACAGTGCGAATTAAACCTAATAATTTGGAGAAATATGTGGTGTTTGTTCAGAGTACATCCGTGAATCGGAAATTAATTGGTGGAACTCGTTTTTTGTATGAAGTTGAAGATTGGAGTTTATAGAAGGAAGAAGTAAGGAGGAAGAAGGAAGAAGAAAAAATCTGGCTCTGAGTTTTAAGCTTTTGATATGTCCGCGCCCTTTCCTTTGACTGCTATAATTTGGGCTAGGGAATTTGATTCCCTGGCTCTGGGGAAAATTTGCCATTTATCTTGATAATTAGATGGATTTTTAGCGGACCTTAAGCGAGAAAATTTAGTTTCTCGGCAATGGTTATTAGCTGAAGAAGGTACGGTTAAATGGCAAGATAATTGGGCTTATTGAACTACTATTCCCTGGAAGGGTTGTTAATAGAAGATTGACATACTCCCTACCGTGAATGTTCGGAGGGATTCTCAATCTTATGCTAGTTTTGGGCTGTATTTTAAGCACAGAATGTGGTTTATAATAATAGCTAAATAGGATGGCTATAACAGGGAAAGAGTAATATAATAGTAATTTAGTTTAATTCCAGCAATTCTGACTGAAAATAACTTTTTTGATAATAATTTTCTATTAAATATGCGCTATTCTGGTAGAGATTTTTTATTATGGCTGTTCTGGTTAGCAATTTTTTCAATCATCTCAATTACAGCGATTGGGTATTACTCAAACAACACCAATAATTATACAGACCAGACCGGAATTACATTTATAATTATCGCTCTATTTTTAGTTGCATTGCTAATAAATATTACCAATACAATGAAAATTAAGTGGGAATTTGCAAATGTAAAACACAGTGGGTCTGACTCTAGTTTGTTCAAGCAGCATATTAAAAATCTAGAACAGGCAGCTAAAAATAGTTTGCAAGTTGACCAAGAGTTTTTGTTAGAAATAATGGAAAATAAATTGAGTCGAAGAGAAAATTGGGTACAGCTTTTTGCAGGTTTATTGATTACTCTAGGAATGATAGGTACTGTGCTTGGTTTGACTTTATCAATGGGCGGTCTCTCCGAAGCAATTGATGGAATTAGAGTTAATATGCAGTCTAGGGATATTGCTGACCCTTCCAACATGGCAGCTTCTTTATCTGGACTTGGCAAGGCATTGTCTGGGATGTCTAGTGCATTTATCACTACTTTAGTTGGTGCTTTTTTAGGTGGATTATTTCTGAAAATACTCAGCCATTCTACTACTAACTTAATTGAAGATTTGCTGGATAATATTAGGTTTTTAACTGAGGTTGAATATTTGCCTGAATTGCAAAAGCAGGCATGGCAGCGAGAGTTGAAAAACCTATCTACTGCCAACCGCGATTTAAAAATGTTCGTCGATAGCTCTCAACAAATTGATTCTCTTTTAAAGGAATATACTTACAGCATGATGAAAGCTTCAAAGGACATGAATTCTGTTACTGAAAGTTTAGAATTTAGGATTACAAAGCATATTAAAAATTTGAGTCAGGCTGTGAATATTAGCCATCACAATAAATTGTTAACTGACTTAAACAAAACTGTTATCGGTCTTAATCGCTTAACAGTATTTTTTATGTTTTTGATGGTGGTTTTAATCTTAGTATTTGTTGTAGGGTTTGTCGTTTTATACCGAGCTTATTTATGAAAAAGCGCAAACGAAATAAAAATGAAGTTTTGACATCCGAGTTATTATCAGACCTTTCATTCTCAACTCTCGGCTTAGTTTTAATCGTTTTCGTTGTCTATTCTATAATTTTCAATTCAAATACCCCTTATCACAAACTTGTCGAATTAAGAAATACTATTTCAGAGTTAGAATCTAAAGGCGATCGCTTAGAAAGTAAAATAGCTAAGTTAACAGAAAGTAGCGCTCGTCTTTCTCAAGAAAAAGCTGACATCGAGAAAAAAAATACAGAACTAGCTAACTCAGTAGAAAAGTTGGAAAGTCAAAACACTAACTTAAAAGAAAAAGTTAGCTTGTTATCAGAAAATAAATCACAATTAGCTAAGGAAAAAGCTGCTCTGGAACAGCAAAAAATAGCACTGAATAAAACGAATAGTAATTTAATAACCGATAAAAACGAAGCAGAGGAAAAAGCAGAAAGGTTTGAAAGAAGACTAAGGCGCATTCAGCGTAAAAGCAGATATACCGGTTATTATGTTGGAAATTACAGAGGCATTATGTACACGCAATACTGTAACGGTCCCTATATTATAATTGAAGGAAAGCAGAGCATTTTTTATTTTCAAGAAGCTAATATACTTGTGTATTCCAAAACTCTTGAAAATTACGGAACATTAACTTTTGAATATAAAGGAACTTTAACTGGAAATACTTTTACTGGAAAGCCTAGAAAATATTCTCCAGGCGAAAGAAGCAGTTCCTGCAACCCTGACGCTGGAATAGAAGTCAAGTTTTCAGATGGCTACGCAAAAGTTGACGGCGACTTTGGAACTGAAACTTTGGGTAAAGTTAAGTAATTTAAGTCAGGATTCTAAAAATATCAACTCCTCATCCACATACCTTATCTCAGTAACTTGAGAAACGCTATAGTTGACTGATTCAATTCTGGAAAAATATGTTAAACCAAGTACAAGTGACAATAAAATTTATATGACTGATAACTGAAATGACTACCACAAATACCAAATCATCATTACCGCTACCACCAGGAAACTTTGGTCTACCTTTTGTTGGTGAAACTATCAGTTTCTTAACAGATAATACATTCGCCGAAAAAAGAGAAAAAAAATACGGACGAATCTATAAAAGTCATATTTTTGGCAACGCCGTATTTTTAGCCGGAGCAGAAGCGAATAAATTTCTGTTTTCCAATGAAAATAAATACTTTACTGCCACTTGGCCAAAAAGTACCAGGATTTTATTAGGTCCTAACTCTTTGTCCGTACAACAAGGTAGTCTTCATCAACAACGGCGTAGACTATTGGCCCAAGCATTTCAACCAAGAGCTTTGGCAAATTACACTCCCACAATGGAAAGCACGACTGCTAACTATCTAGAGAAATGGGCAAAAATGGGTACGTTAACTTGGTATCCCGAAATTCGTGACTATACCTTTGATATTGCTAGTCGTTTATTTATAGGTAGTGATGGGGGTTCTCAAACAAAATTAGCTAGTTTATTTGAAGAGTGGGTCAAAGGCTTATTTTCAATTCCCCTATCATTACCTTGGACAAGATTTGGTAAAGCACTTCGTGGTAGGCAAAAATTACTCCAATACATTGAAGAAATTGTTTTGCAACGACAGCAACAACAAAATTTGGGTGAGGATGCATTGGGAATACTCCTGCAAGCGCGGGATGAAGATGGAAATGCTTTACCTTTGAATGAATTGAAAGACCAAATATTATTATTGCTGTTTGCTGGTCACGAGACATTAACCTCAGCGATCGCCTCTTTCTGTCTATTAATAACCCAAAACCCCAATGTACTTACCCGCGCTCGTGAAGAACAAAAACAATTTTCTCCCACCGAACCCTTAACTACAGAAAATCTCAAACAGATGACTTATCTAGAACAAGTTCTCAAAGAAGTATTGAGATTAATTCCACCTGTGGGGGGTGGGTTCCGACAAGTAATTCAAGACTGTGAATGTTGTGGATATTCTATTCCAAAAGGTTGGTTAGTTCAGTATCAAATTGGCAAGACTCAACAAGATGAAACTATTTACCCAGAACATCAAAATTTTGACCCCGACCGTTTTGCCCCAGAAAATGCTGTAGATAAACAAAAAATATTTGGTTATATTCCCTTTGGCGGTGGGATGCGAGAATGTTTGGGTAAAGAATTTGCTCGTCTAGAAATGAAGATTTTTGCCACCAAATTGTTACGGGGTTATGAATGGGAGCTGCTACCAGAACAAGATTTAAGTCTAGTTGCAGTACCAACACCTAACCCTCGTGATGGTTTAAAAATAAAATTCTGGCATTTAGATAGACGAGAAAAAGATTGAAACTATAGCGCTACGCATTCAGGTGTTTGACATGAATATAAGCTGTTTGCGCAGCATTCCGTAGGAAAACCCTTTTGTATTTCCCTATTACCTGTTGCCTTGCGCTATAGGATTTAATCTTTATGTAGTAGGGAACAGGTAACATTGGTGCGACCCCGCATCGGTGAACACTCCCCACACTCCCCACACTTCCCACACTTCCCACCCTCCCCACACTTCCCACACTTCCCACCCTCCCCCACTCCTGAAAAGCAAACCCTATTTAGCTAAGACATAGGCGATCGCCTCTTCTAAATCTTCTTGAGTTAAGCTAGTTAACATAAACACTTCTTGAACTGTCTTTCCTTGTCTAGCAATAAGTTTAAAACCACCTCGAATAGGCACTGAAACTTTTAATTTCATGTGGGGAATATGACTTCTGGACCTGCTGATAACTCCTGGAGTAACAGTTTCAATACCCTGACGTTGGGTTAGTTTCTCTAAAATAGGAATCAACCCTTCAATATGGGTAGAATGATTCCAAACTAGACGACCTTTAGATTTTGATGATTTTTTCATGGCACTTTCTCCATCTGTACATCTTCAGTCTACTTAAAGGGATAGATTAGAGGCAAAAAAAAATGGCCCGATGCTTAACGAAGTCAGAAGTCAGAAGTCAGAAGTCAGTAGGGGTGGTTTCCTACGGAATGCTCCTAATTACTCGAACTACCCGTACAGAAGTTATTTTTGTAACGGGAATTTGAGCTCCGCATGAAGATGAAGAGAGAGAAAGGAGCGATCGCAACTTGACTTGAGCAAAAAGTCAAACTCCCTGTTTACTTTCTTATATCATGTCCGGTTGAACAGTTATAAATACAGGACTTACGCAGAGACTCTACATATAGGGAGGGCGAATACCATTCGCCCCTACAAATGGTGGCTTAAAAGTCAATTTGCGTAAGTCCTGAAATAATCAGGGAGGAGTCAGGAGTCAGGAGTCAGGAGGGAAGAAAGAAGAAGGAAGAGGAAGAACTGGAGTTGAAGGAGAAAGTTTTTTTGGTCGCGGAGCGCGGAACGGAGTTCTATCACGCTCTTATCCGGACATGATATTACGGAATGCTGGGCAAAGAAGGAAGCATTATATTCAGACAAGTTGTTTACTCTTGACTAGAATTTAGATTTACACTTGCACCTGGACTGGAACTAACTCATATTTACTTTGGTTTTTTGTGCTATCCCGCAATGTCTTTAGCCTATTTTTTGATTTTGAATAGGTAAATGACATTTTGAACAGGTAAGTGAACATTTTGAACAGGTAAGTGAACAGAAAAGTGAGCAGAAAGGTGAACGATCGGGCTGGAATTTTTGTGTAATTATAATTAGTAAGCCAAACTAATTTATACAAGACTTACGCATTAGGTAGGAAAAACTAGGATTTTAGATTGCTGTCCGGAACGGAGTGCTCGGCAAACCCTGTCGGTCGCTTCGGAGGAAAATACGTTGTACTGTGTAAGTCCTATGTATATATCAAGTTTATTGAGGCTTCACAAAATCATAAAATTACATTATAAGGATATTTACTTATGATTCAACAAATCATGTATCACAATGAAGTATTGGCGATGATTATTCCTGCTGATTTTAGAGAGCCTGGAATTCATTTTTTCACCCCAGATAGCTATTCTCAACAGCTAGCTTATATGAGACACCCTAAAGGCAAAGAAATTCAACCTCATCGTCATAATATGGTAAGGCGAGAAGTTTTTTATACTCAAGAAGTTTTACTAATAAAGGAAGGAAAATTGCTAGTAGATTTTTACAATGACCAACAAGAATATCTTGAAAGCTACATTTTGAATAAAGGAGATGTTTTGTTATTAATTAAAGGTGGACACGGTTTCAAGATGTTAGAAGAAGTAGAAATGATTGAAGTAAAACAAGGTCCTTATGTCGGAAATCTTGATAAAACCCGCTTTGAACGAATCGAGCATAGTCGAGAAGAAGTTCTAGTGTAATACCAAAATCAGTTCAAGAATTTAGAGTTTAGAATTTAGAATTTAGAATTACCGAATAATTAATAATTAAACAATTCGGGTTAAAAGTCTCCCCTTTCAAGGGGAAAAAAATAAATTTTTTCCTGATTTTTCAATCCTATCCCTAAAAGGGATAGGTAATTATCAATTATCCATTAATGAACTCTCCTTGAAAAGAAGAGGATTGGGTTAAAAGGATTTTTTTTCTTCTCTTGGTCGATTGGATATGGTTAGGAAACCAATCCATCCCACCCTTCGGGAAGCTGCGCTAACGACCGCTTTTTATCCATGAATGGAGAGGCTTTATACCTTAATTTTTCGGTAATTATAGACTGATTGCTTAAATTATTAAATCCGCTTTATACAAATGTTTTGAATATTTTGAAGATAGTTATATTAAGGCGGATTTCACATAAATTTAAATTGTAAGGCAAAGAAAAATGACAGAGTTTATTCCTGTGAATGAACCTTTGCTAAATGGCAAGGAAAAACAATATTTGAATGAATGTATTGATACTGGTTGGATTTCTTCTGAAGGCAGTTTTGTTAAACAATTTGAACAAGCTTTTGCTAATCGTGTAGGTAGAAAATATGGTATTGCTGTTTGTAATGGTTCAATGGCAATTGATGCCGCAATTACTGCTTTAGGTATTGGTGAAGGAGATGAGGTTATTCTACCTACTTTTACTATTATTTCTTGTGCTGCGGCAATTGTTAGAGCAGGTGCAATTCCTGTTGTAGTAGATTGTGATTCTACTACTTGGAATATTGATATTAAGCAATTGGAAAGCAAAATTACTCCGCAAACTAAAGCTATTATGGTGGTTCATATTTATGGATTACCAGTAGATATGAATCCAGTATTAGAAATAGCCGCAAAATATGGTTTAAAAATCATTGAAGATGCAGCAGAAATGCACGGACAAACTTATTTTGGTAAACCTTGTGGTAGTTTTGGGGAATTGAGTACCTTTAGTTTTTATCCTAATAAACACGTTACCACTGGTGAAGGAGGAATGATTGTTACTGATGATGAAACACTAGCTGAAAAATGTCGCTCTTTGAGGAATCTTTGTTTTCAACCGCAACAACGTTTTATCCATGAAGAATTAGGTTGGAATTTACGCATGACTAACCTACAAGCAGCATTAGGTTTAGCGCAATTAGAAAGGTTAGATGAATTTATCCAGCGTAAACGAAATATGGGTAAACTTTATACTGAACTTTTAGCAGATATTTCTGAATTAGAATTACCTCTAACAAAAACAGAATATGCTGATAATATTTACTGGGTTTATGGGGTTGTTCTAAAAGATTCTGTTCCTTTTGATGCTAAAGAAGCAATGCAAAAGTTGCGAGAACAAAAAATAGGTACTCGTCCTTTTTTCTGGTGTATGCACGAACAACCAGTATTCCAAAAAATGGGATTATTTAAGCAAGAATCTTGCCCCGTAGCTGAAAATATAGCAAGACGTGGATTTTATCTTCCTAGTGGTTTAGCTTTAAGTAACCAACAAATACAAACAGTTGCAAAATCATTAAAAACAATTTTTGCTTAATTATATTAATAGGTATTTAGGTGTTATATTACGTCCGGTTGAATAGTTATAAATAATAAAGGAGGAGTGAGGAGTCAGGAGGGAAAAAGAGGAGAAATCCGGACAGGATATTATACCATTTATCAAAAGTAATGCTACATTTGGAAAGTGTCAAAATAAGGCTCAAAATAGCAAAGATGATTAAAGGCTTACATCATGTCAATAAATAGTATTTAGAAATAGAAATTTCGAGTATAGCAAAGTTTTTGAGAATTGGTGTTAGGTTTTCAGGTGGTAGGTTTTATACCAATTTAAAATCAAGAATTCTACAAAATGGAAAGGTGGATATTTATGCTTCAAATTTAACCATTCAGTCGCTAGCTATCAGCCATGAACTTTCATCATTTATTGTATTTAGATGAGGAATTAAAATTAAGATTTAGCGATAATGAAAAGCCTGGTGTCGCTACGCGGAAATTAAAAGTCAAAAGTTAAAAGTCAATCATTTTTGATTTGTAATTGTTTTAGGATTTTGTAACCAGTTATTTCCACCATCCTGCACTAGGAAAAAGATTTATCATTAGCTAACTTTAGCTATTTATGTTGATTCTAATTGCTGATAACCCAGTTCCTCTGTAGGAAGCGATCTGACCACTAATAGCTGTTTGCGCAGCATTCCGCAGGAAATGCTTACTTAAAATTAACTCTCTCCAATGGTAGAAGCTACCTCTTTATATAATTTCCCCTCCCTTTTTTTTCTACCTTCTCCCTTATTCCTTATTCTTTACTTCCTTTTTTTTCTACCTTCTCCCTTCTCCCTTCTCCCTTCTCCCTTCTCCCTTCTCCCTTCTCCCTTCTTCCTTCTTCCTTCTTCCTTCTTCCTTCTTCCTTCTTCCTTCCTTTATAAATGGATGACAAATTTATGATAATTATCAAAGAACAATTATCTTGGCTAATAATATTAGCAGGAATTATTTATTCCTTATATTTATTTTCTCAAGTCGCTTATGGTGCATTTTTTAATGGTGATTCTGGACTTAAAGCTTTATTAGCAAAACAATTAAGTAGTGGTAAATTGCGTTTTGATTTAATTACATCTGAGGAAAAATGGGTAAAAGAACTTTGGAACCAAGGGCTTTATCCCTATGAAAAACCGTTCGTTTTTTGTTTAAATAATCGGTACTATATTTCTTTCCCGTTTACTTTTTCTTTAATTACTGCACCTTTGTATAAACTTTTTGGTTATAGAGGTTTATATCTGATTCCTTTAGTTTCTACCTGGACTGTTTGGATAACTTTTAATTTAATTTGTCAATCTTTGAACTTTAACGTTATCAATACAAATCTAGGATTAATTGGCCTAATTTTTGCTTCAAATCTAACTTTATATAGTGCGATGTATTGGGAACATACATTAGCTATTGCACTTTGTTTTGCGGGAATGAGTTTTTTCTTTATCCCTCAAATGTCTATATTTAATGTCATCATCACTGGATGTTTAGTTGGATTATCAGTTTGGGTTAGGTCTGAGTTTTTCGCTATGGTTGCTACTTTAACAATAGTAGTTATTTTACAAGCATTTTATCAAAATAATTTACTAGAATTTATGGCAAATCCCAACAATTTTAACTGGCACGATCTATATCTGAATTTGCAAATACCAGTTTTCTACTTAATCAGTATGTTTTTGGTTGTCGGTGCTTTTTTAGTAACTAACAAAATTATTTATGGATATTTTTTAGGTCTTCATTCTCTGTTAGTGCTGGAAGAATTTTCCCTATCAAGAAGAATCGAAGAATTTAAAATAATTATTCAATTTTTAACTAAGTCTTTAATAGAATATTTCCCTCTAACCATTTTTCCGATATTTTACCTTCTGTTATTTGGCATAGAAAATTCTCCGGATTTATTGAATGTTAATCTAATGATTGCTGTCCTTGTGTCAATAGGCATAATAATCACAGGATTTCAATTCATCAAAGGAGGTGTAAGAGAACTAAAAAATCAAATAAAACGATGGTTTATTCCTTTGATAGCAACAATTTTATGGTTTTATTTCATGGGTCAAACAAGTGTAGAAGTGAATAATCAGATAACAATTATTTATTTGATATGTTTATTTTTTGTGGTAGGAGTATCTCTTTTAGTTGATATAGCACCTGATGAATTTACAGTTGGAGGAAAACAATGGGGACCAAGATATTTATTAATCCTTCTCCCTCTTATTTCTTTGATGATTATTGAACAATTACAGTATTTTCAAAATTTATCATCAACTATATTCTATTATGTTGCTTTATTTACTGTTGTGACTTTTGTAGCTTTCGGTATCTATAAAAATCTATATTTAGGAACAAAATACATAAATAAAAACAGTAAAGATATTGAGCCGACAATTCAATTTTTAGCTAAAAATACTGACCCTATAGTTGCTGTTTCTCATCAACACGCAGCCCAAGCATTAGAATTCTCTTTGCCCCAAAACACTTTATTATTTCGTGCTGAAGAAAGCAAGGAATTATTAAAATTAGCTCAAGTATTGTTACAAAAAAGCTTAGATAAATTCATTTACATTTGTTATCCCCATCGTGTCTGTAATCCATTAACAGAAGCCACTGAAAAACTTCAATTTAGTCAAAATAATCAATTATTTCAGGTTAAATTAAATGATTTAGGTACTTATGGTAAATATCCTATTTATCAAGGAGAAATTGTTGAAATAAGTGAATATAGCAATTATCATAATGGTGAGGTACAAAATTCTAGGTTTTAGGCAACAGGCAACAGGCAACAGGCAACAGGCAACAGGCAACAGGGAATAGGGAATATATAGGAAAAAAGTCTTTTTGCAAATATGAGATGCATCCTACTGAGAAACCCTATATACATTTATTTTGGGAATAGTAAAGATGAGGTGTCATTTCAGTTATCAGTTATCAGTACTTCTACAATAAGGAGGCTTAACATAAGAAATATTCTCTTTTTGTTATCTTAAAACCTACATTCCGCACTTTAATTTGTAACATGAAAATTAGTATAAAATTCTGAGGATGTTTAAGTATTTATACTATATAAATTATCTTCATTTACCTCGAGCAAGAGTCAAATTCTCAGTTAAATATTAAGCATAAATATTTATTGAATTGTTGACTCTTATTAACCACTATCATTTCTTCTTACTTTTGACTTTTGACTTTTGACTGTCTTGAGTGCGTCTTACATTCTGAGGAAACCTCAGAATTACGCACTCGCTTTTGACTTAGATTTTTATCCTACATTTTGTCGTGCGGAATGTGGGTTAAAAGGGGAGGCTTTAGACCACAATCTATCGGTAAATAAAACAGGGAAAAGAGAGAAATTTAGGAGATTATAGAAGACACAGAGGTGAAAAATTTTATTATGCCTAATTAATGATAATTGACCCGATAACTCTTTTTAAAGTCTATATCTATATTCGCAATTTAAATGCGCAACAACTTAAAGCAATTAAGTAGTTAAATCTAGAAAAAATCAAGAAAAAATGATGTCTAATCAATTAGTTTGTACTGTTTTACCTACTTTCAATGAAAAAGATAATATTCGTCCTTTAATTGAAAGTTTAATCGCCAGCGTGCCTCATCCTTATCTAATTTTAGTTGTAGATGATAATTCTCCAGATGGTACTTGGAAAATAGTAGAAGAAATTGCCCATAATTACTCTCTTTCTCCTCAAGACGACAGTTTTAAATCTGGTGTAGAATTAATTAAACGTATTGACGAAAAAGGTTTAACTTCAGCAATTCAAAGAGGAATAAATGAGGCGATCGCTACTTATGATGCTAAAATTATTACTTGGATGGATTGTGATTTATCTATGCCACCAGAAGATGTACCTAAATTAGTCAAAGTAATAAGAGAAGGGGATGCAGATGTGGCAGTAGGTTCTCGTTGGATAAAAGGTGGAAAAGATGTTGCTCATGGTATGATGGCTCGTATCTTAAGTTGGATTATTAATAATTATGCAATGTTATTTCTGGGTAATCAAATACATGATTATACCAGTGGTTTTATTGCAGCACGAAGTGAAGTATTAAAGAAAATTCCTTTAAAAGGTGATTATGGAGAATATTGTATTGATTTATTATGTCGTGCTTTTCGTTTAGGTTATCATTTAGTAGAAGTACCTTATGTTTGTGTACCTCGCACTACAGGAGAAAGTAAAACAGGGGTTAATTTATTAGATTATTTAGATAAAGGACGTGATTATGTAACAACAGTTTGGCGACTTTGGCGGCAAAAAAATTGATGGGGGGATGGGGGATGGGGGGATGGGGGATGGGGAGATGGGGGATGGGGAGATGGAGGGATTTTTATATTAGACATCTCCAAAAATCAAAAAGACAATCAATACTTATCCAGAAATTATCAATTATTCCCCTCCTGGGAGGGGTTAGGGGTGGGTTCCCTGTTCCCTGTTCCCTGTTCCCTGTTCCCTCTTTTCTGGAGATGTCTATTTGCACAATTAAATGTATTTCATATTAATATTCTCTAACGACAAAGAATTAGCCCTGCCCTTTCATATAGAATCCAGTTATATAGTATATGTTGATAATTCTATAATTACTTCAATATTTAATCTCCCCACTCCCCTACTCCCCTACTCCCTACTCCTCTACTCCCCTACTCCCAACTATACAATAACTATTAACTATTAACTGATAACTGAAATGACCAAGCCCAAATTTTTTTCTCTTTTAAAATTAGATGAAATTATCGGTTTAGATTTACGCTCCCTTGCCATATTTCGGATTGGTTTAGCGTTAATGACTCTTACGGATATAATTATTCGTGCTCAAGCTTTAAATGCTCATTATACTGATAGTGGAATTTTACCACGCTCTGTTCTAATTGATATGCTCAATCCTTGGTATTGGTCAATTAATTTAATTAGTGGTCATCCCTTCATACAAGGATTAATATTTGCCGTAGCTATATTCTTTGCTTTAGCTATGTTATTAGGTTATCGTACCAGACTAGCAACTATTGCTACTTGGGCATTAATAATCTCTCTAAATAATCGTAATCCAGTATTAATTTTTGCGGCAGATCATGTGTTGCGAGCTATGCTTTTCTGGTCAATGTTTTTACCATTAGGTGCTTGTTATTCAATAGATAGTGCCCTTAATTCTTCCAGCAATTCTTTACCTAAAAAAGTATGTAGTGGAGCAACTTTAGCTTTTTTAATTCAACTTTGTTATATCTATATTTGGTCGGCAGCTTTTAAAACCAAAAGTGATATTTGGTGGCCTGATGGAGACGCAGTTTATTACTCATTAAGTTTTGACCAATATTCCACAGCATTTGGTCAATTTTTATTGAGTTTTCCTCAAGAAATTTTAAAATTACTGACTATTTCTGCACTTATTTTTGAGTGGGTTGGTCCGTTAATCATATTTATCCCTTTTCGGAATGCTTTATTACGTTGTATAGCAATAGTTTCTTTTACCTTATTACATATTGGTTTTGAACTATGTTTTCACATCGGCATTTTAAGTTATCTAAGTATCTGTAATTGGTTAGCATTAACACCTAGTGTAATTTGGGATAAAGCAGAACAAAAAATAGAAAATCAACAACGTCAAGGATTAACCATTTATTACGATGCTGATTGTGGTTTTTGTAAAAAAGTAGTTTATTTATTGCGTACCTTCTTAATTTTGCCGAAAACACCTGTATTAATGGCACAAGATTATCCATCTATTTATGAAGATATGTTAGCCGAAAATTCTTGGGTAGTAGAAGATTGGCAACAAAATCGTTACTTCAAATGGGAAGGGATAATTTATGTAGTGAGTCTATCTCCTTTATTTCGTTTTCTTGTACCTATCTTAAAATGGCAACCTATAAAATCTTTAGGTACTAAAATTTATGAAACAATTGCTTCTAATCGTCAATTTGCAGGCAAGTTTACTGCACCTTTAAAATTTCGACCAATTGAAGTTTGCCCTTCCTTAATTTTCAACTTTATTACTGTTACTTTACTTCTACTTACTACTATGTGGAATTTGAGAAGTTTTGTCAAACAAACCTATGCTTGGCGTAAAGAACAGAAAAATGATTGGATTACAGCTACTCATAAACTACTAAATAGACGAACTTTTCAATATATTCATCCTATTGGTTACATGACTCGTTTAGATCAAACATGGAGTATTTTTGCTCCCGCGCCGCCTAGAGATGATGGTTGGCACGTCATTGAAGGTAAATTAAAAGATGGAAGTACAGTTAATGTTTTAGCAGAAGAACAACCAATTACTTGGGATAAACCAAATATTAAACAGCGTCAAGAACTTTATCAAACAATTCAATGGCGAGTTTATTTGATTACTCTTAACCGTGCAGTAGGAAAAACATTATATCCTCATTATGCAGCTTATCTTTGTCGTCAATGGAATTCTACTCATCAAGGTAAAAAACAATTAGATGGTTTGATTATTTACTATATGGATGAAAGAACTGTACCTCCTAATGAAATACAAACAGTTGAAAAAACAGTTCATTATGAAAAGTCTTGTTCAGATAAGAGCGAATAGTTAATACCAGTAGCAGATTTTCAAATAGATTTGAATTATCCTCGCAGTCAAGATTTCCGAGTGTGGCAATTATGTAATGAATATTGTCGGTAAATTTCTAATTATTTGGAAATGGCAGTATTTAGATTATTTAAAGTCATTTCACTTATCAGTTATCAGTAACTCCAGCTGAAGTTATACCAAGGAGCGATCGCAACTTTACTTGAGCAAAAAGTCAAACTCCCTGCTTACTTTCTTGCGGAATGCTGGGCAAACAAGGAAGCATTATTAGGACTTACGCAGATACGCTATATATAGTACTTTTAACTATTGTCCAATAGTTACTGGACTCTATACATAGTGTCTTTGCGTAAGTCCTGATTATATTTGGACAAGTTGTTTACTCTTGACTAGAATTTGGATTGAGACTTGGACCTGGACTGGGACTAACTCATATCTACTTTGGTTTTCCGTGTTATCCCCTAATATTTTTGGCCTATTTTTTGATTTTGAACAGGTAATGAACATTTTGAACAGGTAAGTGAACACTTTTACTCAGTAAATGAACGGATAGGTGAACAGAAAGGTGAGCGATCGAGCTGAGATTTTTGTGTGATTATAATTAGTAAGCCAAACAAATTTATACAAGACTTACCTATGAGGTAGGAAAAACTAGGATTTTAGATTGCTTTCCGTTCCGGACTGCTCCGCAAACCCTGTCGGTCGGTTCAGACGAAAATACGTTGTACTGCCTAAGTTTTATGTATATATAAAGTTTATTGAGGCTTCACAAAATTCTGAAATTACATTTATTCAAGGAACTAAATCAAAGATGAAAAATTCTGGCTTAAAAACACTAACAAGCGCTTCAATATTATCAATAGCTGTTGCTGGAATTAGTCTTCCTGCTTGGAGTTTTCAACTTAATATTCAACCTCCAGAGGAGTTAGAGCTTGATGGAATGGATATTTTGCAGGGTCAATTCAATTTAACAGGTGCTACTGGGTATTCATTTGATAATCCCGATGGTATGCAATTTATCAATTCCGAGCAACCTGTAGTACATGATGCAATTATTGGGGATACTTCTGTTCATGTTCTCTTCGATGATGTACCAGATGACATTGAGGTACTTAAGTTAAGTGGTTTTTTCAATGCTACTAACCCTGATAAACCAAACGCTCACTTCAATATAATTGTTGCTGGTATCGAACCAGGTGGCCCTGGGGAGTTCACCTATTATTTGCCAACTATGACTAATATGGCAAGTAACTATATTATTGATGTTGGACCTACTAAAGCTTTGGGAGATAACACAAATTACTTTGTTGATGGTGGTGGTTTGGACTGGATGCCTGAAGTTATCACTAACGAACCTAATCAATCTGGTGAAGGAGTTACAGTAGGTGAGTGGTTTATAGGTTTAAGCTCAAACGAATCTATAGTTGGTAGCACTATGGGTGCAGATCCATTCATTTTTAATGGTCTTGTATGGGATCAACCTCATGGAACCCAGAGAAATATACCTGAACCCAGTTCCACAATTGGTTTATTAGCCTTGACTACTTTAGGTTTGGGTTCAGCATTGAAACGCAAAATCAAAAAGTAGAAACCAGCTAACAACACCACTATTAATGTCTAGTTTCTTTTGAATCTCAACTTCAATAGCTAATTCAATAAATTCAATTAAAAAACATTTCATCTCAAAAACCAGATAAACCCCTCAGTCAATTGACTAGAGGGGTTTTTTAATCATGATCGTGCATTGTCATTATTTTTTTTACGAGAACAGTGGGAGCATCTTGCTCCCGTACCAGACATTCCTTGTTCCTGTATACCATTTGAAATTAGCTAGTTTTTCTAGTGACGATGGTAATACTTTTGCCAGTGTGTTTAATTCCCCAGAAGATTCATATGTAGGGGCGTTAACGATAGTTATGCGAAACAAATGGCATAGGCGTTCCGCCAAGCTCCGAATGACGCCCTCACTGAATTTAGTGTCCCTGTATCAGTCCTGATTAAGTTAAGACTTACGCAGTATAAGCCATTTTCGTCATTGCGATCAACAGGAAAACAATCTCAAATCCTACTTTTTCCTAACTCATGCGTAAGTCCTGTAAGTATTATTGTAGTGGAGTGACACACCTAAAACTGTGCAATACATTGTTGTTTCTAGGTGTCTCAATTTCCCCACTCCCCTACTCCCATTATTATCAAAATAATATGGGTCGCGCAACCCCACCTTTTAAGGCGAAATATTTTTGGAGCGAAGATCAGATTCCCGTTACAAAAATAACTTCTGACTTCTGACTTCGTTAACGCTTCACCAACTTCTTACTAACCTTCCGCAACCGAACTGACTCCGGCGTAATTTCCACCAACTCATCCGGTCCGATATATTCCAACGCTCGCTCCAAACTCATATCCACAGGCGTTTGCAACTGCACCAATTCATCCCCAGTTGCAGAACGATGGTTAGTCAACTGCTTAGTTTTACATACATTCAAATCCAAATCTTGAGGACGGTTATGCTCTCCTACAATCATACCCTTATAAACCTTAGTACCAGGAGTAATAAAAAACACTCCACGGTCTTCAGCATTTTTCAACGCATAAAAAGTCGCCACACCTTCCTCAAATACAATAATCACTCCATTGCGTCGCGCCTCAATTTCACCAATAAACGGACGATAATCTAAGAAACTATGATTCATAATACCTTCCCCGCGAGTCAAACGCATAAACTCACCCCGGAAACCAATCAAACCACGAGCAGGAACAGAAAAATCTAACTGAGTACGACCATTTGTACCCACCTGCATATTCTGCATTTCACCTTTGCGCTGACCTATTCTTTCAATGCAACCACCAACAGCATCTTCCGGAACATCCATTACTAAAAGTTCAAATGGTTCGCATGGTTGACCATTGACTTCCCGGTAAATAACTTGAGGTTGGGAAACTTGAAACTCATAACCTTCTCGACGCATAGTTTCAATCAAAATACCTAAGTGTAGTTCCCCACGACCAGAAACAGAAAATTTCTCTGGAGAGTCAGTTTCCTCTACTCGCAATGCAACATTAGTTTCTAACTCACGCATCAAGCGATCGCGTACTTGTCGAGAAGTTACAAATTTTCCTTCCTTACCAGCAAATGGAGAGTCATTTACAGAGAAAGTCATTTGGAGAGTAGGTTCATCTACTTTAATTAAAGGTAGTGCTTGAGGTTCGTTAGGACAAGTAATAGTTTCACCAATATTAGCATCACTAAATCCAGCAACTGCCACAAGATTACCAGCAGCAGCTTCTTCAATATCAATGCGTGCCAGACCTTCAAACCCCATTAGTTTAGAGATTTTTGATTTGACAACAGTCCCATCTTCCTTGACAATAGCTGCTTGTTGCCCAGACCTAATCACACCATTGTGAATCCGACCTACAACTATTCTGCCCAAATATTCTGAATAGTCGAGAGTTGTCACCTGTAACTGTAGAGGTTTTTCAGGGTCTCCCACTGGTGGTGGGACATGATCTAAAATAGCATCGAAGAGACACTGCATATCTGTTGACTCTACTTCCAGTTCTTTTTTGGCATAACCTGCCAAACCAGAGGCAAACAGATAGGGAAAATCACATTGGTCATCATCAGCTCCCAGTTCTATAAATAGGTCTAGAACTTTATCCACAGCAGCGTGGGGGTCAGCTCGGGGACGGTCAATTTTGTTGACGATAACTATGGGACGTAATCCTTTTTCCAGAGCTTTTTTAAGGACAAAGCGAGTTTGAGGCATTGGGCCTTCATTAGCATCAACAATTAGCAAACAACCGTCCACCATACCCAGGACTCGTTCTACTTCTCCTCCAAAGTCAGCGTGACCGGGGGTATCAACAATATTAATTAGAGTATCCTTGTATCTTACGGCAGTATTTTTGGAAAGAATTGTAATCCCACGTTCCCTTTCCAAGTCGTTAGAGTCCATTACACAATCAGGAACCTCTTCCCCTTCGCGGAAGATACCGGATTGTTTGAGGAGTGAGTCAACGAGGGTTGTTTTGCCATGGTCAACGTGGGCGATGATGGCTACGTTGCGAATAGGAAGAGACATAAGAAGTTTGTATTACAACTATTAGTGTTAAGTTTATTTAACTATTGTACCTGATAGTTTCAAGTCAAAAGTCAAAAGTCAAAAGTAAGCATTAGTGAATGTCGTATAATTGCCGGGGTCAATATTTTTTGCTTGTTCCCTATTTCCTATTCCCTAGTAAGAATTAGTAAATATGGTATAATTACTAGGGCGTGTCATCAATTAGCTCTAGATGCCATGCTATGACTGAATTTCATGCCGTGAGTGCCTCGGCAGTCACAACCGCTCAAAACCTCTCCGTGACAGGGGCCTGGGATTTAAATGATGACACGCCCTAGCATAAATATTTTTTGCTTGTTCCCAATTCTAAATTCTAAATTCTAAATTCTAAATTCTAAATTCTAAATTCTAAATTCCCTCTATGGCTTTACCACCATCATTAGAACGTATTGTTAAAAAATTCCAACGGGCATCTTCTAATAAGTTGCGCTACGAACAACTGCTTTGGTATGCCAAAAAATTACCTGATTTTCCAGAAGCTGAAAAGATACCAGAAAACAAGGTTTATGGTTGCCAATCTCAGGTATATATTACTGCTAACTTAAATGATGGTAAAGTCTGGTATCAAGGAGATTCTGATGCTCAGTTAGTGAAGGGATTAGTAGCTTTATTAATTGAAGGAATTAATGGATTAACTCCTGAAGAAATTGAGCAAATAACTCCAGATTTTATTCAAGAAACAGGTTTAAAAGCAAGCTTAACTCCTTCCCGTGCTAATGGTTTTTACAATATTTTTCAACTGATGAAAAGTCAAGCTAATGCTTATGCAAACTCAAATTAGTAGATTTTTTTAGCTGAATCGGCGGCAAATTGAATCAGTTCGATGCCCATTAAATTTGCTGCCCATCCCAGCAGAAGCTTTCCCCCTAGTTGAAAAACTTGTATGATTACCTTGCAATAACCCCGGAAATTTTCCACCATGGGCACTGCCTACCAATATAAATTAAGGCCCAACAAAGAACAAATCGCCACCATAGAATTGTGGTTAGAATTGTTGCGTCGGCAGTACAACTATCGTTTGAGTGAAAGATTCTCATGGTGGGAAGAAAATCGCTGTCCAGTTAACGCTTGCCCCTTAGTGATGCCAATTCCAAGACTCAGGGATAATCCAGATTATTACTCTCAAAAACGAGATTTGGTCAATACTAAAGACAAGTTTCCTGAGTACAAGCTAATTCATTCTCAGGTTTTACAAGACTGCATTAAACGGGTAAAACTTGCCTTTGATAGATGGTTGAAGGCCGACAAAAATGGACATAAATTAGGAAAACCAAGGTTCAAAGGAAAAGGACGTTATCGCAGTTTTACTTATCCTCAAATCAAGCAAGACTGCAGGTCAGGACACAATATCGACTTACCCAAAATTGGCAAGGTAAAATTGATTCAGCATCGTCCAATACCAGAAGGGTTGACAATTAAAACTGTGACTATTAGTCGTAAAGCTGATGGTTATTATGTGACTTTATCCCTAGAAGACAAATCAGTTCCAGCTTTAACAACTGAAGTGGAACCTACATTAAAAAATACTCTGGGAATTGATATGGGACTGAAGGAATTCTTGGTAACAAGTGAAGGAGAATCTGTCCCCATTCCTCAATACTATCGAAAATCTCAGCAGCGATTAAAGACTCTACAAAAAAGTTTATCTCGAAAGAAAAAAGGAAGTAAAAGGTGGCTCAAGGCTGTCAAAGCTGTAGCGAAACAACATAAAAAAGTGGCTGATAAACGTAAAGATTTTCACTTCAAAACAGCCAATGAATTGTTATCACTCATCCGAAGTTATTGCCCATGTAGACGCGGAGCGCGGCGTGCCGGAGGCAAACTTAAACATTAAAGGGCAAGCATTGACCCGTTTGAGTAAATCAATTAACGATGCTGGATGGGGCCAATTTTTAACTATTTTGACTGTCAAAGCCGGAAATGCTGGAGGTGAAAACTATAGGAGTGAACCCCAAAAATACCAGCCAAGATTGCTCAAGCTGTGGAGAAAAAGTTCCCAAAGAATTAAACATACGAACTCATTCTTGTCCACATTGCGGTGTTGTAATAGACCGCGACTTGAATGCAGCGATAAATATAAAAAATAGGGCGGCAGGGCATTTCGTCCTTAAAGCACGCGCTTGCCCGATGCAATGGCAGGGCTACGAAACGAGAGAGCTTACACTAAGCTGGCGCTATAGTGTGGGAGTATGTCACAATAAGGTAGTTTGATTAATTCTCTAAACTGGTTTTCAAAAAAAGTTATACTGATACTGTAGATGATTGTTGGAGGAAACATAAAAGATATGGACATGGAAGCCCTGAGAGAACGTGCGAGGCTTACCCGTGCAGAAGTAGCAGATAGGCTAGGCATCAGCGAAACAAGTGTTCGTAACTGGGAAACGGGGCGTACAGAACCAACAATGACTCCCCAAAAGTACCTAGAAATTCTGGATATATTAAAATGTACTCCAGAAGAATTAGCAGTAGCTAGTGACAAGTCCATTAGTCAACGCCACAAGCGCAAACCAGGTAGACCGAGAAAAACAATCGAAAATAATGACAATAATAATGGAGTAAGTGAAGTAAAAACTACAGAATCAGCAACTGGCCATTAAAAAATGGTGATTGAAAAATCAGCAAGCGATCGGCATAAATTTTAATTTTGCCTTGAGTAAAGTATGATTTCAATGAAACTGCAGGAGTGAAAATTTTGAATAAGCTCGGTCTATTTAAGAAAAAATCTCCAGATGACCCGAAATTGCCAGTGGATGACATTCCAGAAGCTGTAAGAGATGAATACGAAAGTCCAAAACAGCAACCTATTAAGTCTCAGAAAAAATGGCAGATTTGGAAATTCTTAGGTATAGGGGCGATCGCTCTGATAATTACTATTGGCCTGCACTTCCAACTTCATCAAACTCCAGACAAAGCCTTTGTTAGCCAAATCAAACAAAATTTAGGCATAAAATTAGTTGAACCCTCTCCAACTCCCACAGAAGTAGAAGTAACCCCCTCACCATCTCCAACTCCTTCTATCCAACAGCAAGAAAATATTCTTGGACATTTGCCATATAAAGAAGCCACTTGGCAGGAATTAACACCAGTTTTTGGCAATCAAAATATCAGACTCCGCTCAAATGCAGCAGAAAAATTTAATGCCATGACAGAAGCAGCTTGGGCCGCAAATATTAATTTGGTTCCTCTTTCCGGGTTTAGAACTTTGGCAGATCAAGAGTATTTGTTTTTTGAGATCAAGGCAAAGCGAGGACAGGTGACATATAAACGAGCCGAAGTTAGCGCGCCTCCGGGGTATAGTGAACATCATACAGGCTATGCTATTGATATTGGAGATGCTAGATCGCCAGAAAGTTATCTCGAAGTTAGTTTTGAAAATACAAAGGCTTTCCAATGGTTGCAAGAAAATGCGGGTAACTATGGTTTTGAGTTATCGTTTCCGAGAAATAATCCTCAAGGTATTAGTTATGAACCCTGGCATTGGCGCTTTGTAGGCGATGGTCATAGTTCAGAAATTTTTGAACAAGCTAGATCACTTAAAGAAGAGCAACAAACTAACAATTAGAATCTAGGCGTTGCATAAATGCGGGATGATTTCAATAGTTTTGTGGAATTGGCATCTTGCCCGTTCCTGATATTTTCACCCCAGGTAGGATACCCACCCCACTTACTGACTTCTGACTCCTGACTCCCCCTCCTGGGAGGGGTTAGGGTGGGTTGGGAGGGGAGGGGCTAGGGGTGGGTTTACTCCTCCTGACTTAACTATTCTATAACTGTTTAACCGGATTTGATATGAGACAAACTTCCCTGAATATTATTGCGATTAGTATTTTTGTACTGACAATGTCTGCTTTACTAGGGCCAATTTTTAATATATCCCCAGTAATACCTGCGATAGTTACTTTTTCTGTGATGGTATTAGTTACTGTAGATACATTGGGATGGCAAGGTCAGGGAAGTATGATTATTGTAGACTTAGTGGAAGGTACATCCTCAGAAAGACGAGAACGGATTATTCGTCACGAAGCTGGACATTTTTTGGTAGCTTATTTATTAGATATTCCTGTTAGTGGGTATGCTCTCAGTGCATGGGAGGCATTTCGGCAAGGTCAGTCTGCTCAGGGTGGAGTTAGGTTTGATGACCAAAAGTTGGCTGCTCAGTTACAGAGAGGTATGATTTCTGAACAAACCATTGACCAATATTGTACTGTCTGGATGGCGGGTATTGCAGCAGAAGATTTAGTTTATGGTAATACTGAGGGTGGAGCAGAAGACCGGGCAAAAATTACGGTAATTTTAACACAATTAAAGCGCTCTACAGAATCTAAACTCAAACAAAGTTGGGCATCTTTACAAGCGCGTAGTTTGATAGAAAATCATCAATCTGCTTATCAAGCATTGGTGACTGCGATGACACAAAGAGCTTCTGTCTCTGAATGTTATCAAGCAATTGAGGAAAATATTTCGGGCGATCGGGGATGATTTAACGAAGTCAGAAGTCAGAATGTAGGGGCGGGTTCCGCGTTAAGTTAATGGTGTCACCCATGACTGGGTAAACCCGCCCCCGCCCCAATAATCTAATGCATAAAATTAGATGTGTCAGTCCAGTAGTGTCAGTCCAGTAGGTTGGGTATAGCGCCCTAGGGCAACCCAACATAATATTTATAGTTCAAAATTCCATTGGTGTCTCATCCCCGGAAAAGATAAAACTCGCCCAATAATAAGGATGTTGATAATCTCCTTGTTTCAACCAATCTCGCTGAATATCCAGCAAAGCATCCCGGCGTCCTTTTCCTGCTTTTAATCCCTGATAATAAGCTACCATCAAGTCTTTTGTGGCATTATCTTCTACTTTCCACAGACTAATCATTTGGCTTTCACTGCCTGCAATAACGAAAGCACGACGTAATCCATAAATTCCTTCCCCGGCGCTAATATCTCCTATTCCTGTATCGCAAGCGGATAATACCACTAATTGAGTGCCAACGAGATTTAAGAGGGTGGCTTCGTAAGCGGTAAAAACTCCATCATCTCCTCCACTCTGTCGTTTTTCTACTCCAGTAAACACTAACCCAGAACGAAATAGGGGGTTATCAGAATTGGCTGAGTTTTCTGATTTAGGTTTGGATAAAAAGAAGCCATGAGTGGCAATATGCAGGAATTCGGGATTTTTGACTTGTTTGAGGGCGTTTTCTGTGGCTTTGGTTTTGGTTAAAATAAGAGCTTCTGAGAACTGTTGACTGATGTTTTCTGCTTCTTGTTGTGTGCCTTCTAGGGGTAAAAATACGCGATCAGAGAAATCTATGGAACGGTAATAATTATCAAGGGTAACTATTTCTCCCTGTTGTTCATATTTTGGGTTAGCGATGACTAAGGGAGTTTGTCGGTTATTATTGGGGTTTTGTCGCAGTAAGTCTCGACCAGAGGTGAGATAGGTAATTTGATAATTTTCGACCAAATATTGGTTGTTTTCATCCACTAATGCTTCAAAGGGAACCAAGTTGAGGACACCATCGGGAGATAAGAGAATGGTTTTGGTATCTCCCAATAGTTGGCGTACAGGTTGCATTACCATTTTGTCGATTTCTCTGGCAGAGCGTTTGAGTTGTTTGAGAGGAACTTTGGGGTTCCGGAGGTATTGGCGTAATTTTTCTACTGTTTTGTCGATGGGTTGTGCTTCTCCTAAGTCAATAGTTTGGGGTTCGCCTGTTTGATAGAGAATATAAGCAGCATAGCGAGGTTTGCCAAAGACTTCATTTCGGGGTTCTTTAGGATTAAATGGTCTATAGCGGACTAATTCTACTAAAGCAGTGTTGGCAGGAATTTGTTGTTGAATCTTTTCGAGGGTAATGGGTTGAGATAAATTGCGGAATTCAGCACTACGACGATTCAGTTGGTTTTCGAGTTCTTTTACTTTTTTTGTTAAGGTATCAAGTTGTTGACCGTAGATTTTAGAGTCAGGAATATCTTGTGGTTTCTTGAAGATGAGGTTAGCTCGTTGGGTGCGCATAGCAAAAAGTTTAGTTAATAAGTCTTGGCTTTCAGGGTCATCAATTCGCAGGCGGAGAATTTGTAGACTGTTAGTTAAAACATCAAGAATGCGCCCCTTACGCTCGAAAACAGTTTTAATTGCTAGACGAGTCGCTTCTGAGTTATTAGGTTCATATTGAAGATTGAGAGAAATAGCAAAATTAGTTGTCCCAGAAATTTCCTTCATGTAATCTTGTTTCTGACGTTCGTCCCCTGCTACTAAGTTTTCAGAGAGATTATATTCTTCAACCGCAAGTCCTTTATTAAAAAACTCAATGGCGCGAGTTGTATCGCCTTGGGACTGGTAAAGCACTGCCTGGTTGTTAAAATTCCTTGCTACATAGGGATGTTTTTTTCCTAACTGTTGCTCAATGATTCCTAGAGATTGTTGGAAGAGGGCTTCAGCTTCGGTGTATTTTCCTTGGGACTGGTAAAGTAATGCCAGATTATTGAGACTGGTTGCTACATCACGATGTTTTTCTCCTAAATGTTGCTTGATGATTCCTAAGGATTGTTGGAAGAGGGCTTCAGCTTCGGTGTATTTTCCTTGGGACTGGTAAAGTAATGCCAGATTATTGAGACTTTTGGCGACAAGAGGATGGTTGTCTCCGAGCTGCTTCTTTCGGATATCCAAGGATTTTTGGAAATTTACTTCAGCTTCTGTATATTTTCCTTGGTTTAGGTAAAATAATGCTAGGTTATTCAGAATACTTCCTATAAGAGGAGAGTTGTCTTCTAACTGTTTGATGATATCTGAGAAAAGCATTTCCGCTTCGTTGTATCTTCCTTGAGATTGGTAAAGTGCAGTTAGGTTATTAAGAACTTTTAGGACAAGAGGAGAGTAGTCTTCTAACTGCTGCTTCAAGATATCTAAAGATTGTTGTAAGAGGGGTTCAGCTTCGCTATATCTTCCTAAGTCTAGGTAAAGTGTTGCTAGGTTGTTGAGACTGGTTGCTACATTAGGATTCTTGTCTTCTAACTGCTGCTCCAAGATATCTAAAGATTGTTGTAAGAGGGGTTCAGCTTCGCTGTATCTTCCTAAGTCTAGGTAAAGTGTTGCTAGGTTGTTGAGACTGGTTGCTACATCAAGGTGATTTTCTCCTAACTTTTGCTTTTGAATATCTAGGGATTGTTGGAAGAGAGTTTCGGCTTCAATATACTTTCCTAAGCCTAGGTAAAGTGTTGCTAGGTTGTTGAGACTGGTTGCTACATCAAGGTGATTTTCTCCTAACTTTTGCTTTCGGATATCTAGGGATTTTTGAAAGAGTTCTTCAGCTTCACTATACCTTCCTAAGTCAGAGTAAAGTAAGGCTAGACCATTGAAAGTGGTTGCTACATCAGGATGGTTGTCTCCTAACTTTTGCTTTCGGATATCTAAGGATTCTTGGAAGAGAGGTTCGGCTTCACTGTACCTTCCTAGGCCGCGGTAAAGCAATGCTAGGTTATTGAGACCTTTTGCAACAAGAAAATGGTTGTCTCCTAGCCGTTGCTTCCAAATAGCTAGGGATTGTAGAAAGAGGGGTTCGGCTTCAGCATATTTTCCTTGGAACTGGTAAAGTAATGCCAAGCTATTGAGGCTGGTTGCCACATCAGGATGGTTGTCTCCTAACTGCTGCTTTCGGATACCTAAGGACTTATGGAAAAGAAGTTCGGCTTCGCCATATCTTCCTTGTTTTCTGTAAAGTGCTGCTAGGTTGTTGAAACTGGCTGCTACATCAGGATGGTTGTCTCCTAACTGTTGCTTTCGGATACTTAAGGACTTATGGAAAAGAGGTTCAGCTTCGCTATATCTTCCTAAGTCTAGGTAAAGTGTTGCTAGGTTGTTGAGACTGGTTGCTACATCAAGGTGATTTTCTCCTGACTTTTGCTTCCAAATAGATAGGGACTGCTGAAAAAGGAGTTCAGCCTCCAAATATCTTCCTTGAAACTGATAAAGTGTTGCGAGGTTATTGAGACTTTGTGCTACAGTGGGATGGTTTTTTCCTAACTTTTGTTTCCTGATGTCTAAGGACTTATGGAAAAGATGTTCAGCTTCGCTATATCTTCCTTGGTTAGAGTAAAGTAGTGCTATATAGTTAAGAGTTTGTGCTACAGTGGGATGGTTTTTTCCTAACTTTTGCTTCTGAATAGCTAGAGATTTTTGGTAGAGGGGTTGGGCTTCAGAATACCTTCCCTGGTTGCGGTAAAGTTCTGCCAAGTAGCTAGAACTAAGTGCAACATTAAGATGATTATCTCCGAGTACATTTTTGATAATCGCTAACACTTGTTCAGCTAAAGGAACGGCCTCAGCGTACTTTCCTCCTTGACGCAGCTGTTCTGCCTGCTGAAATAACCTTACTGCTTCCGCTAACTCATCTTCCTCTGAAACCTGAGACAATGCCCGCTCCACAATAGGGACTGGCATCCCTACCCAAAAACCTGTCACCCCAACAACAGCAACCACAGACAATACCGATAACTTTATCAAACTCTTTTTCATAATTAATTTCTCCCTAAAACTTTATTTATCAGTTTTTCCTCTTCCTGATTTAGCTGCTTACCTAATGCTAAATAATTTGCCTTCGCCTTCTCCAACCACTCTACCGCTTCATCCCTATTACCTAACACATACTCCACCTCCCCTAATCCCCATTGCATCATTGCCTTAACTTCACTCTTCTCCTCCTCCACAGTCAACGCCAACCCTTGCTGGTAAACCTCCTTTGCCATTAAATTTAATCCTACCCGTTGGTAAATATCCCCCAACAACTGATAAACCGTTGCTGTCTGACTTCCAGATTTCACTAACCCTTCTAATACCTGAATTGCCTCAGCATTTAATTCATTTCCTCGGTAAAAATAGGCTAAAATTAACCCCTCTTGCTCCTGAGTTAATTCATCCTGCGCGATCGCTGCTACTTTTTCCCGTAAAGTCTCTGCTTCCTCCTCCTCTAAAACAATAAACCAACTATTCTGACCATCGTCTTCATCTGTAGAAGCAACCCCATTATCTGCCACTATCTCAACAGCATAAAATTCCCCAGGTTCCAATTCCCCATCATAAACAATTTGCGTTTCCCTTGTTTCTCCTTCCCAGTCTCCCACCTGAACTTTGTATTGGGTTGCCCCGGAAACTTCATTCCAGCGAATAGTTAATGAGTCATTGAAAACATTAGTATTGCGAGGACTAATTACATAAGGCAGTTGTTGTAACCCCTCTTCTTTAATACCAGGAGGACGGCGTGTATCATTATTACAATCTGGGCATGACCTAATAACGGCCTCTCCTTCAGGACATCCCTCAGAAACAAGATACGTTCCTGGTTGCTCAACTGTCCATTTATTGCGATCGCTACAATAAACCGTTACCGAAGCATTACTTCCTAATTTAATTTTGTCCTCACCACTGAGAGTAATACCAGACTCAGCTTGATAAAAATCCTTCCATTGTGCCTTTTTTACCTGGACATTCCCCCGAACATCAATTATGTGATGAATGGGACTACTCAACACAGGCGTTGCCCATCCCATAAGTATTAAGGTCAATGCAGCCTGGATTGTCCGTTTCCAATTCAACATAGAATTTACCATTATTAGTATTATTTAATCTTTACTATTATCTACAGGACTTACACATAACTACCATATCTCGTAGGGGCGAACGTATATCTCGTAGGGGCGAACGGCCGTTCGCCCCTACAGGTGGTGTACAATTTGACATTTTATATAAATCCCGATCTATTTATTTAATTGCTGTTTAGCTTCATATAACCATCCATCCTCTTCAGCATTAATAGCCTCACCCGCGTCTAGACGAGATTCGATTAATTGACGACATTGTTGCCAATTTTCTTTGACTTTAGAAGATGATTTATCTGTCTTTGACAAGACCTGACTATAGATACAAAAAGCTGCCCCTGGATTTCGGATATGTTCCTGATATTTAGAATTTTTAGCAATAGCTATTGCAGGCAAAAGATAGGCTACAGAATCATCATATCGCTTTTGTTTAAATCTGGCCCATGCTAAATTTTTAAATATGCTATATTTTTGAGTCCAGAAATTCAATTTTTCCTGCTCCGTTAACCCCTCAAAATTCTGTTCTTTTTCCTCTAAAAGTTGCAAACCTTGATTCAACAAATCTATCGCTTCCCCATTCTTATTTTCCCGAATATACCAATAAGCAAGATTATTATAGGCATCCAGAAATCCACCTTTAGTTGCAATTATGTATTGTTTTTTAGCATTCTCAAAATCTTGTAATTCTTCATAGACAGTTGCCAAGTTATAATGAGCATCTAAATTATCGGCATCTAACTTAATTGCTTGTAAATACTTCTTTTCTGCTGAAGCTAATTTTTCCTGGTCTTGTAATTTTTGACCAGCCAGTTTTTCGCGATGAGAAAAAAATGGTAAATTCAACCAAATTCCTAATAACAATCCTGTCATTAATAAACTAGAAACAAGCTTCACTTTCTCGTGAAAATATTGAGGAATTTTGACTTTCTCTAAAACTTTATCAAACCCTTTTTTTCCCGTTTCCGTTAACTCACTTTGAGCTTGCAGTAATGATAAAATACTTGGAACAATAGCTGCTGCGGCGATAAAGTCTGAAGTGCTACTGAAAATCCAAAGTCTAGCCAGTGTTAGCGAAAGGGCTATGTTTCCTATCAAAGAAATACCTCTGACTCCTCTAAAAAACCAGTCAAAACGATTCCAAGGGTGAGATTTTTTGGCTTTTTCCTCTACAATATTATCTAAATACCACCACCAAGATTCGCGAGACTTAGGAAAAATTTTTCGATATTCAGCTAAATTAATATTTAGAATTAATTTCTTAGGATTTTCTCTAAGTTTTATATCTAATTCTTCAATTTTTAATATCGTAGAAGCATAAAGCTTAATTTCATTTGATAATTCTTTATTAAGAGCATCCCTAGTTAATAAAATTTCCAAAATTTCCTGCTTTGATGGGGAGGTATTAGAAACTTTTAATTTTTCTAACGACTGTTCTAAAGTATTTTGATAATGTTTTAAAAGAGTAACTTTCATCGCCTAACATTTTCCCCCAATATTAGCAGTTTTTCCAAGAAATAGCATTTATCTATCAGGACTTACGCACGGAAACTAAATCCAGTGAGGGCGTTATTTGTTAGACAGCAGTGGGAGCATCTTGCTCCCGTGCCTAGTATTCTAATAACTAATAACTAATCAGGACTTACGCAGAACAGCCATATCTAGTAGGGGCGAATGGCATTCGCCCCCTACAAATAGCGTATTGTCTAAGAATTTGCGTAACTCCTGACTAATAACTTTGATGCTCAAGCAGTGGAGTTATTCATACAATGTGCCATGCAAGAGTCATATGATTAAAAAATGGTGGCGTTGGTAAATTAGCGTATGATATGGCGTTGGTGAAAAGAGGCATGATATCAGGACTTACGCACGGAAACTAAATACAGTGAGGGCGAATGCCATTCGCCCCTACATATACGGAAACTAAATACAGTGAGGGCGAATGCCATTCGCCCCTACATATACGGAAACTAAATACAGTGAGGGCGAATGCCATTCGCCCCTACATATACGGAAACTAAATCCAGTGAGGGCGAATGCCATTTGCGTTCCGCAAAGCTCCGCTTTATATGTTGCGGAGCAAAACGCCCCTACATATGCTGTTTTCAAGATGAATTTGCGTAACTCCTGATGATACTTAATTAGTAGGAAAAATCAAATCTACACCTACTAAGTTTCCACCATAAATTCTTCTGGATCTACTCCCCAATTTACCCAAGTAATAGCCTCCCTAGCTTTACTAATATCTGGTGGCACTCTTGTAGCATGAATATAATTTGTACTAGGGCAAGTCATTTTTAATAGATAAATAGGTTCAACATCAATATCATTATCTATTCTTAACAGAGTATACTCTCGCCAACTATCTAATTCTACTGCCTGCAATTCTTGACAAATTCTACTGTAACCTATTCCCTGAATTAATACCCGTCGTAGTTCGGCATTTTCCTCTTCCAGTAACCACCGTACTTGCCATCGTTCGGGATGTAATAATCCATATTTTTCTGGCAGCTTTACCCCATGATAAGCATAGATACGATAACCATCAATAAATCTAATTGCTGACCCACCTTCTGCATGAAAACGGTTTTGTTCGTCCAGAGATAACTTGATAGGGCGATCGCATACCAAACAAGTATTCTCTAGTGGCAACACAAACCCACATTCTTTGACCAACCCTTGAAGTGCCTGCCATTTATTTTCGTTGTAACTACATTCAAGTACAGAGATACAGTAGTCGAGCATTTCAATGGAACTTGCCATCAAATTTTGGCTAATATTTGAGACTAAACCTATGGCATCGCCTATTTGTTCTAGGGGTTGCTTAATTTGCTCTTCCCACTCTCGGATCGGGAAATAACTAGATAGATGTTGCCTTATGTTAACTTCTATATGTTGTGATAGGGGTTGTCCAACTTGTTGCCAAATTAAATCTCCGAATCTAATTAAAGGATCTCCTCCAGGAAACTCTATTAGTTGTTGTCGCAACTGTTTTTGCTGCTGTTCCCAGATTTGCCTAACAATGCCACCTTGCCATTGTACCCACAACTCCCCTAATAATTCTGCGTGTTCAGCTAAAGCATCTTGCCAGATAAACATTAGCTGTAGTAATTCTTCATTGGGCAAATCATTTTCCAGTTTTAGCCAGAGTTGCTCATCAATTTGACTTTCTATTTCTTCTGAGAGTTGAACTTGTAAGGAAGTTAGTAACGGAGTGCCCAACATTTGCACTAAACGTTGAGGCGATCGCGATCCTACTATCTCTTTTATCGCATCTGGACTACTGATAAATAAAATCTCTGGCTCTCGTTTTTCCATAGCAGAATAAGCTGCTTTTACCGCATTTGCTGCCCTTTGCCTATCTATTGGATAAGTTGACACCATATTCTTGTGCCACTTTTCCCGATATATTGGTATTAATGCTTTTTGTTCTGCTGAGAGGTTTTCAATTTTAGTCTGCCACATAGCGCCATCCCATAGGTTCATATTCTCGCTGAATGCGTACCATCCAATTTCCTTGAGGAATTTCGATTGGTTTATGTTCCTCGTGGGTTAAAGTTACTTTTTCTGACAAAACTTTCAGGTACATAGTACCATCTTTTTCACATAGTTCTGCATTTCCACGAGTAATTCGATGAGAGTGTCCAGTTACTTCTCCCTCTGCTAAAGTCAGGTGAGATAGTTTTTTACCTGAGGTAAGTTTAACTGGTTGTAATATTACATCACCTTGTCTAATTGCCTGCATCGTTATTTTTCCTTAGCTTTCATATTAACTACACAAAAAATGTTTATTACACCCTGTAAATTCTATGATACATCATGCCACATTTGTCAATCAACTTTAATATTCAGTAGGTATTTTTACAATTTATCCTGATATCGGGGCTTTAGGCAGAAGACAGAAAGCAGAAGGAAAAAGGCTTATGAGCTACTTTGATTTTTGTTAAATACTTTGTTTTTTGTACTTAACTTACTTAATTTATTAATTTCTATCAATATAGACTTTTCTAAAAATAATGATATATATTTATCTGGTTATATTATTGATAATTATTGATTTATTTGATTTTATTTGTTGCTTTAGTAAAGCAAAATATTGAGAAATTAAGTTTATACATTTTCTTTATATTATTTTTATATTTTTTACAATTGTTTAATTTTTTAGACTTATAGCAACAGAGGAATTGCTGAGGACATAGATTAATATTATCAGGACTTACGAAAAATATCTAGTTATATCATGTCCGGTTGAACAGTTATAAATAAATAGCGATGGAGGAGTCAGGAGTCAGGAGTCAACCCACCCCTAACCCCTCCGGTGGAGGGGAACTCAGGAGGGAAGACTGAAGTTGGAAGAAGAAGAACTGGAGTTGAAGGAGAAAGTTTTTTATCACTAATTATCCGGACAAGTTTATTATACACCATCTGTAGGGGGCGTTAGCGGAGCTTTGCGTTAGCAAATGCCATTCGCCCCCTACTATATGGCGGTTCTGCGTAAGTCCGGATTATGTCTGATTAAACAACTGTAATTAGCTAGAATATTCCTACATTGTGCTTAATTAATGTTACTAGATCTCATACCTACGCATCCGTAATGTCTGATATCAAGTCCGGTCATGTCGCATAGCGATGCAGTTGTGCGCCAGCTAAACAAAAGCTTTCTTCTTCTGTTTCTTCTTTTTTCCTCCTGACTCCTGACTTCCCCTCCCAGGAGGAGGGTTAGGGGTGGGTTGACTCCTGATTCCTACATATCTGTTAGAACTTATTAATTAGACTGTAATTGTGCATTCAAAGTTTTCACAATTCGATCGCGTATTTCCTCCAAATGTGCGATAGTATAGTCGTCCATTTTCTTGCCCCTCTTTTTAATTATCTTCTCCAAATCTTTATCCAGTTGTCGCAATTCATACCAAGCTAAACTCCGAGCATCTTCAGGTACAGTACGATTACGCAATACCATTGAAATTAGCAGATTTAGATGTTCCCGTTGCAGGGAGCGACGCATACTAGAAATCTCAACTTCTCTACCACTAGACTCTAGAACTTCCGTCCAGATACTATTTTGCAGAGTCTCAAAAAGTTCCGGTAATTTCAAAGCATTATCTGGCGTTGTCTTCAACTCCAAATCTCGTAGACGAGTCAAACGAATATTAGAAAGGAGCGATCGTAAAACTATCCGCTGCAAAAACAAAATATTATCTTGAATAGAATAGTCTAAAGGAAACAACCAACCATAGCTTCCCCAATGTCGCCAACGTGACGGTGCTAACTTATTCAGTAAATCTGGTGCAAACTGAAACGCATCTTCAGCAAAAATATATTTATCTATAATTTCTAATGCTTGGCGTTGTTGCTCTACAGATATAGGTTCAAATGGTAATCGCCCATTAGTATTTTTTGTACTCTCCCGATTAAATGACTGACCGCCTACATACAAAGTAGTATCCATTATTTGCTGGATATAATAGAAGAAGACCGTATCAAACATTGCCCTGATTTCGCTATAACTTTCATCATTTTGAGGAACGCGCTTTTCTAAACTTTCCCAAATATTCCGGGCGTTATCCAGTTGCCACTGGGAATAAATTAATGTATTGCTACTGAGGTCAAATGTATTTGCTGCAGGGTCAATACCATCAGTATCTTCATCTGTAGCATAAGATAATTCTGGTTGAGATGCTCGTCTGGCAATTTCTTGTAAGAATCCTTTTTCACTTATATAGCTAGTCGTGTCACTAGGTGTATAACCGTATTCAATTGCCCAATCATCATAAGGACCGACTACAGTGGGAAAATAGTCTCCTTGTATTGTTCCCTGTGGAGCTATATTAACTGGTACATAATCCATTACAGATGCTACTAACCCTTTTGTTTGAGTAATAGTTGTATCGTTCAATTGTTCTGGTTCGAGCATTGTACTACCGTGGAAATTATGTCTCAGACCAAGAGTATGTCCAACTTCGTGAGCAGTAAGATATTTTAAATATTGATTTACATACCTATCTATTTCTGTACTGTGGGGTCTGATGTTTTGCAAAGCATCCATTGCCACCGCCCCTATTGCCAACTGCTGAGATGATTCCCAATCAAAACAAAGATGTTCTGATAAGTGAGAGTTTGATAATGACGACTTCCGAAAAGATTGATATTTTGCTTGTAGAGATTGAGGAAGAATAGATTCTATACTGTTATTTGAAGTATTAGCTTCCGTCTCAGTTTTCAGATTTCCTAAATAGCGAGAATACATATCTAATACGCAGGGATTGTAACTTTTTCCATCCTTGGTTTGAAAAGCTTCAGCCAGAGATTGATTTTGTACAATTATACTGCCTACTCCGCCATATTTAATACTCCTAATAATTCCTGCATTGAGAATAATATCTGCATCTAAAATTTGCCCTGTTAATGGATTGACACGGGAAGGCCCTATACCTGCAAGCCAAGAGTCAAAAATAGTAGACCAACGAATTGTATTGTAACGAATATCGGCCGGGTCCCAAGTAGCATCATCTGGCATTTGTTTGGCTTGAATCGCATTAACAAATCCTGCTTTTTCAAAAGCTTTATTCCACATTAATATTCCTTCTCGAATGGCATCACGATATTCGATTGGTACTGTATTTTCTATCCAGAAAGTTATCGGTTCTAGAGGGGCCGATAAAGGTGCGCTAGGAATTTGTTTTTCCAGATGCCATCTATTAATATAACGAACAAATGGTTCACGACGATTATTGTTAGAAATATCTTTATAAGCACTAATAAAATAACCTACTCTTTCATCGGCTAATCGGGGAATATAACCATTATTTCTTGGTAATTCTGAAAAACTATAGCGAACTTTGAGGTTAAAAGCACGGCTATCTGGCAAAGATTCTAAATATACTGTATTATCTTCGTTTAAAATACCATAAACTGACTCCAGTTCTATGTTTAAAGGAAATGCTTTAGCATCACTAATATAAGACTTTGTTCGATCTATTGAGTAGTCATCAGGTAAAGCTTCTTCTAGTGATGGTAAATTCATTTCTCCTATTAATAAATTCTCTAAATCAATCAACAATGTTTTTCTTTGAGGATGAGTTGCTTCAATAGACAGAGAATATAAAACTGAGTCACTAAAAGAACGTTTAATTGAACGAGCTTGAGGGTCTAATTCATTAGTCCGAAAATTGATATTAGGTAGCACAAATTGAATATCATCTTGATGTTGGCGCAACTGAAAGATAAAATCACCCAATGGTAAACCACTAATTAAACCTGCCTCGCCAATACCTGATTCTAAAGTAATTACAGAAAGGAAGTTTTTATTAAGTTGTTCTGGTTTGACTTCCATTAATGTTTTACCTGTTTCTTCATCCCGATAAATGGTAAACATTCCTTCTAGTTTTTCAAATCCATCAATTAATTTTTCATAAGAATCATCTATTTCTGTGGAACTAATAATTTGTTGTGGGTTTGCTGAAATCTTTGTTGTTGAAGCTCTAGTTGTAGGAATGATAAATATAACCAGTAGAAATGATAAACAAAATAATAGTAATATGCTCTTCAAGAATTTAGAATGTAGAATTAAGAATTTAGAATTTAGAATTACCTCTTCTTATAAATAAGAGGATTGGATCAAAGGATTTTTTTCTTCCCTACGGGAAGCTCCGCTTTTAATGTTGCGTAGCAAAACGACCGCTTTTTTTTCCATGAATGGAGAGGCTTTATACCTAAATTTTTCGGTAATTTTAATTATTTTTTGCGAAATTATTTTGCCTATACAGTTTTTCTGTTTATGGGTTTTATTTTGACCGATCGTCCACATAATTAATTAAAGAATAAGGAAGAAATATAGTGCGATGAGCAAATATTAAGACATTCATAACTAATAGTAATTTTTGTGATTTTTGTCCACTTTACTTAGTTTTATGAATTCAAGATCCTTTTTCTCTATGATAATCCGAAAATTGATCTACTGCCAATATTACGGATAAGTATAGTGGGACTTACAGAACTTTTAGGTGCTGAAACCCTATTGCCTGTTATACCAACTCCCACAAGTCATACTATACTTAGACAGCACTTCAGTTATTAAGTAATTAACACAGTTTGAATTACCTTTTTGCTAATTTGAGTTAATTTAATGTTAATTATTCTTATTTTTACTTCTCCTCCACTCCCTTAGTTCCCTACTTCCCTGCTCAACAAAATGTAGAAAAGTTTTTGAGAAATGGTATTATTTCCCCCTATTCCCTATTCCCTCTTTTGGAGGAGATGTCTAATTCAAATTACAACCAACCATTCCAAGGACTAACCTTAAGTATACCTGTTGGAGTCATTACCACCCGGAATAGTGCAAAAGATTGTTTCTGTGTTACAATTTCAGAATTAGTATTACTTAATAGCTTAGGTAAAGGCGTTTGCCCTGTATAATCTTGAGCAGATTGATTTATAGATTCAAAACTAACTATTGCTCCATCCTCATTTACTTTCACCCGAAATACCAAATCTTCATACCAATTAGGAGTCTGTTGCCAACTTTGGTCAATTTTGTCATACAGCTTTTGGTTTAACCTCTCTAACTTAGCTATATCAGTAATCTCTGAAACAATAACTATCTCTGCTTCTTTCTTCACAACAGATGCTTGAGTTGCATTCTCTAACTCGTGACTACTCAAACCAGATACAGACCACAATTTAATAGTCCCATCAGCACTACCACTAGCAAGAGTTTTCCGATCAGGATTAAACTGTAAAGACCAAACTGCTTGAGAATGACCAGTCAAGGTTTCCAGTAGTTCTTCTGTATATATCTCCCACAGATGAATATTTCTATCGTAACCACCACTAGCAAGAGTTTTGCTATCAGAGTTAAAAGCAACAGACAAAACTGCTTGAGAATGCTCCTCAAAAATGCTTTGTAGCTGACCAGTATCTACTTGCCATAACTTAACAGTTCGGTCAGTACCCCCACTTGCCAAAAATTTACCATCTGGACTAAAAGCGATCGCCCAAATTCTGTTTGTATGTGCTGCCAAGGAATGGAGTTGCTTACCCGTATGTAACTGCAAAGTCTTGATTTGACCATTCTGAGAACCACTGGCAAGTATCTTTCCATCAGGACTAAAAGCTAGAGCAGTTATAGGAGCTGAATGTTGAAAGCTACTCTCAATAGAACCAGTTTTGAGATTCCATAACTTAATCATGCCATCATAACTACCACTAGCAAGAGTCTGACCATCAGGACTAATAGCTATAGCTTTGACATCATCGATATGGTCTGCAAGAGTTTGGATGAGAGTACCATTTGTTAGATCCCAAAGTTTAATGCGGTTATCCCAACTACTACTAGCAAGAATTTTTCCATCTGGAGTAATAGCAATAGATTCAATAGCGTCAGCATGAGCATTTATGTTATGAAGTAACTGATTATTGTTTAAATTCCAAATTTTTATGACACCACCATAACTACCACTAGCTAAAGTTTGACCATCAGGGGTAATAGCAACTGTATAAACCCATCCCAGATTTTGGGCAATAGTTTTCTCAGGTTGGGTTTTTGTTTGTGTTTTCTGAAGAAAATTGTTGGTTGATATTAATCGGGAATGCCATAACCCCAAACCTCCTGTTCCTGTGACAATAGTTAATACTAGGGTTGTAGAGTATTTACGCCAAAAAGGTGTGTAAAGTATAGATTTTAATCCTATCATTGTTCAGTTGTCCTCTCAAAAATATCAAAATAACTAATAATTAATAGTTGAAGTTTAGGTTTAATATTTTACATTTCAAGATTTTTTATTCATTTTAAAATATGCCATTATTAATTATTAATTGTTAATTGCTTAATACTCTTAATTTTTGACAATTTATCGCAATTTGCGCTAGCATTTTTACAAATTGCAGGAATTGTCCAATAGCTAAAAGTCTTATATGATTCCTACGGAATGCTTGCGCAAACGGTTTTTTATTCCCCCTATTGCCTGTTACCTGTTGCCTGTTGCCTGTTGCCTGTTGCCTGCGCGCAGCGCTATATTGCGCAAACGGTTTTTTATTCCCCTTATTGCCTGTTACCTGTTGCCTGTTGCCTGTTGCCTGTTCCCTGCGCGCAGCGCTATATTTTGATGTTCTCTCATTTTTCTCACAATAAACAAAACTGTTATAGTTGTAATTCCCACAATTCCCAATGGAGTAAGATAACTCCAATGACCCCACATTTTGTCAATGACGTGCCAGACTAGGAGAAACATTGCTAGATAAGTTAGTTCATGTAATTTCTTCCAATTTTTCTTCAACTTTTTCACGCTCCAATTATTAGAAGTAATTGTTAGTAGGGTAAAAATAATGAAAGTTACAACTCCTTGTACATATATCCAATAAGTTTGAAGAGCGAAAAAATCAAAGTTTCTTTTACGAACTAATAAAACTCCGTGACCAAGAGCAAATAAAAAGGCAATGACACCAATTTGACGACGATACTTCAGCAAAAATTTGGGAATTTCAGTTTTTTTAGTTCTGGGGAAAACAACTCTCAAAGTTGTTGGTAATAAAGTAATGATGTAGGAAATTAATGCGAAGAAACCTAAGTAATTAGCAAGTGGTGATGTATCTAACATAATTAATAATTAATAATTGACAATGAGAACTTCTGGCTTCTTCTTTGAAAAAGGAATCAAAGAAAGTTTTTAAAGAAGCGGTCAGCAGTCAGCAATCAATAGGATCATCCAGTAAACCGTTCCAAAATTTCCGCACCTGCTGCACTGAAGGTACTGTGACTGGATAATTAGTGATAAAAAAATTTTGTTTGTAGTTTTGCTTGAGCAACTGAAATATCTATCTTCTTGCTCAAGCCCAACTACGAAGCTCTAATTATAGCTATTCAACCGGACATGATATTATACTCTGTCCGCATAATAGCACAATCAAAAAACTTATCCTCTGCAAATTTCCCTACTGCCTAATCTCCTAGTAGACATGACTGTAGCTTGGCAAAAACTGAAGCATAGTCATCATTTCTTTCTGGTAAAGCATTCTCAACAGAAAGTGCTTTAGGCCAACGGTATTGATAGTATCCCATCGTCCTTAATTCTGTTGCTAGACGCTCAAAGCACTTTCTTGCCTGTTCATCTTGACCAGGAACTTCGCGGTCGTAAACTAAAGATGTCATTACATACATTTCTCTCCTGTTAACACCGTCCAAAACAATCATTGGCTCAAACCCGTAATCATTAAAAAAGTGTTCAATAACAGGAACAATAGTAAGTGCATCGCTACCAGAAGCAGGTGCTGTCACAGCTAGCCAGATAAAACCACATCGGTCTCGGTCTAGATCCATAATTTCTGGAATTGAATAGCGTTTACGCCAATAGCTAATAGGAATGCTGCCCTGAACAGGAATTCCAGCAAAAGTCAAGAGACGACCTTTAAGTAGCTTATGAGTCAATTCAGGAATTTCTAGATTCCTATTCCAACGCAATCTTTTAATTTGAGACTGGTCTACAGTAAACGATTTCAATCGACTTACTTTATTATTGAGGGCTTCGTGAATATCTGCTTTCATTGCTTCAGCGTGCCTCAAAGTAGGAGAATAGACAGCAAACACTCCATTATAAACTCCTGACCAGCCAGGGATTTGTTGTTGGCGTAAGAGTTTCAGCATCAGCTGGCGCTCTAGAGTTCTTTGTGCATAAGCTTCTTGCCAAGGAAATTGACTGACTTCTGCCAGAATTCGGTAGCCATGCAACAGTATCCAGTTACTTTCAATTAATCCAGTTTGCTTTAAATTGTGCAATTGGTCAGTTAGCTCACCTAACTGCTCTTCTTCATCAATGGAAAAATAAAATATTTGTAGGTATGCAGGCAATAACGATAATTCCAACGTCATTTCGGTGACAATTCCTAAATTTGATTGCCGAAATAAACCTTTCAAGTCCGGTCCGAGACCATAACGAGATATTCCTGCTGTTGAGGCGTTGGGTAAAGCATCAAATCCAGTTTTGAGTAATTCACCAGAGGGTAAAATTGCTTCAAGGGAAATTACATAGTTCCAGCGAATTACATTCAGACCGTTGGCATAACCTGCATCTATAGCATTGCCAATAATGCTGGAATAAGGTGAACTTCCTGTGAGAGAGAAGAACAAGTGGGGATAATATGACCGCAAATACTCAAATAACTGCTGCTGAGTTACTCCAGGACCAAGAGTGACGGTGGCATTTTTACCATCTACCTTAATCTGATTGAGTCTACTCAAATTCATAACCACACTCAAGTTTTCATCAGGAACTTGAGAACCATATCCCCAGTTATATCCCTGACTGACTGGGTGAATATGAATTCCAAATAGTTGAGCAGCTTTGAGACACTCTTGAACCTCTTGCGGTGAACCTGGTTGAATCACGAAACGTACTTGTTGTGAAGTTTCAAAAGTTGCTGTCTCTACTGCAGCAATTACATTCTCATTGGTAATTACATATTGATGACCAAGTATTTTTTGACAAAATTCTAGGTAGTGCCATTTTAGTTTCAGACTGGGATTAGATTGTAAAATCGATACCATTGTTGTTCTCCTTATTGCTGAATAGATAAATTCAATTAATGTTAGCTGAATCAAAAGATGATTGAGAGAGAATTTTTTACCTTAATTTTGCTATTCTTAATCATTCCTAAAGTTAATCTAGAACTTGATGTTTTAACTGATGATTGATGAGTGAGTTCAACCAAGCTGAATAAAATCATCAACACCAATGAGACTTTCGGAAACTCCTTGTAAATTAATCGAAAGTTGGTCAACTACTAATGCGAGTGTCATTACCTATCTGAGAAATAGTCAACTGCTCAAAACTCAGACCATCTTCTAAACCAATGACATCTATTCCATCTTCAAAATCAGTGATAATATTGTCACCATAACCAAACCTGAACTCAAACATATCCCCACCTGCTCCACCAGTGAGAATATCATCACCCATTTGACCACCAATAATATCATCTCCTATACCACCATCAACTCGATCGTCACCTTTGCCTCCGTGAAGCAAGTCATTACCATCCAAACCTTGGATAATATCATCACCTCTATTTCCGTAAATGAGATTATTTTCAGTGGTTCCGATTAAATCATCATCATCATTTGCACCGATAATAACATTAGGAGCAATAACTGACTGAGTTCTCTCCCAAACACTTTCCCCTACTTCTCGCCCTAACTCCCGACCATTGATATCCCCATCATCAAAATGAATACCACCATAAAGACGAGAAATACCAGCTTCATCAGCAGCGTCACTAAAAGTATCCCACTCTAAGACTATAGGTTCAAGAGGTGTCACACCAGGTTCAAAACGAGACTCACCCACCTCAAAACTTATCCCCGCACCAAAATCATCGCTACCAGTAAACCGTTCTAAAATTTCCGCACCTGCTGCACTGAAAGTACTATGACCAGATACATATTCAGCAAAAGGAGGTGAAGGGTCGCTACCAGGAGTTTGATAAGTGAGAAAATCAGTTGCCAAAATAGTTTGAGTTCCTTCTCCCGGACCTGCCCAAGCATCAATAGCAAAACCGCCAAGCTCTGGATTAAATTCTCCAATTAAGCCTAGTTCCCCTAATTCCCTTACTGTGCGTACAGGTCGAGCATAATCATAAAAAGTTTTAGATTCCCAAGCAGCAATACCAGCATCAAATACTGCGTTACCCATAGTTAAAGAACAGTTTCACATCTTGGTCTAAAGTATGATTATCCCTGGCGGAAACAAATTGTCCGAAAGTCATCCAAGTTCCTGGAGGGAAGGATGTACCACCTCCATCTTCCCAAAATTCGGCAACTAATTTTTGCTCGTCTGTCAGGTTAGCACTAAAATCGACAACTCTTTGTGTTTGTTCGATAAATCCAGGATTGATAATAGTACCCACAATATCGGGAGTAATTTCAACCACAGACTGGTCTGCTAGAGTAATTGTGCGTGCTTCTAAGTCTACTTCACCATCTACCAGTAAAAATGGTTCTGGTGCTTCTGGTCGTATTTCTTCCAGGGATGTGAGACTAAAGGGTGTGACATTTCCCCACTGAGGTGTTAAGAATGTTTGCATTCCTTGTTCTTCACCGGGTAAAGCATCAATGGGAACTCTTTCGGGAGTCCACAGCTCAATGTTAGTAGGGTTCTCCAGTGGAGATTCGTGGGTTGATAACCGCTAATGTCAGAATAGGGAGTACCGTCACCGTTGGGGTCATTTCCTAGTTGGTTGGAGCCATCATTTCGGCGGAATGTTAATAGTGCTTCGGCGGATACATTACCGATGCCAGCAGGAGTAGTAGTATCTGTGGTGGTGTTGTTGGGGTCGAAGCCCAATTCCGTCATTACTTCATTGAAAATTTCTACTTGAGTGGGAAAGAGTTCAGATAGTACTCGGTAAGCAGAAAAACTCATGGCTTCAGTTTTGTTGGCATCGGTGTTTTCTGACTGAGGACGTTGGAGGTTGTCTCCTAGCTGAGTTGATGTAGCTAATGGATCGTAAGCACTCCAAGCATCATAAGTGGCTGTGTGTACGATACCATAAGCACGGGAAGCAACAGTTGGACCAGGGGAAGTATTGATGACTGCTTGTTGTACTGCTCGGTCCCAGAGTACAGAAATGCTTGGTGAAGCATCTTCTACTGTGACCAGTTGAGTTTCAGGATCGACAGTAAGATTGATATTGTTGTCAGCATCAGAGATTTGCTGAAATTGTCTGGTAGAGTTACTCATATTTTTTTCCTTAATGTCAAGAATTAATTTTGATGATTCGGTGAAGTGATACCGTTTCACGGAAGTCAGAAGTCATATACGGGACTTACGCAAATTAACCTTTAAAGCTCCGAATGGCGCCCTCACTGGATTTAGTGTTCCTGCGTAAGTCCTGATATATAATCCGGTTGAACAGAAGTCAATTGCGACCAAAGGGTTTGCCTAGTATTCCGCACCGAAAGTAATCTCCTAAACCTCTGAGATTACTTCCTTCCACTTCGTTACTTATAGTATATATACTATATTTAGAATATAATTATGTCAATACCCTCTATGATTTTTTTTTATTGAAGGCTGAAACCTTTATTTAATAAACTTTATAGCTGTAGTTCAGCTTTATATATGATTAGCGTCCGCAGCTAAAACTACAAAATTCTATATACATAGTATAGTTATTGTTGATATATATAACATCATATATATAGTTAGCCTTATGAGTTATTTCCTGAACTGAGCCGACTCAGTTATATTTCACGAAACGAGTTATTATGCTGTTAGCTTGGAACTTAGGTTTTAAACCAACGAGTCTCACCGTTCGGTTACTACTGATCGCCCTAACAGGACTATATTTATCAACTTAGTCATCCTTAATTTAACCAGGACTTTTATAGTATATATACTGTAAAAATATATTAATGTCAATGCCCTGTATGATTTTTTTTTATTGAAGGCTGAAACCTTTATTTAGGGCTTACTGATCTAATATCAAAGCATTGACTGATATTGGTTGTAGAATTTTTTGGTCTAAAAAAGTGTCAGTTTACAAAATCCTAAAAGCCTTACCAATTAATACTTTTGACTTTTGACTTTTAATATAAAATCCGTTGGCTTCGGAGTAATATAATTTCATCGATCAATCGTCATACAATGCGTAGGGGCGAATGGCCATTGGCTAGCGCCAAGCTCCGCTTTATATGTTGCGGAGCAAAACGCCCCTACAATCTTAATAATGCTGAATAATACCTTTGATATAACTTTTGAGTTCCGCAGTGCAGGATGGCAGAAATAACTAACCAGTGACAAAATCCTAAAAACTTTACCAATTAATACTTTTAACTTTTGACTTTTGACTTCCGCTGACTTCCGCTCATGTTCCGGTACAATATGTATACTTGAAAGAAGTTAAGTATATTGGGAGGAAAATATATTGATGTCTCAATTACCCCAAGACTTTTTCAAGCAATTAAGGATTGAAGGTACTAAGGTTAAACTGTCTGAGGAAGAACGCAGAACATTGAGCATCGCGCTGGAGGGTCTGTCAATTAAAGAAATAGCTGAGAGAGAAGGTATTTCTGAGGTAGCTGTCCAAAAAAGACTAGGAAAAGCTTACAAAAAATTTGGTCTTACCAGCAGTGGCCCAGGAAAGTTGACGGAGTTGAAATATCTACTTGAGTCAAAATATCAATCTCAAACGGAAGTCAAGCAGGAGTTTCAAACTGATGATAAATATTATCATTTAGAAGAAGCACCACGGCCAACTAATTTTTATGGGCGAGAAAAACAACTTACTAAACTTGAACAATGGATAATTGAAGATAAGTGTCAACTTTTGGCAATTTTAGGAAAAGGTGGTATTGGTAAAACAGCTTTGTCAGTTAAACTAATTGAAAGAATTAAAAATAATTTTAATTATGTTATCTGGCAGACCCTCCGTAATGCACCAGATTTTACCAAGACTATAAGGGGTTTAATTGATATTTTGTCTGGCAAATTTACTACTTATTTAAAAGTTGAAAATGAATCTACTACTCAGTTAGAACGAGAAAAAATAGAAAATGAGATGATTTCGACATTAATGCAGTATTTGAGAGAGCGTCGTTGTTTGATTATTTTCGATAATCTAGAGACAATTTTAAAGGTTAATGAATTTGTCGGACATTATCAAGATACATATAAAGGATATGGCAGACTTTTAAGACGTTTAGGAGAGGAAAAACATCAAAGCTGCATATTAATTACGAGTCGAGAAAAACCAAGAGAAATTGCTTTTTTGGCACAGGAAGAAATAGAGGATGAAGAAATAGAAATACAACCAGTTCGTTCCTTACAATTAGGTGGACTCAGAGAGGAGGAAGCAACAGAAATTCTCGCAGCAAAAAAATTATCTGGAAAAGATATGTGGAAGCGTTTGATTAAACTTTATGAAGGTAATCCTCTTGGTTTGAAATTAATTTCAAATACTATTAAGCAACTTTATGGAGGGGATGTTGATGAATTTTTAAGTCAAACATTAACCTATGTGGTTAGGGGGTTTGGAGAGATAATAAAAGACCAGTTTAAACGTATGACTTTTTTGGAGCAAGAAATTGTCTATTGGCTGGCTCTTGAATCTCATTTATCTATAGAAAAGTTGAAAGAAAAATTTGTCTCTCCACCTCGACAAATAGGCGATATTTTGAATGCTTTACAATCATTAAATGACCGATATATGATTGATAAAGAGGGATATGATTGGAATTTACAGGATACTATTCGGGAATGTGTACTTCATCAATTTGTCGAGCAGATTTGCCAGGAGATTAAAGACTGTCAGACAATAGTAGATATTAAACTTATGACAAGTCACAATTTTATAGATAGCAATAATACTAAGAAGAATGAGATTAACTCTCCTTTAAAATTAATTGAAAATAAGTTATACAGTCTGGAATATTTTAGAAGTCTCGAAGAGGTAATTGAAAGACTACAAAAAATTCAGAAAATTCTAGAAGGAAAATCTCAGCTAGAAATAGGATATGCTGATGAAAATGTTCGGGAACTTTTAGAGGAATTTCAGCGGAAATAAAGCTTGTTGTTTATTTTGGTGGTTCGGCACTATTTTAATTCATCATAAGCATTCCAAATTTCAAGAAATTGAGATTGAACCTCTGAAGGTAATTTGTTAATTGCACTTTGAAAAGTTTCGAGTGCTTTTTTGTGGTTTTTATATTCTTCTGGCTGATAGTTGAGGCAGACATTAGTAAGAAATAAATCTTTTGGTTCTCTCATAACAAGACCACTATCTTTCCGCCATTGTTGAGCAAAGTTTATCCAAATAGAACGCTGATTTTCTGAGATTTTTTTTTGTAGAAAATTTAGAGCTTCATCTTTTTTTTGTGAAGGTTCTTTGCTATATGACTCGCACACATCAGCAATAAAAATAGATGATAGTTGAACTGGTGCTTGTTCTTCAACTTTTGGAGATTCTTGTGGTGTATTTTCTGAAAATTCTGGTGCTTGTTCTTCAACTTTTGGAGATTCTTGTGGTGTATTTTCTGAAAATTCTGATGCTTCTATATTGAACGTTCCTTGCCTACAATTTGGTCTATTTCGTAAGCTGTAATTTGGATCAGGTATTTGAGATGATTTTTCTACTGAATTATTTGTGGAGCAAGTAATAGAATTTGTTTCTGGATTATTACTACTGGCTGTCTCTGGTAGTAAAATTGCTCCAACAAAAGCTTTCAAATTCAGATTATTGATACCTCTTTTGGGAGTAGCATAATGAAATACTCCTCTAGTAGTTGTACGAATAACAAAGTTGTAATTTTCTGAGTTAGTATCTACCCCATTACGCTTCATTTGATTGATAGAGTTAAGGAAAACTTTAGTACGGCAATCTTTATAATCTATACACTCAAAATTATCCTCCTCTAATCTTTGCTTTTGAACTTGGAACATAGAATTGATAATAGATATTGCTTCTTTTTCTTCAGGTTTAAAGGATGAAGATTGAACCGTTGTTGGAGTTGGTTCAGTAGCAGTTACTTCTGGCTCTGGAATTTTTGGAATTGGTGTTGGAGAAGGAGAACTTTGAATTGTTGGAGTTGATTTTGGTGTTGGAGAAGGAGAACTTTGAATTGTTGAAGTTGGTTTTGATTTTGGAGGAGTTGGAATTTGATTTGCTTGGCTAATCATTGCTTGGATATTCCCTCGATTAGGCTTAATTGGAATGCCAATTTTAAACCCTGTTTTGACTGGAATGGGTTCAAGTCGATTGTTAGGTAGCAATATAGCTTCGCTTTGGCGGTTTAGTTGTAAGTCACTCAGACTATGAACCCCAATTAAACATCCTTTTCGATCCAATACAGGACCACCACTCATTCCACTAGTTGTATTATTTGTATAAGTTAAAACACGATTATTATCGACTATATCTTTAGTAGAAGAAATAATTCCATTAGTCATCTGAAAATTCCTGGCCCACTCCAAATTATTAGGATATCCAGATACATAAACATCAGCCCCTTCTTGAACATCAGCACAATTTAATTTAGCAGAGGAATATTTCTGTTCGCTAGTAAATTTTAAGATAGCTAAATCAAGATTAGATTCTTTTTCGATTTCTTCAATTGGATATTGTTTGCCATTGAAAGTTGCTACTTTCAATTTATCTATATCTCGATTCTTTATAACGTGAGATGCAGTCAAAATATAATAAGTATTTTCTTCTTTTTATAGATAACTCCTGAACCTAAAGGTTGAAATTTTCCCTCTTCTGAAATTCCAACTGAAACCGTAATTGTTTTTGCTTTCTTATGAATTCCTTCACTAGCTGATGCCAGAATAATTTCTGGTGGAATTATGCCCATAGCTGTTGCTATTATTAAAGTAGTTAATAAATTGTTTAAAAATTTCATTTTCTCTCTCAAATAGATTTATCTAAACAGTTGGTTCTTACTTTAAAGTTTTCTTTTCTCTCCACAACTAGAGTAAGCATTCAGCAGTCAGTCATTAGCTATCAGCTATTTGTTATTAACTCATTATCATACTAGAGGGGAATTATTCACCAAGGAGAATTAAAATTCATTAATGAAATTGGCTATAACCTAACCTCAGTTATTGCTTGAATATTTTCATGCATCTGATTGCTTACCAACCAGAAGCTCCCAGATCCTAAGATATTCTCACTAGAGAAAAAAGGAATACCCTGTGAAGTAATAATCCTAGAGGGTTAGGTCTGGTAATTGATAAAGTAATACTAATTTTCTCAGGTATTTTAGATACTAATATAGAAAATTTTAAGTATAAGTACCTGTTTCAAGATTATTTTGGTAGAGCTTGCAAGCAATTTCTCTCCAAAGTCCTGTAAAGTACCCTAGAGCATCACAAACAGAGTTACCCTTTGTAAATTGATGTTTTGTATACAAAATATATTATGCTATCCTATATGATACATAACTAAAGATAATTATCTTTAATTCTTAGCCACTAAATTTTCCTATGAAGTTAAAATTCTTTTTGAAAAGTGCTTTGACAGGAATCTTGGGTGGGTTAAGCTTCACAGTATATCCCTTGGCTGTTCGTGCTGAGAATATTAAAGATACCTGTACAAGCGACTCACCAATTATAGAAATTTCCTCTCATACTGATCGTCCCGATCTTCGAGATGTTTTGTATTTTAGGTTTGATCTAACTTTCCCGAACGATCTAAATAGAGCGCAACAAACCTGCGAAGAAGTCTCTGAGAAATTGCAGACTCATCTTGAAAGCGATCAAAAGCTAGAAATAATTTTAGGAAAACCAAATGATCGCTTTGTAATTTGTCTAGCACAAGAAGATTCTTGCAGTGCTAATAGTAAAAACTTATTTGCACTTAAACCTGAAGAAGGGCCAGAATTGTTAAGCAACTTACTAGATGTTAAGCCTTCAAAGAGAAGCTTGGCAGGGGATGGATTATATTTGTCAACCGTTGGAATTCAAACAAATTTTTGGCAAAGAACATTGCAGAGGTTTACACCTAGACTTTAGATAATACCCTTAAAGCAAGATTAAGTAGGTAGGTATCAAAATTTATCGTTAGAGGAGGGCAGGAGGCAGAGAGTAGAAGGGACAAGCAAAAAGGCTTGTGAGTTACTTTACTTTTTGTTATATAGCTGTTTTTTTCTTGCCTACCTATCTTAAATTATTGATTTTTGAAAGAGATTTATCACTTTCTATTGCTGTAGCTTTTTTTGACAATTCAAAGCTTCAGTCTTTAGTTTCAAATTTCCTTCTTCTATTTCTCTTTCTAGCTGCTGGACTTTTTGACAATCTCTTAATGCTGCCTCAAATTTTGACAATTCATAAAATACTTTCGCTCTAGCTAATAAAATTCTAGCTTTTAAACCTTTTAGATTGTCTTTATTTGTTAGATCAAGGGCTTCATTATAAGATTCTTCCGATTTATCAAAAATAATCTTTGCGTTTTCATTCATTTTTGTTAAAACTTTGCCTTGTCTAAAGAAAACTTCTCCTAACATTAGTCTAATCTGTATTTCAAAATTATTGTCATCTTTTGATATAGATGCTCTATTATTTTCAATCTTTCTCAAAGCACTCTTAATAAAATCTTCTGCCAGTAAATATGTTTTATAAGCTTCTGAATTATTACCTTTCTCTTCTATATCATACCCCCATTGCATTAATGTATAACCCCTATTAGACCAAGATTCTATATATTCAGGATTAATTGTTATCGCGTCTTCATAATAACCATTAGCATCTTTATACTTATTTTGTTGGCTCAAAGAAACTCCGATACAGTTATTAGCTTTTGCCTGATTTTCTATATCATTCACTTCTGCTATTTCTAAAGCAGCTTGACAAGATTTCTCAGATTCTTCTGGTTGATTCAATTTACTAAATATATAGCCTTTATTAATCAAAGAATGAACATCATTTGGGCTGATATCTAGTGCCTGTTCAAAAAATCTTAGAGCATTTTGATAAGTTTCCTCAGACGATTTGCCTTCTTTTTCCAATTTATTTGCTTTATTTAGTAGTTTCATTCCTTTATTAAAACTTTCCTGGTATTTTGAATCCCCCACAAAAATAATCAAGCCCAATATCAATATACTCAAAACTATCACCCCAAATATAGTCCCTACCATCCAAAACTTCCGCTTAATTAATGATTGAAATTCAATAATATTTTTGCCCTTCAATCTTCCTAAATCATTTAAAACTTCTTGCGCAGAATTATAGCGCCTTCGTACATGATCGAAATCTACCATCTTATCCAAAATTCTGACTAATTTATTGTTAACTTGAATATTGTTACTCCAGTTATATTTTCCTGTTTTTTTATCCCGCAGACCTAACTGATTCGGTTCTTTTCCTGTTAATGCTTGAATAGCAGTTATTCCTAGAGCATATATATCACTATTACATCCAATTTGTTCATTTCCTTGAGCTTGTTCTGGCGACATATAACCGATAGTTCCTACTGATTCAGAGCTATTATACTGACCGATATTTTCCGAAAAAATCACCGCTTTTTTAACTGAACCAAAGTCAATTAAAACAAATTTTTCATCAGAAAAACGTCGCATAATATTAGAAGGTTTAATATCGCAGTGAATCACACTATGACTATGAATAAAGTTCAATATTTCTAGTAGTTGGTGTAAAAATTCAATAACTTGATTTTGGTTCCAATTTTTTTTACTCAACTCTTGGCGAATATCTTCACCTTCTATATATTCTTGAACTAAATAAAAAGTTGGCTGGTCGGAAATATTGTTTCCTCCTGATTCTTCAAAAGAATCTCGCAATTTAGGAATCCTATTGTATGAACCCGAACCTAAAAGCGTTAAAGCTGCTACTTCGTATTTAAACTTTTCTCTTGTTTTGATTTTGTTTAAATTCTTATATTTTTCAAGTTTTAGTTGTTTAATTACATAAGGATAGGTTTGACTTTCTTCTATATTTTCTGCTAGATAAGTATTACCAAATCTGCCACTACCTAAATAATTCTTAATTCTATAGGTATTATTTTTAAGAGTTTTACCTAGCATTTTAAAAGGTTCTAAATCTGCCAGAACTTCCATTGCAGATTGGTAGCGTTTTGTTGGGTCATGCTCTACCATTTTGATTAGAACATTAGATATCTTTCGATCGACTTCAGATAGTAAATCTTGCCATTTTACTGTTTCACTAGAACCATGATTAGATAGAGGATGTTTTCCTATTAAACCTTCAATTGCTACAAAACCAACAGAATATATATCACTACAAAAGTTTATTTTTCCTTTTATTTGTTCGGGAGCAGAATACTTACCATTACCACAAATTGTAGCACTTAATAAATCTCGACTATAATTTAAAGCGATTAACTTTACTAGACCAAAATCTATTAAATAGATTTTTCTATCCTGCCTTCCTCTAATTAAGTTTGCAGGATGAAGATCGCGATGAATCAATTTTTTTTCTGATATGCTTTTGGTTTGCAGGTATTCTAATATTCCCAAGATATCTATCAGAAAATTAATGACTTCTGTTTGATTCCATTTTGTTCCATTTCTCTGATTATTTTTAAATTCATATTTCAGATTATCACCCTCAATATATTCCTGAACTAAGAACATACTTTCTCCTTGAGGACTTGGTAAATTACAGGTAAAAAAATCAATCATTTTCGGAACTTGAGGATGATTAATTTTTTCAAAATATCAGATTCCTGTTAAAATTTTTTTGTGCTTCATTCGTATATCTGTTTAACTTTTTTACTGCATATTTAGAGCTAGTATTAGACAAATCTTCTGCTAAGTAAGTAATACCAAAACTACCTTCACCCAAGAGAGCCACAATACGGTATTCACCATTTTTACCAGTTATTACTTGACCTATGAGAGGATCTTTGGGAGATTGTTCGTTACCTTGATTCATATTAGTATGGGAAAATATATTTGCTAAGTCTAAGTAAAGGACAAAAAACTTAAATTATAGAACAGAAAAAGGTTTCATAGAACTTAAACCATAATATCCATGAAACCTGATATGAATCAGGATAGTTTACTACAAAAAACTTTAAAAAACCACTTTTATTACCATGGAGCCAGAATCAAATTTATCACTTTATTTATATCCCGTGAAGGAAAAACTTATCTCAAATCGCCAATAACGTTATTGGAGTAGTATACAATAAATTACATCACTTTATAGCTGATTATACTTAGAATCTAAGTACAATTAATGTTAGTGTTTGCGTAGTATTCCGGAGGAAAGGTTTGCCTTAGCAAACGTCGTATAGAAATTATAAATCAGTGTTCTCAAACTAAATTGAGAAGAGTTTAATTCAGTCAGTTATATCATGTCCGGTTGAACAGTTATAAATAAATAACGACGGAGTCCTCAGGAGTCAACCCACCCCTAACCCCTCCCAACCCACCCCTAACCCCTCCCAACCCACCCCTAACCCCTCCCAGGAGGGGGGGAAGTCAGGAGTCAGGAGGGAAAAAGAAGAAGGAAGAAGGAAGAAGAAGAAGGAGAAAGTTTTTTATCACTAATCATCCGGACATGATATTATACAAAAAATTATAGGTTTAATTATCAGTTTAAAAGAACACTTTGTTTTGTAGTTTAGACCATAAATAAAGTTGCAAAAATTTTCTATTTGGCAATATAATTTATCAAAATAATTAGGGTGCATCTCATATTTGCAAAAATACTTTTTCCTATATATTATTCCCTGTTGCCTGTTGCCTAAAAAGGCATTCATTATTTTTGGTTAACTAATCCTAGCAAAATGTAGAAAATTTCATTCTAAAGAATACAATTTTTATTTAGTAACAATAAATTGACCCTACTCCCTCACTCCCTACTCCCCTACTCCCTCACTCCCCCACTCCCCCCACTCCCCCACTCCCTACTCCCTCACTCCCCACTCCCCGACCCAAGGAATAATATTATCCTCAGATAACTTTTGAGAAACAGCGATCGCTCCATAAAGATTCAAATGACTAGGGTCAGAAAATTTATTATAAGTATCTGGCCATGCAGTACCTAAATCTCGGAATAAAAAGTTTGAATATTCTAAAGGTAACTGCTGCATATATTCTAGAAATTTTTGTTCATAGTT
>NZ_BLZO01000095.1 GCF_014132355.1 Okeania sp. KiyG1
CTATTGCGACATCCACAACAAAACCACAGACACTGAAAATTCCCAATAGAACTGAGTAAAAACTTCTATTGCGACATCCGCAACAAAACCACAGACACTGAAAATTCCCAATAGAACTGAGTAAAAACTCCTATTGCGACATCCGCAACAAAACCACAGACACTGAAAATTCCCAATAGAACTGAGTAAAAACTTCTATTGCGACATCCACAACAAAACCACAGACACTGAAAATTCCCAATAGAACTGAGTAAAAACTTCTATTGCGACATCCACAACAAAACCACAGACACTGAAAATTCCCAATAGAACTGAGTAAAAACTCCTATTGCGACATCCGCAACAAAACCACAGACACTGAAAATTCCCAATAGAACTGAGTAAAAACTCCTATTGCGACATCCGCAACAAAACCACAGACACTGAAAATTCCCAATAGAACTGAGTAAAAACTCCTATTGCGACATCCGCAACAAAACCACAGACACTGAAAATTCCCAATAGAACTGAGTAAAAACTCCTATTGCGACATCCGCAACAAAACCACAGACACTGAAAATTCCCAATAGAACTGAGTAAAAACTCCTATTGCGACATCCGCAACAAAACCACAGACACTGAAAATTCCCAATAGAACTGAGTAAAAACTCCTATTGCGACATCCGCAACAAAACCACAGACACTGAAAATTCCCAATAGAACTGAGTAAAAACTCCTATTGCGACATCCACAACAAAACCACAGACACTGAAAATTCCCAATAGAACTGAGTAAAAACTCCTATTGCGACATCCGCAACAAAACCACAGACACTGAAAATTCCCAATAGAACTGAGTAAAAACTCCTATTGCGACATCCGCAACAAAACCACAGACACTGAAAATTCCCAATAGAACTGAGTAAAAACTCCTATTGCGACATCCACAACAAAACCACAGACACTGAAAATTCCCAATAGAACTGAGTAAAAACTTCTATTGCGACATCCACAACAAAACCACAGACACTGAAAATTCCACCTCAAACTCTGTCCTAAGCAAAAAAACTACTGCTATATTCCCTGACTACAAGTGACACACTGTAAAGATTTTCTTGTTTTTCGATCAGGGAACGCCTACATAAAGATTGTAATGTGTTGAGTAAATCTGATGGTGACGTTTCTGTAGTTTCTAACAGTTGCGCCAGACTAATGGGTTGATTTTTTGTTGCTAAGAGTGACAGGGTTTGTTTTTCTGGTTGGGAGAGGCGATCGCTCTGCTGTTGTAAAGTATCTTTTAAATCTTCTGGTAATAAGATGGCATCATCGGGCAATAACTCAATCAAATTTTATCCGAATTCTTGAATTTGAGTTGCCACACTTTTTAACCATAAAGGGTTGCCTTGATAGTGGTGAATGAGTCTTTCCCAGTTATCAATTTCTGCCAAACCATAATTTCTGAGTATTTCTGTTGCGCTGGCAATATCTAAACCAGTCAGTTGCAAAATAGGAATTGGTGTTTTTTTGCTTTTGAGTTGAGCAAATTTAATGGGTTGTTCCCAACCTATTAATAGGAAGCAAGTTTGATGGGATAATTTTTCTATCTGTTTGAAAAAGCAGTCATATTCTTCGTATCCTGGTTTGTACTTTCCAGCTAACTCCCCACTGCTGAAAAGGTGATGAATATCATCCAAAACTACTAAACAACGATACTTTTGCAAATATTTAATTAGGGGTAATGGTTTTTGTGTGTTTTCCAGTGAATTTTGTTGTTGAGACTCGGAGAAAAACTGAACTAAGTCAGCTTGAAATTCGGCAAAAATGGGGGATGTTTCTAGACTGCGCCAAATTACATAGTCAAAATTATGTTTAATTTGTTGAACGAGTTTTACTGCTAATGTGGTTTTGCCGATACCAATGATACCCGTGAGTGCTATGAGACGACAATGTTCTTGTAAAATCCAGGTGGTTAGGGTTTCGAGTTCGGTGGTGCGGTTGTAGAAGTCGCCTAACTCTGGCATTTCGTCTAAATCTTGATGTGGCGTTGTAGGTTGTCTGGGGTGAGATGTTTGTTGGTTAGGTTGGTGTGAGTTTGGTGTATCTGGGGGGTGTCTTTCTTTTTCACAGATATTGAAACTGTCACTCACTACAACATCTTGTGCAAGGTTTAAAATGTTAGAGTTTTGCCACCTCTCCATTGCTGAACGAAAATTTGATTTAGTAACCTTTTCCCCTAACGCTTCTGAAATTATCTGCCATAATTCTGCACCAGCTTTTCTCACATTACCTTCAGAGCAATCAAATTCTTTGGCAATATCTTGGTAAGTCTCCCGTTGTAGAGTTACTTTAAGCACTGCTTGTTGTATGTCACAAGGTAAGAAAACAATTAATTGGAGTAAAGCAGCTTCAGAAGGTACAAAATCTGCCGTAAGCACCATGTCACTTGTTACCCGATTAGATGATGTTATTTCACCTACAGACAACAAACCTAGAAACTGATTGAAAGCCATTTCTAATGAAGTCTACTGTTATTTGTATTAGTAGACTTCTTACCTTTAGTTTTTACTCCTTTAACTACCTGAACTATGAGACTTCCCAAAAATGCGTTTCCTTTTATTGTAATTGCCCTTATTTTCTTTATTATTTGTTTGATTATTGCTTTCTTAGGAGGACTAGGCTAGATTGTAGGTTGGGTTAAGCAAAAGCGCAACCCAACAAATAACCATACTATATCTCGATCAAGTACGCTTATTGCACTTAATCTGTGCATCCGTGCCAGAATCTGTGTGAGCACCTCTACCCAACCTACATGAGCGATCGCTCTTCTACAAGAAAGAGGCCAATTGCACTTAATCTGTGCATCCGTGCCATAATCTGTGTGAGCAGCTCCACCCAACCTACATGAGCGATCGCTCTCCAAATTATTACTCTAAAGATACATAAATAAACGCAGACCTTCATCAACTTTCTCCTGCAACTCCTCCGATCAAGAACCAACTCTTTCTTCTAAAAACAACTTATCAATAGTTATCACTTGAGATACATTGGCAACAGAATCTCGTGGTAGTTCGGTTGCTTTTTTTGGCAGCAAGACATTTCCTGGTGCTTCTGCTAATTCTAGATTTGAAGTTATAACCACAACAATTACAGTTTGAATCAAGCTGCGATTAAAACCGTCATTTTGAATAATTAATACTGGTCAGAGGAGCGTTGACTGTAAACACTATTAATATCATGTCAGGTTAATCAGTGATCAAAAAACCTTCTACCTTTTAACCTTTCTTTCCCTTCTGCCTTCTGCCTTCTGTCCTCTGCCTTCTGCCTTACCTAATTACCAACGCCGAAAAAGTGGTTTATACACTTGATAGTTGATTTGAGGAAAAATATTGTCGATCGCCTCTAGCTTTTCCAACCAACCTGAGTCAATCTTTCCCTGTAGAATCTCTTCATAGAGCTTATTAAAACGCATCAAATGGGATCTTGTTCTTCGCACAGCATAAGAAACCATAGTACCCGTACTCATAATAAAAGCCCAATCAGAAGATTGAGCCAGTAAAAGTTCTCTGGCAGCTTGATTTAACGCCCGCAACTCCAACTCATCTGCTGGTGTTCGTCCACCCAACTCAATCATTCGCTCTGCAGTAGTATGTAGATGAGGATAAATCCAGGAGTTAGTATTATTGAGCCAATATTCATGGAAACCCTTATATCCCCAACTAGACTGTGCTGGAAGACAAACTTGATGTTCTGGGTGTTTCTGCAAATAATCTGCTAAATGAGTCATCCGATAAGTACTTTGGTCATACCAAGTTTTACGGAAGAGGAAATCCAAAAACCAAGGTCCTTCATACCACCAGTGACCAAACAACTCAGCATCGTAGGGAGAAACAATAATCGGAAGTTGTTCCATAATATGGTATAGATGCTCAACCTGGCGTTCCCGATTAAACATAAAATTGCCAGCGTGTTCGGCAGCTTTTTCTCTGGCCCAGTATGGGTCGTAAAGTTGTTTATCTCCTAATCCCAAGCCACGACCTGTAATTTTGTGATATTTAATACCAGTATTCTTCCTCTGTCCATTAGGCATAATATAAGGTTTAATATATTCATATTCTGCTTCCCAACCTAAATCTTTATAGAACTCTCGATATTCTGGGTCTCCTGGATATCCTACTTGGGAAGACCAGACCTGTTGAGAAGATTCATGGTCTCTGGAAAAAACAGCTACTCCTGTTTCTGTAAAGATAGGAGCATAACTACCAAATCTGGGCCGTGGTCGAGCATAGAGTACGCCGTGGCTATCTGTTAAAAAGTAACGTATCCCAGCATCTGCCAACATTCGCTCAAGACCCTCATAATAGGCACATTCTGGCACCCAAATCCCTCTAGGACGACGGCCAAAATTTGCTTCATAATCTTGACAAGCAACTTCTATTTGTGCCCAGACTGCCTCCGGATACATTTTCATGAGTGGAAAATAGCCATGAGTTGCTCCACAGGTAATAATTTCTAGGTTATTGCTGTCTTGAAACTGTTTAAATGCAGAAATTAAGTCACGGTCGTAACGTTCCCAGAGTTCTCGAACATTATTGAAGTGAGTAGCGTAATGTTCTGCAAGGTAGCGGATATGACCGTTATGGAGGTTGTGGTCATATTCTTTTTCTGCTAATTCTTCAAGTAAGCTTAAATGGTGTTCATAGCGTTCTTGTAATAGTGGGTCTCGTAGCATAGAGACCAATGGTGGTGTGAGACTCATCGTAATTTTAAAGTCCACACCATCTTGTTTTAATCCCTCAAACATTTGTATCAGGGGGACATAAGTTTCGGTTATTGCTTCAAAGAGCCACTCTTCTTCTAGGACATAATCACTTTCTGGATGTCGTACAAAAGGTAGATGGGCATGAAGAACAAAGGCGAGGTAGCCAATAGCCATAGTTTTTAAGGGTAATTTATAAAAGGGTGAACTAAAATTGAAAATATTTACAATATTTTAAGATTGTAAGGGTAAAGGGTACAAAAGTTAACTAGCTATCAGCTATCAGCTATCAACTATCAGCTATCAGCTTTTATCAAAATAATTGGGTCGCGCCACCCCGCCGGGAAATGGCAAAATATTTTTGGAGGGTTGCTCAAATCCCCTACTTCCCCTCCCCTCCACGGTCGGGGCGAGGGGTTGGTTAACTTCTGACTTCTGACTTCTGACTTCTGACTTCGTTAACGCTCCGGGTAAAAATCCCCGGCTTCTGAGCAGTCGGATGGCCCTCGGAGGAGTTTAAATCTCCTTTCCGTTGCGGAATGCTCCGCAAACTAGGGTATCTCAAAAAAAATCTACCGATCGCTGAGGTGCTGACCGCTGACAGTTTCTTTAATGTCAATTAGACATCTCCAATAATAAAAAATAAAATCAATTATCCCACAGAAATTATCAATTCTTTCCCCCTACTGCTGTACGGACGTTGCATGCAACGTCCCTACTGCCTACTCCCTATGCGTGGAGGAGATGTCAATTAGTAGCTGATACCTCAAACCTATCTATATTGATATACACTTCCATCAGGTAAGATGGCACCATTGAGTTGGGCATCGATGAAGCTAGCATTACTAATATCAGTGTCCCGCAAATCTGCTCCTCTTAAATCGGCATTCCAAAAAATGGCTTCTGTTAGGTCTGCTCCGCGTAAATTGGCCTCTTGAAGATTTGCCCCCCAAAAGTTAGTAGATTTGAGGATAGACCTTTGTAAGTTGGCTTGTTGTAAGTTGGCGCTCTCGAATTTTGCCCCTGTTAAATCTGTATTGGTAAAATTGGCTTCTTCGAGATTTGTACCAGAGAAGTCAGCATTTTGTAACACAGAACCAGTTACGTTCATTTTCTGATACTTATTAGAATCACTAAGATTTATATCAGAAAGGTTGCAGAAAAAACATTCTTTTGTGCGTTTTAAAATTCGTAGTTGCCACCTTGTATATGCCACTACGGGTGTAGCAAAAGCTAGTGAAAATAATAGGGTTGTTATTAATATTTTAAATTTCATTTTAGTCATTAATATTTGAAGACGAAATAAACTGTAAATAGCTAAGTTTATTATAGCAAGCGAGAAGGAAGAGGGAAGAAGGAAGAAGGAAGAAGGAGGAAAAATATTGCTTTGTCTGAGTTTTCAGCTTTCGATCTATCCGCACACTTTCCTTTGACTACTAGAGCAGTATTATTTATACCAAATTCACGCAAAGGTAGTTACATCTTAGGGGTGTGATTTATTCCTACAATAAAAAATATAAATCCCATAAATTCTAACAATTCAACCTTTTTTCCTCTTTTTTATGATGTTTTTCTTTCCCTATTTCCTGTTCCCTCTGCCGTAACTTTAGCAATATTTTATGAAATTGTTATAGTATTTAGAAATCAGCTTGTATCAAGAGCGATCGCTATCTGAACAGGAGCCACATTTATAATTACAGCACTTAGGCAAAATACGAAATTATACGCCATTTGTAGGGTGTTAACGGCCGTTAACCCCTACTCCAGATTTGTACTCTGAAGCTTTGATAAAATTGCTTTTTCTCCTTTACAGATAATAAAGAAGAAGGAAGAAGGAAGAGGGAAGAGGGAAGAAGGAAGAAGGAAGAAGGAGGAAAAATATTGCTTTGTCTGAGTTTTCAGCTTTCGATCTATCCGCGCCCTTTCCTTTGACTACTAGAGCAGTATTATTTATACCAAATTCACGCAAAGGTAGTTACATCTTAGGGATGTGATTTATTCCTACAATAAAAAATATAAATCCCATAAATTCTAACAATTCAACCTTTTTTCCTCTTTTTTATGATGTTTTTCTTTCCCTATTTCCTGTTCCCTCTGCCGTAACTTTAGCAATATTTTATGAAATTGTTATAGTATTTAGAAATCAACTTGTATCAAGAGCGATCGCTATCTGAACAGGAGCCACATTGATAATTACAGTACTTAGGCAAAATACGAAATTATACGCCATTTGTAGGGTGTTAACGGCCGTTAACCCCTACTCCAGATTTGTACTCTGAAGCTTTGATAAAATTGCTTTTTTCTCCTTTACAGATAATAAAGAAGAAGGAAGAAGGAAGAGGGAAGAGGGAAGAAGGAAGAAGGAAGAAGGAGGAAAAATATTGCTTTGTCTGAGTTTTCAGCTTTCGATCTATCCGCGCCCTTTCCTTTGACTACTAGAGCAGTATTATTTATACCAAATTCACGCAAAGGTAGTTACATCTTAGGGATGTGATTTATTCCTACAATAAAAAATATAAATCCCATAAATTCTAACAATTCAACCTTTTTTCCTCTTTTTATGATGTTTTTCTTTCCCTATTTCCTGTTCCCTCTGCCGTAACTTTAGCAATATTTTATGAAATTGTTATAGTATTTAGAAATCAACTTGTATCAAGAGCGATCGCTATCTGAACAGGAGCCACATTGATAATTACAGCACTTAGGCAAAATACGAAATTATACGCCATTTGTAAGGGTTAACGGCCGTTGTTAATATCAAATCCGGTTGAATACTTATCATATATTTGGGTGTAGGAAGGGTGGGGAGTGTGGGGAGTGTGGGGAGAGAGGGATGTGCGGGGAGGGTGGAGAGTTTCGGGATATTGAAGGCGAGAAAGTGTCGATAGAATTATAAACATATGCTGTATAACCGGATTCTATATAACCCTTACTCCATATTTGTACTCTGAAGCTTTGATAAAATTGCTTTTTTCTCTTTTATAAGGTAATAATGCTTACTTAATAAGACTTTTCATAAAAGCTAAAACCAACCAATATCATATAAAAACCAAGCTAAACTTCCTGACATTAACATTAGTCCAAATACATATATATAAATAGTTGTTCTTTGAGCCATTGCCCATATTTCACCATAACTAAGTTGGTGGTTTTGAATCAGTATAAAAGCAGGAGGACTAAAAATAAAAGGCAATATCCGACTCAACAATAACCGGATAAAAAAGTTGATAGTCCACAGTCTTTTTCGAGGAATATCTTGATTATATTGCCAAGGAAAAGCAGTTTGAGCTAGAAGTATTAAAGGCTTTATATCTGGAGAGCGCAAAGACTCAAATAATGGCAAAGCATTGGAAATAATATCATTAGTTTGAGAAAGTGCTTGATTGAGAATACACACATCCTCCAAAGCAGAGTTGACACCTTGTCCAATATCTGGTGGAAAACAATGGACGGCATCTCCCAACTTTGATGTCGGCAAGGGGTCTCCCGTTATACGAATGTTAACGGTCGGGGAATTGCCGACCAACAAATAAACCGCGTAGCGTCCACTTAGTTTCTTGCATTGTGTACTTCTTTGTGTTATTGGTGATTCTATCAGGAGTAGCGGTAATACGCACCTGATAACAGCACATAGAAAACGACATAGAGTATGGGGTTCAATTCAGAAGTTAAGCGTCAACCCGTGAAAAGGTAAAACTCTTGAGGGAACTAGATGAGTACAGAATTGTCTAGTACAAAAAGGCGGTGGGTCTCATCGTCTCTGTCTGTGGAGGGTTAAGTGGTTGCACTCCCTGTGAAACAGAAAGCCCACGTCCGTGAGGAAGGGATGCCTACATCATAATCTTTGATTTGATGTAGGAGAACGTCACTAATACTACTCCACCATTCTCCTTCGTTGGTAACAACCAGTGTAGGCCAGAACAATATTGAGGCATAGGAAAATATTCACCCTCACTTTTAGCAAAGCGATCGCTTTCTTCTGGCAACATTATTTGATTTATTGGCAACTGTGGAAAAGCTTTCTCTAGAAATGCGTACAATTTTTCACCATCTGACAAATTCCAGATTTTATGGTTTGGTGGCCTAATAATATTGGCTGTTCTCGGTTCGTTGGGTTGAGCAAAAGGTAAAATTCCAAGGGAGAGAGAATGCTGAGAATCTGAAAATGCTCCACGGATAGCATAAGCCATTGTGGAGACTGCACGCTCTGAACTATTATGTTCTATGGGAAAGTTTGGTTGGATAGTTAAAACTTTGTATTTCAAACCAGAACTTGCTGAAGGAAAAAACTGTATTTTAAATTTATTTGTATCAGAATTATCCCACTCATCTAATGTTTGCCTAACTAAGGAATTAATACCATCACAACCTACCAAAAGATGAGGCTCAAATTGATATGTTTGTTGACGATCTTTTTCTTTTAATATGCCGTCTATAGGGTGTTGACAATTAGTTGGGGTTATCAAACACGAAGTGTCCGGTTGTTGACTGTTCCCATCTACTTTTTCAGTTCTTTGGTCTTCTCTTTTTCCTTCTTCCTTCTTCAATAATTTCTTGAGCAATGATTTGTAGTTTGGAGTTTTCTTGCCCTATTTTTAAACATTTTGTATTGAACAAAACTTTAATACAATCCTGCCAATTTTCTTCGATTTCTTGAAATAGTAACTGCAAAAAAATTCGGCGCTGTAACCAGTAAGCAGTTTTTATGTTGGGGTCTATTATTGGCAATTTTGATGTTTTGCGATTACCATTAGCTTTAATTTCTGTTTAAGCATTCAGCTATTAGCTGTCAGCTCTCAGCAAAAGAAGGGGGTTTTAATGAATATAGACTGTTTAGCCAGCTTTTATAGGAACTATAAATTCTGACTCAATTAGTAAAGTAAAGCTTTTATCTCAAACTAAAAGCAATAGCTAAAGTCCGCAGTTCCGACCATAGGAGGCTGACTGATAGCTGACGGCTGAATGCTTACATTTCTGTTAAGTAAAAGTCTGTATTAGGAACACTAATTTTTGCTAATTTTTCAGTTAAACTGAATAAATCAGTAAATTTTTTACCGCGCCCATCTATTAAATAATGGGTAAGCATTCAGCTATTAGCTGTCAGCTCTCAGCAACAATACTTTCTCCTTAAGGGCAGTGTTTAAATTAATATAGACTTTAAGGGCAAGGAGCCAACTTTTCTAGTAATATAATTAATAAAGCTTTTATCGTCAACTAAAAGCAATAGCTGAAGTCCGCAGTTCCTCCGGAGGAGGCTAGCTGATTGCTGACGGCTGAATGCTTACAATAATGAAATGATTTATCAGGTTCATAAAAATCAGAAGCAGGTCGTTTTTCTAATATTGTAATTTGATGCCAACCACGTTTAGCTAACATTAATGCAGTGGCAAAACCAGCAGGACTTCCACCGATAATTACTGCATTTTTATTTGATTTTTTTGTTGTTGTAGACATAAATTTTAGGAAATAATAATAGCAATTTTATAAATATTTGCTACAAATAGTTAGAGTATTTATTAAAATTCAAGTAGGAGAACCGTCGGATTAGTGAGGTACAGAATGAATTGCTTTAATGCCAGTTTTTAGACCAGAAACTCTCTTTTTTTTCAAAGGGATATTTCCTGTAAAGTAGGCTTGTTAACGTAGTTTTGCGCTAACTAATGACCATTCACTCCTACTACTCTTATTATTTGTAATATCAAATCCGCTAGGGTTCGGTATAAAAAAATGTTCCATCTTCAACCATTACCAAATATTTCCCCATCTCCCCATCTCCCCATCTCCCCATCCCCCATCTCCCCATCTCCCCATCCCCCCATCTCCCCATCTCCCCATCCCCCCATCCCCCCATCTCCCCATCCCCCCATCTCCCCATCTCCCCATCTCCCTTCCTGACTCCTCTTATAACTATTCAACCGGACATGATATAACTCAATCCTCAAATGTATTGTAGATTTCGGAGTCATTTTGGATTTGAGTTTCGTATTTTCTTAAGCCGTATAACCTGCTAGAAAAACGCTGCAAAATAGCTAAAATATCTTCTACAATTTCGGCTTCTGGAGACAAATCTTTGTTATTTAAAACTACTAACTCACAATGATTTTGTTCACATATCCAGTTAAATAAATCAAACCCAAAACGAGCTATCCTATCTTGATGAGAAACTACTACTTTTTCAACTTCACCTGACAAAATTTGTGAGAGTAACTTCAGTAATTTTTTACGTTTAAAATTTAATCCACTACCTACTTCTTTAATAATTTCGGCATCAGAATAAAGGTTTTGTAGTTCAACTACTTGATGGTTTAAGTATGGTTTTTGAGCATTGCTTGACACTCGACAATATAAAACTGTTTTTCTGTTAGAAACAGACACATTTTGAATATAGGAGTCAATATCATAACGCCTTTGACCCGCAGGGGTTTTTATGGCATTTATTTGACCAGCTTTTTCCCATCTCACCAAAGTACGAACATCAACTCCTAATACTTCAGCAGCTTCTTTAGGTTTGACAAATTTTACCACAGAATTACCAGTAACAACTGGCGTATAATAACGCTTTATGACGTAAGTTGTCAACTCTAGCGAATTATCTGGACATGATATAAATTGCCGTTTGCGGAGCATCTCCGTTGGAATAATATAAGAGTTTTAGCTATTAGACACCTCCGATAATTAAAAATCAAATAAATTATTCCATAGAAATTATCAATTCTTTCCTCCTACTCCCTACTCCCTACTCCCTACTCCCTCTTTTCCGGAGAGGTCTATTAGACATCTCCTGCAATTTCTAAATATACCAGCGCACATTGCTATAGCAGGGAATAGGAAACAGTAGGAAAAACATTTCCCAGTCTTTATGCTCCTATGGAGTTTCCCTGTTGAATTTACCGAAAAATTGTGATTGAAATCCTCTTGTTTTAAAGGAGAGGTAATTGTTAATTATTAATTATTAATGGCTTTGTTGCATGAAAGTATATAGCTGCCGCACTTGCTCCGCATATCTACTTCATAATGCGCGGAACTGCTGTAACTATTGGACAATAGTAAATAGAACATCAATAATCGCCAAACACAGCGATATAGCTGCCGCACTTGCTCCGCCAACGCTTTCTCAGTAGACCAATAACTATTGGACAATAGTAAATAGAACATCAATGTTTGACCTAAAAATGCTGAAACTTTTACCTGTAAGAGCTTTGAGGTTTAATCAGTAGAACGATAACTATTGGACAATAGTAGATAGAACATCAATGTTTGATATAAAAATGCTGAAACTTTTACCTGTAAAGGCTTTGAGTTTTTATCGGTAGAACGATAACTATTGGACAATAGTAAATAGAACATCAATAATCGCCAAACACAGCGATATAGCTGCCACACTTGCTCCGCCAACGCTTTCTCAGTAGACCAATAACTATTGGACAATAGTAGATAGAACATCAATGTTTGACATAAAAATGCTGAAACTTTTACCTGTAAGAGCTTTGAGGTTTAATCAGTAGAACGATAACTATTGGACAATAGTAGATAGAACATCAATGTTTGATATAAAAATGCTGAAACTTTTACCTGTAAAGGCTTTGAGTTTTTATCGGTAGAACGATAACTATTGGACAATAGTAAATAGAACATCAATAATCGCCAAACACAGCGATATAGCTGTCGCACTTGCTCCGCCAACGCTTTCTCAGTAGACCAATAACTATTGGACAATAGTAGATAGAACATCAATGTTTGACATAAAAATGCTGAAACTTTTACCTGTAAGAGCTTTGAGGTTTAATCAGTAGAACGATAACTATTGGACAATAGTAGATAGAACATCAATGTTTGATATAAAAATGCTGAAACTTTTACCTGTAAAGGCTTTGAGTTTTTATCGGTAGAACGATAACTATTGGACAATAGTAAATAGAACATCAATAATCGCCAAACACAGCGATATAGCTGCCGCACTTGCTCCACCAACGCTTTCTGTGCAGACCAATAACTATTGGACAATAGTAAATAGAACATCAATAATCGCCAAACACAGCGATATAGCTGTCGCACTTGCTCCGCCAACGCTTTCTGTGCAGACCAATAACTATTGGACAATAGTAAATAGAACATCAATGTTTAACATAAAAATGCTGAAACTTTTACCTGTAAAGCCTTTGAGCTTTTATCGGTAGAACGATAACTATTGGACAATAGATCAATAGAACATCCATCTATAGAAACAGAGCGATTGGACAATAGATGAATAGAACATCAATAATCACCAAACAGAGCGATATAGCTGCGGAATGAATATTCTATCGCTACTTTCATGCAACAAAGCCATTATTAATTATTAATTATTAATTGTTGAAACCTATGTTACTTAAAACCCTAAACTTTCCAGCATTTTCCAATGCTGAGAAACAGGTGCAAGAGTATTTGCTGCTATCATCCCACTAACTGCAACTGCAGGCAAACCTATACCAGGAAAAGTAGAGTCGCCACAACACAATAATCCTGGTAAAGGTGTATTTGGTCCTGGAAACAAACTCTCCCCAGAACGAATTGCAGGTCCGTAAGTTCCTCGGTGACGGCGGAGAAAACGTTCGTGAGTTAGTGGAGTACCGACCAATTTCACTTCACAACGAGAACGCACATCAGGTATGACCCGCTCCAATGCTTGCCACATTACCTCAGCTCGTTGTTGCTTTTGTTGTTCATATTCTTGACTCTTTCTATCCATACCATGCCAAAATTTATAAGGTTCATTTCCTGGAGTATAAACATGAATAACGTGCTTACCAGGTGGTGCAACAGTAGCATCTATAAAAGATGGAATGGATACCAACACAACATTCTGAGGTGCATCTATTTCATCCCAATGGTTGACAATAATATGGTGACACGCCAAGTCTGGTTTGATGTCTGTAGCATCAATACCTAAATGTAAGTGCATGAAACTATTACATTCTGGTGTTGCTTGTCGTTCTTCCCGAAAATCTTTTGGCACCGCACCTTCTGGCAATAATTTTAATGTATCCCAAATAGAAGCATTGGATATCACTGCTTCCTTTGCTCTAATTTCTGTTCCATTTCGTAAACCAACGCCAACAGCACGCCCATTTTTAACTAATACCTCTTCCACATGAGCATTCAACATCAATTGACCACCGTGACGTTTTAACCCACGCACTAAAGCATCAACTATTGCTCCACTGCCACCAATAGGATAATCAAGTACAACTCCTGGTCGATACCATTCGGCAAACATAAATGCAACTTCGGCGGCACTTGTACCATTTGCAGGCAAACCTGAAAGTAGGAAACAGAGTAAGTTAAGCCAGTTATCAATAAAAGGGTCTGTGACAACATTTTCCATAATTTGAGAAAACGGTCCTGTTAACTTACCAACATTGAAAATGTGTTTTGCCATAGCAGGTAGAAACTGCCCCATGGTCATTATTGCTCCTAAGTCAAAACGGAGAGAAGCTGGTGGAATAGCGATCGCTGCTTCTGCAAATGGAGCCATAACTGTTTGGAGTTGACGCCATTCTGCTACAGCACTTTCTCCTCTCAATTTTTGGAGAACATCACAAAATTGGTCTGCACCTACGGAGGTATTAAAGTCACCTTCTGGCAAACAACAACCCCAAGTGTCGTAGGTTACGCAGGGGACTGTTTCGTCGATAGCATCCAAAACTTGTGCTAGTGGGTTGGTAGAGGGACGATAGGATAGACCAGAATGTAAAGATGGTCCAGAATCAAATTTAAAGCCTTGATATTCAAAACTATGAGCAGCACCTCCAGCAATAGAGTGACTTTCGCAAACTATGACATTAAAACCATAGCGCGCTAGTAAACCGGCACAACTTAGACCACCAATTCCACTACCGATTAAAATTACATCAGTCTGAGACATTTTTGTTTGGGTAAATTTTTAATTTATCAGGATTTACGCAAAGACACTATTTATAGAGTACAATAGTACTTGGACTCTATAAATAGTGTATCTGCGTAAGTCCTATTTATTTGATTTTATACCAATTTCATAAAATATTGTTACAGTAAGGACACAGGAAACAGAGAACAGGGAACAGAGAACAGAGAAAGAAAAACATAATAAAAAGAGGAAACAAAGTGGAAATTTTAGAATTTATGGAATTTATAATTTTTCTTTTAGGAATAAATCACAAATTAAGATGTAACTGTCTTTTTTGAATTTGATTTTAGTTAATATCATGTCCGCTGGTATCATTTGTGTAAACCCAAAGGTCATTTCAGTTATCAGTACCGACCACTAAAGCTGGAGGCTTGGAATACTGAACTGAATATTTTTTCATCCCCTTAAAAGTGAGGCTTTGGACCTCATTTTTTGGTAAATATCTACAGGAAATTTAAGTTTTTTCTTGTTCTTAAGTATTCCTGTCTGTTCCCTGTTCCCTACCTTTGTAATACAATACCAATGCTACCGGACATGATATAATTGGGTTTTTCACATATTTGAAAAATTCTTTATAACTGACTAACAATTAGACATCTCCAGAAAATAAATCTCTTAATTAAAGTAGGCTAAGGATACGAAAAATTCACCTGCTCTGGCTACGGAATTACAGACTTATTTTATAATTTTAGACAATTTAGCTGCTAGAAAAATGGCTACTAATTTAGGATTAAATGTCAAGGGAACTTTAGCTATTTTGAAAAAGTTAGTTGTGGAGGAAAAATAGAAATAGGTAATAAAGATGAGTTTTATCAAAATCTTATCAAAATCAAATTTAGAATTTCTCGCTCTATTTTTGATGCTGTATTTCGTGATGCTTAGGAGATAAAAATTAAATGAAAATACCAATTTGATAAATGTTTGCTAAAAATACAGGACTTACGCAAAGGCAATATATATAGGGTCTCGCTCAGTTACTCTGTCGCTAACACACCCTACCAATAGCGTTCATGCGTAAGTTCTAAAATAGTTAGGCTATTTCTTCGTAAGCATTTCCTGCGGGATGCTGCGCAAACAGCGGTCAGCTATCAGCTATCAGCTATTAATTCATTGCCCCCTTACAAAAATAACTTCTGACTTCTGACTTCGTTAACGGTAGTCCTGCTCGAGTAATAGTATACACGCTCTGATGCTAACGGATCTGATATCAATATTCAATCTCCCCACACTCCCCTACTCCCCACACTCCCCTACTCCCCCACTCCCCTACTCCCCTACTCCCCTACTCCCCTATTCTCACCTCTCCTTCTCCACGAGGATCTGCTGCCGCTTCCAACACCCCATTCTCATTCACCACAACTACATTTGCATTTCCCCAACCATCACGCATTTCAACATTATGTCCTCGCTGTTTCAACTCATTCACAGTTGCTTCACTAAACCCTCCTGTTTCCAAAAGTAATCTATCTGGCAACCATTGATGATGAAAACGAGGTGCAGATACAGCTTCGGCAGCATTCATTTGATACTCCAGCACATTTAAAACTACCTGCAACACTGTAGTAATAATTGTACTTCCTCCTGGAGAACCAGTTGCCATAATTAACCGACCATCCTGTGTCACAATAGTAGGGGTCATACTAGACAAAGGGGTTTTTCCTGGAGCGATCGCATTTGCCTCACCTCCCACTAGACCATATAAGTTTGGTACTCCTGGGGCGGCAGCAAAGTCATCCATCTCATTATTTAATAATATTCCTGTACCACTCGCTACTACTCCAGCACCAAAGCTACCATTAATTGTATATGTCAGACTAACAACTTTGCGCTCTCGATCTACTACGGTCAAATGAGTAGTATCTGGAGACTCCGAAGTATGAAGTTCTAGAGTTTCTGGTGATGCGGGTTGTACTTCAGTGGAGGGTCTGACTTGTTTGAGATTAATATTTTGACGTTGCTGTTGAGCATAACTACGACTGGTTAATTCTCTGACAGGTACTTGTACAAAATCTGGATCTCCTAAATATTTGGAGCGATCAGCATAAGCAACTCGCATTGCTTCAGTCAGTAAATGGATAGTATCAGGATTTTTATTACCCCACTCTTGCAAGTTAGTTTCGCCGACAATATTTAATATTTGCAGAAGATGAACTCCCCCAGATGATGGTGGCGGCATGGCACAAATTTCCGCTTGTCGAAAGTTGCCACAGATAGGTTGACGCCAAATTGGTTTATAATTTTTTAAGTCTTCTAACGTAATTAAACCTCCATTGGCAGCCATATCATTAGCGATCGCTTGAGCAATTTTGCCTGTATAAAAGCTTTGTGGATTTTTCGCAATGGTTTCTAAGGTTTTGGCTTTATCCTTTTGAATTAGTAAATCTCCTGACTGATATGCTTTTCCATCTTTTGTAAATATTTCTCTTGCTGCGGCATTTTTGTTGATTACTTCTAAACGTCTTTCTAATCTATTAACGAAGCGATCGCTTACCTCAAACCCATTCTGAGCATAACTAATAGCTGGTTGTAATAATTCTGACCAAGGTAATTTCCCATAGCTTTGATGAACAGAATACAACCCTGCAACAGTTCCAGGTACTCCTACTGCTAAATGTCCATCTAAACTTGCTCTTTTTTCGATTTCTCCTTGTGAGTTAAGGTACATATTTTGGGTTGCTGCTTTGGGCGCTCTTTCCCGAAAATCTAATGCTTGAATTTTATACTGTTTCTGAGTTTCAGGATTTTCTGGGGGAATTCCTAATAGCAAGAAACCACCCCCACCAATACCTGCGGAAAATGGTTCTACTACTGAAATTGCGAAGGCAGTAGCAATGGCTGCATCTACTGCATTTCCGCCTTTTTGCAGAATTAATTCCCCTGCTTCACTGGCTAGAGGATGAGCTGATACTACTATGCTTTGTTTACTGCGTTTTAATTCTGCTATGGGTGTTACAGATTTTGGGGAGTTTTGAGTACATCCAAATAGTGAAATGGAAATAGTGAGACAAGTAGATAAGAGTATTTGGCTTTTAGTTTTAAGTAATGAAATCTGGAGCATTTAGCAATTATATAAAATTTATTTTAATTTATAGCAGAAGGAAGAAGGAAGAAGGAAGAAGACCTTTAGTTATCTAGTGCCGAATGGCGGAAATAACTGACCAGTTACAAAATCCTAAAAGTCTTACCAATCAATACTTCTGACTTCTGACTTCTGACTTCCGCGTAGCGGCACTAGGGAATTAGTTATCTACCAGAGAAGGAAAAGGCTTATGTTATCTTAGTTTTGAGCTTTTGATATGTCAAATGCCTTTCCTTCGACTTTGATAATTATTAGCTAGTTATTGTTAATTATTCTTATTTGATTTTTACTTCTCCCTGTAGGGACGCCCTTATGCAACGTCCCTACCCACTCCCCTACTCCCCCGCTCAATAAATAGGCCATCTGGTAGAAATTGAGCAGAGCTATTACGCTGTAAAACAGAATTTAACATTATCCCATAATTCTGTTCCTGATTCAGGAATTAATAGTTAACAATTCTGTTCCTATGTTCTTTATGACTGATAACTGAAATGACCGTTTATTTATAAATATTTAACTGGACATGGTATAACATATCAAAAATCAGTATTAAGTTAGATTTGATTTGATATTATCTTTTTATTTTGGGTTTAATACCTCACTGTCTACACGGTGTTTACAATTATTTGGATTTTGTAGATGGGGAGTGGCTTGTCGAAGACTATCTCCATCCTTTTTTTCTTCCTTATTCCTTCTTGAATCATTATAATAATGAATAAGCTGTTGTGCATTTAAACTACTTATTCGTTGTGTACCTAATATAAAGTACAATCCCTATTACTTATGACTTATGACTTATGAATTATGACTTCTAACTTCTAACTTCTGATTTACTAAGGTGCATTTTCAATGCGTCTTAGCTTAGTGCCCTTTGATTAAATTTAAATTTATTATATAAGTAATGGGAATACATAATCCTGAACGTTTAGGTGAATTGTGGGATAGAACTCGACTAACTATTATCCTAGATTAAATTAATAAAATTAGCGATAAAATTGTTTTATCGGGTGGATGGGCTTGGCATTTTATGACCCCAGAAAATCATACAGAATTCAAGCACCCTCACGACCATAAAGATGTTGATATTTTTGTTAAACTCGATAATTTTGGTGAATTAATTTCTCAATTTAAACAACAAGAATATGAAAAAAACTGGACAAGATTCGACTGCTTACCAGGTTCAAATACATTCTCCCGTTATACTAAATTTGTTCCTTTAGCAGGAGAAACTGTTAAAGTTATGCTGGATATTTTTGTTGAATAAGTTCCTACAATAAAAGTGAATAATTTTTCAGTTGTTGAACCAAAGTTTTTGTTTTCTTTATATGGAATTAAACATAGTAGCGATCGCTGCTTTGCCGTTCAAATTGCCCATCAACTTTTACAACAGGGAATTAATCCTGGTGAAGTTCTCTCCCGTTAAATAAGAGCGATTATAACGGTAGCTTCTCAAACAAAGAAGTTTCTTGCTTTGCTGACGCAACGCTACGCGAACACAGGCTGACTAACATCTAAGCCTCCACAAGCAGACAAGATGATACCCACCTCGTTTAATGCTTTATTTAAAATGTTGATTGCAGCATTTTCATCTCTATCTAAAACTGTTCCACATTTATGACAAGAGTGAGTTCTAACTGATAAAGTTAATGGTACTTTATGACCACAATTACTACAATTTTGTGATGTATTGTGAGGATGTACGGGCGAATGGCCATTCGCCCCTACTTACATGAACACCGCGAACTGCCGCTACTGCATCCAGTTTGATTATAAATTCTCCCCAAGCTACATCATAAATTGATTTAGATAGCTTAGTATTTCTAGCTAAACCTCTAATGTTTAGGTCTTCCACAGCAATTAACTCATATTCTTTAACTAATTTATGAGCAGTCTTATAGTGAAAATCTTCTCTTTGTCTAGCTATATGTTGATGCAATCTAGCTATTTTGTTTTGTGCCGCCCTCCAGTTGTTTGACCCAATTTCTTTTCTCGATACTTTTTTTTGCTTTCTTGCTAAATTAGATTGAGATTTTCTATAAAATTTAGGAACAGAAACAGTCTCACCAGTATTAGTAGTCAAAAATTCTTTTAAGCCTACATCAATTCCTACAGCAGCTTTGATATTATCTGTAGAAATCAAACTAGGTACTGACTTATCTTCTAAGCTAAAACTTATATAATAACCATCAGCCTTTTTGGTTATAGTTGCAGTTTTAATTCTAAAATTATCTGGAATTGGTCTATGAACTATGACTCGAATCGCACCAAACTTCGTAGTAACTATTTGTTTTCCATCAAATTTTATTACTGATGAGCGGATGATTAACTCTACTGAAACAAAATGACCTTAACTTCCCTGACTTTTTAAATCTTGGTCGTCCTCTACGTTTACCCTTTTTGTCAGGTATGAGCCTTTCATGTCGGCTCTTAGCCGAAACGTTTCCAAGCTTTATCTAGTCTTTGTAAATTAATTTGCTGGACTTCTGAATATATTTCTTTGTAGTCAGGAAATAACTTTTTTGTCTGTTTAAGTGCTGATTGCTGAAAATAGTAATCTGGTAACTCTTGAATCTCGCCAATAGGGCATGAAATTAATGAGCAACGGTCAATTTGACATCTGGTTCTATTCAACCAGTCTAGTCTTTGACAAGCGTGCGTAATTCCAATGCCTTCGTAACAGTTCTAGCCAATAATCTATTTTGACTGACTGTTCACAAGTGGGCTTAATTTTGTAGCAATGAGTAATTATCATAATTTTATACTACTCTTTAGTGTTATATTTGAACAGCAATCGACACCTGTTTAATTTACTGTCGGCAATTCCCCTCCAGTTAAATAGCTAGATTATCACGGGAGACTCCTTGCCGAATCAAGTTGGACACTCATAAATGGCAAATTATCGACCATTTTATCTCAATAATAATTAGGATGGTTCACCTCATCATTAATAATTAATAATTAATAATTGGACCATTCAGGCTTTAAGCTTCCCCTTTTAAGGGGATAAAATCAAAAATTTTCCTTTTAGTCAATCCCCTTCTTTTAAAAAGAGGTAATTATTAATTATTAATTGTTCATTGTTCATTGCTGAATATCCTCATCAAACAATTCTTTATCGAAAGTTTGCAGGACATCATTTAATTCAGCCTCTGGACAAGAGGTAATTAATACATCAAAAACATCTAACAACTTAGCGGCAGTTTCTCCTAAAGTTGGACTCATTCCCCAAACATCTTGCACCCAATCTTGAGGACGTTCCTTGTCAAAAATTAACTGTTCTAATAATTGCTTTGCTTTTTCTTTTGATACAGACATGATTGGATTTTTAATGAAATTAATCTCAATAATTGTATAGCAGAAGGAAGAAGAAAGAAAGAAGAAGGAAGAAGGAAAAATCTTGTCTTGTCTAAGATTTAAGCTTTTTATATATCCAAGCCCTTTGCTTCGACTAAGCTGTTCAGCATTTAAACCACTACCACAATATTTATGAATATACCTAATTGGATTACCTTTTCCCGTCTTCTGGGAATACCTTTGATTCTTTACATTCTGAAAACTCCTACTAATCAGAATCTTTGGATATGTTTAGTTATATTTTTAATTGCTTCAGTTACAGATTTTTTAGATGGTTATTTAGCACGAAAACTTAACCAAATCAGCGACCTAGGTAAATTTTTAGATCCTTTAGCAGATAAATTATTAGTATTAGCACCTTTATTAGGATTAATTGAATTAGGCAAAGTACCAGCTTGGGGAGTATTTTTAATTCTAGGTAGAGAGTTAACTATAGCTGGTTGGCGCGTTAATCAAACACAAATTTCAGGAGCTAATATTTGGGGAAAATTAAAAACAGTAAGTCAAATTATTGCTATTTCTTTGTTAATTGCTCCCTTACCTGAAGTTTGGTCAAATCTAGCTATAATTATGTTTTGGATAGCTGTGGCTTTAACGATAATTTCAGGAATAATTTATCTATGGCCTTATAAAGATGTTAGTAATAGTTAAAGAAGATTTTAGGTGGTAGGTTTTAGGTGGTAGGTTTTATATATAATATATGTTGGTAATTCTATAATTACTTCAATAGTGTAGCCATGTTAATTTTTGACTTTTAACTTTTAACTTAAAAAGAGTGTAGCTATGTTAATTTTTGACTTTTAACTTTTAACTTAAAAAGAGTGTAGCCATATTAATTTTTGACTTTTGACTTTTAACTTTTAACTTAAAATGTTAATTTCTGACTTTTGACTTTTGACTTTTAACTTAAAATGTTAATTTTTGACTTTTGACTTTTAACTTTTAACTTAAAAAGAGTGTAGCCATATTAATTTTTGACTTTTGACTTTTAACTTAAAATGTTAATTTCTGACTTTTGACTTTTAACTTTTAACTTAAAAGAGTGTAGCTATGTTAATTTTTGACTTTTGACTTTTGACTTTTGACTTAAAAAATGTTAGTTTTTGACTTTTGACTTAAATAAATGAGTATATTTACACTTCAATCAGTAAAAAAAGACTTTGGCATCAAAGAAGTTTTAAGAGATGCTAACTTCAGTTTAGATGCCAATGATAAAGTTGGTTTAATTGGTACAAATGGTTCGGGAAAATCAACCCTATTAAAAATGATTGCTGGTTTAGAACCTATAGACGGTGGTCAAATTTTGATTAATCAAAATGCCAGAATTATCTATTTGCCACAACAACCAGATTTAGATGAAAATAACACTGTATTAGAACAAGTTTTTTCTGATAGTGGAGAACAAATGTTACTGGTACGAGAATATGAAGAATTATCGGAAAAATTAGCTCATAACCCTGAAGATAATCGACTAATGGCGCGTTTTTCTGAAGTAACTCACGCCATGGATAATACCAATGCTTGGGAATTAGAAACTAAGGCAAAAATTATCCTCAGTAAATTAGGAATTCAAGATTTTGATGCTAAAGTTGGTAACTTATCTGGGGGTTATCGTAAACGTATTGCTTTAGCAGCAGCTTTACTTTCTGACCCTGATGTGTTGTTAATGGATGAGCCAACAAACCATCTAGATGCTATGTCTGTAGAATGGTTACAAAGTTACTTAAATAGTTTTTCTGGAGGCATTTTATTAATTACTCACGACCGTTATTTTCTCGACAAAGTTACTAATAAAATTATTGAAATAGACCGGGGCGACCTTTTTACTTATACTGGAAATTATTCCTACTATTTAGAAAAGAAAGCTTTAGCTGAAGAATCAGTTGTTAGTTCTCAACGTAAACATCAAGGAATATTACGCCGGGAATTAGAATGGTTGAAGCGAGGACCAAAAGCTCGTAGCACTAAACAAAAAGCCAGGATTCAACGCATAGAAGAAATGCAAGTAACGGAGTTTAAACAAGCTTTAGGAAAGGTGGATATTTCTACTCCTGGTCGTCGAATTGGTAAAAAAGTTATTGAGTTAGAAAATGTTTCTAAGTCTTACGAGAGTAGAACTCTAATCAAAGATTTTACTTATGAATTTATTCCCGAAGATAGAGTCGGAATTATTGGTGGCAATGGAGTGGGAAAATCTACCCTAATGGATATTATTACAGGTAGAGTTAAACCTGATTCTGGCAAAGTAGAAATTGGTGGAACAATACATATAGGATATTTTGACCAACATTCAGAAAATTTGTTGGATGCTATGAATGAAAGTCAACGGGTAATTGATTATATAAAAGATGTGGCAGAGTATGTAGAAACTGCTGATGGCACTCAAATTAGTGCGTCTCAAATGTTGGAAAAATTTCTGTTTCCTGGTAATCAACAATATGCTCCTGTATATAAACTTTCTGGAGGGGAAAAAAGACGATTATTTCTGTTGAGAGTATTGATGAGTGCGCCGAATGTTTTGATTTTGGATGAACCTACTAATGATTTAGATGTACAAACTTTGGCAGTTTTAGAAGAGTATCTAGAAGAGTTTAATGGTTGTGTAATTGTTGTTTCTCACGACCGTTATTTTCTTGACCGGACTGTAGATAGAATTTTTGCTTTTGAAGGAGTAGGAAATTTACGACAATATCCGGGAAATTATTCTCTTTATATAGATTATAAAGAAGTAGAAGCAGCAACAAAAAAAGCTGTGGCAGTTGCAGAAAAGTCTAAGGAAACTTCAGTTAGACAAAAAAAATCAGAAAGGGTTTCTTGGGATAAGAATAAACAAAGAAAATTATCGTCAAAAGAAAAGCGAGAATATGAGAATTTGGAGAAAAAAATTGCTCAGTTAGAAGCGGAAAAGGCCAAGTATGAAAATGAACTTTATAATGCACCTCCAGGAGAAGTAAGTGAAGTTCAAAAACTCCATGAAAAAGTAGAAAGTTTAGAAAAAGAAATAGATACTGCCACAGAAAGGTGGTTAGAGTTGGCAGAAATAAATTCTTAAATGAATAGGGAATAGGGGAGTGGAGGAGTAGGGGAGTGGGGGAGTAGAGGAGTGGGGGAGTAGTAAAAATAATAATAATTAATGCTAATAGTTCATAAAAATATAGTCAAAAGCGCGGAAAAAATATATACCTACAACCTAGCACCTTCTTCTGATATTATCGCGACTCTCCTAATCTTGCCTTATCTGAAAATTATCTTTTTCTTTATTAGTTTAATGTTCTACTTCACCGGGGATATAAATGTGGTTGATGAGTCGAAAAATTTCTTAAGACCAAATTCTCCTGACTACTTCTTCAGCGCGGAAAAAATATATACTCACCACCTATCACCTTGTTCTGATATTATCGCGACTCTCCTTATCTCTCTCTTACCTCAAAATAATCTTTTTCTTTATCAGTTTGCTGAAAAAATATATACCCAGCACCTAGGACCTGATTCTGATATTTTCCCGACTCTCCCTATCTCCCCTTTTCTGAAAATTCTCTTTTTCTTTATCGGTTTAATGTTCTAGTTCACCAGGGATATAAATATGGTTGATGAGTCGGAAAATTCCTGAAGACCAAATTCTCCTAACTACTTCTTCAGCGCTGAAAAAATATATACCTACCATCTAGGACCTTCTCCTAATATTTTCCCGACTCTCCTCATCTTGTCTTTTCTGAAAATTCTCTTTTTCTTTATCGGTTTAATGTTCTAGTTCACCAGGGATATAAATGTGGTTGTTGAGTCGGAAAATTTCCATAAACTAAATTCTCCTGACTTTCTTGCTGCGCGGAAAAAATATATACCCAGCACCTAGGACCTGATTCTGATATTTTCCCGACTCTCCCTATCTCCCCCTTTTCTGAAAATTCTCTTTTTCTTTATCGGTTTAATGTTCTAGTTCACCAGGAATATAAATGTGGTTGGTGAGTCGGAAAATTCTGATAGACAAAATTCTCCTGACTACTTCTTGCTGCGCGGAAAAAATATATACCCAGCACCTAGGACCTGATTCTGATATTTTCCCGACTCTCCCTATCTCCCCTTTTCTAAAAATTCTCTTTTTCTTTATCGGTTTAATGTTCTAGTTCACCAGGAATATAAATGTGGTTGATGAGTCGGAAAATTCTGATAGACAAAATTCTCCTGACTTTCTTGCTGCGCGGAAAAATATATACCCAGCACCTAGGACCTGATTCTGATATTTTCCCGACTCTCCCTATCTCCCCTTTTCTAAAAATTCTCTTTTTCTTTATCGGTTTAATGTTCTAGTTCACCAGGAATATAAATGTGGTTGGTGAGTCGGAAAATTCTGATAGACAAAATTCTCCTGACTACTTCTTGCTGCGCGGAAAAATATATACCCAGCACCTAGGACCTGATTCTGATATTTTCCCGACTCTCCCTATCTCCCCCTTTTCTGAAAATTCTCTTTTTCTTTATCGGTTTAATGTTCTAGTTCACCAGGAATATAAATGTGGTTGGTGAGTCGGAAAATTCTGATAGACAAAATTCTCCTGACTACTTCTTGCTGCGCGGAAAAATATATACCCAGCACCTAGGACCTGATTCTGATATTTTCCCGACTCTCCCTATCTCCCCTTTTCTAAAAATTCTCTTTTTCTTTATCGGTTTAATGTTCTAGTTCACCAGGAATATAAATGTGGTTGATGAGTCGGAAAATTCTGATAGACAAAATTCTCCTGACTTTCTTGCTGCGCGGAAAAAATATATACCCAGCACCTAGGACCTGATTCTGATATTTTCCCGACTCTCCCTATCTCCCCTTTTCTAAAAATTCTCTTTTTCTTTATCGGTTTAATGTTCTAGTTCACCAGGAATATAAATGTGGTTGGTGAGTCGGAAAATTCTGATAGACAAAATTCTCCTGACTACTTCTTGCTGCGCGGAAAAATATATACCCAGCACCTAGGACCTGATTCTGATATTTTCCCGACTCTCCCTATCTCCCCTTTTCTAAAAATTCTCTTTTTCTTTATCGGTTTAATGTTCTAGTTCACCAGGAATATAAATGTGGTTGGTGAGTCGGAAAATTCTGATAGACAAAATTCTCCTGACTACTTCTTGCTGCGCGGAAAAAATATATACCCAGCACCTAGGACCTGATTCTGATATTTTCCCGACTCTCCCTATCTCCCCTTTTCTAAAAATTCTCTTTTTCTTTATCGGTTTAATGTTCTAGTTCACCAGGAATATAAATGTGGTTGATGAGTCGGAAAATTCTGATAGACAAAATTCTCCTGACTTTCTTGCTGCGCGGAAAAATATATACCCAGCACCTAGGACCTGATTCTGATATTTTCCCGACTCTCCCTATCTCCCCTTTTCTAAAAATTCTCTTTTTCTTTATCGGTTTAATGTTCTAGTTCACCAGGAATATAAATGTGGTTGGTGAGTCGGAAAATTCTGATAGACAAAATTCTCCTGACTACTTCTTGCTGCGCGGAAAAATATATACCCAGCACCTAGGACCTGATTCTGATATTTTCCCGACTCTCCCTATCTCCCCTTTTCTAAAAATTCTCTTTTTCTTTATCGGTTTAATGTTCTAGTTCACCAGGAATATAAATGTGGTTGATGAGTCGGAAAATTCTGATAGACAAAATTCTCCTGACTTTCTTGCTGCGCGGAAAAATATATACCCAGCACCTAGGACCTGATTCTGATATTTTCCCGACTCTCCCTATCTCCCCTTTTCTAAAAATTCTCTTTTTCTTTATCGGTTTAATGTTCTAGTTCACCAGGAATATAAATGTGGTTGATGAGTCGGAAAATTTCTGATAGACAAAATTCTCCTGACTTTCTTGCTGCGCGGAAAAAATATATACCCAGCACCTAGGACCTGATTCTGATATTTTCCCGACTCTCCTCATCTCCCTTTTTCTGAAAATTCTCTTTTTCTTTATCGGTTTAATGTTCTAGTTTACCAGGAATATAAATATGGTTGATGAGTCGGAAAATTGCGGAAAAAATATATACCCAGCACCTAGGACCTGATTCTGATATTTTCCCGACTCTCCTCATCTCCCTTTTTCTGAAAATTCTCTTTTTTTTTATCGGTTTAATGTTCTAGTTTACCAGGGATATAAATGTGGTTGGTGAGTCGGAAAATTCTGATAGACAAAATTCTATTGACTTTCTTGCTGCGCGGAAAAAATATATACCCACCACCTAGGACCTGATTCTGATATTTTCCCGACTCTCCCTATCTCCCCCTTTTCTGAAAATTCTCTTTTTCTTTATCGGTTTAATGTTCTAGTTCACCAGGGATATAAATGTGGTTGGTGAGTCGGAAAATTCCTGAAGACCAAATTCTCCTAACTACTTCTTGCTGCGCGGAAAAAATATATACTCACCACCTACCACCTGATTTTGATATTTTCCCGACTCTCTCTATCTCCCCTTTTCTAAAAATTCTCTTTTTCTTTATCGGTTTAATGTTCTAGTTCACCAGGAATATAAATATGGTTGATGAGTCGGAAAATTTCCATAAACTAAATTCTCCTGACTTTCTTGCTGCGCGGAAAAAATATATACCTACCATCTAGGACCTTCTCCTAATATTTTCCCGACTCTCCCTATCTCCCCTTTTCTGAAAATTCTCTTTTTCTTTATCGGTTTAATGTTCTAGTTCACCAGGAATATAAATATGGTTGATGAGTCGGAAAATTTCCATAAACTAAATTCTCCTGACTTTCTTGCTGCGCGGAAAAAATATATACCTACCATCTAGGACCTTCTCCTAATATTTTCCCGACTCTCTCTATCTCCCCTTTTCTAAAAATTCTCTTTTTCTTTATCGGTTTAATGTTCTAGTTCACCAGGAATATAAATATGGTTGATGAGTCGGAAAATTCTGATAGACAAAATTATCCTGACTACTTCTTGCTGCGCGGAAAAAATATATACCCAGCACCTAGCACCTGATTCTGATATTTTCCCGACTCTCCTCATCTCCCTTTTTCTGAAAATTCTCTTTTTTTTTATCGGTTTAATGTTCTAGTTTACCAGGGATATAAATGTGGTTGGTGAGTCGGAAAATTCCGATATACCAAATTTTATTGACTTTCTTGCTGCGCTGAAAAAATATATACCCACCACCTAAAACCTACCACCTAAAACTTATCACCTAAATTCTTAAATTGAGCTGCTTCTAAAATCAAACGTTGTTCTGCACGAGCGATTGAATTATAAGTTTTATCCACAGCATCAACATTAACAGAAATGGAAGTAATACCCCACCTGATTAAATTATCTATTATTTCTGGATATAA
>NZ_BLZO01000096.1 GCF_014132355.1 Okeania sp. KiyG1
AATCAAAAGCTTAATCATAAGTTTGTACTATGGGGGAAATATGACCCAAGGCAAACTATTAGAGTTTTTAGAGGATATGGGCATCTCCATGTCAGCCGGGAATTTGTCTAATTTATTAATCAAAAACCAGTCTGGTTTTGAAACAGAAAAAAGCGAAATTTATGAAGCCGGACTATTAAGTAGTCCCTGGCAGCACTTTGACCAAACGGGAGCCCGAGTGGGAGGAGTAAACTATACCACGAATGTAGTGTGTAACCCTCTTTATACGGTCTACTTTACCACTGCCAACAAAGATAGATTAAGTGTACTTCAAGGTTTACTGAACGCAAAAGAACTAAAGTTTATTCAAGGGCCCCTTCACCAACTCAATGTTGGAAACCTTACGTATACCAGATAAATGGAAGAAGTCTCTAGAATTGTTGCCCCAAGACACTGTATTGAATTCCACAGAGTTTAATGGGCTACTAGATAGACATTTACCATTATTAGGGTCACAAATGCGTAAACGTATTTTAGAAGCAGCAGCAATTGCTTTTTTATCATCAGCAAAGGGAGTGGCCAGTCATCAAGACTCTCCTATGTGATGATGCACCAACCTTCAAGTTACTAACTGATGAGTTGGCTTTGTGTTGGATACATGAGGGACGACATTATAAAAAAGTTAACTCCCAAAGTTAATTATCATCAAAAACTCCTGGAACAATTCTTGGATGATTTTTGGGATTACTATCGAGAGTTACTTGCTTATAGAGATGCTCCCACACTTTCAACAGCCCATAGATTACGCTCTGAATTTTCTCGACTTTTCGGGACTCAGAGTGGTTATCAGCAGTTGGATGAACGAAAACGATTAACTGTTACCAAAATCTCGGAGTTGTTGCTGGTGTTAGACCATCCCGAATTGCCATTACATAATAACCCGGCGGAGTTAGCTGCTAGGACTATGGTGAGAAGACGCCATATCAGTTATGGAACTCAGACGATTGAAGGGACTGCATCTTGGGATACTTTTATGTCCCTTGTTGCTACTACTCGTAAGCTGGGATTGAGTTTTTTTGAATATGTACGCGATCGCATTTCCCAGATAGGTAATATTCCCTCTCTAGCAACTATTATTTACGATCGCTCTTGTGTTAATTGCTTTGGTTTGTCTTGGCAGAAATAATTGCCTACCCCATCATATTCAGTGGATACGATACGATCACTCCCTATTTTATCAATCCATTTGATTGGCCTTGGCAGTTATAATCATTCCCTACCCCATCATATTGAGTGGATACAATTATCACATATTATTCCATATTGCTATATTTTTGTTTTTTCAATACTCTACAACCCGATCTAATTTTTTTATTTTGTTAATAACACAATTATTAATAGCATTAAGTGTTTCAAAATTTTCCAGTAATAACTCTTGCTGGTCAAATATAAAATCAAACTTTTTTCCAAAATACTAATTAAACGAAAGATATTTATAGAGTCAATTATTCCTTCTTCAACAAGAAGTAAATTGTTTTCTAAATGACCTTCAAATTGCTCAGATATACACTCCTTTAATATCTGCTCTTTTATTAAATTTTCTATCTGTCTTTTGGTGTAATGTTTTACTTTTTTCATGGTCGATTATACTATCAAGTGTTAACAACAATTACAAATGTATTGCTTGTTTTCAGTTAGAGATCGCCTACTTGCTATTCCCATGATACAATCTGACGTGACTTTTGCAAGATATCTAATGTAATAATTAATCTGTCAAACCCCAGATATGAGGTGCTAACATTGCTTCTAGCGGTGGAGCAAAAATGCAAAAGTGTTGAACGAAATCAATATTGCGTCTAAAATTATACACATCACGCCTTTCTCTATCTTAACATTCAACACTTCTGGTACAAATGGTATTGAAGGAGAGAAGAAAAACTCAACGAATTTTTGAGATGTTAGTGTGATAAGATGGGCAAAACCAAAGTGCGCTATCTTCAAAATGATGAAACTACCTGATACTCCTAAAGCTCCCCATTGGTTGCAGAAAATTCAGTATTTTACTGACCCCATCGGCTATCTGGAAAGTAATCGCGAACGCTATGGCGACATTTTTTATACCCCAACATCCGATAATTACAAGCGGCTATTGTTAGTTAGCCATCCAGAAGGATTAAAACAACTATCGAGTGAGGAAAGCAAAGCATTTGATGCTCCTGGCCAAGAGACTCTGAGATTCTTATTAGGAGATAACTCAGTGATACTTCTGGAAGGCGATGCTCACCAACGAGAACGAAAATTATTAATGCCTTGTTTTCAGCAGAAGAGGATAGGAGCTTATGGACAAATTATCTGTGCTGTGACAGAGCAAGTATTTAGCCAGTTAACCCCTGGTACAACTTTTTCTGCCTGTAGTGTTGTCGGGGACATTACTCTAGACATAAACTTAAATCTAGTCTTTGGTCTCAACGAGGGAAAATCCTTCCATAAACTTAAACAATTGATGAGTGAGTTAATGAATTCCTTCACCTCTCCGTTAATTTCCAGTGTGATTTTGTTTCCTTCCTTGAGAAAGGATTTGGGTGCTTGGAGTCCCTGGGGATACCTTCGTCGCTTAATACAGCAAATTAACGAGTTTCTCTACACTGAAATTCGCAATCTCCGTGTACAATACAACCCTGAGCGTACTGATATCCTAAACTTACTTCTGTTAGCAAAAGATGGAGAAGGTCAAGGGATGAGCGATCGACAATTACGTGATGAGTTACTTACTCTAACTCTTGCTGGATATGACTCAACAAGAAATGCTGTATGTTGGGCTTTGTACTGGATTCACCTGCATCCTGAAGTCCGCGAAAAGTTGCTCCAGGAATTGGATACGTTGGATGAGTTCTCAGAACCAATGACTATTTTTAAGCTACCATATCTCACTGCTGTGTGCAATGAAAGCTTGCGGATTTGTCCAGTTGCATTTATTAACGTCACACGGGAAGTAAAAGAGCCAGTAGAACTCATGGGTTATCAATTAGAACCGGGTACAGGGGTGTGTGCTTCTATATATTTAACTCATCACCGTGAAGATTTATACCCAGACTCGAGGAAATTTAAACCCGAAAGATTTTTAGAAAGGCAATATACACCCTATGAGTTTATACCTTTTGGTGGTGGCTCCCGTCGTTGTCTTGGGGAGAATTTAGCGCTCTTGGAGATGAAGTTGATATTGGCAACTATCCTCTCTAATTATCAACTAGCTCTAGCTAATAATCAATCGGTCAAGTCCCAAAGACGAAATCAATGGGTCAAACTCGAGAGACGAGGTCTTAGCACCTCTCCTAGCGATGGACTAGAAATGGTATTGAGGGGGAAACGATAAAGTTAACAAGTTCTTGAGACCTCGATATTTCACCCAACTGCACACTGCTATAGAGTTATATCAATGGTATGAGACCTGTACTACCCTTGAAAAAAAATATCCCTAGTTTACTAATGAGTACAAAAATATTATATTTAAACAGTGGGGATAAAAAACTCCATACTTCAGTAAAAAAATACAAAAAGCTAGTTGAAGAGTACTAGCCCCTAAAATATGAGTGACAAAATTGAAAAGACAATCAAAAGTATCATCTGCTTGCGGCCTTCTCATCTGATTGAGGAACTCAAAAAAATGGCAGCTAGTATTCGCTGGACTCTCTTATTAAGTGCGTTAATATTTTTGGGAGGCTCCTGCTTATGGTCATCTCCGGCTAATGCCCTTACTGCTACTGCTAACTTTCAAGAGATTGTAGTAGACGACAATCTTAAAGATGGTTACTGGATTGAAGCTGTTGATGTTAACAATGATTCCCAACCTGACTTAGTCACTTCGGGTTTTACTATTGGAGAAGTTTCTTGGTATGAGAACCCGGGCGATCTAACACCGCAATCAGAATGGAAAAAGCACCCTATGATTACGCCAAAAATTGTGGCAACAGTTCCTCCCAAAATTAACGAAGACAGTAAGACTGATGGCGAGACTACTTATGCCCTAAGTCATGTCTTAGATGATTCGTATTACTACCTGTTAGATGCTTTTATAGAAGTCGTCGATTTTGATGGTGATGGACAGCCTGAGTTACTTCTTGCCGAGCATGGTCCAAAGCCAATATTTCAAGGCATCTTCTACTATAAACTCATTAAACAGGAAGGAGATATCAGACCAACCCTAACCATTGAGAGAACTAAACTTTCTTCTTTATCTACTGCTCGAATTGCCATTGAAGACTTTGATGGAGATGGGAAGCTAGACTTTGCTACTGCTGGGAACTACGCCCAAGACCGCTTCTCGCTAGACAAACCTCAAGTTCTCGTTTTCCTAAATCGTATTGGCAGCAGTACCAAATGAGAACGTATTCTTCCCTGAAAAATATTGAAGACCACTAGAGACCAAAACATGAGCAACTCAATTGAAAAGACAATCAAAAACTTCATCTGCTTACTGCCTTCTCATCTGATTGAGCAACTCAAGAAAGTTACAGCTAATATTCATTCGAGTCTATTATTAGGTGTATTAGTATTTTTGGGAGTTTCCTGCTTATGGCTATCTCCAGCTAATGCTCTGACCAATCCTCCAGATTTCCAGGAAATTGTAGTAGACGACAATCTTAAAGATGGTTACTGGCTTGAAGCTGTTGATGTCAACAATGATTCCCAACCGGATTTAGTCACGTCTGGTTTAGCTATTGGGGAAATTGCTTGGTATGAAAATCCGGGTGATTTTACAGCACAATCTGAATGGAAAAAGCACCCGATGATTACCTTGCCAAAACCTCATACCAACATGGATCAAGAGAGTGAGATGAGTGACAAGGCTAGTACTTGGTCGAACTTGGCCATAGATGGAGTCGATAACCAAATAGTACAGGGTTTTTTAGGGATTGCTGATTTTGATGGTGATGGATACGATGAGTTTATTATTTCGGAGCGTAGTCCCAATCCATTGTTCCAAGGTATTATCTACTATCACCTAATTGGGCAAGAAGGAGCTACAGCCTTCTTTGAGAGAACTACACTGTCTGTTTCATCTTTCAATCGAATTGCTGTTGAAGACTTTGATGGAGATGGAAAGATTGATTTTGCTACCACTAAAGACTATGCTCCAGGTAGCTTCTCGGCAGGCAAACCTCAACTTATGGTTTTCCTAAATCGTATTGGCAGCAGTGCCAAATAAGAACCTGTTTTTATCATAGTTACAAGATACCCCTCTTTGGTCATTCGCTGAAAAGAGGGGTAATATTTTGTATAAAATTGTTCATTGTTACTGCTTCAATATGATGAAACTACCTGATAGTCCCAAAACTCCCCATTGGCTGCAGAAAATTCAGTATCTTACCAACCCCATCAGCTATCTGGAAAGTAATTACCAACGCTATGGTGATATTTTTAACGCACCAATTTTTGGTTATGGCAACCAGCAATTTTTAGTGGGCCATCCCTTGGGATTGCAAAAACTATTTACTAGGGAGGGTAAAGAAATTTATGTTTGTAAGAATGAAGTTACGGGAGTTGTAGTAGGAGATAACTCAACACTTGTTATGGAAGGCGATTCTCACCGATGGCAACGGAAATTAGTCATGCCTCATTTGCAGCAAAAGAACATAATTGCTTATGGGCAAACTATCTGCAAGTTGACAGAGCAAGTCTTTAGCCAGTTAACTCCTGGTAAAACTTTTTCTGCCTTTAGTGTTGCAGAGGAACTTTCCCTAGAAATATTGGTAAACATTGTCTTTGGTATCCAAGAGAAAGAACGCTTTCAGCAATTCAAACAACTGGTTGTTGAGTTCTGGGATTTGGCGACAAGTCCGTTAATTGCCAGCGCGATTCTGGTGCCTTTGTTGAGAAAGGATTGGGGGAGTTGGAGTCCTTGGGGACGCTTTCTTCACTTACAGCAGCAAATTGACCAATTGCTCTACACTGAAATCCGCAATCGCTGCGCACAATCTAACCCTGACAGCACTGATATCATGACCTTGCTCCTATCAGCCCGTGATGAAGATGGCCAAGGAATGAGCGATCAACAATTACGGGATGAGTTAATGGGCTTACTTACGGCTGGAACTGAAACAACTGCAACTGGTATAGCTTGGGCTTTGTATTGGATTCACTACCATCCCGAAGTCCGCGAAAAGTTGCTCCAGGAATTGGAGACCCTGGATGAGTCCCCAGAACCCATGACTATCTTTAAACTTCCATATCTCACAGCTGTATGCAATGAAAGCTTGCGGATTTATCCACCAGTAATGTTCACTTTCCCACGAGAAGTAAAAGAGCCAGTCGAACTCATGGATTTTCAATTGGAACCAGGTACACAGGTGTATGGTGCTGTTTATTTAACTCATCATCGTGAAGATTTATACCCAGAGTCCAAGAAATTTAAACCAGAAAGATTTTTAGAAAGGAAATATACACCCTATGAGTTTTTACCTTTTGGTGGGGGTTCGCGTCGCTGTCTTGGGGAGAATTTAGCGCTATTTAAGATGAAGTTGGCACTGGCAACTATCCTTGACAATTATCAACTCGCTCTGGTTGATCGTCAATGGCGAAAGCCTTCAGTAAAAGGTATTGCACTGATTCCTAGTGGTGGGGGAAAAATGGTATTGAAGGGGAAGCGATAAACTTGAACAAGTTTTTGAGACCTTATCGTCATTTCCTGAAGGCTAGAGAAATCAAGCTGTTTACTTTGACAATTACACAACTAGGATGTTCCCATGAAAAACTGTATTAGGAGTAACACAATGAATCAGAAGCTTAAAACTTTAATTATCGGTTCTATAGTCTGTCTAGGATTAATCATTATTCCTATTTTAATATCTTCTTTCCTGTTAAATTCTCCAGTTTTAGCCTCGCCCGTCCAGGAAAAGCTTGAACGAGTAGAAATAATAGATAATCTTGGTAGTTATCATTATCCTATTTCCACTAGCTCTGACTTAGCTCAAAAGTATTTTGATCAAGGTTTAATTCAGAGCTACAGTTTTAATGATGCTGAAGCTGCTCGTGCTTTTAGTGAAGCAAGTAGGCTAGATCCTAATTGTGCCATGTGTTACTGGGGATTAGCTTATGCTCTTGAACCCAGTATCAAGGCACTAAGGACAAATGAGCAAGTACCAGAGGCTTGGCAAGCAATTCAACAAGCGATCACCCTAAGTAACAACGCCTCTCCCAAGGAACAGGCTTTGATTAAAGCTTTAGCACAGCGTTATTCGGAACAACCGGTTGCCGATCGCTCCTCGCTTGATTTAGCTTATGCTCAAGCAATGAAGCAGGTTTTTCAAGATTATCCCGATGATTTAGATGCAGCAACTTTATATGCACTATCCCTGATGTATACAATTCCTTGGGACTATTGGCAGGATAATGGGGAAATAAAACCAGAAGCCAAGCCTATGTTAGAAACTTTTGAATCAGTTTTAGCCAGAAATCCTCAGCATCCGGGAGCGACTCACTTCTATATCCATGCTGTTGAGAAAGAAAAACCGATATTAGGTATTCAAACTGCTGATAATCTACGAAATGCATTTCCCGGTTCCGGACATCTGGAGCATATGCCATCTCACATCTACATTCGAGTAGGACGCTACCAAGATGCGGTCATTGCTAATCAAAAAGCCATTATAGCGGATCTTAAATATCTGGCATCCCCTCATCCTGAAAGTATTTATACTATGGCTTTTGTTCCTCATAACTACAATTTCCTCTGGTTTGCAGCAGTAATGAGTGGACAGAGTGAA
>NZ_BLZO01000097.1 GCF_014132355.1 Okeania sp. KiyG1
AAATATTCAATTGTAAGGAGATGCACCTCAAAATATTAAGGTGTGTCTCTCAACTTTTTCATGTAATTGGAAGGAAACCAAGAATTTGGCGATCGCGTCCTCAAAATTTTTGAGGCCATCGAACAAGTTTCCCAATCTCACCCTCTGCAGTATTACCAGAGCAACAGTAATTACAGCAGCAAACCTAAGAGGAAGCAGTAATTTAGGTTTAGTAGATGCCTTGCATCTGGCAACCGCCATAGAAGCAGGATGCACCATTTTTCTGACAAATGATACTGCTTTACGCCATCCCAGTCCGGGTTATAGATATCTGGATGCTTGCAGAGATAGAAGATTAAACAAATGGTAATAACTATTCCGATACAATTTTACTAAATTGAAAATGTTCGCCTTAACGCACCGAGCAATTAAAAGTAGTAGTCTGTCAAGATTCAGTTGTTGGCCAGTGGGAGCATCTTGTTCCCGTGCGTGAAGGTCTAGTGACCTAAGAGGTCGCGACTTCCCTTTAGCTCCTCCCAATAATTAATTCGGCATGGCATAATTGCGGGATGATTTTGTCACCAGAGCAGAAACCATAATCCCCATGTCCGGTGTGTCCCCGTGTCCCCGTGGAGCGCCGAAATAATCCCAGTATTAAGCAACGCCTTAATTCTGTCTCCCCACTGCCCAACTCTTTCTCAAAAGTGTCCCATCTCCGAGTTGAGTCTAGAGTCAGACTATACTATGCTGCTGATTAGCTATTTCGTAGTTATCATTAATCTAGCATGGAACTCCAAGACTTTCTGAGAACAGACCTTAAGTACGATGTTAAAACCCTCGCTGATGATGAAAACCTGACTCGCGAGATTCAGGCCATACTTGTTGACCTAAATATGCTTAACCCTCCAGTAGATGGCATATTTGGCCCATTAACTACAGCAGCACTTCATCGGTTTCAAGTGGATCAAAAAAGCGGTGAGGCTGGATATTTAGGTGAGAAAACTACGAAAAAGTTATTAGAGGCCAAAGAAGCAAATATTCCGGCTGCCCCAATTATCCTCAAAACTAAAAAAGATACTATTCTTAAGTCTAGACCCCTTCAATCTTCTCAATTAACTGAGTCAGAAAAACACTATATCCCGGCTAATCAAGAATTTCAAATTTTGGCTTATGTTCCAGTTAGAAACCACTTCCGAATTGCGTTTAAAAATAATAAGCACAATGGTTCTGGTGTTTGGTATATCCATGAAAAACACATTGAAATTTTTGAAAATAATCAACTTGTTGCATCCCAAGCTTCAACCAGATACTATTAGAATTAAGGTTCTCTACAAATCTCAACTAGATGATTGGTATAATCCTACAGGTTTATGTAATATTACTTCTATCGCCTCTTGTTTAGAGTTTTTGCAGGCTAATCGAAGGTCTAATTATGGTCAATTTGAAGAGGAACTTTATGAATATGCTTTAAATCAAGGTTACAGTCGTCATAGTCCAACTGATTTAGCTAGAATTGTTAGAGATTATGGATGTAGAGATAATTTTAAAACTAATGCCACTATTGAAGAGGTTAAAGATTGGCTAGTAGCAGGAAATCCTGTGGCTATACATAGTTATTTTACTTCTTTTGGTCATCTGATTGTTGGTGTTGGTTTTGATAATGAAGGATTATTTATTCATGACCCTTATGGTGAATGGTCTTCTACTGGATATCGTACTGACCTAAGTGGTGCTTATTTACATTATTCTTATCGATTAATTCGGAATGTTTGTATGCCAGATGGGAGTTTTTGGGTACATTTTATTTCAAAGTAGAAGAAGGAAGAAGGAATAAGGAAGAAAAGGCTAACATACTAATATCAAGTCTGGTGGCATCGGTATTTTCAACAATGAATAACGAAAAAGTTCCACAAAAAAAGCAAAAAATCAGAAAACTTAGACTCAATTTTTGGTTAATTTACCTTCTTTTTTCACCCAAAACAATCTTGGGAAATTTTGTCGTAGTCTAAACTCCAGAACTTTTAACTTTTGACTTAATTCTACATTTTGTCGTGCGGAATGTAGAAGGACCTTCCATGCAACGTCCCTGTCCACTCCCCTACTCAATAAAATCTGGTTTCCTTTTCAATTCACCAAAAAACAAAGGCTCCCTCGTATCGTTGAGAGAACCTTTGTTTATATTTAACCTGGCATCGCGCTATTTTACCGGGCGGCTACCCACCAAGTATCTTCGCCACCGTAGCGTTTAACTTCCGAGTTCGGGATGGATCGGAGTGGGTCCACTACGTCATAGACACCAGGAAAAGCTAATAACTATATAGACTAATTATTCTTACCTTTAACCGTTTAAGGCATTAGGCGCTTTTTTTTCCTTACATTTACTACTATAAATATCTTTTTCAGAAATGTCAACCCCTAAGCAAATTTTTTTAATCTCTAAATTTTCGGCCAAGGGGATTCAAGAATTTAGAATTTAGAATTTAAAATTTAGAATTACCTCTTCTTATAGAAGCCATTTGGTATCTATTTAAGAAGTTACAAGTTCAATACCCATCTGGGTTTTATGATTCTGGCAGTCCTAAGTTCATAATTTTTCGGTCTCCTGAATCTTTGTAGTTGTTAGGCTCCTTAAAACGGCTTTCCTAAAGCCTTTGTATTCCAATAAAAGATACGCTTAGGGGTTCTACAAAGGGGAAAAAGGTTGAGATTTTCTCCCTACTCCCCTACTCCCCTACTCCCTTACTCCCCTCTTTCTCATACCACTTAACAACTTGTTGGACTGTCAAATTTTGAAGGGGTACGCCAGATTCTTGAGCAACTTCCTTCAAAGGACGTAACGAGGAGATGACTAACCTAGTAAAAAAGCTTTCAAAGTTAGCATCCACATCTAAATTGTGCTTAATATTCTCGTCCCTTTGAATCCAAGTAGTTATCTGTTCTGAAGGTATTTCATCTGGAGCTAAACCTGTTTCCTCTGCTACTTGCTTCAGACACCTCAATGAATAAATGGCCAGTCGCGCTGAAAACTTGTCTTTGGAAGTTAGAAGTGCTGCATCAACTTGAGCAGATTCTTCGGCTGTTAAAAATTCCATAGATTGTTGCATATTAATTTTTGATTTGATATTTTTATTTATTTAGCGACAAAACGCACCCATACAACTTTTGACTTACTGAAATTTATAAAAGGGTGAATGAGCAGGATTACTCTTGACTTTTGATATAGGAATTTGAGCTGACTTTAGTTATTAAATAACCACAACGATGTTCTCCATTAACAATCCAATGAGTTCTCTCCACAGTACAATCAGGCAATACAGCACCAAACATCTCTAATTCATGGCCACAAACACTGGGGAAAGATTCGGCCACGCTGGAGATAGCACAGTTGTGCTCCATAAATATGTAGCGTTCAACGGGCAACTGTGGTTCTCCTATTTCTGCTGAGGAAGCTGAATCACTTTTGACTTTTGAATTCTGAATTTTGAGTGCTTGATTATCCACTTCCTGAGATTCTACAGGATACCACTCTGCCATGAAACCCTCTGCTTTGCGGAGTTCTACTAAATTGGCTACGCGTTCCTGCACTTTTCCTGTCCCTAATAGTTGGCGATAGTGCATTGCTTTACGCTGCCATTGTTTGTGGAATACTTGACTGAGTTGGTCCTGGCCAATAGTTTCGGCTAAGGTGTCCAGGAAGGAAACGGCAAATTCATCATAATTATGGGGAAAGCGATCGCGTCCTTGAGTTGTTAATTGATAAATATGTTGTGGCCTTCCCATTCCGGTTTGTACTGACTTATACATAATAAGTCCTTCTGTTTCTAAGTCTTTTAAATGGCGACGTGTAGCTTGGGGGCTAATTTCTAAAGATTCTGCCAACTCTAAAGCGGTGGCTTGAGTTCGCTTCATTAAATGTTGTAGGATTTCTTGTTTGGTCGAATTTTGTTGGGTAATTTCCATCATTTCAGTTATCAGTTATCAGTTATCAGTTATCAGTGTCTCTAGCTGTATTCAGAGACTTGAAATACTGGAGTTGATTTTCTCTTGGTCGATTGGATATGGCGAGGAGACCTCGCCATCTCACCCTACGGGAAGCTCCGAAGATCGACCGCTGTCTTGGTTGATTGGATATGGCGAGGGGACCTCGCCATCCCTCAACCGCTTTTTCATTCCCTTGAAAGGGTAGGACACCTTATTTTTGGTCAAGAAAAATACTTAAATTGGACTTTGACAATATTACTGTTGTTAATGTAACCTAAAATAGACTTAAGCAACAAACAAGTTGTTTAAGTGGCCACAAAAGGCCATCTAAATTACTAAAGAAGTAAATATAACTAGGAAATAAATACAATGACTGCTAAAGTAACAACCTTAGTTAATCAACCTTATAAATATGGCTTCGTTACTGATATCGAATCAGAAACTATTCCTCGTGGACTGAGCGAAGATGTAGTTCGTCTGATATCTGCTAAAAAAAATGAGCCAGAGTTCATGCTTAACTTTCGTCTGAAAGCATATCGAAAGTGGCTACAAATGAAGGAACCAGTTTGGGCGCAGGTTGACTATCCACAAATAGATTATCAGAATATTATTTACTATTCTGCGCCAAAAGTTCAAGATAAGAAGAAAAGTCTGGATGAAGTAGACCCTACTTTGTTGGAGACTTTTGATAAACTTGGCATTCCCCTTTCGGAGCAGAAGCGTTTGAGTAATGTGGCGGTTGATGCTGTATTTGATAGTGTTTCTGTTGCGACTACTTTTAAGGAGAAACTTGCTGAAGATGGTGTGATTTTTTGTTCTATTTCTGAAGCGGTGCAGGAATATCCAGAGTTGGTGGAAAAATATCTTGGTAGTGTTGTACCTGTAGGGGATAATTTTTTTGCTGCTCTTAATTCTGCTGTATTTAGTGATGGGTCTTTTGTGTTTATTCCTAAAGGTGTAAAATGTCCGATGGATCTTTCTACTTACTTTAGAATTAATAACGGAGACGCTGGTCAATTTGAGCGTACTTTAATTGTAGCGGAGGAGGGTAGTTCGGTAACATATTTGGAGGGTTGTACTGCTCCAATGTTTGATACTAACCAACTTCACGCCGCTGTAGTTGAACTTGTTACTCTCGATAATGCTGAGATTAAATATTCGACTGTGCAAAACTGGTTTGCTGGTGATGAAAATGGTAAAGGTGGTATTTATAATTTTGTGACTAAGCGTGGTTTGTGCAAGGGAGTAAATTCTAAAATTTCTTGGACACAGGTAGAAACTGGTTCTGCTATTACTTGGAAATATCCAAGTTGTGTTTTGGTGGGAGACAACTCTGTGGGAGAATTTTATTCTGTTGCTCTGACTAATAATAAGCAGCAAGCAGATACAGGTACGAAAATGGTACATATTGGCAAAAATACTCGCAGTACAATTATTTCTAAGGGTATTTCTGCTGGCAACTCTGCTAATAGTTATCGTGGTTTGGTGAAAATGGGGTCTGGTGCTAAGGGGTCGCGGAATTATTCTCAATGTGACTCAATGTTAATTGGCGATCGCGCTCAAGCAAATACTTTTCCTTACATTCAGGTAGATAACAATACTGCTAAGGTTGAGCATGAAGCTTCTACTTCTAAAATTGGCGAAGACCAACTTTTCTATTTTACTCAACGAGGTATTTCTGCGGAAGATGCAGTTTCTATGATTATTAGTGGTTTCTGTAAGGATGTTTTTAATGAGTTGCCTATGGAATTTGCTGTTGAAGCTGACAAACTATTGAGTTTAAAGTTAGAAGGAACAGTGGGATAATTAATAATTAATAATTAATAATTAATAATTAAGAGCTGATTTGTAAACTGGGTTGAAACTTATTTATACTATAGGTTTGCGGAAAACTATTTCCTGGGGGGATAGTGTCGAACTCTTACACTGTAAAGCATTTATCCTCTTAATATTTACTTTGTAAATCAGCTCGAATAATTATTAATGGATAATTAGTAATTGGTAATTATGAAAAATAATGTAGTTAAAGAAAAATCATTTGCATTTGCACTACGAATTGTTAAATTGTCAAAACACCTGAATCAAGAGAAACAGGAGTATGTTTTATCAAAGCAATTACTTCGTAGTGGTACAGCAATTGGTGCTTTGGTGCGTGAAGCTGAATATAATGAATAATGAATAATGAATAATGAATAATGAATAATTATTAGAGTTGTTGGGAATTAAGCTAAAAAATGGCTAAAACCCTTATTAGTCAATGTTTATAGTTTTTAAAATCCTCAAAGCATGAAAATCTTAATATAGTCAGCTGTTGAGCCTTTTGAACTTTTATTTCCCAACAACTCTAATAGATAATTGGTAATTATGGAAAATAATGTAGTTAAAGAAAAATCATTTGCATTTGCACTACGAATTGTTAAACTGTCAAAACACCTGAATCAAGAGAAACAGGAGTATGTTTTATCAAAGCAGTGATACAAATTAACTTTAGAGATGTCACAAATAGTTTCAAATCTTAGATGTGAAATAATTTCCTGAAATTACTGTAGTGTAAAAGTTTTGAGGCTGTAAAATCTTACTTTTGACTTTTGACTTTTGACTTTATTGGTTAGAGCTATTACCTATACGCAAATTACATTGATTTCAGAGGATTTAACTCAATTAATCAAGACTGTATAGAACTATTAAAACTCCTGACAGCTATTGTTAAATCTGCCAAATAAAATAATAATTAATAATTAATTATGAATTAGGGTTTGCTGATTAAATCTAATAGCATTGACATATAAAGTTTTTAGCATTTTTAGTAAAAAAAAAGTCCAAGGTTTTAGGTCGCTTAGGTTCAAAAAATTAGCATTTTAGGCAAGAGTTGCGCAGAAAAATCAAGGGAATATTCTTCCTCCTGGCTCCTCTATAATTCTCCTGGCTCCTGACTCCTGACTCCTACCCTTACCCATAAGACTTTTTCAGCAAATCCTAATTATTAATTATCCATTTCATAACTGTTCAGAGGTAACTATGATTAAAGAAAATAGCGAAGTTATTTTATCTGTTAAAAATTTAACGGCTAATGTAGAAGGAAAGGAGATTCTCAAAGGCTTAAATTTAGAAATAAAAGCTGGAGAAATTCATGCCATTATGGGGCCAAATGGTTCTGGCAAAAGTACCTTTTCTAAAGTATTAGCAGGTCATCCTGCCTACGAAGTTACAGGGGGAGAAATAACATTTTTAGGCAAAAACTTATTAGAAATGGAGCCAGAAGAACGTTCATTAAATGGTATTTTCTTGGCATTTCAATATCCCCTAGAAATTCCTGGAGTTAGTAATTTAGACTTTTTGCGAGTTGCTTATAATACTAAACGTAAACATCAGGGATTAGAAGAATTAGACGCTTTTGATTTTGACGATTTGGTACAGGATAAATTAGATATTGTCAAGATGAAACCAGAGTTTTTAGACCGGAGTGTAAATGAAGGTTTTTCTGGTGGAGAAAAAAAGCGAAATGAAATCTTACAAATGGCATTGTTAGAGCCAAAATTAGCAATTTTAGATGAGACTGACTCAGGGTTAGATATTGATGCTTTGAGAATAGTAGCAAATGGAGTAAATCAATTAGCAAATGAGTCAAATTCTCTGTTAGTAATTACTCACTACCAACGTTTATTAAACTATATTGTGCCAGATTTTGTTCATGTGACTGAAGGCGGTAGAATTATTAAAACTGGTACAAAAGAACTAGCATTAGAATTAGAAGAAAAAGGTTACGATGATGTGGTTGAAGCAGCAAAAACTTAAATAATTAATAATTAATAATTAATAATTAATAATTACGTAAGCATTCAGCTAAGAGCTGACAGCTAATAGCTTTTTAATGAATGAAGCAAGCATTTGCTTAACTTATACTACATTTTTAAACAAAGAATTGAAGTACAAGAACAACTAGCTTAAATTGTCCACTAAAGTTAATATAGCTGTTTGCGCAGCATGACCTAGGAATAGCTGACTGCTGTTTGCGCAGCATGACCTAGGAAATGCTTAGACTATTACCTCTTCTTTTCAAGGAGAGACTTTAAACCTTAATTATTCGGTAAAAAGTATGCAAGTGTCCGTAAAACCAGAGATATCTTATTTAGATAAGTTGCTGAAAGAGTGTTGTAAAGGAGTATCTCCAACTGTACCGCCAGAATTTCCTCTAGATGGAAATATGGCAAGTTGGTTACAGCAAGTACGCGATCGCGCAGCAACCTGGGTGCGTGAGTTGGTCTTTCCGACAAAGCAAGATGAAGAATGGCGGTTTTCTGACTTGTCTGCAATGATGAAGTTAGATTTTCAAGCACCTGCACCAGTAAATTTGGATGCTTTGAATATTACTCCGTTTATTTTACCGGAAGTAATAGACAGTCGGTTGGTATTTGTGAATGGGGTATTTGCACCAAAGTTATCATCGGTGAAAGGTTTGACAGATAGAGTGTTTGTCGGAAATTTGGGGCAGTTACCTCCCGAGTATCAAGACCGCATCGGAGATTATTTGGGGCAACAACAGGGAAGTAAAGAAGTATTTACGTCCTTAAATACTGCTGGTTTAACTGATGCAGCAATAGTATGGTTGCCAAAAAATCAGGTTGTAGAGAAACCAATACATCTATTATTTATTGCGACTCAGACTGAAATTCCGATTTTGACTCAGCGTCGTTGTTTGGTAGTAGCGGAGCGTAGTAGTAGTGCGAAAATAATTGAGCATTGCGTTACAGCAGAAGTTATTTGTCCAGAAGCACCCAGTTCTAACCCCTATCTGACAAATACTGTGACAGAAATATGGGTAGAGGAAAATGCGGAAATTAATCATAGCAGGGTGCAGCGAGATGCAGGTGCAGCATTTCATATCGGCAAAACAGCGATCGCTCAAGCTAAGAATAGTCGCTATACTTGCAATGCTATCCATTTAGGAGCAAGGTTATCTCGTCATAACTTGGAAGTTTCTCAAATGGGAGAGGGTACAGAAACTAATCTTTACGGTTTGGCATTTATTGGGAATGAGCAAGAAGCGGATACTCACAGTGCTATTATTTTGAATCATCCCAATGGTGTGACTGACCAAGTTTATAAGTCTATTGTTGATGAGAAAGCACATTCTATATTTAATGGCAAAGTCTATGTTTCTCAAGATGCACAGTTGACTAATGCAGCTCAGTTAAATCGTAATTTGTTACTTTCTTCTGGTGGGAGAGTTGATACAAAACCACAATTAGAAATTATTGCAGATAATGTCCAATGTTCTCATGGAGCAACTGTTAGTCAGTTGGATGATGATGAAGTGTTTTATTTGCAAAGTCGAGGTTTGAATGAAGAAGTAAGTCGTAACTTATTAATTGATGCTTTTGCGGCAGAAATTCTTAGCAAGTTACCCCTACCTTCTTTGCAAAATATTTTAAAACAATGTGTTGCTTGTAAAGTTTAAAAGAAGGAAGAAGGAGGAAGGAAAGAAAGTAGGGGCGAATGGCATTCGCCCTTACAATATAGACTCTCATAGCTGATAACTGATAACTGAAAAGATGAGTATTATTCAAGAAAGAAGTTTAGCAGACAAAACACGGGCAAATTTGACAATTTTAAATCAGGAAATAAATGGTAAAAGACTTCCCAAAAACCTCTAGGATTTATCAATATGCATAATGGCCAATGCCATTCGCCCCTACAATATAGATTCTCATAGCTGATAACTGATAACTGATAACTGAAAAGATGAGTATTATTCAAGAAAGAAGTTTAGCAGACAAAACACGGGCAAGTTTTCTAATTTTAAATCAGGAAATAAATGGAAAAATACTTCCCAAAAACCTCTAGGATTTATCAATATGTGTAAGGGAGAATGCTATTCGCCCCTACAATATAGATTCTCATAGTTGATAAGTGATAACTGATAACTGAAAAGATGAGTATTATTCAAGAAAGAAGTTTAGCAGACAAAACACGGGCAAGTTTTCTAATTTTAAATCAGGAAATAAATGGTAAAATACTTCCCAAAAACTCTAGGATTTATCAATATGTGTAAGGGAGAATGCTATTCGCCCCTACAATATAGATTCTCATAGTTGAGAAGTGATAACTGATAACTGAAAAGATGAGTATTATTCAAGAAAGAAGTTTAGCAGACAAAACACGGGCAAGTTTTCTAATTTTAAATCAGGAAATAAATGGTAAAATACTTCCCAAAAACTCTAGGATTTATCAATATGTGTAAGGGAGAATGCTATTCGCCCCTACAATATAGATTCTCATAGTTGAGAAGTGATAACTGATAACTGAAAAGATGAGTATTATTCAAGAAAGAAGTTTAGCAGACAAAACACGGGCAAGTTTTCTAATTTTAAATCAGGAAATAAATGGTAAAATACTTCCCAAAAAACTCTAGGATTTATCAATATGTGTAAGGGAGAATGCTATTCGCCCCTACAATATAGATTCTCATAGTTGAGAAGTGATAACTGATAACTGAAAAGATGAGTATTATTCAAGAAAGAAGTTTAGCAGACAAAACACGGGCAAGTTTTCTAATTTTAAATCAGGAAATAAATGGTAAAATACTTCCCAAAAACTCTAGGATTTATCAATATGTGTAAGGGAGAATGCTATTCGCCCCTACAATATAGATTCTCATAGTTGAGAAGTGATAACTGATACCTGAATCCTTACAAGATGAGTATTATTCAAGAAAGAAGTTTAGCAGACAAAACACGGGCAAATTTTCTAATTTTAAATCAGGAAATAAATGGTAAAATACTTCCCAAAAACTCTAGGATTTATCAATATGTGTAAGGGCGAATGCCATTCGCCCCTACAATATAGATTCTCATAGTTGAGAAGTGATAACTGATACCTGAATCCTTACAAGATGAGTATTATTCAAGAAAGAAATTTAGCAGACAAAACACGGGCAAATTTGACTAATTTTAAATCAGGAAATAAATGGTAAAATACTTCCCAAAAACCTCTAGGATTTATCAATATGTGTAAGGGAGAATGCTATTCGCCCCTACAATATAGATTCTCATAGTTGAGAAGTGATAACTGATAACTGAAAAGATGAGTATTATTCAAGAAAGAAATTTAGCAGACAAAACACGGGCAAGTTTTCTAATTTTAAATCAGGAAATAAATGGTAAAATACTTCCCAAAAACCTCTAGGATTTATCAATATGTGTAAGTGCGAATGCCATTCGCCCCTACAATATAGATTCTCATAGCTGATAACTGATAACTGAAAAGCTGATAACTGATAAAGATGAGTATTATTCAAGAAAGAAATTTAGCAGACAAAACACGGGCAAACTTTCCAATTTTAAATCAGGAAATAAATGGTAAAAAACTTCCCAAAAACCTCTAGAATTTATCAAAATGGGTAAGTGCGAATGCCATTCGCCCCTACAATATAGATTCTCATAGCTGATAACTGATAACTGAAAAAGCTGATAACTGATAAAGATGAGTATTATTCAAGAAAGAAATTTAGCAGACAAAACACGGGCAAACTTTCCAATTTTAAATCAGGAAATAAATGGTAAAAAACTTCCCAAAAACCTCTAGAATTTATCAAAATGGGTAAGTGCGAATGCCATTCGCCCCTACAATATAGATTCTCATAGCTGATAACTGATAACTGAAAAAGCTGATAACTGATAAAGATGAGTATTATTCAAGAAAGAAATTTAGCAGACAAAACACGGGCAAACTTTCCAATTTTAAATCAGGAAATAAATGGTAAAAAACTTCCCAAAAACCTCTAGAATTTATCAAAATGGGTAAGTGCGAATGCCATTCGCCCCTACAATATAGATTCTCATAACTGATAACTGATAACTGATAACTGATAACTGATAAAGCTGATAACTGAAAAAATGACTATTATTCAAGAAAAACATTAGGAGAAAAAGTACGGGAAGATTTTCCGATTTTAAATCAGGAAATAAATGGTAAACCACTGGTTTATTTAGATAATGCTGCTACTTCCCAAAAACCCCTAGCAGTTATTAATGCTTGGCAAGAATATTACCTGAAATATAACTCTAATGTGCATCGAGGTATTCATACCTTAAGCTCAAAAGCAACAGATGCTTATGAAGGAACAAGAGATAAAGTAGCTACTTTTGTTAATGCAGCATCTCGGAATGAAATTGTTTATACTCGAAATGCTAGTGAAGCAATTAATTTAGTCGCCTATTCTTGGGGTTTAAATAATCTCAAAGCAGGAGATGAAATTATTGTCTCAGTTATGGAACATCATAGTAACTTTGTTCCCTGGCAAATGATTGCTCAAAAAACTGGAGCAGTTTTAAAATTTGTAGAGCTAACCAATACTGGAGAATTTAATTTTGAACAATATAAAACTCTAGTTTCCGACAAAACAAAATTAGTAGCAGTTGCCCATATTTCTAATGTTTTAGGCTGTCAAAACCCAGTAAAAGAAATCTGCACTACTGCTCATCAAAATGGAGCAAAAGTATTAATAGATGCTTGCCAAAGTGTACCTCATATCAGAGTAGATGTAGGGGAAATAGATTGTGATTGGTTAGTAGCTTCCGGTCATAAAATGTGCGCTCCTACTGGTATCGGTTTTCTCTATGGAAAATTAGAATTATTAGAGAAAATGCCTCCATTCTTAGGAGGAGGCGAAATGATTTCCGAAGTATTTTTTGACCATTCCACCTATGCAGAATTACCACATAAATTTGAAGCAGGAACGCCAGCTATTGGAGAAGCGATCGCTCTTGGTGCAGCAGTAGATTATCTGACAAATATAGGTATGGAAAAAATCCATAATTATGAAGCAGAATTAACTACTTATTTATTTGAAAAATTGAACCAAATTCCTGAAGTTACTATTTATGGACCTCAACCAAATGAAAATGGTGAAAGTAGGGCAGCATTAGCATCTTTTACCGTAGAAAATCTTCACCCTAACGATTTATCAACAATGTTAGATGAAGCAGGTGTAGCAATTCGTTCCGGTCATCATTGTGCCCAACCTTTACATCAATATTTGAATATTTCATCCACAGCTAGAGCAAGTTTATCTTTTTATAATACTCGTGATGATATTGATGCTTTTATTGCTGCTTTGAAAGAAACAATAGAATTTTTAGTAATATTATGGGATAAGAGAGGAGTCAGGAGTCAGGAGTCAGAAGTCAGGAGGAAAGAAAGAAGCAAGAGGAGGAAAAGGAGAAAGATACAGTAGGTTGGGTTAAGCGGAAGCGCAACCCAACAAATACCTAAACCAAACCTACATTAACAGTTATTTTTCACTCTTAAATTTATGGTTATGGACAGCTCTTAGAAGTTAAAAATGCGAAATATTATGACCGGAGCATAGTTGATTATATTTCTTTGTTTAAGCAGAAATAATGTAAGTTCTGCTAATGTTCTATGTGTTGAATTTTGTTCCTCAACCCAACCTATAAAAGTGAATATAGAATTAAATCATAATTGTAAGAAACCCTTCTGCTTTCTGCCTTCCTTCCACTAAAGTGTAAATATTCAAGCAGACATGATATGAGAGACTGGAATCTAAATAAACTTATAGTTATTAACTTAATTGTTTTGAATATTGCGATTATTTTTCTAGCGGTGGCGTTAATTTTTTCACCTAATAGGACTTTCGCAACTTCTATTCCTGAAACTACACCTAAAATAGAACAAAAAATTGAGTCGTTTGAGTCAGAAAAGTTAAGTCAAGGTAGAGGTAGAAAATATGAATATAAGGTTGAATATCAATTTGGTTTTCCTCAAAGTAATGAAGAAAGAGACCGCTATATAGAAGCTTTAAATGATGCGGGTAAAGATGGATGGGAATTAAGTCAAACTGATGTGGTTTTTAATCCTTCTAGTGGGCGAGGGTTATATATTCTGATATTTAAAAAAGATAAATAGTTGAAGAAGGAAGAAGGAAGAAGGAACAAGGAACAAGGAAGAAAGGAAGAAAAAATGGATGGGAAGTCAAACCCCAACTAATTGTAAATACTCCCGTTGACGGTGGGGTATTAAACCCAAAATAAAAGGAAGAAGGAAGAAGGAACAAGGAAGGAAGAAGGAAGAAAGGAAGAAAAAATGGATGGGAAGTCAAACCCCAACTAATTGTAAATACTCCCGTTGACGGTGGGGTATTAAACCCAGAATAAAAAGATCATCAAGATGATTATTTATAAGTTATATCAAGTTTTATTAATTAGCCATAATAAAAATCTTTTCTCTGATAAATTTCTCCCTGTTCCCTGTTCCCTGTTCCCTAAAGCAATAAAACCTTGTACTTTATCAACTCAATAACTGCTGTAATTAATCCTCTTTTTGGGATGCATCTCATATTTGCAAAAATACTTTTTTCCTATATATTCCCTATTCCCTATTCCCTATTCCCTGTTGCCTGTTTCCTAAAAGCGATAAATTTTTGGCTTTATTCACGCATTGAGATGCACCCTATTTTTGTGCTGTCACTTCAATAATTTCTGTATCCATAATCATCTTACTGTTACTGACTAAATCTTCGTGTTTATTCGTATTTAGAGTAACAGTTATTTTATTACTGCCTGGGTCTAAATTTCCCAGATAATACCAATTGCTATAAATTCTAGTAATTTTTTTGTCATTGATATATAAATGAGCATGACCTTCATTAGGATTACTACTTTGATTTACTGTTTCTGGGGCAAACTTAAAGTTAGTTAGCTTCAACTCTAAATTCCATCCTTTCATAGTATCCTTATAAGCAACTAAATCAACTTTAGGAACTGGTTTATTTGCTGGAATTTCCATTTTTTTATGACTATGATTCATACCTCCATGAGATTCATCAGCAATTAGATTGTTACCAGAAGAATGAACTGTTTTAGCAATTCCTAATCCCGCAGTTACAATTAATATGATTGATGTGAGTTTTAGTAGTTTTTTCATCCTTGTTTTTCCTTTATTTTATGATTTTTAATTTTTTTATGATGGGTAAGGGTAGTTAAAATGTCAAAAGACAAGTTGTCATACTTAAAAATTTAGAACGTAGGAAATAGTTTAAACACAAATTATATTATGTCCGTTTTGATAGTTAGTTAGGTTGAAAGTTTGAGATAGCGATCGTTATTTCATTAAAAAGCGTTTCCTGACGGAATACTTTCCTACGGAATGCTTTCCTACGGAATGCTTTCCTACGGAATGCTTTCCTACGGAATGCTTCGCAAACGCAAACGCAAACGCAAACGCAAACGCAAACGCAAACAGGGTTTAGAATTCAGCTTTTAAAAAGGGAATTTATACCAATTTGATCAATGTTTGCTACAAATAATTTTCTAGGTGTTAGGTGGTAGGTGGAAGGTGTTAGGTTTTAGGTGGATTATTAGTTATTTACTAGCCAGTTTATTTGTAACATTCTTTTTAAATTTGGTATTAAACCCCTCCTAAAATTAAATAACAAGCTAGAAGTTGGGGACTTAAACCCAAGCTTTTAGTGTGCTGAAAGCTGAGTGCTGAGTGCTGTTTGCAGAGCATTCCGGTACGGAAAATGCTGATAGCTAGTTAAAAGGAGATAATAAATTGAATAATATTAAAAAACTCAAAGCCATAGAATTATTTTCTGGAATTGGTGGATTTTGTTTAGGAATGAAAGCTGCAAATATTGAAACTATTTGGGCTAATGATATTAACGAACTTTGTTGTCAAGTTTATCAAAGTAATTTTGGTAGTGACTAAATAGTATTAGGAGATATTAATAAAATTCAGGTATCAGAAATTCCCGAACATGATATTTTAACAGCAGGTTTTCCCTGTCAACCATTTAGTCAAGCTGGGAAAAAAATGGGAATTAGAGATAAAGTTAGAGGAACACTTTTTGAGGGGATTATTGAAATTATTCAAGCCAAACAACCCCAATATTTTCTATTAGAAAATGTCAAAAGAATCTTAACAATGGAAAAGGGGTATCATTTCCGAATAATTTTAAATGCTTTGGCTGCATTAGATTATTTTATTGAATGGCGGATTATTAACCCAATAAATTTTGGTATTCCCCAAAATAGAGACAGAATTTTTATTTTGGGCACTAGAGTAAAATCAACACAAAAAATACTCAATCTAGAAAAACTTTCTGTATTTTTAACAGAGAACGATATTGACAGTTTACCCTGGAATAAAAATAGCGAAATAGAAACATCTATGCAGCCAATTCTTCATGGTACTAGCAAAAATTATCACTGGGGTATTGCGTATAAAAATAAATTTTATAGTCAATCTTTACCTTTAATGTCTGACATCAAACCCCGAAAAAAACTCAAAGATATTCTGCAACATGAGTCAGAAATAAATACACAATTTGATTTTACTTCTGAAACTCTTGAAAGAATCAAACAGAGCAAAACTATCAATAGATATTGCAACGGTGTAGAAATATTATATAACCAGGGTGGAGGGGCCCGTCTTGGCTATACTATATTTGGTATTAATGGAGTTACTTCCACATTAACTGCCTCTACTTCTAGACATTATGAAAGATATCAAGTTGGTGATAAATTTCGCCGTTTAACTAATGTAGAATATGCTCGTCTAATGGGATTTCCCGATCATTGGTGTAGAGTTACTAAAATTTATCACCAATATGCTTTATATGGTAATTCAGTTGTGCCAGATTGTGTAAAATGGATCTGTCAAAGAATAGGCAAACAAAACTTTAGATTTAACCATCGGACTTGGCAACAATTAACATTATTTAGTTAATTCAATATTAATCAATACACATCTCCAGAAAAGAGGGAGTAGGGAGTAGAGAGTAGAGGGAAATAATTGATAATTTACTGTGCGATAATTGATTTTATTTTTATTATTGGAGATGTCTAATATATGAAATAACTGACACTATCATTATTTAAAACTGAGGCAACAATTTTTGTTAGAGAGTTAACTGTTAGACCAATTTTTATTTGTACGGTATTACCGATGGTAAAGCAATAGGAACTTATGTAGAACAAGCATTCAATAAATATTTAATATCCAAATATTTATATACTCCAGGGAGTACATCTAGTGGGATAGATTTTCCAGAATTAGAAGTAGATTTAAAGGTGACATCTATTCGACAACCACAATCATCTTGCCCGTTTCGAGATGCTAGTCAAAAAGTTTATGGATTAGGCTATCATCTACTTTTCTTTGTGTATGAAAAAATTGATAATCAAGAATTACTAGAAGCAAGTTTAAATTTTAAAAGCGCGATATTTGTAGCCAAAGAAAAAACAGGAGATTATCAAACTACACGAGGTTTACTAGAAATTATCAGTCGTAATGGTAATCAAGATGATGTAATAGGATTTTTAGAAGACCTTAATTAATTGATAATTGATAATGGATAATTGATAATTACCTCGGGTTTTAACCGTAACAGAATTGAATATAAGGAAATATTATTTCTTCTCTTGGTCGATTGGATATGGCGAGGAGACCCGCTCTTATCAGAGCCGCTCCGAAGTACGCCATCCCACCCTACGGGAAGCTGTGCTACGACCGCTGTCTTGGTCGATTGGATATGGTGAGGGGACCTCGCCATCCCACCCTACGGGAAGCTGCGCTAACGACCGCTTTTTTTCCCTTAAAAGGTGAGGCTTTAAACTAGAATTATTTAATTATTAATTATTAATTATTAATTATTAATTATTCGGTAACCTTCCTTTAGATGAAATAGGACGGGAAATTTTGGCTGAAAGAATAATAAAAGAACCTCCACAACAGGGTTATATTACTATCTCTAATGCTTTGCAATGGAGATTACAATATAGAAGAATTATTGAACAAGCAGAAATTGGAAATATAGCTGGAGTGGAAAATATTCTGGTTTAAAATATCTATCAAATATAGCAGAAGGAAAAAGGAAGAAGGAAGAAGGAAAAAGGAAGAAAGAAGAAGGAAGAAGGAAGAAGGAAGAAGGAAGAAGGAAGAAGGAAGAAGAAAAAATATTGCTTTGTCTGAGTTTTAGACTTTTAATATCTCCTAACCTTTCCTTCGAGTGCTATAACAGGTAATATCATGTATCTTTAAATACCCACAAATAACATTTATCAAAATAATTGGGTCTAAAACCCCGCCTTTTAAGGCGAAATATTTTTGGAGAGTTGCTCACGCATCCCCGTTACAAAAATAACTTCTGACTTCTGACTTCCTTAATAGCTAGGGGCTATTTTCTAGTTCAGTAATTAACAATTAACAATTAACAATTAATAATTACCTCTTCTTAAAACGGATAGGATTGACTAAAAGGATTTTTTTTGATTTTATCCCCTTAAAAGGGGAGGCTTCAAGGCGTGAATTGTTGAATGAATAATTAGGGCTTGCTGATTAAATATAAAAGTATTAACAAATAAAGGTTTGAGCCTTTTTAGGTCTGGAAAAAATACCTAGTTTTTGGCTGTTGTCGTCTCAAAATAGTAAAGTTTTGACACTAACTATCAGAAAATGTGGTCATTACAGATAGTCTAAACTGTTCCCTGTTCCCAGTTAAGTGTTCCCTGCCATAACTATTAGACTTTTTCAGCAAACCCTAATTATTAACTATCAACTCTTAATTATTAATTATTCATTATTAATTATTAATTATTTGGTAATGCTCCACAAACGCAAATCTCCCGTACAGGAGTAGGGAGTATCGGAGTAGGGAATAGTGGGAAATTTAAGATATTTTCAAGAGAATCAAGAATAGTATTTTTATTACGTCTAATTAATGATACTCGGTCTAAAAGCACATCATTAAATCCACTCAAAATCGTCAATTTTCAAATGTGTAGAAAGGTGTAAAAATGAAAATATCTAAATAGAATTTACTGAATTTTTCTAAACAACTCATAAACATAGGAAAATCTCCACAAAAATTATTCAATTATTGCTAAATCAAAAGCAATAAAATACAAAAACTTGCCAAAGAAAAAGACTTGTGCATTAATAACTAAGATATCCCGTATAAATAAATGACTTATGCTAGAAATTATTGACTTATTTGATGAAAACCTTTATCTAAATTTTAATCCTGAAATTGCAGAAGCAGTAAACAATGGCATCGTACAAAGCGGCTTCGACCACTTTATTCGCTTCGGTCAATTTGAAGGGCGAGACCCTAGTATTTTTTTTGATACTAACTTTTATTTAACCAACAATCCAGATGTTGCTGCCTTAGTACAACAAAACTCAATCACTCCCATTCAACATTTTATTCAAGTCGGTCAATTTGAAAATCGCGACCCTAATTCTCAATTTAATACCGATATTTATCTTCAAACAAATCCAGATATTGCTGATGCAGTTCAACAAAACTTATTAACTTCCATTGAACATTTCGTTAATTTTGGTATTGCTGAAAATCGCTTATTTTCCCAAAATTTTATCGGCACAATATTTGATGTAGTTGTCACCAGCGCAGCTAATAACGGTAACGATGCAGCCATTCGTTTTGATGGTTTAACTGGTCGATTAATTGGTGAATTTCCTAATGGTGGAGGATTAACCGACCCCAGGGATATTGTACAAGAAATTAATGAGTCTAATACTGTTTTAATTAACGGTGGAAATGACAATGTTTTACGCTTCGATGCCACTACAGGAAACTTCATTGAAACATTTATAGAATTTCCCGAATTAAATGGTGGTGGTGCCGTTTTTGGACCAGATAATAATTATTATGTAGGGGCGCGATCGCTAGGTTCAATTGTACGTTTCAACAGTCAAACTGGAGATTTTATTGACGAATTTATTCCCTCAGAATTAGTAGATTTTCCCAGAGGTTTTGTATTTGGTTCCGATGGCAATTTTTACTTAGGAAATGGTGCCGACCCAGCAACAGGTGGTGGTGGTGGTACAGTCATTCAATATGATGGTCTCACGGGTCAAGTATTGAATCCTAATTTTGTCAATGACCCCGAATTAAGTCCCCTAGATGTGATTAATGGTCTCGATGGCAATATCTATGTCAGCAGTGAATTTCCATTTGGTCAGGATGACTCGGTAGCTACTGTTCGCGTGTATGATGTTGATACAGGAGCGTTGTTAGATGTACTTGATGCTGGTTTAGATGCAGAGGGAGTGCCAATATTAGATGCTCCAAGGGGATTAGGTTTTGGACCTGATGGTAATCTCTATGCTAGTAGCACTGGTACTGGTAGTGTAGTTCGTTTTGATGGTGCAACTGGTGACTTGATAGATGTGTTTATTGAGTTTCCTCAGTTGAATGGTCAAGCATTAAATTTTGTTCCTGCCGAAAATTAAGCCCAATTAATTATGATACAGTAGGTTGGGTTAAGCGGGAGCGCAACCCAACAAATATAGCGCTACGCGCAAGTTAGAAGTCAAAAGTCAAAAGTCAAAAGTAATCTCTGACTAATACCAGTTTGATAAATCTTTGCTACAAATATTTAGGTTACTGCGATTGAGTCAACCCACCCCTAACCCCGACCGTGGAGGGGAGGGGAAGACAGGAGGACCGAGTCGTATGAGAATAGGTTTGATACCATTTTTTATATAGTAATTTATCTTTTTCGTCCAATAGATATTTTCTATAAATTACTTTACAGCGGTTTTCATTTCAGTAGACCACAGTAGGGACGCCCTTATGCAACGTCCCTACAGGGTTTTGGTTATGGCGATGTAGTTCATCAATTTGAAAAGCGCTGTAATACTGCTTACTATTTGTAACATTCTTTTTTCAAAATGGTATAACATTAATAATATTAACTGTTATTTTTCACTATTAAATTTATTAAATTTATGGTTATGGATGAGGGAGTAATAAAATATAATTGTCATTGGGTTAAAGGCGAACCTGTGGCAAGCTATAGCATTACTGATTTAATGAAAAAGCGGGATTTCATGTACTCGTTAGGATTAATTGGCGTTTATGAAAATGGCATTGGTTTTGGTAATGTCAGTCAGAGAATAAATGACTCAAATCAGTTTATTATTACTGGCACTCAAACCACCCATTTAGAAACTTTAGGACCAGAATTTTACACGGTAGTTACTGATTTTAATATCGAGGAAAATAGCCTAACTTGTTGCGGACCAGTCAAAGCTTCTTCTGAATCATTAACTCATGCTGCTATCTATTATTATCAACCAGAAATTATGGGTATTATTCATATTCATAATTCTCAGCTTTGGCAAGAACTTATGTATAAAGTTCCTACTTCTAATCAAGAAGTTCCTTATGGTACTCCACAAATGGCAAAAGAAATATTTCGTTTGTTTGATGAGGAGAAATTAGGAGTAGAAAAAATATTAGTAATGGCAGGTCACGAAGATGGGATAATTTCTTTTGGGAAAGATTTAGATGAAGCTGCTAATATTTTGTTGAATTTAAGCAAGAAGCAAGAAGCAAGAAGCAAGAAGCAAGAAGCAAGAAGCAAGAAGCAAGAAGCAAGAAGCAAGAAGCAAGAAGCAAGAAGCAAGAAGCAAGAAGCAAGAAGCAAGAAGCAAGAAGCAAGAAGCAAGAAGCAAGAAGCAAGAAGCAAGAAGCAAGAAGTAAGAAGCAAGAAGCAAGAAGTAAGAAGCAAGAAGTAAGAAGCAAGAAGGAAAGATATGGCGTTGTCTGAGTTTTAAGCTTTTGATATGTCCTAATCTTTGCTTCGACTGCTATAGTGGGAGTTATATCAAATCATGCTCGGTTAAATACTTATACTTTGGAGAAAGGAAAAGAAAGGTTTAAAGAGATAAGGTTTATATAACTGATTATCCGAACATGATTTTATTGGAAATAAAAAAATTCTTCAATATTGATAAACCACATATTCAAAATAATAATACTTGTAGGGAGGTTTCATGGAACCTTCCTACAGTCGTCTATTCAAATAAAAATTGATGTAATGCCAACTCGGAAAATATCTTTAAAATTTATTTAGAGGTGAACCAACAATGCAATTTGAGTCCAAAATAGAAATTAATGCAAACCCAGAAAATATCTTTAAAATTTATTCAGAGGTGAACCAATGGTCGAATTGGGACCCAGATACTAAATATGCATATCTTCATGGAGATTTTTCTGATAATTCATTGATTGATTTACAAATCCAATCTGGGACTCGCGTTCAAATTAGGTTAGTAAAAGTAATTAGGAATAAGTCATTTATTAGTGAATCAAAATTACCTTTATGTACTATCAGGTATGAACATATTCTTCAACCATTTGAAAGCAAAACTTTAGTTACACACAGAATTTTGTTTTCGGGAATTTTCAAGTATATTTTTTCATTTATGTTAGCTGCTCAAATGAAAGAATCTTTATCTCAAACAATTTTAGCCTTAAAAGACTTCGTAGAATCATAATTTTTGGGTAATTCAGCATATTAAACTATCGGTAGTTCTGCATATAATGGTATATGCAGATAAACAATCCCTAGTACGGGTATCCTTACAGCGGTTTTCATTTTGGTAGACCACAGTAGGGGCGCCATTCGGAGCTATGCGTCAGCAAACGGCCGAAAGCTTGCGCATAACTATCGTTAACGCCCCTACAGGGTTTTGGTTATAACAATGTGGTTCATTAATCAGCAAAAGCGCTGTAAAGGGAAGGGAGCAAGATGCTCCCACTACCGTGTCTGGTAACAAAAATAGTTACAATGCATGACCATTTAAATACCTGCTAAACCTGCTAAATCAGGAGTTCTAGAAATAGAATAGAGGAAAAGGTGGAAATTTGCCTCCAGATTCACTCCCCACACTCTTCCATCCCACATTTTTTCTTACTTTCTAAGAATTGCTCTGACTGAAAGGTAAATCTTCATTAATTCTCTCCATTTCTAGCTGTTCCATTTCATTCACTTGCCCAATATAAGACAAGAAGATTTTTGACAAACGATTATGATAAAACTTGTGCATACTATGGTTAGGTGTCGCTGGAAAACCACGCCGTTTTTTATGACGCCCACCAGCACCAGGGTCAAAAGTATTAACACCACGATCGATCGCCCATTCTATCGGAGCATAATAACAAGCATCAAAATGTAAACAATCTATTTCGTAAGTGCTACCCCAGTAACGACCGTAAAGGCGATCGCCTTTAGTAATACAAAACGACATTCCCACAGGTAAGCGGTCGTCCTCCTCACTATAACCTGCCACAAATAATACTCGATGGCGAAAGTCGTGATGTAATTGTTCAAAAAATCGCTTCGTCAAATATTTACTACCCCACCAACCAAATTTATCGCAGGTACTTTCGTAAAAACTGTACATCTTAGAAAACAGAGCTTTCGGTATTTCATCCCCAGTCAAAGTCTGCATCTGTAAACCAGCTTTTCCTACTGCTTTACGTTCCCGCTTAATATTACGACGTTGATTAGCATTAAATACTTTGAGATAGTCATCAAAAGTTTGATAACCTTGATTCTGCCAAATGTAACTATGGTGTAGCCAACTGCTAAAACCATTACGTTGCAGTACAGGATGCCATTCTGGATCGACATAGAGAAAATGACATCCAGAAATATTATGGCGATCGCAAAAATGATCGATTTCGCTGACCATCAAGGCTGTCATTTCATCTTCATCTTCCCCAGGGGCGATTAAAAATCTATAACCCTCAGCAGGAGTAAAAGGCGACATTCCCAATAACTTCGGGTAATATTCAATACCTAAGCGGTAAGCTATCTCGGCCCATTGATGGTCAAAGACAAATTCACCTTGACTGTGTCCCTTGATATAAAGTGGGGCTGCTGCTATTAGTTGTCTATCTCGCCATACTGTTAAATGTTGGGGTAGCCATCCACTTCTACCACCAACGCTACCAGAAGTTTCCATATTATGCAGCCAGTCCCATTCTAGGAAGGGAGTTTTTAAAGGTTGGGCCAGAGCATCCCACTCTGGTTTAGGGACTTTAGCAATTTTGCCAATCCAGGTTAGAGAATATTGAGGTTTAGGCTGTTGGATCATATTTAAATCTTTTTGGCGCGTCTGATATCTAAGTTAATCTATTCTCAACTTGTAGTTAATATGGATTAATGGGTCCTCCGACTTAAGGCTACATGGAAGAAAGCTTACTCCGAATATACTTATGAGAGATTGCCCATAATATAATTCAGGTTACCCAAAAACTAACTAATAGTTTGTTCTCTCACCCAATTCCGAAAAGTTTTCATGGTTTGATTTCTACCTATATTTTGACAGCGAATACTATACTCTGGAATTATTTCAGTTAAGGGCAAACCGGGAAAATGAGGGCTAAATTCTGATTCTATATATTTATTATTTTCTAAGACATAGATTTGTAATTTTCCTTTTTCAAATCGCCAAAGTTCCCCTACTCCTAAATTTGCATAAATATTCAGATGAGTACGAGAAGTTATATCTATTTCTAAAGCTAAATCTGGCGGTGGGTCGATAGTTAAATCTAGGCGTTCTTTCCCACGAACTTTAGCTTCATTTTCAATATAAAAACAATTGTCTGGTTCTATTCCTTTTGCCATTTGCTCATTTTTGAAAGTTGTCGAACCTAGAGTTAAAAATTCTCTGTCTAGTTCTTCTAGGAGAGCTTTTATTAAGTCGCTAATAATTTCTTTGCTAAGTTCATGTTCTGGTAATGGACTCATAATTTCTAAAGTGTTATTTGCATAAGCTATTCGAGAAGCACGACTTTCTCCTAAGTCTTTGAGAATTTCTTCAAATTCTTGCCAGCTTACATCTTTTAACAACACTTTTTGCCCTGGTGGTACGGTTAATCTTTTGAGTTCTAGTAGCATTTTTTTCCTTTAAACCCCATATCTGAAATAATTTCCTGAAATTACTGTGGCATCAAAGTTTCGAGTCTATAAAATCTTACTTTTGACTTTTGACTTTTGACTTTTGACTTCCGTAAATAGGAACCTGCCATATTTTAATCGTCTTATCATTACTCCCACTCGCTAAACTTTTACCATCCCGACTAAACATAACTGAAAATACATCAGAAGAATGACCCTTAAGAGTTTCCAACAATTCTCCGGTGACAACATCCCATAAATTAATAATCCCATTACGATACCCACCCGCAACAATTTTTCCGTCCGGACTAAACGCAACAGACAAAACATCGCTCATACCATATTTCAAATTATGTATCGGTGTCGAAATAAGTTCCCCTCCATAAACCTGCCATAACTTAATCGTGCCATCCCTACTACCACTAGCTAATGTGCCACCATCTGGACTAAAAACAAGCGATCGCACCCAGTCAGAATGGCCCTTAATTGTAAACAACTCCTTCGCCTTCTGAAAATCCCATATTTTAATTGTTTGGTCGCGACCCCCGCTTGCCAATATCCGACCATCTTTATTGAAAGCAACACTATAAACCCGGTCTTCATGACCAACCAGAGTAAACCACCTTTTCGCCTTCTGCAAGTTCCAAATTTCAATTGCCTTATCCCGACCTCCACTCGCCAATACCTCACCATCTGGACTAAATGCCACTGCATCCACCCAGTCAGAATGACCGATGAGAGTAAACCAGCGTTTGCCTTTGTTCATATCCCAAATTTCAATAGTCTTATCCCGACTTCCACTGGCTAACATTTCTCCATTTTCACTAAATGCCACAGTTTGTACTGAGTCGCCATGACCAGTCAGGGTATACCAACGTCTGCCTTTGTTCATATCCCAAATTTCAATAGTCTTATCCCGACTCCCACTAGCTAAAATTTCTTCATTCGGACTAAATGCTACTGAATTTACCGAGTCAAAATGTCCGGTCAGCGTCGATACACATTTCCAAGTTGACTTTTGCGGTTGAGGAATAATTGTCGGTTGGATAACATGAGGTGGTGCAGTTATAGAATTTGGTGTTTGTCGAATTGGTGTGTATGTAGGTATTGGCGCTCTGGTGGGGGTGGGAGATGGTGTTGGTCTTGTGGTTGGGGATGGTGTGGGTGGAGAAATATTAGGGAGAGTAGGGAGCTTCTGTTCTGGGTTTAATTCTTTCATTACCTCAGCAGCAGACTTATAACGCATTTTGGGGTTAGTTGCCAACATTTTATCCAGAATTCTGCCTAACATACTATTGATAGACTGATTCAAATAATCTCGCCACACCCATTTATCTTTCATTACATCAAATAGATCGAAAGGAGATACTTGAGTTAATAAATGAATACAAGTAACTCCCAAACTATAGATATCGCTAGCAAAAATAGCATGACCTCTTACTTGTTCTGGAGCCACATATTCCGGACTGCCAATTATTGTTCCAGGTTGCATTAAAGCAGTTCCAGTAATAACTTTAGCTGCACCAAAATCTACTAATACTAATCGATTAGTATTACTCATCCATCCTGTAGTTTGTGGTGGAAAATTACGACGAATAATATTTTCTGGTTTAATATCCCGATGAATTACTTTATGTTCGTGAATAAACTGTAAAACTGGTAATAATTCATTCAATATTTGTTTAATTTGATTATCCTTAAATGGACCTGTTTTTGTTAACTCTTGAGCAAGGTTAGAACCATCAATAAATTCCTGTACTAAATATTGATTATTATCCTGTTCAAAGTGAGCTAATAATTCTGGAATTTGTGGATGTTGACCAAGTTCATCTAATCTAACTGCTTCTTGTTGAAATAATTCGGCAGCTTTTTTTGGGTCGCCAGTATTTTGAGGTAAAAATTGTTTAATTACACAAGGAGGGTGAGAAGGTTTATCTTCATCTACGGCATAAAAAGTCCGACCAAACCCACCCCTGCCAATAGGTTTAATTGGGCGATATCTTTCTCTGAGCAATAACTTTGACCCACAGGCAAGGCAATATAGGGTCCCTTCAGAATTTTGGGGATTTGGGCATTGAGGATTTAAACAATAACTCATATTAATAAGATTGGGCTACTATCTCTATGTTAATTCTTCCCTGGGACTGAGTGTTAATTGCCTTAATTGGACTATAAGTCTAGTAGTGTTGAAGTTATCTGAATCTCTGCTTAATATTTATGTCAAATGCTAATTTAACCAACAAAGATATAAATTCCCCTCCCTCCAATCAAGTACCATTGTGGGCAAAAGCGATCGCTCTATTGGCACTTTTGAATCTGACTCTAGGACTATTTAATATTAGTTATGTGCGGTTACGGGACATTTATTTCAGGTATTTACCTGCTATTGTCAGGACTTACGACCCTATAAAAGGCATTGAACCTAATACCCAGACAGATAAGTATGTTGTTACTGTGAATCAATTAGTGGCAAAACTACCAGAAAAAGGACTCCTAGACCAAACTACGAAAGATTTATTAGCTTCCTTACGCAGTCAGAGTGTGGCCTTAATAGAAGATGACCCATTTATCGCGGGTAATAAGTTTGCCACTTTTGCCAAAATTCAAAGACGAATGCGGGAACGAGTGGGGGTTGAATCTACAAAAGAAGCTTTTCTTACTTTCTGGAGTGTGGATTATTTAATGTCAAAAAATGTCATTCAAGAAATTAATTTTTTGAGAATAAAATTAGTCCTTTAATTCGCACTAATTATTTTCGGAATACGGATGTTACTGGTCAGTTTGTTGATGATTTTTGGCGGATAGATATATTTTTTATTGTCTTTTTTGCTGGAGATTTTCTACTGCGTAGTTTAGTGATTTATCGTCAAAACCCACAACTGAGTTTGGTGGATGGAATGTTGCGCCGTTGGTACGATATTTTTCTGTTACTTCCTGTTTGGCGATGGCTGAGAATTTTGCCTGTTACTATTCGTTTGCATCGGGCAAAAATTATTAATTTAGAAAGAATTTTAGCTCAAATTACTCACGAACCTGCTGCTTATTTGGCTGACCGTGTAGCTGAATTTGTGACTTTAAGATTAATCAATCAAACTCAAGAATCAATTCAAAAGGGAGATATGGCGCGGTCTTTATTATCTCCCGAACCGGGAATTAAAATTAATGATGTAAATGAGGTTGAAGTTATTAGTAACCGCCTTTTAGATTTAACTGTTTATAAAGTTTTGCCCAAGATTCAACCACAAATGGAATCTTTATTACACCATTCTTTGGAAAGTGCTATTAAAGAGAATGATTTTTATGAAACTGTACGTCAAATTCCGACTTTGGGACAGTTGCCAGATGATGTGATTAAACAACTATCAAATTTTGTTACTGATGCTACTTATGAAGTAATTTCTTCCTCTTATTCTGACTTAGAAGGTAGGGAACTTTTTGACAGTTTAGCTAAACAATTTCAAGATGCTTTACGCCAAGAACTTCAGGATGAAGCAACATTGCATGAATTACAGTCTTTACTGTCCGATTTGTTGGAAGAAATGAAGTTGAATTATATTCAAAATTCTCAGAAACGAACACCAGAACAAATGATAGATGAAATGGCAAAGATTCAACAGGTTGTAGAAAGTAGTCAAGATGATGAAGAGTAAATTTTGAGAATAAAACAAAAGGCAAAAGGTATAAGACAGAAGGCAGAAGGAAAAATTGCTTGGGGTTTGTAGACACGGAGTGGCCAATCAAACAAGGTAACAACATTGTCGATTTTCAACAAGATTTACAGCAGATTCCACCAAGTGTGAGATACACTTATCGCGGGCAAGATGCCCGCACTATAAACATTTAATTATTAATATCTGTGCTTCATATACGAGCAAATATGTCATTTTCGCTGTCGAAAATCGACAATTTTTTGATTTGCTTGTTCTAGAAAGGTTAACATTCTTCAGCAGCTCGAAAACGTGGAAACAACCTAATAGTCTGCTTGCTAAGGGTGCTTAGAGCGATCGAACAAGATAACAAAATTGTCGATCTTCGACAAGATTTATCTTCACTGTCGATCTTCGACAACTTTTTGATTTACCTGTTCTAAAATTGCATTGGTTATGAATAATAGCAGTAACCGCATTTTTACAGAGGGTGTTTCTACATTTAATCTAATCGTAGGTTGGGTTGACGAAAGGAAACCCAACAACAACAGATACAACTTTTTTGTTGGGTTGCGCTCCGACGCTTAACCCAACCTACGTCTAATTTACTAACTCCCTTATATTGGGTAGTTTGGGCGTTCATTCTCTTTTATTGCGTATGTCGCAATAATACAATGTAATATATTTGTAGTTAAAAATTGATGATTCATTAAACAGCGATCGCTCTATTCAGATATAAACGTTGTAGCTAACAATTAGATCCACCCTAACTCCCTTCTATTGGGTAGTTTGGGCGTTCATTCTCTTTTATTGCGTATGTCGCAATATTACAATGTAATATGTTTGTAGTTGAAAATCGGTTATGGGAGCGATCGCCTTGACAAAACCATCGCGAGTATATGGCGGTTTGCTCCATACATCTATAATGTTGAAATTTGTCTGTTCTAGAATTTTCTTAAGAATTAGATCCCCTGTAGGGATACCTGTGGAGTATCGCAAGCAAATGACCATTTGCTAACCTAGAGCTGTCGCTTCATAAGTTGAGGAGCAAAACGCCCCTACAATATTAAATTTATATTTTTATTTCTAGGGGTTTTCACATAGTAGGACTAAAGTAGAAAAATGCTTTTGCTACTCCCTGCTCCCTAAGCAAAAAGAATTTTGTAGTTTACTTAAATGAAAAATTCTGTAAAAAATATCTACTAATTTCAGAGGTGTAAATCATGGGTTTATTTTGGAATAAAAAAAACAAGCAAAAACAAAATCAATCTACCAAAAAGCCAAGACGTAATACTTTTATCTTAGAAGAAATAATAAGTCCTGGTGTAGTGTCTTGCCCGGCGTCATTAGATGACCCACTGCTTAACTATGAACTTTCAAAATTATTCACAAATCCAGAATTAATTGAGACTATTTTAAATATTACTCCTCCGGAAGATATTACTAATTTAGAAGCCGGAATTTTCTGGGAAGATTATTTTGATAACATCGAGAAATACTTTGCAGAAAATCCCGCAGCACTTGATACTTTTAATATAGATGATATATCTACTTGGCCGACTCTGGAAGCGTTAATAAATTCTGGGCAGCCACCAATAAATATTCCTGATGTTGGTGGTGCATTTGATACTTTACCTCCTCCGGCTATTGTGCCAGTAGACCCGCCGAGAAATAATTCTGGTGATGGGAAAACTAATATTAATCCTAATCCACCTTTACTGACAAATACTATTCCAGATATTAATCTAACGGCGGAAAATTCCTCGCAAGTTATAGATATTTCAGAATTATTTACTGTTCCGAGTGGTGGGAATGTTGAATATAAAGTTATTAGTTACGATGGTGAACTTCTCAATGTTAATTTGCAAGATAACCAATTATATATAGAGGCACTACCGAAAACTGGAGAAAGTAAAGTTACGATTCAGGCGACTTCTGAAACTGGCGGAATTGCTACTCATACTTTTAGCGTTTTTAATAATTATGTCGCTCCAGAATCTTTGGCAACTATTAATAGTGGTTTGGCAGATTTACAAAATATTATTGATGCTAATTCTGGGAATTTATTGGCTGCTTTGAATGATGATGCTGGGGCAGTTTATGCCGATAAGTTGATGGGAACTTTGGCGGAAAATCCAGAAATTACTCAACTTTTGACTTCTCCAGAAAGTCTGAATAATTTAGGTTTAGATAATAGTAGTGTGGCGACTTTACAACAACTATTGGAGAGTCAAGAATTAGGTAATGAATTTGGTTTAGATGTACCTCTTGGGGAAGCTTTGAGTCAGCCAGACTCCAGAATATTTGACAATTTCTTGCTGAATTCTGATGAGGCAATTTCTCTGTTGCCGGATAATGCGAAACAGCCAAAAGTTGGATTTATCGACTTTACCCAAGATAATCATATTCAGCAGGTTAGAAACACTTTTGCTTCGGTTAACCCCCTGGCAAAGCATAAATCTTTTAAAGTCAGGGGTGGCAACTGGGCATCTCAACTTGTGAAATTTGTGGATAAGGTGAAACGGGCGGGGGAAAGTCGTGGTATTGCTAATCTCTCTTTTGACTTATCTCAACTGGATGATGTTGGTGTAACTACTCGGTATGAGTTAACTTCGGCGGAACAAGAAGCGATTAAATATGCCCGCGATAATAATGTTTTGTTGGTTGTGGCGTCTGGAAATACGGGCGGTGTGATGTCTGCTTTGGGGCAAGCAAGTCAAGAGTTTGACAATATTATTACAGTGGGGGCGGTAAACCAGTTTGAGTCGAAGGCTGATTATTCTGGTTATGGGGATGGGTTGACTTTGATGGCTCCTGGGGGAACTTGGCAGGACGACCCTAAAGCTTTTGTGGGTACTTCCAAGGCGACGGCTTATGTGAGTGGTGCTGCTTCTTTGGTTTGGTCTGCAAATCCAGATTTGAGTTTTCAGCAGGTCAAACAATTATTAATAGATACGGCAGCAGATTTAGATGTACCTGGATGGGATGCTCGGACTGGTGCGGGGTTGGTGGATATTAAAGAGGCAATTTATCGCGCCCCGTTTATAGAGCCTCAAAATCCTGATTTTTCCCTACAACCGAATATTGGGCAGCCATTCAGTGGGGAAGGGCGAGTTAAAACTTTGGCGCGACCTGCTTCTTCGGGAACTGAGGCGGTTATTCAGCAACTGCAAAATACTCAGGAAAGGTTGCTCGACCAGTGGGATGTTTTGCTAGACTTGGGCAACCCATTGACGGATCTGCCAGATTTGAAATCTGAAGTTGCAGGTCAGATAACTGAGGCGTTGGAGAAGTATCAGCAAGTTAGTACGGATGCTGAGATTACTACTACTCAAGCGCAACAGTGGGTGGAAGCTTTGGCTTTGGCAACTCAACATTATCAAATTGAGCAGGGGCGACTACAGGCACTTTTTGCCAGACAACAGGAGCTTGAGGAACTGTTGGCAGGGTTTGGGGAGGAAAAATCGGCTTTAGAAACTGAAACGCAACAGTTATTGGCTGGAATTAGGGAGGAAATTGACCGAGCAAAGTCTGATGTGGCTGATGCACGGGCAAAATTGACTAATCCTTTTGCTAATGTGGATGCCAATTTACAGACAAATTCTCAACCTTGGTTTGATGCAGCAGGAGTTCAGGAGCAGCAAGCTAATAATTTCCGGCAACAAGCGGTTGGTTTGGCTGCGGAAAGTCAAAATTATCAGGCGACGGCTAATAGTATTAATCCCACACGATGGCAAGTTGTTGGGCGTGAGTCTGGTCGAAGTGGCCGTAGTAAGGAAATTTGGGGATGGGGTCAAAACCCGCAGTTGGTGAAGCAGAAGAATCAAAATCAATGGTTGGCTAGTATTACGGCTCAAAACAGTCAATTTTTACAACAGTTGGCTGGGCAAACGGAACAACAAGCTGCTGCGTTGAAGCAATATGGTGAATTTTTAGATAACAGGAAAGAGAATTTAACTGTTGGTTCGGGTTCGACTGGGGATGCTGCAAAAGTCTTACATTTGTTACAACAGCAGGCAGCTCAAAAACAAGCTTTGGCTAATAAGTATTTCCAGCAATCTAATATTGCAGAGCAACAACGAAACCAAAGTCAGAATCTGGCAAACCATCACAATAGTCTGATTAATCGTTGGGAAGTTGTGGGAACTAAGCGCAAGCGTTCGGGTAAAACTGAAAATGTTTATGGTTGGCGACATTATCCGGAACATATTGCCCCCAGAGACCGCGCCCAACAATTGGCAAATGAAGCTAATGCACGACGGCAAATGTATGCTCAGTTAGGACAGCAAGCACAACAACAGGCTGATGTTTTAGCGGAGCAAGGGCGAAAGTTACAGGAAAGGTTGAGAGATTGGCCTGTGTTGAAGCAGGGTATTGAGTATGAAATTTCTGCTGATGAATTACGTCTTCAGGCGGAAAAAGATTTATTGGCAATGTATGACCCGGTGCAGGAGCAAAAGTTGGAAAGGTTGAATTTGTCTATTGCTCTAGCTGAGACAGAATTACAAAGGCTCATTGGGGAAAGGTTGCCCGACCAACAAAAATTAACTGATGCGACGGAGGAAAGGTTACTAGAAACTCAGTCTGAGGTGGAGGAAATTCAGGCAAGGCGTTCGGAAGCTCAGAGTAATTTGCAAAATTTCCTGGAAACTGCTGGTTTTCTGTTGCCTTACCGGGAACGTTTGACTGCTGTGGAAAAAAACTATTCAACAGTTGGAGGATGAAAAGTTACACATTGAGGAAACGATGCAACAACTAACTGTTGCTTTGCTGCAAACCCCAAGTGAGACTTTGACTCAGCAACTCAATGACTGGCAAAATTATTTGGAAACTATAACGTTGGAGTTAGACTGGGCAAATTTACAGAAAGACCAGTTAGCTCTGGCAGTTGCAGACTCCCCCGGAAAGGTTGGCTATTTCTTCTCTAATTGAGGAATTGCAGGCTGCTAAAAATTCTACTATTGCGGATAACATACCAGTAGAGCAGTATCTTGATTTTCTCTATGATGTTGAGGGAAGTGGGGCGAATTTCTTGGAAGGGTTCGATAATTTAGAGCAACGTCTTGCTAATGCTGAGACGGAAAAAGTTCAGGCGCAAGAATCTCTGGGCAAACTCTATGATGAGTATCGCAACCTTGGTTTACAGAAAGCAGAGTTGGTAGATAATCAAATTCCGGCAAAAGAAAATCAGATTGGGGTAAAAGAGCTGGAGATTTCGGGAACTGAGGAGGCGATCGCTCAAACTTATGAGAGTTTAAATTCTTTGGAAGGTCAGTTAACTCAGACTGAAAATGCTCGGGCAGCAAAAGCGGGTAAAATTCAGCAGCAGGAAGTGGTTATCGCTGAAACTCAGGGGCAAATTACTGATATTAAGAATCAAATTAGTGCTAAGGATGCCGAAATTCAGGAACAGCATTCTGTTGCGCAAGGTTATCAAAATCAAATTAATCAAGCTTATGCTGTTGCTAACCATCACGAACAACAACGGCAGTATCATCAGAATTCTGCTAATTATTGGAATGGAAGAATTCGGACTTGGGGAGTTGTTGGTCATCAGCGACAAGGAAAACGAAATGTTCCTATCTACGGTTGGGTTCACAACCCACAAGCAGAAGCAAACCGCAACGCTCATCAAGCAGCAGCTAATAATGCAGCCCAACAGCGAGATGTAGCAACCGTACAAGCACAACAGTTGAATGCTAGCTTGCAACCGCAAATTGCCATAACCCAAGAGCAAATTAACAAACTCAACCAAGAAAAACAACCTCTAATTCAGCAACAGCAAGCATTACAAAACGAACTTGCCAACCAACAAGCAACTTTGCAACAACAACAACAACAACTAGAAACTATTGGCCAACAGTTAAACGCTCTAGAAACTAACATTCAGCAAGAGCAACAAAAAATAGAAAGTTTAAATAACCAGTTGCAACAACAGCAACAGGAGTTAGACCTATTAAACGGCGAATTAAATAATCTCCATCAACAAGTCTCGCTCCTGGAAAAACAACTAATCGACAAATACCGCGAAATAGAAATCACCAACAATTATCTGTCGCAAGTCGAAGGAGAAATAAATCGCCTCGATAGTCGCCTAGAGTTGCTCAACAGGGCTGGAATCTTTCAACAACAATATCAAGATAATTGGCAACAATGGCAAACAGCCAATCAAACCCGAACCAATGCTACAGAAGCATTAATCGCCATCCGTCAAGCAGGAGCAAGCGATCGCTCAACTTTAGCATCCCTACAAACCCAATTAACTCAAGCCCAAGAAAGTCTAGATGAAGGAAAAATCCTCCAAGAATCTCTTACTGATACTCAAAAATCACTCGCACTCAGCCAACTACAACTAGCAAATCAACACTTGCTATTGCGCAGCCTCATTGACCGCGATCCAGATATGGCAGCAACACAGCAATATTATGCCAACTTAGCCACACAAAGCCAACAACGAATCTGGGCTAACAACCGCTATAACCCTGGTGAAGCATCAGCTTATCGCGCATATTTACAGCAAGCTTCTTTCATTGCAGACCAACGCAATAAAGCCTGGCAGCAACGACAACAAGCTCAGACAAGAATTGGCGAACTACATCAACAGATAGGCCAACAGCAGACAGAAATTAACAGTCAACAACAACAGTTAGCAAATCTGGGAGATATTGCCCAACTACAGACGCAAGTAGACAATATTAATGGTCAGATAAATACAGTTAACCAACGTTTACAGCCATTACAAATTCAGGAAAATCAACATACTCAAACTATTGCTGCTGCTGAAGCTCAGATGCAAAACCTTGCCACAGAATTAGCGCAAACAGTTCAACTTCAGGGAGATGCTTTACGTCAACTCGTTGGCTTTGGCATTCTGGCGTCTGAATCCGATGTTGATTTCTTCCTAACACAAGTCGAGCCACAAGTCAATAGTTCCATCCAACAATTACAGGAGCGGGACACAGCATTAACCGCCCAGGTAGAAAATGCCAAACTGCGGACTGCCAACGCCGAACAACAATTAGCAAATGCCACCGATGAAACCAGCAAACAAGCACTGACTAATTTAATAGAACAGTTGCAACAGCAGGAGACCAACCTCGAAGAATTGAAAACACAAAATCAGCAAGCTGCTGACGAACTAGAAGACTTATTAAATCAGGCTAATGCTGCTCTGACACCATTGCGCCAACAACAAGAAATAGAAATTCGACAAAAATTAGACAGCAACTATAAACGTTTACAAGCATTAGAATCTCAGTTAAATTCCGAAAATGCAGCCGAAACAGCACAAGAAACTAATACGGTACAGAATTACGTCCAACTCACAGACCAAATTCGCCAAGACTTGACCAATAATGCCAGCAATTGGACCGAACAATTATTAGCAGGTCATCAGCAAACAAAAGAATTGGGTAACAGTCAGCAGAATTTATCTAAATCAGTTGATGAATTGATTGATTATATTACTGGTAATTTGGCTGACCCCGATGGGGAATATAACCGCAGTGAGGCAAACTTAAGGGATGGCATTACTACCTTGGGAGTTGTAGAAAGTCGTGCCGACGAATTGGATAGTAGCGTTACTTCTACAGAGGATGCCATTGAAAAGTTGAAATTGCGGATAGAACAGGATGCGAAATTGTGGGAAGAAATTGCTCCTATTGCCATTCGTTATGGAGTTGAGTCCCAAGAATTAGCAGATTATCTTGCAACACCAGGAGATGAGAAAACTCGGCGAGCAGCATTTTTAGCCAAATATCCCGATAACGGTACAGCAGTCGATCTACTCACAGCAGCAACATTACAAGGAAACACTCCCAATACAGAAATAGCCCAACAGTTAAATACAACTAATCCAGATGTTATTCTTAATGCCAATGCTGTAGAAGGTCGCAACCCACTGCAAGCTTTATACGATAAAGCAAAAGCAGAAGAGGCAACCCATACAGCACAAGGTCATTCGCTTTTAAGTCAAGCAGCATGGTACGAACAACAAGCAGCATATCATTGGGCGCGGAGTCGGAAAAATGGTCCTACATGGTCAGAATGGCGTCGGGTTTGCAGTCGCAAGTGGACTGGAAAGAAAAAATGTCGGAATGAACTTGTCACACATACAGACCATCATTGGGTTACTTGGAGAAACTACTCGCAAATATTTCCCCAACTCCGACAACAAGGAACTGACCATCTTGCCGAAGCAGATAAATGGCGGAAAGCAAAAGAACGCCTCGAACCTCTGAAAAATCAGTGGGTTGAAGCCAACGATGCAGCCAATGAAGCTCACCCTGCTGTCAAAGAAGCTCGTAATTTATTTGCCGAACTCGAAGCAGCACGGAGCGACATTCCTCAAGCGCAAACTCAGTTAGAACTTTTTGAAGAACTATTACCCACCCTCCGACAACAACTAAAAGAAGCAGAGGCAGAAGCAAAAGCACAAAATGCCAAAGTTAAACAACAGTGGCAAGAATACGATACCGACTCCGCAGAATATCGCGCAGCAGTTGCCGATATTTTAGAACGTCGGGGCGAACTCAATCAACAAGCCATCCAAACTCAACAACAAATTGCCGAATCTGAATTATGGGTAGAACGTCAGAGCGTCGTATTGAGTGAAGAGTTGGCAGCAGTGCAACAACTTACCACAAACCTGCAACAACAGCAACAGGAAAATGAGCAAAAAATTAACGAGCTGGTCGCCCAAGGTATTACCACTGGTTTAGACGACCTCAACACCAAAAACGCCCAGATAGAAAAATCCTTGCCAATGCTCGTCAACAAAGCAGCAGTGTTAACCGCCCAAAAAACCGCCCTCACTCAAAAACGTACCCTGCTAACCGCCCAAAACGAAGTCATTCTCGCCGAACAACGACTGCTGGATGCCTACATCAACGACCCCGATGGCGATACCAGCAACCTAAAACAACAATTACAAGATGCACGGGAAGCTCTAGCAGAAGCCCAACGTTTAGCCGAACAAGCCGAAAAAGCCAGTCAGGCGTTAACAGAACCCCTGCAACAACTCAAAACCGACCTGCTCCTCCAAAATGACCAACACTTGCAAGCAGCCAGAGAACATCAAGAAATTCTCCGCGCTCTCGTAGAAGCTACCCAGTCCAATGCCAACTATACCGTGCAATTAGCACAAAAACAGCAACAAGTCAATGATTTAGAGTTCCAAATTCTCCAACGTTTGCAGACTGTCGCCGATGCTGGCTATCACGAAGCCAAACATTTATTAGACGTGGCCAAATATAACGACATTGCGACCGCAGCCGAAATTTATTACCGCGACTACGACGACTTAGCAAGCGACAAAGGTAGTAGTAGTGCTGGAGGTTTAGCGCGTCCCGAAGACCGGATATTAGCAGACCGCTACTACAGGGAAATGCTCCATAACCGGGAATTACAACGTCGTGCCCAAGCACAAGCAGATGCGTTCCGGCGGGCAAAAGAAACCGCCCAAGCACAGATGCAGACATTACAAACACAACAAGCAACCGCCCAACAAATATTGAATGAGTTAAATGCCAAAGTTGCAGAAACTCAGGCAGAGCGGGAGCAAAAACAACAGGAGTTAGCAGTTGCCAAAGCGCGGTTAGACGGTATTACCCGCATCCGCGAACAAACCGAACAAACCTTCATCCACCTAGTCACCATCGAACAGTTGAATCTAGCTCAAGCACAGTTAGAGCAAGAAATTGCCCAAAACAGAGAGGCAGAAATAGATGCAGCAGTGGCAGCGCGACAAGAGCGAGACCGACTAGAATTAAAACGCAAGCGTTTAGAAACTCAAGCACGGATAGAACACCTGCAACAACTGCAAGCAGAAGAAGACTTGAGACAAAGTTTGAATCAAGTGCGCGGTAGCGTAGGTTTGGATAACCTGGAGGCAACCGAAAACCAGGCGCAATTACAAACACAACTCGCCGGACTACTAACCAACCTGCAAAACCTAGAAACCAACCAACCAGAATTACCCGATGATGTCAAAGCATTATTAGCAGAAGCGCGGGGCGATATTCATCTAGCATTGCAAGGCAAAGAAGCTGAGAATATTCAGGAAAATCTCTTGACTGCAATGGATGGTTTGATTGGGCAAATAGAGCAGTACAAAACAGAGATTAACCGTATCGACTTAGAGGAACAGTTGGATACTCAATTGTTGCAGCAAGCAGAATCAGACTTGCAAGGTGCTTCCCGGAAATTGTTGAAAGAATTAGAGCGATCGGGCGACTTGTTAGAAGAGCGGGATGTTATCGATCCTTTGTATTTGGAAGTGTTGAATAAAGTTGCTTTAGCAGAGCAAGCGGTTGATATTTCCGAAGACTTGGCACAGCAGTCGCGGGGGATATTGGAGCAAATTATTGAGCAACGTATTGCCCAACGGAAAGCGCGGAAGAAAGCGTTTTGGAATGAGCTATTGGGGGTAGTTTCCACTGTGATTGGTATTGTTGGAGCAATTATTAGCTTTACACCTTTAGCTCCTATAGGCTGGGCTTTAAGTGCTGCCAATGCAGGAATTAGTGCTATCCAAGCTGCCATTAATGGCGACTGGGCTGGAGCAATTTTTGGAGCAGTAATGGGTGGCTTGAATGCAATGACTGCTGGCTTTGGCAACGTACTCAGTCAAGGAGCAAAGACAGCAATACAAGGATTAACTTCTATTGCTAAATCAGCTTATGAAGGGGTGCGTTCGATTCAATCAGGTGAAAGCATTCTGGGTTTTCTGCAAATCCTTGGTGGTGTTGCTGGTGCCGCAAGCAGTTGGATGAAACCTTTCATCAACAAATGCTCTACTATAACTAAAAAGCTCATGCTTCAAGTATTCAAGAGCCTAGAAAAAGCCCCAGTTCAAATCTATAAGGGCATTAAAGGTATAGAAGAAGGAGATTTATTGGCGGGAATTAGTAATATTTTTAATGCTGCTATTTCCATCGGTCAAAATTTTGCAGGTGTATTTAATCAGACTGCTGTTAAAGTTTTGGATTACTTGGGTAGTGCTGGTAATACAGTTTTGGAATTAGGGAAGGCAATTGAGAAAGGAGGGATTCATGGTTGGTTGAATGGAATTGGTAATATTGCAAGCATCTGGAATGATAAGGCAAGTGACATTGCAAAATTTATTCAGTGCGAGTTCTGTCTGAGCGATAAGTTTCACAAAATTTTTGTTAATACGGTGAAGGTACTATCAAAAGCACCACAGAAGATTAGTAAGGGGATTCAGTCAATAGAAAAAGGTGAGTGGGTAGATGGCATTGGTGAAATATTGAAAGCTGCTATTAGTTCAGCTAAAACCTACGCTAAAGATACTTTTGCAGATCCCCTAGTTAATGCAATAGAAAATGCTGGTTATACTGCTATAGCTGTTAGCAAGGTTATTGACGGTGCTACTGATGGGTTGAAGGGATTACAAAAAGGTGCTGGTAAGGCATGGAAAGACCTTAAAGAGGGATGGGAAGACGATGTTAAGAAGTATAAGTTAAAGGAACACTTTAAGGCAGTTGCCAAAGACTTAAAGAAAGATATAGAGGAAATAGAAGGCTATCAAGATATCAAAAAAGCTGATGGTCTTAAGGAGCTATACAATGCTATAACAAATTGGGATACCTATGAACAGATGTGGGAAGGTTTATGGAATTGGGCGAACTCAGAACTAAAATCAGAAGTGAAAGCTTCTTTCCTAGACCTTCTCAGCACTTTGAACCCTAACAATAATAGGCCAGTACGACCATAAATATTTGTAGCATTCTCCAAACCTTGTAGGGGCGAACGGCCGTTTGCTTCGCATAACTATCGTTAACGCCCCTACAGATTACCTAACTATCCCCAAATATAAACTGGTCAAATAACAGCCAATACCAAGTAGGCGATCGCTCCAGTTAACTACTTTGTTGGGAAGTACTGGCATATATCCCCCCAACCTCCTAGAAAAGGGGGGCTTTCTGGAGAAAGTCAAAAACAATTAAAATTATGTTGCAACTCTTGTTCCCCCCTTATTAAGGGGGGCTAGGGGGGATCTCTAGAGTGAATCGCCTAGTAACTACTCAAAACAACCAATACAAAGTAAGCGATCGCCTCTCTAATAACAACCTTACACAAAAAAAGATTTATGATTTTTAGCAACTCTATTAAAGTGGAAAAACCACCATAAAATCTCCGATAATCTTCAGGTATTTACCCAAACTTAAACTGAAAAAACTAGATTTTTTCACTATCTCTTTTCCATAACCAAAAATCAAACAAAACATTAACTAAAAAACCATGAATTACACTCACAGATTAGCAACTCCAGCAGACAGTCAAACTATTGCTCCACTCTGGAAAGAATTTGCCATCGAACGGCAAAATATTGACCCTTCCATGAAAATAAAACCCAATTTTGACTTTGAAAAATATGTCACCCATCAACTGAGTAAACCTTTATCTTTTGGTTATGTTTTAGAGTATGAAACTAACAATCAAATTCAGATTGTCGGCTGTATATTAGTCTACTGTTATGATGAAGCTCCACCCCCAGATTTACCAGCAGAATTTTTAGCAGAACATGAACTAGAAAATCCTTTTTTACCAAGGCGTGTCGGCTCGGTTTTAGGATTGTATGTACAACCAGAACATCGCCTACAAGAAAATATTTTACTCTTAGTAACTGCTGCTATTAAAAAAGCAGAATTAATGCAAGTCAGCGATATAGATGTATTAATTGCTGCTGACCAAAAAGGCATTCAAGCGTTTTTAAAACGCTCTGATTTTACACCTGCTGCAGTTCAATTTACCAAACATTATGATATTTCTAATAATACTGAATTACCAAGTTTACACCCTCCTCATCCAGACCTAGATTTACCTAAGCCACCATTACCGGGTGCTATGGCATTACGAGACATTAAAACTAATGAACTTGTCTACAATAAGGAAGAAAAACCTGTATTTATTTATCCCCTTACCGATAGTAATGGGGAGTTAATTAAAACATCAAACGATATGCCTGTTTATCCTAATCCTTTGCAAGACCCACAAACTCAAGATTGGGTATTTGATACTAATGGCGATTTGGTAGTTAGTCCGATTTTACAAGATGAAAAAGGTCAAGTTTTTGAGTATCAAGGTCTGCCACAATTTCATCCTCCTTGTTATAAAATGCTTGGAGGAAAGTTAATATTAGAACGAGATGATTCTGGTAATTATCTATTTCGTGATGTGGAACGAGATAGTCAAGGTAAAATAGTTTTATCCCCTGAGGGTCAACCTATTTTTAAACAAAATTCAATCAATTAAATAAATTTGGTGTTATATCAAATCCGGTAGCATCGGTGTTATTCAATCAGGGGCGTTGCTGATTCTGGGTATGATGCAGAGCTACCCTAGTGCCGCTACGCGGAAGTCAGAAGTCAGAAGTTAGAAGTCAGAAGTATTAATTGGTAAGGCTTTTAGGGTTTTGTAACTGGTCAGTTATTTCCGCCATTCTGCACTAGCCGCCCAATGCGTGGGGGGAATAATATCAAATCCGGTTGAATACTTATTATATAGTTGAGAGTAGGGGACCCACCCTAGCCCCTCCCAGGAGGGGAATTTGGGGAGTAGGGGAGTAGGGGAGATTAAATAGACATCTTCAATAATAAAAAATCAAATCAATAATCGTACAGAAATTATCAATTATTTCCCTGTACGGATGTTCCATGGAATGTTCCTACTATGCATGAAGGAGATGTCTAATGTTGAAGTAATCCAAGAAATTATAAACAGAAGATGGTGTATGACCTAAGATTTTGCGCAAGTCCTGTCAATATTAAAATTGTAGGGGCGAATGGCCATTCGCCCCTACAGAGTTTCGGTTATGACCTTAAGTGCAACATTTAACCTACTCAAAGCTATATACCTTATCCAGCTACCTCCTAGATAACTAAACGTCTTCTTCCTTCTTCTCTCTTTCTTCTCTCCTAGATAACTAAACGTCTTCTTCCTTCTTCCCTCTTCCTTTTTTCCTAGATAACTAAACGCCTTCTTCCTTCTTCCCTCTTCCTTTTTTCCTAGATAACTAAACGCCTTCTTCCTTCTTCTCTCTTCCTTTTTTCCTAGATAACTAAACGCCTTCTTCCTTCTTCCCTCTTCCTTCTCTCCTAGATAACTAAACGCCTTCTTCCTTCTTCCCCCTTCCTTCTCTCCTAGATAACTAAACGTCTTCTTCCTTCTTCCCTCTTCCTTCTTCCTTCTTCCTAATAAACTTCTTCTCAATAAGTTCCCCAGCTTTAATAGATTTCCGCAGCCAATTTAATTCCAAATCTAATTTTTCTGTTTCAGTTAATTCCCAATTATTGTGCTGTCGTCGCAAACGATTTGTCAAATCGTATAAACACAAAGCAACACTCACTGAAATATTAAAACTTTCACTAAATCCTTGCATTGGAATTTTTACCGACACATCTGCATTATTTTGAGCATATTCTGACAACCCATTAATTTCTGAACCAAACATTAACGCCACTTTTGTATTTACAGATAATTCTTCAATAGTTATTTGCTCTGTATGAGGGGTTGTTGCTGCTATGATATAACCCTCACTTCTTAACATTTTTAAACATTCTTGAGTATTATTTATGCCTTGTTGATTATAACGATATAACGTTAACCAGCGGTCTGAGCCAACACTAACACCTTGAGTAACTGTGAATATATTTTTATTCTCTATAATATGCACATCTTGTACCCCAAAACTGTCACAACTTCGGAGTACCGCACTAGCATTATGGGGTTGATAAATATCTTCTAAAATAACAGTAATATGACGAGTTCTTTGTTGCAAAACAGATACAATTTTTTCCCAACGAGCATGGGTAACAAATTGACCTAAATAACTAATTAATTGTTGTTTTTCTTCTAGTTGCATTCAGCATTAATCTAATATTTATATTTACCGAAAATTTTAGGTATAAAGCCTCTCTGTTCATGGATAAAAAATAAGTAAGCATTCAGCCCTCAGCTATCAGCTAGCCTCCTATCGGAGGAACTGCGTTAACAGCTATTATTTTTGGTGGGCGATAAAAGCTTTATTAATTGAGCCAGAATTAAATATTACTACAAAAGCAAGTTCCTTTAATCTTAAAGTTTTTTTGATCTCAACACTCTTCTTAAGGGTAGAGTATTAGTCCGCTCAAGCTGACAGCTAATACCAAATTGATAAATGTTTGCTAGAAATAGTTAGGGTATTTATTAGAATTTAGAATTTAGAATTTAGAATGCATAATTAATAGATTTAATACCATTTTTGATGTTTTAAATCATCTTTTTCATCAAATATACTTTCAGATAAAGTATTTTTATGGTGCTTATTATTCATAACATTCTTTTTAAAAATCGTATAATACCTGAATGCTTACAAAAATAAAAAATCATTTTAGCCAATCCTCTTATTTATAAGAACAGATAATTCTAAATTCTAAATTCTAAATTCTAAATTATTATGTGGTCATCAATCGTTCTGAACTTTGAGTTTCTCTTTGTGCTTTTTTTTAGCCAAAAAACGTTCTTGCATTACTACTTTTAAAGTTGGCTTGGGAACATAAGGTTTTACAAGTTCTTCTACAGCCATTTTCCTAGTTTCATTATTATTAACATTAACTTGATAAACAATATTATTATCAACATCTAATCCTGTTAACCACCCACTACGAGGATGATAGGCACTCGTGTCAATATTCAGCCAACCTGGCCCACGAACTAACTCTCCAGGCTCAACATTATTAAAAGTAAAAGTTATAGTATGACCTATAATTATTAACTTATTGGGAAAGTAAGGCTTTTCAATAGAATGAAATTCTTTGCGAATCCAACAATATTCATGATAGGTTTGCTTTTGAATAGGCAATTGTGGATTTACCCCTGCATGAACTAACCAAATATCTCCTAAGTCTAGATACAGAGGCAGCGACTTAATCCACTCTACATCTTCATAAGGCATAATTCCTGTATCTCTATAACTTTCTACCGTTTCATTCCCTCCACTGTAAAACCAAGCTTCCCATGCTCCTTTTTTACCTCCTTTATCTGAGAGAGCTTGAATCATCATTTGTTCGTGATTTCCCAGTAGACACTGATAGGAGCTTTTTCTGACAAATTCTATTACTTGAGAACTTTTCGGGCCTCGGTCTATTAAATCCCCTAAAAAGTACACATTTTCATCTTTTCCAGGGGCGATCGCCTCTAGCAAAACCATCAGACCATCATAATGCCCATGTACATCGCCAATGATAATACGTCTCTGTTTCATTTTTACTTTTAAAGATTTTCTATTATATCTAGTTAGACCTCTATCTACTTAATTACATTAAGTAAGGCAAAATAGACTTTTTTTGTCAAATTTTAATCTCAGAAAATTTAATTCAAACATCTAATATATTATTCATTTTATCTGTACATATAATAACATAATTTCTGAAGTCAGCCGACCCTAATTTTCCGGCAAATCCAGATTGTAACTAATTTGAAACAAATTGTAGCTTCAATTAAAATTGGGGTCGGCTTACCTTAGACGAAAAATACTTTGAGTAAGTTCATGTCCCTGAAAATTTAGTTACTTAAAGCACGCAGGAATTTTTGAACTTCAGCTAAAAATCCTTTCCGTTGTGGTTTAGCAGTAGTTTGCTGAGAAGAAGTAGAGCTATCTGTTTGAACTGTAGCAGTAGCTTGAGCTATAATTATTTCCAGCGTATCTCCCATCGGTTTTTCAGGCCGCTCTGCAATCAATCTATACTGGCCATTTTCCTCAAGCCAAACTTGCCACGGAGAAGGATAACAACGATACAATGCACCCTCACCAAAAGACTTGATATAGTAGCAAGATTCAATAGTTTTAAGAAATCTTTCCCGGAGTTGACGTGCAGCATAGCCAATTCCGACAATAGATACATCCTCTAATCTTGGAATTAACATTACAACTGGGCGATCGCCTGCCAAATTACACAATTTTTCTGCCTGGGCCACTTCTACAGAAGAAAGGGCAATTAACAGAAAAAATTCGTCTTCCGGTGCAATTTTGCTGTCAACTGGAGACCTACTTGTACCAATATCTTCTACTTTGACCTTAAAAGACGCATCTTGCCAATCTCGTCTTGCCAATGCTGCAGCACCAGTATCAGGAAAAAAGACTTTTGGTTGAATACCTTCTTCAAGTAAAGCAGGAATAAATTGTGCTGCTAGAGATTGAGCTTGAAGTTCAATTTCTGGAATAACTATTTCGATTTGGATTCTACTGTAACCATCTTGGAGAGCTGCCTTAGCAGCTTCTATAGCTTGAGTGAGTGCCTCATCTATGTCATTGGGTAGTTTATTCATCTATAAATAGCGATCGATATTTCTAAGTTTCTCAACTATACTGTAATATCATGTCCGGTTGAATACTTAATAAATAAATGACGGAGGTGTCAGGAGTCAGGAGGGAAGAAAGAAGAACAGGACTTACACAAATCAACCTTGAAAACACCATATGTAGGGGCGCCATTCGGAGCATGACCTTAGGAAATGGCATTCGCCCTCACTGAATTTAGTGTCCGTATATGTAGGGGCGAATGGCATTCGCCCTCACTGAATTTAGTGTCCGTATATGTAGGGGCGCCATTCGGAGCATGACCTTAGGAAATGGCATTCGCCCTCACTGAATTTAGTGTCCGTATATGTAGGGGCGAATGGCATTCGCCCTCACTGAATTTAGTGTCCGTGCGTAAGTCCTGAAGAAGAAAGAATAAAGAGGAGGAAAAGGAGAAAGTTTTTTTATCACTAACAGGACTTACGCAAATTCACCTTGAAAACGCCATAAGTAGGGGCGTTAACGATAGTTATGCGAAGCAAATGGCATTTGCGCTCCGCAAAGCTCCGCTTTATCAAAATAACATGGGTCTAAAACCCCGCCTTTTAAGGCGTAATATTTTTGGAGCGGGGCTTAAATCCCCGTTACAAAAATAACTTCTGTACGGGCGTTAACGATAGTTATGCGAAGCAAACGGCCGTTCGCCCCTACTGACTTCTGACTTCTGACTTCGTTAAATGTCGCGGAGCGTTAACGGAGTTATGCGGTAGCAAAACGCCCTCACTGGATTTAGTATTCGTGCGTAAGTCCTGACTAATTATCCGGACATGATATAACTGATAGAAGATGTTCAACAATCTTCAGTACTTTCTATAATAAATAAAAGTTGAACAAAAGGAAAATATGAGACATCCAAAGGAAAATATAAGACATCCATTTGAAAATGACCAAGAGACTCTTGAGTCTTTACAAAAAAGTCAAGTTGAAGCTAACCCTAATACTGGTAACGATCCATCTCAACTGATAGCAACAACTCAAGCACTGGGTGAAGAAGGTGGTGCTATAACAACAGCTTTTGATGATTCAGAAAATGGTGACGAACCTATACCTACAACTCAAGCAATAGGTGAAGAAGGTGGTTTCAGTGAACCTATACCTACAACTCAAGCACTGGGAGAAGAAGGTGGTTTCAGTGAACCTATACCTACAACTCAAGCACTGGGAGAAGAAGGTGGTATCGATCCAATAGGAGTACTACCCGGAGAACCGACAACTAGAGCAGTAGGAGAAGAAGGCGGCGCTGCTCCAATAGGAGTGCCACCCAGAGAACCGACAACTAGAGCAGTAGGAGAAGAAGGTGGTGCTGATCCTATTAATAATGAAATTATCACTCAAGTAGGTTCGGAAGAAGGAACAGTAACTACTTTAGCGATAGGGGAAGAAGGTAGAGATTTTAATGAAGAGATTTATCGGCAATCTTATCCTGGTATTGATGTTGCTATCAACAGAGGAGTATTTAGTTCTGGTTTAGAACATTACATTCAGTTTGGACAATTTGAAATTGAACGCATTGGTTTTTTTACTGACAATGATAGTAATGATATTATTAATGCTTTCGGCAACAATACCAGAATTATTGGTGTTAGCGTTATCGGATATGACATCATCAGCGATCGAATCATTCCTGGTAGTTTGGGAACGGGAGAAATTGATATATTAGTTGGTAGTTCAGGAATAGAAGGAGTAGATCAATTTATACTTGGTTCTTCCCCAGAGTCTCCTTTTTATCTTGGTTTTGGTTATTCAGACTTTGCTTTAATTCAAAATTTTGATGCTCCTTTAGACCGAATTCAGTTATCAGGAAGTTTGAATGATTATAGTTTTGAAATAGTTAATAATTCAGTCAATATATCTACTGTATCAGGAGATTTGATTGCGATCGTAGAAGATGTTTCATCTCTAGATAATTTAAACCTTGATTTTATTTAGTTCAGGACTTACGCAAAATGTGAAATTATACACCAATTGTAGTGGGCGCGATTCGGAGCTTTGCGGAACGCAAATGCCATTCTAGATATGGTGGTTATGCGTAAGTCCTGTAGTTAATAAACGGGAAAGCTATTAGACATCTCCAGAAAAGAGGGAACAGGGAACAGGGAGGAAAAATTGATAATTTATGGATAATAATTGATTTTATTTTTGATTTTTACCGAATTATTAATTATTAATTATTAATCATTAAATAATTCGCGCCTTGAAACCTCCCCTTTTAAGGGGAAAAAGCGGTAGTAAGATTCAATTCCGTAACGGTTAAAACCCGAGGTAATTATCAATTATCCATTATCAATTATCAATTAATGAACAGATGTCTATTGGTAAGTAGTCGTGTAAAAATAACTTAAACAGTTTTTTTAATGGAAGCTATATTTCACAATTTATCCCAGATAAAATTTGTACAACTTATTCTTACATGGCTCCTAATAGACTGTTTTATCTTAAATGTTGCAATAGATGTAGGTTGGGTTGAGGGACGTTAGCGCCAGCTTATCCCTAGGATAAACCCAAAAACAATCTTTCTCCCCTACTCCCTTACTCCCCTACTCCCCTACTCCCCTACTCCCCTACTCCCCTACTCCCTTACTCCCCTACTCCCTTACTCCCTTACTTCCCTACTCCCCTACTCCCTTACTCCAAATATATGATAAGTATTCAACCGAATTTGATATTAATTCTGGGCAATGAAGAAGATATTCATGCTGCCCATCTCAAAAAATCTCTGATGGAAAAAGGAATAACAGTTGATTATTTAGATACTCGTTTATTTCCTACTAAGTTAAAAATATCTTGGCAACCTATTACTCACACAGGATGTTTAATATTTCCAGATGGCAGAAAATGGAATTTAGCAGATATAAATAAAATTTTTTGGCGGACTTTTGCTGGGGTCAATGTTCCGAAATTAACTGATTCATATCAGGAGAGAATAGCAGTTAATGATTCGATGGGTTTATTGCGTTCTTTTATGCGGTCTCAACCCGATAAATGGGTTAATGGTTGGGAAGCTTATGAATTTCATCAAGAAAAACCATTACAATTAAGTTTAGCAAATAAAATAGGTGTGACTATTCCAACGACTATTATTACTAATAATGCTGATGAAATTTTAGAATTTTCTCAAGCATTTAAAGATGTAATTTTCAAACCTGTTTATGGAGGTTCTCATACTCAATTTTTAACCAAAGAACATCTAGAAATTAATCGGATGAAATTAGCATTAAGCATTTCTCCGGTAACTATCCAAGAATTTATTCCCGGTACAAATATTCGTAGTTATGTGATTGGCGAAAAAGTTTATTCTGCTGAAATTAGAAGTAGTTCCTTAGATTTTCGGGAAGATAAACGAGCAAAAATAATTTATTTAGAAACACCAGAGGATATGAAAAGACAATGTTTGGCTATTACTAAAGCATTTGGATTAAAATGGACTGGTATTGATTGGCGATTTAAACCTAATGGAGATTTTATTTTCCTGGAGGCGAATTTTAGTCCGATGTTTCTTCATTTTGAAAGGGAAACTGGTTGTCCGATAACTGAGGACTTGATAGAATTATTAACAAGTTAACTAGCTACCAGCTTAAAAATTTGTGTATAGATAATGGTATCTGTTTGCGGAGCATTCCAGACCGAAACGCTTTTTAAAGTTAGGCAAGAATATTTATAATAAATATAATTGTTATACATCAACAAATTCATATAATTATTCTCAAGGAGTTGGTAATGTCTGTACAATTATTGCGACGACTATTTACTGTAGACCAGTATTATCAAATGCTGGAAGCAGGAATATTAACTGAAAATGAACGAGTAGAACTAATCCGAGGAGAAATTGTCAAAATGTCCCCTATTGGTATTCATCACTCAGCTTGTGTGAAACGTCTGAACAAACTTTTCATTTTGCGTTTAGCAGAGACTGTTACTGTGGGAATTCAAGATCCTGTAAAATTGAACGATAATTCTGAACCAGAACCAGATATTAGTTTGCTGCAACAACGACCAGATTTTTATCGGACTCAACATCCTCAACCAGAAGATGTATTTCTCCTCATAGAAGTGTCAGACACAACAGTTAAATATGACCAAGAAGTAAAAATTCCTTTATATGCTGAGAATAATATTGCTGAAGTTTGGTTGGTAAATCTTCCTCAAAAATGTTTGGAAGTTTATCGACAACCTACAGCGAATGGTTATCAGACTGTGCAGACTTTTAAGAGCGGTGAAACTGTGACAATTCAAGCTTTGCCTAATTTCACTTTTACTGTTGATGAAATATTGGGAGATTAACAGAAATTTTCAACATTAATTACCCAATACTATATAAATTTATTGTGTTCTGAGTATTATTCAATAATTAATAATTAATAATTAATAATTACCTCTTCTTTTCAAGGAGAGGATTGACTAATAATGAAATTTTTCCTTTATTATCCCCTTAAAAGGGGGAGGCTTTAAACCACAATTTTTCGGTAAAAAAAGCTTTGAGTTATAACTAAAAAATAGCTGAATGCTTAATACAATTATTCTCAAGGAGTTAGATAATGTCTGTACAATTATTGCGACGACTATTTACTGTAGACCAGTACTATAAAATGCTGGAAGCAGGAGTATTAACTGAAAATGAACGAGTAGAACTAATCCGAGGAGAAATTATCACAATGTCCCCTATGGGTATTCGCCATGCAGGTTGTGTCAACCGTCTTAATGAACTGTTCTTTTTGCGTTTAGCACAGACTGTTACTGTGGGAATTCAAATTCCTGTAAGATTGAATAATAATTCTGAACCAGAACCAGATATCAGTTTGTTGCAACGACGACCAGATTTTTATGAGACTCAACAACCTCAACCAGAAAATGTATTTCTCCTTATAGAGGTGTCAGATACAACAATTAAATATGACCGAGAAGTAAAAGTTCCCTTATATGCTGAGAATAATATTGTTGAAGTTTGGTTGGTAAATCTGACTGAAAAATGTCTGGAAGTTTATCGACAACCTACTGCGAATGGTTATGAGATTGTACAGACTTTTAAGAGCGGTGAAACTTTGTCAATTCAAGCTTTGCCTAATGTAACTTTTACTGTTGATGAAATATTGGGAGATTAGTACTAACAGGACTTACGCAAAATATCGAATGGTTATCAGACTGTGCAGAATTATCAGAACTCTAAAAAATTGGGCAAAAATTATGGAAAATTCCACAGAAGTAGCAGAAAATTTGAGAAATGTTTGGAATAATGTCTGGAATATTTTTGCACCTGACAATTCTTGGAAAGATGACCAGAGTAAACGCACTATGATTAAAGAAAAACTTGTTTATTTTTCTCCAGAGCATTCTGAGAGTGTAGAACACATAGACAAGGTTATCAAAGCTCTCACTAGAGGAGTAGCTCTAACACAAGCAGCAGTTGATTGGAAATACCCTACTATTGGGGATGAAAGTTTTTCTCGTAAGAAAGGTCGTACTCCACATGAAAAGTTACGAGGAGTTCAATGGCGACTTGTTATTGCTTATTCGGGTTTTGAAATTACTGCCAAAGGGTTGATGAATTATTTTGAAAGAAATACTAAACCAAAAATAATTCAGGATTTTATCAACAAGTGTAGCTTACCAAGTTATTCTAAATTAGAACCTCCTACTCCCAAAGAAAAATCAAATCTTGAAAAATGGTTAATTAAAAAAGAAGATGAGGCGATCGCTGAGTTTCTTGGAGTAACAGCAGGAGATGCTAAAATTATTAACCATTGGCTTGTTAGTTCCCAAGCTGTTTGTAATTGGCAAGAGGCTGTAAAATTAGCAAAAGCTCTCAGAAATACTACAGCTCATGGCTTTTTACAACCAACGAAAGTTGGCAGATGGAAGCTTAAAAATAGCTTTAGGATACTAGCTGAGAACTTAGCAGAAATTATGACTTACGGGTTAAGAACACTTGTGTAGAGATTATAGCCATTGCTTCAGACTCAATACTTTATAATAATTTATAAAAGTCTCTTGACAAACATAAAATATACTGGTTAATATAGTGGTTAAATGAAAATTAGGGCAAGTGAGACTAATCACTCTAACTAAAATCATTAAAATAAGTAACTTGCAGTGAGCCTACTCACTACAAGTATACAGGTGTACCCCTGGCCAGATGAGATTAAAATTACCAATGCCTGAAACTTGACAAGTTTTTCCGGTATGTAAGTTCCCTCAGTGGCATATCCTAATATATGTGCGGCTAGGATACACTTCCACTCCACTAACAGGTATTTATTCGTAACTAGACAGAATTTAATAATCCTACTCAACTCCACGCAAATGAGTATGGCTTCAAGAAGCTAGCTGAGAACTTAGAGTAAATTATGACTCACGGGTTAAGAAAACTTTTGTAGAAAGTAAGGCTATTGTTTCAGGCTCAATACTTTAACAATAATTTACAAAAGGGTATTGACAAACACAAAATATACTGGTTTAATTTAGGTAAGAATATATCCTTAGCTAGATGATGCTAAGTATATCAAGGTTAGAACTTGACAAAATTCCGGTATGTAGGTTCTTTCAGCGATGTACTTAGTATAATGTGCGGCGGGATATATTTTCCCCGTATTTATTCGTAACTCAACTCCACGCAAATTAGTACAGCTAGGCTTTTTCATAAATCTTGCACTATCTTGTTCTTCTAAGTCATAATGCGCCTCTGAATACTAAGATTTGAGAAAAATGATAGTAGGCTCTTGACAAATGCAAAATACACTGGTTATATACTTATAGTGAAATATCCCCCTACTAAAGACAGAAAAACTAAATAGCAAAACAGACAAAATTAAATAGTAGATTGAGGGGATATTTCTTTGCTTCGTTACAAAAAATAATTTTTCTGGAATCAATTACAAAATAGCTAGGTTTACAGTAGTTTTAACCAGGGTTTTGGCTATGACGGTGTGGTTAATCAATCTGAAAACTCCTGTAATAAAGTTCTCGCATCCTGAACAGTTGAAGTTTGGTTAGTGAATCTTCCTCAAAAATGTCTGGAAGTTTATCGACAACCTACTGCGAATGGTTATGAAATTGTGCAGACTTTTAAGAGCGGTGAAACTGTGTCAATTCAAGCTTTGCCTAATGTGACTTTTACTGTTGATGAAATATTGGGAGCTTGATACAAATTTTCAATATTAATTACCCAATATTGGATAAATTTCTTCTATTTTGTAACCATAATGCATAGGTAATTATCAATTATCAATTATCAATTATCAATTATCAATTATCCATTAATATTGGTTAGTTTTTAGGAAAAAGCCTCGGTTGTAATCTCTTTATAAATAGGTCTAGTCATACATCTTGGTCCTCCTATTCCTTTAACTAGCTCTTTTCCTTGGACTCGAATGACATTTACATGATGCTGTCTTAATAAGTTGTAGACTCGTTCTGAGAGATCGTAAGCGACTATCTTGCGTTCTCCCAAGCAAAAACAGTTACAAGCTAGTCGATAAAGAGATTCCTCTTGAGTGACTTCTATAAATTGAAATCCTAAATCTTTGAAAAAATGAATCGGATTAATTTGTGTCTCTGTTCGGTTTAAAAGAATACCATTAATTAGACTTTCGGGATGAGTGATAATAACATCGTCAGTCACTGGCAACATCCCTCCATCAAGATTAATGCGCCATTGAGCTAGTTCTATCCCAACAATACCATCGATTATTCCACTGCCAATGAGTTGTTCTTGTAAGAAATATAAGGTCTCTTTAGTTGTTCTTCTACCATATCCAATTAGCAAGTATCGCTGATTTTGATGGCAAAAAGGAATCACATCTCCTCCTTCTAATACCAATGGATCGGGAATTTTGAGAATTTCCTTCAAGCCTAAAATTTCACCAATGTCTGACATGAGTTCAGGCTCTAGCTGCCTAATTTTTTTTCCCATTTTACCGCGCAAATAGCTATCTGGCATCCAAGGAAGGGTAATAAAAGCATCACGAGTAAAAACTAAATTCGGGTTTTTTGATAGATAATTTTGCCATTTACTTAGTAATTGATTAGTCGATGAGGATAAAATATCTGATAGATAAAAGACATATCCTATCTCTGCTTTGAGTGCATTTACAAATTCTTGATGATGGGATTGATAGAGTTCTGGTTGAGGGAATTCCCGAAAAAGATAGTATTCTTGAATTTCTTTTTTGTGAATATGTATAAACTGATTGACATACTCCCGACCCTCCCCTACGGGAGAGCGCGGGATTCTTCAGTCTGGGATACCCTGACCGCAGTTTTAACAGAAGTGATGTCCTCCTCCTGTGTTGATAACAATCCAATTTTCTGTATCAGAAGTGCTGAGTTATAGTCCCTATCTAGTTCTTGTCCACATTCCGGACAAGAATGCCAGCGCTCTGATAAGCTTTTAGGTACTTTGCTCAAACATTGCCAACAATGTTGAGATGTATCCTTTGGATTTACTTTGATAACTCGCTTGCCAAGTTTCCAGGCTACATACTGTAAAACTTGGATAAACTGACCAAAAGCTGCATCTTGCAAAGACTTATTCAATCCTGATTTGGCTGATTGGCCGTTGGGTAAAAACTGACCATTATCACCTAACTTTGCCTTGCAACGTCGGACTAAATTAGCTACCTGCAAGTCTTCGATGAAAATAACATTTACGTCTGAAAACAGATGATAAGCTAATTTGAATTGCCAGTCTAATCTTTGCCTCGCTATTAGTTGATGCAGTTTTGCTATCTTACCTTTGAGAATTTTCCAAGGTTTTGAGTGCTTTGGTTTCTTAGCCAATCTCATCTGTAGTTTAGATAATCTATGTTCAGAGAACCTGAAAAATGATGGTACTTCTATAAACTCCCCATCAGACGTAACAGCATAGTGCAACAGTCCTAAATCAATACCTTTAGAATTTTCTTCGGTGGGTTGAATTTCTACAACCTCTACAGGTACAGCTTTATCTTCTATCGTGAAACTGATGTAGTATCCATCCGCTTCTCGAATTACTGTACCCGTCTTAACCTTGAAACCTAATGGTATTGAGCGATTGTACACAAAGGGGACTAAACCAATCTTTGGTAGATTAACGCAACAACGACCGTTAGCATTTTTGACAATATTGGTATTTGATAACTGAGGATAAGTGAAAGAATTATAGTAATGGCTGCCTTTGAATTTAGGTCTCCCACTGGTTTTGCCGTTCTTATCGGGTAAGGTAAAGTTATCCATCGTACTTTGCACGCGCTGAATAACGTCTTGAAGAACCTGGGAGTGCATGGACTTATACTCAGGGAAGAGTTTTTTAGCTTGTGCTAAGTCTGCTAGCTGTACTATTTCCCACAAAACATAACCATTAACTATGTTCGGATGCCGATCTCCTTTCTTGGTTATCGGGTTACCATTGCTGTCTTTTTTCCTACCGTCGCGCGTTTGCGTTCTCAACTCTGGAATATTTTGATAAATCCGTTCTACAGGTACTACTGAAACATTAAGTGGACAAGCGTTAACTGGTGTGCGCGTAGCTTCAAACCAGTCTAACCTTTCAGCTAAACGATAATTATATTGCTTCCTAGCCATGGACAACCAGTTAGATATAATTACCGCTTGCCTTTTATGTGGTTTTAGCTTGTACTTATATTTCAATAGCATCCCAGAATCGACCTTTATATCTACTTGAGTTATTATATCAAAAATAACGACAAACCACACAAATAAGGCCCGGCTTTCATCCCGACGCTCCCCTACGGGAGAGCGCGGGACTTCCCGCCGGGGGAGTTAAAGACACCAAACGGAGTCGGATCGTGAACAAGGACAGCTTTAGGTTTTAAGGAAAATTCTCCCAAATTCTTACTATTCAATTCAGCAGTCATATTAATTTATGTAACTTTGGCAATATTGGTACATCTAAAATTATACAGGGTTTAGGCAGGGGGAAACTAAAAACCCGACTTCTTGTAAATGTCTATTGTTAAAAATAATGATTTACGGTAGCAACCGGGTTTCTTTATATAGTAGTGGTTAATAGCGTTTAACTCCTATGGGGAGCGATCGCTAATAATGTAGGTTGGATTGAGCTGGCGTTAGCGGAGCTTATCCGGAGGATAAACCCAACATCTACAAGGTTGCTGTTAGGTTTCTTGAAGGCGATATTAGGAAAGTTATTCATGGGGGAAATTCCCTAAGACAAGATTTTCGGGCAACGCAACAGATATATCTTGGTGTTGGGTTTCCTGGCGTCAACCCAACCTACAAACTCAGCAGAAAACGCACCCTACAAAATTTACTCTTGTTCCTGACTTGCTGCTCGCGACTGAGCAACTGCGGCGGCAAATGCTGGATTTTGTTGTAGGTCTTCTGGAACTTCTCTTGCTTCATGTAAACCGATAGTATTTGACCAGTTGGTTTGATTATTCCATTTGATCTCACTGAGGTCGGTACTACTGAGGTAGGCACCACTGAGGTCGGCACCACTGAGGTCGGCACCACTGAGAGTGGCATCACTAAGGTCAGCATTTATAAGGTTAGCATTTATGAGGTTAGCATATATGAGGATAGCATCTAAGTTAGCACCACTGAGGTCTGCACCAGTGAGTTCTGCACCAGTGAGTTCTGCACCACTGAAGTTGGCGTGAATAAGTTGAGCATCATTGAGGTCAGTGCAAGTGAGATCAGCATCTCTGAAGTCCGCATTACTGAGATTAGCATCTCTGAGGTTAGCATCTATGAGGGTAGCACCACAGAGGATAACAGTAGCGAGATAAGCACCTCTGAAGTCCGCATTAGTGAGAAAATTACCTACTATGTCCGCAAAATCAGCGTTCCCAAGACATTCACTATAACTAATAATCCTAAGTAGTCTTGTTGCTTCAAAATCTTCACTACCATGTTCACCACAAGGATGAAAATGCAACTCCTCCCGCAACTCCTCCTGAGACTGTCCATAACGATGCAACTCAAACAACAAAATCATCACATTCAACCCCGTATAAATATCCACCCGACGTTGCCCAGACTGAATATCCCACTGCTCCAACTGCTTCGCCTTTTCCAGAGGTAAAGTTTTCTTTGTGTCCTCAATAAACTCCCCATCAGACCACTTTAGATAAAACCCATGCAACCGCTCAAACAACACCAGCAAATCCACCTCACTTTTCACCAACAACGCCATCAAATATTCCACAACTTCCGCCGTCAAACTGCCATAACCAAACAGATCGTAAATCTGCCATTCTAAGTCTTTATCAGGCACCGTATAAGTCTTACGTCGCTTCCCAGTTTTCTCTGTAAAATATTCCAGACTTTCTGCCATCCGTTTAGCACAGAGAAACTCACCAAAACTCTTATGAAAAAACTCTACCGAATTTTCTGCCTTTGCTGCGGACTTCAAATAAAAAGCAGCTAAAGCATTTTTCAACCCATCTTCTTGTTTATCTTTCCTAGCTTCTTCAATTAACACCTGCAACTCATTATATCCCTGTTCCACCAGTCGGTCTTCAATCATTTTTATAGCAGCATATTCCCCACCAGACTGCACTACACACAACCCCGCTTCTGCCAACAAAATTTCTAAATCTTCTGGCTCCAACTTCGTAATTTCCGGATTAAGATTTTTACCCTCTTCTACTCGCTGTTTTTCCAGTACCCATTTCAACGCCTGCTCATAAATCAAAACTTTTGTACCATTAACATTAGCAGTAGCAAACATCTCTCCCTGCAACTGCTCATCCCGGTGCATGGCAGCTAACAAATATAACAAAAGTGGCTCCCGCGCCAACTCCTTAACTTGATATGGACATTTTTGGCTGTGCAAAAATTCCCGAAACTTTTTCTGTTTCCACTCCCCCCTACAACTGTCTGCCACTTCTCAAACCACTGTTGCTGAATATCATCACCCATCGGCAAAATACTCGCTCGCTCCAGATTAGATGGCATCAACCTTTCAATGCCATAAAGTGCTAAAGGTCTACCCGTAATTAATACCCGATGACCGCGCTCCTTCTTATTATCTGCTGCATCTTTCTGAAACTTCGCAACCTGGTCTAAAAATACCTTCAACTCATTACTCGCTCCCCGCTCCAACAACAACTCATCAAACCCATCCAGCAAAAATAGAAATCGAGTGTTGCGGTCTGTCAACCAACCGCTATCGGTCTTGACAAAATCCCTACCCACAGCATCAGCTAGAGTCTCATCAATATTTGCTGCAAAATTTCTGACATCCCGTAACCGAATCAAAATAGGCGTATAAATAGGATGTAGTTCCTGGCGCACCCAATCAGCAAACATTCGGCAAAATACACTTTTTCCTCTTCCCGGGCCCGCTTGAATAAATAATACTTGTTTGTCTTTGTTTTCATCCAATAAAATTGTTTTTCCCCACTCCTCAATATTTTGAGATTCAGCATTTTTATCAACTTCTCCATCGGAGTTAACAGGTTTAACTTCTAGTGGTACATAAATATCCTTAAAAGTGAAATTTTCATCAAAGACTTTTTCTTCTGGTTTAGTAGCGATCGCCTCCTCCAAATAATCATCAATACTGCTATAAATTTCTAAATCATTCTGCCAATTACCACCATAAATACCAGCTAATTTTTTAGCATCATCTTTCACTTCTAACACCGCTTTTTTCATATAACGATGAGTATCGCGAGAGATTATTTCTGTGATTATTTTAGCTTTAGGTTCATCCAAACCAGATTCTTGCAGACGTGCCAATAAAATCTCATTAAACTTTTTTCTGAGTGGAGAATCATAAAAACAAATCAAAGTTTTCTCGGCATCTTCCTCATTGAATTCCAACTCATCATTTAACTTTTTAATCTTTTTTTGTACCTCTGCCGATGCTTCTTTAGTTTCTGTCAGTATATCCGATATTTTAGATTTTCTAATACTTTCTAAATAAGCCACCTGAGCTACCAACTGCACTTCATATTCTAAACTTGGTTCTTTCTTATTTTGTTTAACAACATAAGAAATAATTCCAGTTGCAATAGACACAAAAGGTAAACTTGCTCCAGCAACTTGTCCGAGAGGAGAATTTAGTACATCTAAAATAGAATCAATATTTTCAATAAAAGGTTTTAATGCTTCAGCATCCTCATTTTTTTCTATTACTTCTGCTAGTTTAAAAACCGCCTTAGCTGACTCAACTCCACCTTTAATAGTGCCCGACAAATTTTCTCCGAAAATATTCCGTAAAAGTTTACCAGCCATAATTACTCCAAATATTAATATTAATTAGACTAATTTTAGCACTTCTCAAATAAATGAACTTCATTGTCACAATCAAAACATTGTAGGAACGTTCCATGGAAATCCCTACTTACGATCTACTCATCTGACATAATTTTTAGGGAATAAAAATATTTTTAGATTAAAACAGGCAGGATATTTTATAATAGAATCCAGTTGAAAAATTGTCATTGCGACGATAGGAAGCAATCTCATCAACCTCTGAGATTGCTTCCTTCCACTCCGTTCCAGTCGTAATGACTTGGATATAGTAATTATCCGGATTTGATATTACAGAGTATTTTTATAAATGCCTGGTGTTTAGCAATGGATAATTAATAATTAGAGATTGGGAAGTAAACAAAATAAATTACACATTTCCCAATAATTCCTAACATTAAAAATCCACAGTTAAAGGTGCCCTAGGAAAAGGAATCACATCTCGAATATTCCCCATTCCTGTCATAAACTGCACCACTCTTTCAAATCCCAAACCAAATCCCGCATGAGGCACAGTACCATACCTACGCAAATCTAAATACCACCATAATTCCTCCTTATTCATCTCCTGTTCATCTATCCTTTTCTCCAAAATATCTAAACGTTCTTCCCTCTGAGAACCACCAATAATTTCTCCTACTTTCGGCACCAAAACATCCATTGCCCTAACCGTCTTACCATCATCACTTAAACGCATATAAAAAGCCTTAATTTTTGCTGGATAATCAGTCACAATCACAGGTTTTTTAAACAATTCCTCACACAAATAACGCTCATGTTCCGACTGTAAATCTAAACCCCATTCTACCGGATATTCAAACTTTTTATCTGTCTTTTCCAACAAAGAAACAGCCTCAGTATAAGTAATCCTTTCAAAACTATTATTAATAATCGTATCCGCCGTTTCAAAAACTGTTTTATCAATCCGTTTATTGAAAAATTCCATATCCTCAGAACAACTTTCCAAAACAGACTTAAAAATATGTTTCAAAAATTCCTCAGCCAAATCCATATCCCCTTCCAAATCACAAAAAGCCATCTCAGGTTCAATCATCCAAAACTCAGCTAAATGTCGAGAAGTATTAGAATTTTCCGCTCGAAAAGTCGGACCAAACGTATAAACATTACTAAAAGCAGTTGCCATAATTTCCGCTTCTAACTGCCCACTTACTGTTAGAAAAGCAGGCTTTCCAAAAAAGTCTTGACTAAAATCAACATCTTGTTTTTCTGTCAGAGGAACTTTCTTTAAATCCAAATTAGTAACAGTAAACATTTCCCCTGCACCCTCACAGTCACTAGCAGTAATAATAGGAGTATGAACCCACAAAAAACCTCGTTCTTGAAAGAATTGATGCACAGCATTAGCACAAGCATTTCTCACACGAAAAACCGAGCCATAAGTATTAGTGCGTCCCCGCAAATGTGCAATAGTACGAAGAAACTCAAAAGAGTGACGTTTTTTCTGCAAAGGATATGTTTCAGGATCGGCATCACCATAAGCGATCGCCTTTTCTGCCTTAAGTTCAATTCTTTGCCCTTTTGCTGGTGACTCTACCAAAATACCAGTTACTTCTATGGAGGCGCCTGTATTCATTTGCTGCAAAATTTCTTGATAATTTGGTATATCAGGATTTAATACTACCTGTAGGTTAGCCAAACATGAACCATCATTAACCTCTACAAAAGCAAATTCTTTCAACTCTCGCTTCGTGCGTACCCACCCTTGAATTGTTACTTTTTCATCAGGTTTACCGCTTCTTAATATTTCAGCAATTCGTTGCTTTGTCATTGGTTTAATCCTGTCGATCAGACTTGCTATTTTGATTGATTTTTGGTATTATATCAAAATATAGTATTAATCAATTGTAATTTCCCAACAAAAGCTGTAGGGTTCCCAAGAATTTATGTTGCCAAGATTTCACTTGATTAGTCATGTAGATTTTTTGATAAAATAACCCCATTCGATCGCTCCAGTAATCAAATGAGGTGTTTGGCTTACAATTGATTAAAATTCTGCAATGTCTTTATAAATATCTATCTGACAAAATTTCCAAAGCGCGGTCTGAACATCCCATTAACCACAAGTCTGACATCCCAGTTTTATCTCCCAATAAAATTCGCCGTCGGCTGCGGAAACTTTCCTCCTCTAAAAAGGCTCCCAGCAAAATTCGTTGTAGATTAGGGTTCAAAATACCCATTCGCCCGTGAAGGACTCGCCAATTGTCAATTGCCAATACCTGTCCTGGAGCTAGCAAAAATTCCGTCATATATTTAGGATCTTGCAACAGTTCCGAAAATCGCCGATAGGCTGCCCACAAGTCTTCAATCTTATCGTAGGATACTTCTAGCGGAATCCGCGTGTTATGACTGTACCGAATCTGATACACATCCCCATGTTCATCCAATTTAATCAGATGGTTACGCCGATAAGTGTCCCATTCGTACTTCCGCCCACTGGTCTCATTCTCTGATAGTTTCTCCTCGACAAAAAGTCGCTTGCGACCTGCTGGTATATATTCCGTGGTTAGCAATTCAAAAAACCAGGGATTTTCTGTTTTGATTACCTCTGCCAGTTTGAAACCGTCCACGATCGTGGAATATGCTTGGCGATCGCCATCCGGGTTTTCGTAGAGGATACATTCGAAAAATACCAACCCTGCAGGAATATCATAAGCCGTCACATCGGTATGATTTTGTAACTTTCCCGCTTGATAGGCATGGTGAATACCCTGAGCCTTCTTGTCGCTTCTATCCATCGTAAACACATTCGTGGGATGATATCGTTGGCGCAGAGGCCCTACCCGCTCTATGATTGCCCGAAAGCTCTCTTCATTCTTCGGAGCGTTGTCAATGACGGCCACCCCCAGTTCGACCATTTTATTGAGGAAGAGCAATAGCACCCCGTCGTCTTCCATCGCCTCATGATAATCAAAATGAGGTATTGACACTGACGAATCCCACAGTTGAAGGGGAGATCGTTGTTTGAGTGCTTGGTCGCTTTGGCAGTGTACCCGCAGCCACGAAGCATCAAATACACTGTGATGACCTGTTTCTTCCCCGCCCCAAACAATATCCAAATTGCCTTCGCGATCGACCATTACTTCTTGAGGAGTTGGGTTTAAAGGCATTTTCAGGAGATCGTGTCCGCTATTGAGGTTCAAGGTATCTCGCTGAAAGCTTTTAGGATACCGACAGCTATCTAAAAGCCAAAGGTTATGGTAAAAACTTTCGTGGCCATCTTTCCAAGTAATATTCACACCCTTATCAAGGGTTGCTATTGATTCGATGCGAAAAGCTGGTTTTAGTTGTTGCAATACTGTTGTCATTTTACACCTCCAAATTTTTTTTTAAAGTAGATTAGATTACTTGCCGCTAAATAAATCAGTCACTAGTTAACTGACTAAGAGCTAATTTTTTTGCAGCCATTTCAATTCAATTTTTAAGCAGTCTGTTGTATCCAAAATGATTTCACCACATACTAAAACAACTGTCCAATTTTACCGAAAAGCGACGTTGAGAGCAAGCGTGTTTTAACCGGGGGATGAAAACAAGCGAGCCGTTTAGACTAGACAACTTTAGTTGTCCTGTGTTATTGTCTGGATATACAAACGTTTAGAGGTTGTTTGTAAAGAATTATGAAGTGTTTTTACCCCTGGCAAATTGCGTATTTCAGCCTATAAATCTGGGATAAATAACCAAGTTGTTACAGTTTAATTGTATATTACAACACTTTACAAACAGTCTCTTAGACAAAAGTAAGCAGAAAGCTAGGGTTAAACTTAAGCCGACTGTGTAGGGGCACCGCGGAAATTGTCCCCAAAGAATACATCTTTGGTCAGAATCATGAGAAACGAAGCAACAAGGATTTATCCTGTTGCGTAGTATATACTTAGAATCCCCTCGGCAACAGCTGCGTGGAGTAGTCAAAAATTCAGATATAACTACTATAGAAGCCATTTGGGCTCTATTTAAAAATATAGGAGGAGTGTGGGTAGTGTGGGGAGTACAGAGTCTGGTTGACCCAAGCTGCATTAATCACGCACTGACCCATCCTTCTTTGGGACTACACTCGCGCCCCATACCGTCGATGATGAAAAACCTACCCTTGTCAGCATGGGGTTAGGGGGTGTGGAGCAAGTATTTTTCAACCTTTTTCCTGTATTGCCTCTACCTAAAAACCAAGGAGTAACTCAAAAATTTTTACCCTGGCAAAGATACCAAATGGATTCTATAGAAGTCGTTTTTTAGATCGTGGTGCGGTCTGCCAAGATTTCTAGAGCCCGTTCCGAACATCCCATTAACCAGATATTAGATAGCCCACTTTTCTTTCCAAGTAACAGTCGGCGTCGGCTGCGGAATGTTTCTGGCTTCATATACGCTCCCAGTAAAATTTGTCGTAGTCCGGGATTCCGAATAGCCGTCCGTCCATGAAGTAACCGCCAGTTATCATTAACTAAGACCTGTCCGGGAGCAATGAGAAATTTGGCAACGTATTCTGGAGATTCAGCCAGAGTTGTAAAGGCTTGATAAGCAGCATACAAATCTTGAATTTTGTCATGGGAAACATCTAGTGGAACTCGGTCGTTTTCATTGTGCCGAATCTGGTAGACTTCCCCATTTTCATCTACATTAATCACGTGCTGGCGATGATAAGTGTCCCATTGGTATTTCTTACTGCCCTGTTCGCGATCGGATACATTTTCCTCTACACTCAGCCGCCGGCGACCTGTTGGTATATACTCTTTAGTCAGCAACTCAAAGAATTTTGGCTGCTGCGCCCTCAAAACTTCTGCTATTTTGAAACCATCTACCAAAGTAGAATAAGCCTGTTTGTCATGATCTGGGTTGTCGTATTGAATACATCCCAAAAATTTCAGTCTGGGAGGAACGTTGTAGGAAACATGATCGGTATGATTATGTAAACGTTCCATGTATTGATAAGCGTGATGAATACTTCCTGCCAGTTTGTTAGCTGTATCTAAGGTAAAGATATTAGTGGGATGATATCGCTGCTGGAGCGGACCAATGCGCTCTACTAGAGATTGAAAACTTACTTTATTTTTGGGAAAGTTGTCAATTATTGCCACTCCCAATTCGAGCATCTTCTCCAACCACAGCAATAGTGCCTCATCGTCTTTCATCACTTCATAATAATCAAAATGAGGGATAGACACTGATGAATCCCACAGTTGGGGAGTACGTCGCTGTTTCAGGGCGGGCTCTTTTTGACATTGAACCCGCAGCCAAGATGGATCGAATACGCTGTGGTGTCCTGGCTCTTCACCACCCCAAATAATGTCCAAGTTTCCTTCACGGTCAATTTTGACCGTTTCAGTTATTGGATTTAGTGGCATTTTCAGAGGATCGTGTCCTTCTCCTTCTCCACTATTAAGACTCAATGTATCTCGCTGGAAGCATTCTGGACAGTGGCAAGTATCCCGCAGCCAGAGGTTATGATAAAAGCTTTCGTGACCATCTTTCCAAGTGACTTGCACCCCGTTATCCACAGTTGCAACTGATTCTATCCGAAAAGCACTTTTGAGTTCCCGAGCTAGAGTTGTCATCATTATTGTCCCTACTACTATAGTTTCATCCTTGGGAATGAGAATTAAATAAGATCCACAGTTTTTGGCCAGGAGTATTACACTGAAATGCTTCTGTGCAGGGAATCTGGAAGTTAATAAATCCTCATTCCTTAAGGTTTAGTTTTAACTGTTACTTCTTTCCCATCATCTTTTCCAGATACACTGATGTTTCACCTTCTGGAATTGCTGGCAGAGAATGAAATGAAATTCAACATTTCCTTGATTTGGAGTTAAAGTCTGATAGAGAAGTTCTTGACAGTGGTTATTTTCATCAGCCACTACCACCTTGGCCTCATGTCCATTTTCTAATATTTCGGAGCGATCGCATTGTTCGCTAGCTCAAACAATGAAAATATCACCTTTCTCACATATAATGGCCTCTCCTCCATTTGGACAAACTATACCTGAATCTGCTTCACCAGGTAAAACATAAGTTGACCAACGGTTACCATTATTAATGTTAACTATTTCTACATTCTTCTAGAGGCAACATTCCTACTTTTTCCAGTAGTTCTGAATCTATGGTGACGCTACCAACGTCATCACGCTTTGCTTCTGTCACCCGCACGCGATGAAGTTTAGCGTGCATTAGCTTGATTTTAGCCATAACTCTCCTTGATTATCCATCACAGGACTAACTCGCTAATTCTACCTCTTGAGAGTACCTCGTGCAATATCTTGCTGTTTTTATCATAATCTAGAGGTCGTTTTCCTTGAGTAGGCCATTTGCACAAATCTATTTTCACATCTTCAAACTCTCTGAAGACAACTCCTTGGGCATTTTTTGAATTCAGTCTTTTTAAGGGAACTTCATAATACTTAGCTACTGTTGCCATTAGTTTTCTTCACTAATTCAACTACGGCAACCGTATCACCAAAGCAGATTACTATGCAATACCAAGTTTTTCAGAGCCAAAACCTGACATCACCCAGCACAAGATTTTAATATCCAACCGATCGCAATTCCTAAACCGCCAAATCTCACGGCTTGCCAAAATGGTTCTTTTATGCTATTCCAACCAAACAAACTACTCTCTAGATTTAATTCTATTGTTTCTAATTCTGTCTGTATTTGTTGTAACTCTTCTCTCAATTCATTAGTTTTTTGGCGACGTACTTCCGGTCTTACTTCTTCTAAGCGATGCTTTAATTCTGCTTTTCGCCTCTGATAATACTGAACTTGAGAATAACGTTCTTTCAGAGCAGCAAAGGAACGCTCTACCTCTGCTAGTGCTTGTGCAAAATCAGTCTCTGAAACTTCTGACTCCCCATCAATTGATGCAGAATTTGAACACCCATCATTTATTTTTTTCTCAGAATGTTCTGGAGGAGGATTCATACTGGCATACTTAAATATAGTAAGTTCACCTGAAAACATTAATCTAGGAAAATATGCTTAACTCTAACTCAGCTTCTGCAACTGCAACTAGCAAACTCAACACTCCTAACAAAAGAGATTTACAGGAGTATAGTACATTAGAATTAGCTCAAGCTTTAGCCCAAAGACTTGCTATACCAGAAAGAGACTGGCATCGACTTAAGTCTAATCGCCAAGTCCGTGCATTAGAGCTAACTGTAGCTGCCCTAGTTTTTCTAATTAAAGCAAAACCTACTGAAGCGATCGAACGTCTAAAACAAGCTACTAGCTGGTTAGATCGATCTATTTCAGCTCCCCCATGTCCAACTCATGGAGTAAAGAAGGATTAATCAGTTGAAGTTAACTTAAATTCTTCATATAACCAAGGGTAATCTGGAGTTATTTCTTACTCTTTTGCATAGTGTTAACTCTGTACCCTTGGAATTCCATTCCACATAATCAAAAATTTGGTAGATGATGTATATGCCTCGACCACATTCTTTTTCATCATCACAATAATTTTCTGCGGAATCAGTAGCAGTTTGCCTATGATTTTGGTTTGATTTACAAGGTGGTTTAAAACCAGAGCCTTGGTCTGAAATCACCCACCAATACTGGTCTTGTACAATTGAAAAACGGACAAAAACTTTCTTACTGGGGTCTAAATTATTTCCATGCTTTGCAGAATTTACCAAAGCTTCTTGTAATCCTAATCGTAGTTCTGGATGCCAATGTTTAGGAACATCTGCCAGTAAAAGGTCGAGAATCGGACACAAATACAGGGTAGAAGCAAAGCTAATTGTCACCCAGTTTTGACCTATTAGACGTGGACGTGATGAGATAGCAATCACTGAAAAAACTCCCTAGCTTTTCTTAGTAAACCTTTGTCAATCTCCTCGTGCGGTTAAAAATCTTTTCTTTTATGAGCATCCCTGCTTTCATATCTTTATAGTATCAAAACTCTTAAGAAAAATAAAGTACCTTTTCTAAATTAGTGCAAATTTTTTATATATCTTCTACTTAAAGTATCTAAATATCTACTATCTACGATAGGTTTCTTTTTTATGGCCTATATTTTTTTAATAGATTTTTATTGCTAACGAGAAATATTTTAGAAATAATTTGATCCCGCCTCAATTTTGATATAATACTTAATGTAATTTAATAAAAATTTATATATATAATATATATATGTTAACTACATCAGCCTCTACTACAACTTCACTTCCTGGCAGTTATTGGCAATGGCGGGATCAGTCTATCTACTATGTATGTGCAGGTAAGTCCGATCCCGCAACTCCACCCATATTATTAATACATGGCTTTGGAGCATCAACAGACCATTGGCGCAAAAATATTGGATATCTGAGCCAGTTTTTTCAGGTTTGGGCGATCGATTTGCTAGGATTTGGACGTTCGACTAAAGCAAACTGGCAATATAGTGGTCAGCTATGGAGAGAACAACTAAATGACTTTATTACTGAAGTAGTTGGTAAACCTGTGGTATTAGCAGGAAATTCTCTGGGAGGTTATGCAGCATTGTGTGTGGCAGCTCAATATCCAAGCTCCACAGCAGGTTTAATATTACTGAACAGCGCTGGACCTTTTAGTGAATCTCAGCCTACTGCCAAACCTCCCTTGTGGAGAAAAGTTATTTCTCAAAGTACAAAGTGGTTACTTTTACAAGATTGGCCTAGTTTTTTATTATTTCAATGGACGCGACGACGTAGCACTATCAGAAAAACACTACAGAAAGTTTATTTAGACCAAAGTGCTGTTACAGACCAACTAATAGAAGATATATATCGGCCTTCTTGCGATCCTGGTGCAGCTAAAGTCTTTGCTTCTATATTCAAAACTCCATCTGGCGAAAAAGTTGATGTGTTGTTAGGTCAGTTAAACTGTCCCTTACTCATGCTATGGGGAAAAGCAGATCCTTGGATAAATACTCAAAGTAGAAGTGCCCAGTTTCGTAAGTATTATCCTCAGTTAACAGAATACTTTTTGGAGGCGGGTCATTGCCCTCATGATGAAGTACCGGAACAAGTTAACAAGTTCATTAAGGAATGGGTGTTATCAGAAGTCAGAAGTCAAAAGTCAGAAGTTAGAAGTTAGAAGTCAGAATTCAGAAGTAATCTCCTAAGCTTTGCTTTGACTGCTATATCAATTGTGAAATAGGTTAGTTGAATTAAGTGCCTGTACAAAATAAATTTAATATAGGGCTTGCTGATTAAATCTAAAGGCATTGACAGATAAAGGAAAATGCCTTTTTATGTCCGGAAAAAGTACAAGGAGTTAGGTCGCCCTTGGTTCCAAAAAGAGCGCATTTTGGGGTAACTATGGCGACAATTAAGAAACCATGATTAACAATTACCTACTCTATAACTCCCATTTCTCGTGACTCTTAACTACTCCCTACTCCCTACTCCCTACTCCCTACTCCTAGAAACGAGGATGAATTCTAGGATTAAGCATATTATCTACAGGTTCATTGCCCTGAAAATGTTGTTTAACTATTTTTGGGACATTAGTAGGCTGGACTCGGTAATACCAAATTTCATCAGGGGTAACTCTTACTGTGGGGCCAGTACTACATTGACCTAGACAACTGCTGGCCTCGATATTAACACCAACTATATTTTCTGTCTCAGCTATGAAGGTTTTGAGGACTTCTTGAGAGTTGTGGCGCAGACAAGATGTATTTTGGCAGACAAGTACACAGCGATCGCGAGCAGAAACTTCTATTTTTTGGCCTTCAGATGTTGACATTAGTCAAAAATTCTTAATATAGCTTTATGCTACATTTTAGGCTTTGATTTGAGAAAGGTGCAATTATAGTATGTTGTACTTTCTTTTATGATTACTATTGAAGCCAAAACTAAAAAGGAAAAATTTTACTTTTTACGCTCTCAAAGTTACTCCAACTAGAACAAAATCTGAGGTAAATATGACTAAAACTGTAGCAGATGTTATGACCAATAATCCAATCTCTGTCAAGCCAGAAATGCCGTTGAAAGAGGCAATTAAAATTTTAGCAGAAAAACGTATTAGTGGTCTTCCCGTAGTCAATGAACAGGAAAA